>JAJYJM010000006.1:39245-68270 GCA_021789495.1 Nitrospirota bacterium
CCGGATACCCCGTAAGGGGGCATTTATTCTCACATATCCCGCATCCAACGCAGAGATTCTCGTCCACGTACGGCCTTTTTATCCTGATGACCTCGCCCGATAATGTCGTTACCTGCTCCTCCCGGAGCTTTATGGCCTTCTCAGGCGTCGGGCAGTGTTCCTCGCACACTATGCAATTGGATTCGCCTTTCCAGGGGATGCAGCGGCTCCTGTCAAACTCCGCCAGCCCGAGCTTTGTTTTCCTTTTCTCGTGTGGGCTAAGGCGTTTTATCGCGCCGGTCGGGCAGACCTGTCCGCAGAGCGTGCAGTTAAACTCACAGTAGCCCATTCTTGGCACCAGCATAGGGCTCCACAGGCCCGCAAACCCGGCCTCGAATAAAGCCGGCTGAAGACCGTTGGCTGTGCATACCCTCATGCACTCGCCGCACCTGGTGCACCTTGCCAGGAATTTATCTTCCGCAAGCGCCCCCGGCGGCCTGATAAGAGACGGGTCGGAGACCTTTCTGTATCCCTCGGAAAGAAATATTGGCGCCGCCACCGCGCCGACGGCCAGAGAGGTGATGACTCCGCGTCTTCCCACGTCCATCGGCAGAAGCTCAGGCTTGTCGCGCCCGACGAAATGCACGGCATCTTCCGGACATACGCTGCGGCAGTCCAGGCACTCTATGCACTCGCTCCTGTTGACGGATTTGAAGTCGTTGCCTATCGCGCCCATCCGGCAGTCCCGTTCGCACTTCCCGCAGGAGATACAGGAATCTCCGACCCGCCTCCGGGTCAGGCCGAAACGTCCCAGGAGGCCAAGCAGAGCGCCGAGCGGGCAGAGGTTCCTGCACCAGAAACGCTTCTGGAAATATTCCGCCGCGATTATCAGCAGGAATATCGAGCCGACCAGCGCGGCAAGGCGGAACTGCGGCTGCTCGAACGCGAGGAAGTGATTTTTAAGAAAACTGAAAACAGGCTCCGAGACCCTGGTTACGGCGTGGATATTGGTAAAATACAGCGCATCGAAAAGCGAGTTTATCGCCATGTTGATGCCGGGGAAAATGGAGAGCGTGAGCGAGCGTATGAGTATGCTCACGGGGTCGAACAGGAAGACCATCTGGAGCGTGAACAGGGACGACGCCGCGAGGAAGAACAGAATAAAATATTTCAGCCTCGGAAGCTTTGCCGGGAGCTTCACACTTCTTTTGAGTTTCCTGAAGATTGTCGCGTCCGCAAAGTCGAGGACCGCGCCCATCGGGCATACCCAGCCGCAGAAGAACCGCCCGAACAGGAGCGTGACTCCGGCCACGGCGAGCGCCGGCCAGAGGAGGCTTATCACGGCTCTGCCCGCGAGGGCCGCCGCGCCCGCAACAAGCGGGTCCATGCGCAGGAAGACGTTTACGGCGTACGGGAGAATATCGTTGTCCTTGTATTCCGTGTTCAGAAACAGAAACACGAATACAAGGAAGACGGCAACTTGTGAAAATCTTCGTAATACTCTCATGCAAATTCCTTAAATCCCTTTACGAAATCTTTTTTATCCTTATTTTATTTATATCCGCAACCCCAAGACCCGCGTCCTGCGCAAGCTGGAGGTAACGCACCTCCCTGGGCGTCTTGCCGAAGAGCGTCGCCGCGACGGTATCCGCCGCGACAACATCCGCCGAGGCTATTACGGTCTTCGTCTGGCGCACGTCCTTGAGACTACCGCCCTGCGGCCCGTTGGCGACGAGTATCCGGGTCGCGTCTATAATCGTCAGGCGCGACTTTATGACGCGGTTCAGGTCCGGCAGAGCGTCGTTGATTTCCCTGTGCAGCACGGCGCGGTTCGAGCCGATTACGCCCAGGACGTTCTTCATGCCCATCGTAAGGAGCGCGGCGCTGTGGTGCTTGGCGACGGGGACGTTTATGAACTTGTCCACGTTCAGGACGTCTTCGTATATCGGCCATCTCCTTATCAGCTTGCCCGCCGGGATGTCCACCATCCTGTATCTTCTCTCGTCCACGAAGGAAAGTTCCACGCGCGGGTCCTTGATGCTCTCGACTGCGGGGCCTATGCCGCTGTTTTCGTAACACCGGCGAGCGTCGTTGCAGGTGCGGTCGAAGACCTTAACCTTCTTCGCGCCCGCATCCAGGCACATCCTGATTACCTCGGTTACGACCTCCGGGTTCGTGTCCGCCGCCTGGGCCGGGTTTCTGTCCCAGCCTATATTCGGCTTCACCACCACGACGTCCCCTTTCCTGACGAATGCGCCCATCCCGCCCAACGCATCAACGGCGGCGCGGGTAATCCTTGCAGGGGGCGACCCTTTCGCCATCGAAACGAGCGGGCCGTCGAAGGCAAGGGCTTCGTCTACAAAAGAAGGGGCGATTACTGCGCCTGCGCCGGCAATCGCGGCGGTCTTCAGGAAATTCCTCCGGTTCATATCAATCTGTTTTCTTTCAGGAACTTTCTTGTAATCTCCTTGACGTTTCCGTGGCGGCTCTCCGTGGAGAGGCGGGTGATGGTCGCGTTATTTATCTTCCCGGCAAGCTTTTCCAGCACGCGCGGCAGGGCGGGGAACTTCTCAAGCGTGCTCTTCCTCATAATCGGGGCGGCGACAGCCGGGGTTGCCCCGCAGTTGCCGGTTATGACCCCATTCTCGGAAAATCCGAAAGGCGGGAGCCATATCTGGTTCTTTTCGCGCTGATATACTTCCTTGACGGCAGCGAACACCTTCTGCGCGTTCCTTTCAGGTTTATTTCCCAGGACGTCGATATAACACCTGCCGGAGTAGTCGAGCATTATGTCTATCTTGCCGTTCTTCATCGCATCCATCAGCGCGGGAAAGCTGTTAAAGGACTTCGTTACGACGGTCGTTCCGGTGCGTTCGTTTATGAGTATGCTGAGCATCTGAGACATCGTGTTCATGTCCGGCCTGTTGACGGCCCCGATAATCAGCGTCTTCCCGACACACGCAAAAACCGGCATCGACATAACGGCTGAAAACATAATCGACAAAATAAAGATAGCGAATTTTCTGCGCATGACTGGCCTCCCGTTATTGTTTTTTACCCTTTGCCGGGCTTTTTACTTCCATCCTGCCCGGCCTTACATCATAAAGAATCTTCTTCTCTCCGCCCGGAAAAGTAATCTCGACATTATACCTCGCGTTCTTTTCCGGCAGGGCGAAAAGGAACTCGTCCGGGACCTGCGAACAAAAACCGGATACACCGGGCAGTTCCTGGAATGCTGCAAGGCTCTTCTTGTCTTCGCTCGTCCTGTAGAGTCTCGCCTCCGTCCCGGCGCCGCGCGCGCCCGTTATCGCTATTGCCAGGCGTCTGCCGCCAGTGAGGTTACGGTAGAGCCTGTTGTGTCCGTCGTAGTTGGATACGTAGAGATCCGGGGCACCGTCGCCGTTTACGTCCGCGAGGGCTACGCCCTCGTTCCTGCTCCACGCCCCTATGCCGGAATTTTTTATCTCCCTGAACTTGCCGCCTCCCAGGTTTTTAAATACCTTTACCGGCCCCGCGAACTGCGCCACGACGAGGTCGGTCAGGCCGTCGCCGTCAATGTCAGCCGCCGCCGCGCCGACCGAATGCCCGGTGTCTATCCCGGATGTCTTTGTTACGTCCCTGAACCTGCCCCCGCCCAGATTTATATAGAGCCTGTCCCGGCCGTCATAGCTCGTTACAAACAAGTCCGGCAGGCCGTCGTTATTAAAATCCGCCGCTACCGCGCCAAGGGACCAGTCTATGCCGCTTATGCCGGATTCGGCTGTCCTGTCGGTGAACGTCCCGTCCCCGTTATTCATGTATAGCCTTGGAGATTCGGGCTTGCCGTATCCGCCGCGGCATACGAAAATATCGGGCCTTCCGTCGCCGTTGAAATCCGCCACCACAGCCGCCCAGCTCCTGCCGTCCCCGCCAAGCCCGGCCTTGAGCGTATCATCCCTGAATTTCAGATCCCCGCCTGCGCTGACGTTCCTGAAAAGCGTGTTTACTCCCCAGTTGCAGACGAAGATGTCCGGCCTTCCGGAGCCGAAGAAATCCGCCGCGACCGCCGATATGCCGTTTTTCCTGTTCACCACTCCCGCTTCCCTGCTTACGTCCCGGAACGCGCCGTCCGGCTTCCGGAGATACATCACGTTGTCGCCGTATGGATAGGCGCCTTTTACTATGTAGAGGTCTTCGAGGCCGTTGCCGGCAAAATCCGCAAACACGGCTCCGATGCCGTCCTTGCCGCTCTTGCCTTTTATCCCGGCGGCCTCGGTTATGTCCTCGAACCTGAAATTGCCTCTATTCCGAAACAGCCTGTCTTTTCCTTTAACCACCGGGATGAACAAATCGGGCAGGCCGCCGCCCTCAAGGCAGCAGAAGTTTACTCCCTCGGAATACTTAAGCGGCGGTATGCCGGATTTATCCGTAACATCTTCAAACCACGCGCCTTTCGGGGATTCCGGCAGCTTTTTTTCGCTTCCCCGCCCCGGCTTGCGGGCCTTGTTTATCCGCCCCTCCCGGACAGTTCCGGCCTGATTATGCGCCCGCCCTGTCTGCCCCGGAGCGGCGGCGGCAATGGCGGCAAGGATAAGCGCCGCAACAAGCGACACGGACATCAGACGTTTATCACCCTGACTTTTTTAAGGTCTATCTCTCCCTCTCCCAGCTTGTGCGCGTACACGACGTGCGGCACGTCGTATCCCGTAATGCCGAAGAGGGTCGCGCCGTAGGAGTCCAGCGCCACGGGGTCTGTGCCCGCCATGACCTTGTTCATCGCCTTTACATCCTGAAGGCGTCCGCCCTGAGGGCCGTTTGCCGTCAGTATCCTCACGGCGTCAAGGACGTGCAGATTGAATTTTACTACGGTATTCAGCTCGGCTATGTCGATGTCGAGGTCGTGGTGTATGTTTCCCCTGTTCCCGCCAAGAAGCCCCATCACGTTTTTCAGGGTCATGGTGAGCCGGGCGGCGTTATGGTGCTTGGCAATCGGCACGTTTATCAGCTTGTCCGCCTCGAACGCGGGCTTGTAGAACGTCCAACTCGGAATGGTCCTGCTATTCCTGATAGGCATAACCTCGAACTTCCTGTCGTCCACGAATTCGATTACCGCAGCCGGGTTGCCTATGGACTCCACCGCGCCCTGTATGCCGCTCCTGTAGTAGCACCGGCGCGGGTCGTTGCATGGCCTGTCGAACACACGCACCTTCTTCGCCCCGGCCTCAAGGCACATCATAACCACGGTCTTCACGACGTCCGGGTTCGTGTTCGCCGCCTGCGCCGGGACCCTGTCCCAGCCGATGTTCGGCTTTACAACGACCACGTCGCCGCGTTTGACAAATTTCCCCATCCCGCCGATTGCATTTACAGCCGCGCGCGTCAGGGCCTCCGGCGTCTTCCTCGACGCCACGGCAATCACAGGCTTTACCGTCCCCGCGAACGCCTCCGACACCAGGCCCAGAGGGTCTATGCCTTCGATGAGGTTTATTCCCGCGGCGGCGGAACAGGACGCCGCGCCTTTTATGAACTCGCGCCTGCCGAACTTTTTCATTTTGGTCTCCCGCCTCCCTACTCTATCCCGCAGTCCTTCACCGGTCTTTTAAGGAACGGAATAAAATCTGCCTTCCCAAGGGTACTGTCCTTGGATTTGTCGTATATCATGGCCTCGATGGCCGAGGCGTCCGTTGTGCCCCACCAGTTGTTCGTAAAGTCTATATCCTGCTTCTGGCTCATGCCGAAGTTTACGGCGTATTCCCTGCTGTCAAGTATGTTGTTGTCGTATATTTTCACGGTGTTCCATGTCTTCCGCACGGGGAAAAAGGTCTGCCCGTTTCCCCGGAAGAGGTTTTTCCTGATGGTCGTGCGGGATCCCAGGGCCTCGCATCGGATGCCGAAGTCGTTGTTTATAAAGTCGTTGTGCGCTATCAGGACGTCCGTCGTGGAGAACCTCATGCCCTCGAAGTTGTTTTTGAAGAGGTTGTTTTTTATCGTTCCCGTGGAGTAATGCACCTGCAGCCCGGTAAAGGCGTACTCAAACTCGCAATATTCCACGATGGAGTTCCTGCTCATCGCAATCTGCACAAACGTCCAGTCCTTCTTCCCGGGTTTCGTCTGACCGGAAGTAAAGACGATAGGCTTGTCCTTCGTGCCCTTGGCTATAATCCGTCCCTCGATTGTCAGTTCCCCGTCGCCGATGCCGTTCCTGTCTTCATCAATCCAGGGGAATTTTATTACCGTGCCGGGGAGAATAGTCAGTGTGCATCCGCGTTTCACTACGTTCTGTCCTATCAACGTTATTTCGCCGCTCCAGGTCTCGTCGCGCTGTATGTACGCCTTGTCGTATACCACCGGCGCCGCCGTCTTACCCGGCGCCGCAGCAGCCGATGCCGGGCGACCGGTCTGCCCCGCGAAAAGCGCCAGCGTTACGAATGCGGCGGCGGCTAATTTCATTGAGGTATTTTCTCCACGGGGATGTTTATACCCTTTAATACCTGGCCGGTCTTTATATTTACGTGATGGTCGCCCGTGCCTTCGTAGCTGCCGTACCACTCGCCGAAGGAGGGCGTGCCGCCGTATCTCGAACGGGCGCCGATGTAATAGGTCCCTCCCTTGGAGATGTTCAGGACGTAGACGCCGTCTTTATCCGCGGGCCTGGAGATAAACTCCGGCCTCTTGTGCGCCATCACTTTCTCTATATAGGCGAAGGCGTAGGCGCCCTTCACGGGCCTGCCCTTGTCGTCGAGTATCCTGCCGGTTATATGCGTCCCGGTATCCCTGAACAGGCTGTCCTCCCGGCCTATCTCCCCTGCCTTTGATATTACCCCGAAATCCACCTTGGCCGCCTTGCCTGCTTTTACATGCACCGGGTTCGCCACGTAATACCCGAAGTAATCGCCTTCATGCAGCGGGCCGGCTTTCCTGCCGTTCTCCCGCTTCCTGGCTATGAGGAAGTAATCGGTATCCGGCAGGAACTCCATGCGGAAGGCGCCGTCCTTGCCGGTCGGAGGCGAGGCGGAGTAACCCTGGCCCCGGAAGTTGTCCTTGCCGTCCATATACAGCGTGACTATCGCGCCCTCTACCGGCTGTCCGCTCAAGGTGACGGTGCCGGTAAGCGTCCCGTCGTCCTTGTCGCTCGAATCAAAATAGGAAACGGAGGCCGTATATTTCACGAGCGCAAAACCGACATGGGTATATTTCCCCGGCACAGCCGTTATGGGGTTGCTGCCCTGGAAACAGAAGCAGTCCCCGACGGAAAGCGGCCCGTCATACTTCAGGACATCTGCCGAATCTCCGGCGGCAGGCGCGCCGGATGCGGGGACCTTGGCGAGTTGTTTGGCCGCCAGGTAATAGGTCCCGGGCGGGCAGTCCAGCTTCCAGCTCCCGTCTTCTTTGGTCGGGGCGGAAACGGCCACGGGCCTGTCTGCCAGCATGTCGCCAAAGCTCTTGTAGACATAGACGCGCGCGCCCTGGAACACCTGGCTGTCGCATACCACCCGGCCCTCGAAGCCCGTCCCGGTATTTGGTTTCGGCGCCGCGCCCGCAAAGGCCGCCAAAGGCAAAACCGCGAAGAGAGCGGCCAGGACGAAAACGAGATATTTGTTCATTTATAGCCTCTATTGAACCTTTTCCACGACAATGTCTATGTTCTTAAGCTTGTCCCCGGTCTTGAGTTTTACGGAGTGGTCGTCATCGCCCGCATAACGCCCCAGGAGGTCGCCCTTTTCGGCGGGGCCGCCTATGGTGTTGCGCGCGCCTATATAATAAACGCCGCCGCCGGACAGGCTTATAGAATACGTCCCGTCCGGGCCTGTCATCTTCGATATGAAGTCCGGCTTCATCGTCATCATGGAGTCTCTGTATGCGCTCGCATAGACCCCGGCGACCGGCTTTCCGCCCTTATCGGTTATTTTGCCTTCCACTACCGTCTCGCCCGCCTTTACCGTCCCGCCGAGCGTCAGTTCCTGGCCGCCCTTTTTGACCTTCACGAGCTTCTTGACGCAGTTTATTGCTATGACGGTATAGCTTCCCTTTTCCACCTTCACGGGGTTATCCGGAGAAAACCCGAACTGGTCGCCCACGCCAAGCGGGCCCATGCTGTCCCCCGCCAGGCGCTTCCTTGCGACGACGTAATACGTCCCGGGCCCCAGCGAAAAAGCGAACTGGCCTTTTTTATTCGTTAGTATGGAGGCGTAGCCTATGCCACGGAATATTGTGTCGCCGTCCTGGTATAGCGTGACACGCGCCCGGTCCAAGGGCTTGCCGCCGAAGAAGACCCGGCCCCGAATGCCCGTGTCGCCGGGCTTCTCTTCGGCGGCCTTGAGGATGGGCACGCAGTTTATGCCGATATTAATCGTCTCGCCGTCGCCGATTGTGACGGGATTCCCGCCGTAGTAGGCATAGTAATCCCCGACTGCGGGGTTATCCAGCGTCCCTTTTACCGGTTTCTTCGCGATTAGGTAATATCTGCCCTTGGCCGCAGAGATGCTGAAAGAGCCTTTGTCTTTGGTCGGCCCGGCCTTGTAATCCGCCGGCCCCTTAAATCCGGTATCATACTTCGAGTAGAGATATACGTATGCCCCGTTAAGCGGCTTTCCCTCGCAGTTCACCTTTCCGCTTATTATCCCTGCGGCAAGGGAGATGTGCGGAAGGAATACAAGGACGGAAACCAGGAGAAAAATTCTTTTCATCAATGCCCCTTTCGTGGAAACGTCCCGTAATCTCAGTTTATCCCGGCGTCCTTTATTTTTGTCTCTTTCCAGCCGCTGTAATCTATGCGGTCTTCGAGGTATACGCCGGAGTAGCCTTTATAGGTGCGTGTGGGGCGGTCGTAGCCGTCTATGAAGCTTTTTATGTTTGCCTGCGGCCCCTTGTTATCCATTTCCCGGGTAACGTCCACGCCCCACCAGTTGCCGGTGGCGTCCACGCTGCCCATTATCTTCGCCCCGTCGTTCAATTTCTGAGGCACCGCCTTTGCGCGGCTGGCCATGTTGATATTCTGAGCCTGGCGCCCCCTTGTCGGCTTATGCTTGACCCGGCGCTCCCAGTCGGACGACATGTTGCCGAGCTCCACCTGTATCTTGTTGTTCCAGATGTTGTTGCCGTTTATAAGGGCGTAAGACGATAGATGCAGGTATATCCCCTTGTCGTTATCGTGTATGTCATTAGCCGTTATAACCGGGTGGGATATCTGGATGCAGAGAATCGCCTTTTTGTTCTTGTAAAAATCGTTATACTTTACCGTGGGGCTGGACGCGCGGAAGCATACCAGCCCTTCCTTGTTTCCCGTAAGCTCGTTTTTCTCGAACATCGGAGAGGTATACTGCTGGCATACCGCGCCCGTTACGTTGTCCATAAAACGGTTGCCCTTGATTGTAAAGACCGTGCCGGCGATACTGGCGAACAGACCGCAATTGTTGTCCTTTATGACATTGCCCTCTATAACCTGGGCGGCCTGGACGGAAAGTCCGGTATCGCAGCCGGCGATGGTATTGTTTTTGATAAGCGGCTCCGCGTTCTGGGAAGAAATAATGCCGTACTGTCTGCACTTTTCTATGGTATTCCCGGCTATGGTCGGGAAGGCTCCCATCTGGCAGCTTATTCCGGCTCCGGCAATGTCCCGGACGGTGTTTCCGTAAATCACTGATTTCGCCTTTCTCGCAAGCACTATTCCCTGCCGGCCCTGTGTAATCGTGCAGTTTTTTATCGCCGGGGAACAGGAGGCTATGCTCACGGAAGCGGCGTAGGAGATTACGCACCTCTCAAGCGCAGAACCTTTCCCGGACTCGCTGAAGTTTATGCCCGGCCAGCACCCCGCCACGGGGGATTTGTCCTCGGACGTGAAGATAATCGGGGAGGATTTCTTCCCCGCAGCCTTCAGGACTCCTTCGACAGTCAGCCCCGCCTTGTCCCTGAATCTCACCACCGTCCCCGGCATTACCCTGAGCGCGACCTTCTTCGGCACGTTCACCGTCTGCATGACGCTTACCTTACCCGACCAGACGGTATCCGTGTTTAAAACAGGCTGGTTTACCGTCATGTCCGCGGCAGCTGAAGAAGAAATTAATGCCGCAACAAACCCCGCCGCGGCAAAAGAAAATTTAAAAAACCGGAAATCCATCAAAAACCCGCTTATACCTTATGTTTCTCTCGGAACACATCAACCTGTGAGATGCAATTTCCGTGCCCTGAAATTACTGTCCCGAGAGGGTCAGGGCGTAGAGATAGCCGTCGCGGGATGATGCGTAAACCGTAGCCCCGCCGGGACCGGTCGTAACGTTCTGCACAGCATTGCCCGCCTTGAAAAAAGCCAGCAATCCCCCGGTGTTAGGGTTGAGACAGTATACATCGCCGGAGTTGTCTCCGTAAAGTATATTCTCGCCGGACACCGCCTTGGAGGCCACTCCGCCAGCCGGGTTCGATGCGGCCCCTGCCGCCGGTCGACCGGCCCAGGCCGCCACGGGTGACGAATATATGACACCCCCCCCGGTGAATTTCCAGACACCCTTGCCAGTGTCTTTATTTACGGCATGGAGCGTCCCGGCGCAGTCGCCGATATAGACGAGGTCTTTATAAATTAGAGGTGAGGAATATACGATTATGGAGTGAGTGAGATAAACCCATTTATATTTCCCAATGCAATAAAGGTTTCCATCCTGCGACCCAAAATATATTTCTGCCGCTTTACCACTTTCACAATCTGCACAACCAGATGGTTTAATAATGTTTTTGAAATCAATTGAAGGAGATGAATAAACAGCACCACCTGTTTTAAATTGCCAAACTTTTCGACTTTCTGGGTCGAAAGTAGGCCTATAAAAATTTAAAACGTAGAGGTTACCATCTGCCGAACCATTTACTAAAAATGTAATTCCTATAGGCCCAATTCCAAAATTCACCCAACTTTTATAAACCGCCTTGCTTCTTATCGGCCCACCCGTTTTAAATTCCCATAGCTCTTTTCCGTTTGAAGCATCCAGCGCATAAAGAATACCGTTAAATCCGCCCATGAAAAGAACAGGTTTCTGTAAATTTCTATAACCGTAATTTTCCCCTATTACTGGCGACGCCTGCCGGTGGTCGTCGAAATTGCTTGGCGGCATCCGGAACTTCCAGATTAATTTCCCGTCCTTTTCGTTCAGGCAGTAGATATACCTGTTCCAGGAGCCGAAATAGATTTTCCCGCCCGCAATCGCCGGGGTGGAGTCCACGCAGTCGCCGGCATCGAAGTTCCAGATTAACTTGCCGTTATCCGCGCGGACGGCGTAGAAGTTCTTGTCCCACGAGCCGAAATAGACCGCGCCGTTATCCTCCACCGCCCCGCCGTCAACATATGCCCCGGCCTTGAATTTCCACTTTATTTCTATCCCCGGCCCGTCCGTCCCGGCGCCGATTACCGCCCGCGAGAGCGGGAATATAATATCGGCCCTGCCTATCGCCGGGTCGGAAGACTTATCGTAAACCTTCTTCTTTATCTCGCTTATGTCGCGAGGCCGGTCTACCGGCCCCCACCAGTCCTCCGCGAGCGTTACGTCGTCCTTGTGGAAATCCCCAAGGCGCAGATTCATGCCCCTGTTTCCATAGATGTTATTATGCTCTATGGCGCAGGCGGAGTCCTTGGCGTTTAAGAATATCCCGTCCCGGTTATTTGTAATGTCGCAGAATGTGACATCTACCTTCGACTGCCGGAAGTTCAGCCCCTTGCCCGAATTGCCTTTTATCTCGCAGTGGTCGAAGCTCGCCCTGCAAACTCCAAGGCGGCTGCCGTCTTTGTTTTTTGTAATGACACAACGGGAAACGGACAGGCGCGAGAAATGCGCGTGTATGGTATACGCGGAGTATTCAAACCGGCACCGGTAAAATACGTCTCCCGTGGAGTGGTCGAGGAATATGCAGCCCCAGTCGCCCGGTTTAGCGGGCCTGCCCGCCTCAGTGGCGGAGGCTGGTCGACCGGCGGCGGAAGTAAAGATTATTTCCTTTCCTTTTTCGCCTTCGGCGATTATTTTTCCCTCGACCCGTATGCCGCTGCCGGGAATCAGAATCCGGGACTCGTCCCCGGCGTTCCCAGGCGCCGCGGCGATTTTTTTGAACAGCACAGTGGTTCCGGGCGCGATTTTCAGGGTAACCCCATCCGGCACGAATACCACGCCGCCTACAACAACCGTCCCGCTCCAGGTGGTATTTTTTGTTATGGTGGAATTGGAGTTATTGTATACCAGGGGTTTTGCTGCATGAGCAGAGAAGGGGAGGAAAAAAGCGAATAATATTGCGAACATCCATGCCGTTAATGATTGTCGTCCCGCACCCATCACTTTCCGCCCACCACGTCCGCCGTTACGTCGAGGCCGCCGACCGTCTTCCCGGCTACGATAACCACGGAATGGTCGGGGTTTCCGTCGTAGCGGCCCCAGTACTGGCCGTCGTCAACGGGCTTGCCGAGGACGCTCCTCGCGCCGAGGTAATATTTGCCGGAAAACGGCACTTCAAGGCGGAATACACCGTCCGCGCCGGTCTTTTCGGAGACTATCGCCGGCCGGTTGGTCATCGTGTCTTTTTTATACAGACAGGCGTACATACCCTTTAAGGGCTTGCCGTTTTTGTCCTTTATCGTCCCGGAGACGATGGTAAAGCCCTGCCCGCCCGGCGCGGCCTTTTCCACCTTCATCATCACCGGGAACTCGACGTGCAGGACCTTTCCCTTATGCACCACGAGCGGGTTTATGTCCAGATAGCCGTAGTAATCGCCAACCCTGAGCGGGCCTGTAACCTCCCTGTTCATCCGCTTCCTCGCCACGAGGTAATACGTCCCCTCGTTCATCCTCATCTTGAAGCGGCCATCCACGCCCGTCGGCGGAGACATGTAATATCCGAGGCCCCTGAAGGAACTGTCGGAGTCAAGGTATATGTAAAGCGTAACGCCGTCGAGCGGCTTGCCGTCGAGCGTAACTGTTCCTTCAATGCCGCCCTTTCCCTTTTCCTTGCAGGCCGTCGTCTCCCGGTCTTTGGGCTTTACCATAAGGTTTATGGTTATCTTCGCCGTCCTGAACGGGTCGATTATTACGGGATTTCCGCCATAGAAGGCGTAGAGGTCTCCGTGGGCCGGTTTCCCACCCGGCCCGGTGAGTTTTTTCATCGCCGCGAGGTAAAAAGGCCCGCGCGGGAGCTTCATTTTGAACCTGCCGTCGTGGCCGCTGGTTACGGGCGGCGCGGAAGGTTGCTTGAAAAGCTGCGCGGGATCGGTGTATGCGGTGACCGTCGCGCCAGGCATCGGTTTCGCGTGGAACATCACCCTGCCTGTTACATAACCTGTTTGCGCTGCCGGGGATGCAGCCGGAAAAGCGAGAAGACACAGGGCGAGGGTTAAAAGAAACGATGCCGCGTTTTTTATTGCTGAAACTCTCATGTTGCTCCAGGCCGTATAGTGCAGGCGTTACAAAAACAGGCCGCCTACGGGCTGAACTTACCCATAGGCGGCTGATTTTATTTTCACCGTTCCATAAAGAGAGCCCTGCGCATTTCCCCAGGCCCCCGGCCCGCCTTAGAACTTGGCGCAGGCGCTCGCGTTGAACACGTCGCTCATGCCCGGGTTGTAAGGAGCGGCCACAGCCACGGAGAGCGGATACCGAAGGCCGTTTTCCGCCAGGGCCATCGGGTAGAGCTTCTTCTGCATGGCAAGCGACCGGGGCTCTACTATCTTTATCCTCCGGGCGGTATGGATGTTCAGCTTATAGGCTATAAGCCCGCTTGGGAATACCGCCTCGATGTCGTAGTTGCGCCTGTGGTCAACGCCGAAGTGCTGGGTGAGCGGGTTCTGGGCGCAGAAGCCGGTCGCGGTCTGGACTTCGCTCTCGCCCCTGTAGTGCCTCATGTCGCCCATGTGTCCGGCATCGAAAACGCGTATCATAGTGCCGACGCCGTCCATGTTGCTGATGGTGCCCTTGGCGTCCACTTCTATCCAGTTCTTGTTGACGTTCAGGTTCCTGAGAAGCGCGGCAGGCTCCGCCCAGTTGACGACGTACAGGTCGAGAGAGCCGTTGCCGAAGAGGTCGCCGCAGGCCACGCCCTTCTTACGGAAGGCCGTCATTTTGCAATCCGGGTTCTGCTCGGTAATGTTAGTGAACTTGCCGTTGCGGTCGTTTAAGTAGAGCTGGCTGGCAAACTTGCAGTCCGCCTCGTAGAGAGAGGGGTAGCCGGAGTTGTTAATGTCTATCCAGCACGGGCCTTTTCCCCAGTGGTCCGGTTTGTCGTCAAGACCGGCGAAGTGGGTAACGTCCGTGAAGTGTCCGGTGCCGTCGCCCTTCATAAGCCTGTTGGGGCCGACGTAATTTGAGATGTAGACGCTCATGTGGCCGGAGTGGTCGTAGTCCGCCCAGGTTGCGCCAAGGGTCCAGTTCGGGTCGTCGAGCCCGGACTGCTTGGAGTAGTCCGCGAACCTGATATGACCGGGCGTGCTGACGTTCAGATAGAGTTTGTTCGGCTCGCCCGCCGGATAGCGGCCCCGGCATACATATAGGTCGTCCCAGCCGTCTTCGTTAACGTCTACCGCCTGAGCGCTCCAGCTCCAGCCGCGCAGGTTGCCGAGACCGGCCTGCTTCGTTACGTCCCGGAACTTGATATGGCCTGGGGTGGACTCGTTATGGAAGAGCCTGTCCTCGCTGTGCACGCCGTAGTTGGAGAGGAAGAGGTCGAGCTTTCCGTCGTGGTCGAAGTCGCAAAGCAGCGCGCCGTAGGTGAAGTCCTTGTAGCCCGCGAGGCCTGAGGATTTGGTAACGTCCTTGAACTTGCCGTTGCCGAGGCCTTTGTAGACCTTGACGGAATCAACCTCATACCTGCCGCCCTTGGCGACGATGAGGTCTTCGTGGCCGTCGTTCGTGAGGTCGCCCATCACGGAACCCATCGAGAAGCCGGTATCCCACAACCCGGCCTTTACGGTCTCGTTTGTGAACTTGCCGTTGCCGTCGTTGCGATAAAGGACGTTATGGCCGCCCTTGTTGGACTTGAAAATATCGGGCCGGCCATCGCCGTTGTAGTCGAACAGTATTACGCCCTTGCCGTGCCCGTTGTCGTCAACCCCCGCCTCCTTGGCCACATTCCGGAAGAAGTGGAAGTTCTTTGCCGCATTGGCGGATGCGGCGTAGATGACCAGTCCGACCAGCAGGACCAGCATCATAAGTCTGCCAATAATCTTCATAAAAACCCTCCTTTCAGGATTTGAAAAATTACCAGACCTTGTGCACCGTTATATCTATATCCTTTATCTTCTGACCCTTTCTCAGCATTACCCCGGACGGGTCAACCGTCCCCTCGTCATACCTGCCGTAAAAGTCGCCCACCTTCGGGGGGCCTCCGAAGGTGTCCCGCGCCTGGAGATAGTATGTGCCGCCCTTGGGAAGGTATACGACGAATTTACCGTCCGGCCCGGTCTTGTCGGATACGTATTTGGGCCGCTCGGACATCTGCGCGTAGGTATATACCTGCACGCGGAAACCCATCATGGGGTTGCCGTCGCTGTCGAGTATTTTCCCGGATATGGACGTATCCGAGGGTGCCCAGGCGCCGAAATATTTTTTGTCGTCGGTCTTCGTCCTAATGACGAGGTTCTGCGTCAGGATAACGCCATTCTTCACGGTAATGTCCATAATCGGGCTTTTCTTGTCCACGCCTTCCTTGAGCGGGCTTCCCGGTTCGCCGTCCTTGTGCTTGCGGGCGACTATCGTATACTCGCCGTCCGGCAGTCCAACCTCGAAACTGCCGTCGGCCTTCGTCGGCTCCGACATGACATAGGGCGGGCCGTGAGGTTCCGCGCCTTTCTCGTAGACGAATATGTATGCGCCCTCCACCGGAGTCATTACGACGCCCCGGACTCCGGAACCGGAGGCCGTGCCGGCAGACTGGCCGGCGGAAGTCGCACAACCGCCAAGGCCGATTAAAGCAAGGACGACAACCGCAGCCGTCGCGACATATGCGGCAATCTTAAAGCGAACTACCCCCCCGCGACACTCCTGACTCTTCACTATCCTTACCCTCGCCCCTTCTTAGATTGTTAACAGAAACTGTTTTACTCGTCAATCGATAAAACAGATTCCCTTATTGAACATTATGCAAAAATCGCACCAATTCGGCATATATGCCGAATTTATTTAAGCCTTTATTATCAATCAGATACGGGTTTGCAACCCTGCGCGCCGCCCCGAAACTGATGAAATTCCCGCAACAGGTGCGCGTTATTGCACAGTGCCCGAACCTTTCGCGCCCTTGCCGCAGTGGCAGGATATTGTCAAGGCTGGCGAAAAAACGGCCTCAAAAGGCGTAGTGGTGCGGGCAATCCCTGTCCCGAAGGTCGTAATATTTTCTGGTCATGCCGGGGGAAAGCCAGGGTTCTATCTCCTTCAGCGCCGCCTCGAAATGCTTCATGCCTATTACCTTTTCGCCGGATTTCACGGCGGAAAGCCCGGCGCGCTTGCAGAGAGATTCGATGTCCCAGCCCACGTAACCCTCTGTCAATTCGGCCAAACGGGCTATGGTCACGTCGTCTTCCACCTTATCATAAAGCTTCATCTTTTCAAAGTATACGTTCAGGATGCCTTTTCTGTCGTCCACCGTCGGCGGGTGCATGAACACCTTGCGGTTAAGCCTTCGTTTTTCCTTGATAATTGCCTGGTCTACCGTGTCTATCCTGTAACAGGAACCGACCAGTGCGACGTCCCGGACGCCGTGGAGCTGGTCTATCTCCTGTATAAACGCCTCGGAGAGCTCCTTGTCGGCAAAAGTAGGCGGAATCCCACGGAAATTCCCGGACTCCCACTCATAGTCCGCGCCCTTCCTTGGGCAGAGCCACTCGGTATCGGAGATGAAAAGGACGCACGGGGCCTCGTGCCGGGCCTCGTGGAACGCGCGCCTGAGGGCCTCAGGCTTGCCGAGCATCTCCTGGCCGGAAATATAGACATATCCGACGTTTGCCTCCGATGCGCATGCCTCCGCAAGCATCGTTATGCCAACACCCAAAGGCCCCCATATCATCACGCCGGTGGGGATTTCCACGTTCATTTCAAGGAGTTCCCGGCCCTTCGTGAGGGGCAGGCAGACCATCTCTTTCAATATAGCCTTCACGTCCTCGAAACCGCCTATGTCGTCCCACTTCATCCTTGGCTCGCGGACTTCGTAATATATGTTTGACAAGAGCTTGTGCATCGGGCGATTCTCCGGATTGAATGATTTTACATGAAAGATAGAGCAAGAATCATACCAGAACCTACCACACCCCAAGGCTTGTGATGCCTGAGTCGCCCATTATTTTGGAGGCCGCCTGCTCATCAGACGCGCTGACACGGATGGCAAGCCCGCAGTCCGAGCTTATGTCGCGCGGCTTTGTTACCACCTTGCACGCCACGCGCGCGCCCTTCAGCGCCCGCTCGGCCTTGAAGGTAAGGTAAGTGCTCTTGAATACAAAAATTTTATATTGCTCTTCCATTTGCCGATTCCCTTAAACCCAGCCGGCTATAGCCGTCTGCTTTTGCCCCCATCATCCCCGCGGGATGGCGGGTTGCGGGCTTGATACAGGGATGTAGCGATGGTTTTCCCGGTCGGCAGCTATGACGCCTGTCGCCTCTATCGCCCTGTCTATGTCTTCCGGGGTCGTGAAATATCCCGGACTCATCCGCACCGTGCCCTTCGGGTAGCTGCCTATTACCTTGTGGGCGTCCGGGGCGCAGTGTATACCCACCCGCACGCCTATGCCGAAATCGGTATCGAGCCTGTCCCCGATGGCAGCCGGGTCCATGCCCTCGATTGTAAAGGACACGACCGCCGCGCGTCGCTCTATATCCCCGGTCCCGTAAACCCTCACTCCGGGTATCCGGGTCAGACCGTCTATCAGGCGGGAAAGTATATGCTTTTCGTGCATGCGGACGGCACCTACGCCCTCCGAGAAGATAAATTCCGCACCCGCTCCAAGGCCCGCGATGCCGGGGGTATTCAGAGTCCCGGCCTCGTAGCGGTCCGGCAGGAAATCCGGCATTCTGTCGAGGTCGGAGCGCGATCCGGTGCCCCCGAACACGGTCGGGTTCAGGTTTATCTTCGGGGATACATAGAGAAATCCCGTCCCCTGCGGGCCGAACAGCCCCTTGTGGCCCGGACAGGCGAGCATGTCCACATCAAGCGCCTCGACGTCTATCGGGACGGCCCCGGCGGTCTGAGCGGCGTCGATTAAGACCGGCACCTCTTTGTTATGCGCGGCCTTGATTATCTCGGCTATAGGCGTAATCGTGCCTATGACGTTAGAGGCGTGTGTTACGGCTATCAGTCTGGTCTCGCAGGTTATGGCCGAAGATATTTCGTCCGGGTCGAGGCTCCCTTCCCTGGATGCCTGAGCCCTGTGAACATTCACGCCCTGCTGCGAGAGGAACTTGAGCGGCCTGACCACGGAGTTGTGTTCCATGTCGGACGTGATTGCGTGGTCGCCCGGCTGAAGAAGTCCCTTGAGGGCTAGGTTCAACGCCGCCGTTGCGTTGCATGCAAAGATTATCCTCTCCGGATGCCTGATATTGAAAAGACGCGCTATGCTTTCCCTGCCCTCGAAAATTACCCGGTTTGCCTCTATGGCCATCCTGTGGCCGGAGCGGCCAGGGTTTGCGGAGGCGTTGCGAAGGACAAAGTCTATCCGTTTGTATACGGATTCCGGCTTCGGGTGCGACGTGGCTGCGTTGTCGAGGTATATCATGTTTTTATTATAGTGGGGATTCAAAAAATATTTTAAAACAACGTCCTGGTTATCATGGCACTCGAAAGATCCGTGTTCCTATTCCCGCACCCGCAGAAAAAGCCCCGCCGCCAGCACCAGAGAAAGCCCCGCAAGCGTCGCGACTTCGCCATAAACCGTAGGCCCCATGTTGGAGCTTGTTATGTCCCATGCCTGGACTATGGCCCCGCCGGCAATCATGCCGAGCACCGCCGCACCGGCGTCCGTACTCCCCTGCCCGGCTAGTATAAGCTGTCTGAACGGGCAGCCGCCTATCATCGCGGACACGACCCCGACGAGCATCATGCCCATGAAACTCCAGCCGTAGGCCAGGTGCGAGCCGGGCTGGCCTTCAAATCCCGGCGTGAAAAAGCCCTTGTAGAGGTTTACCGCGAGGGCCGTGAGCGCGAACGCCGCAAGCGATATGATTACCTTCTTGTCGCGCGAGGCGATAAAATTCCCGATGCTGCCCGTGATGCAGAAACGGGAACGCTGGGCAAGGAAGCCGATTATCAGGCCGGAGCCGAGCGAGAATTTTATATGCGCGTCCATCGCCCCGGGGCCGACCTTCGAGAAATGCAGGAAATCGGGCCTGAACGCAAGCCCCAGAAGAAGTATCCCGAATATCGCCGGTATTACAAGCCCGTTTAAGAACGGCATCGGCGAAATATCGCCTAAGTAGAGCCCGCGTTTCAGGAACTGAAAGCCGATCCACACGCCCACGACAAGGCCGATGACCGCGGAAATCGCCGTGAAGTCCCCGTTTGCCAGCCTGAGTATCATCCTTATGGGACAGCCGAGGAAGATGGAGCAGCCCACTATGAGGAGGACGCCCGCGAAGAAGCGGAGTATAGGTGAAGAACCGCCCTCAGGCTTGAATTCCTTTGCCATGAGCGCTGCCGCCATGCCGCCCAGGACGAAGCCGGCAAGCTCCGGGCGTATGTAGGCCATCCTCAGGTTGTTATGCAGCCCCAGCGAGCCGGCAAGGTTCTCCATGAAACAGGAGATGCATATGCCGGTATTTTTCGGGTTGCCGAGACACGCAAGACACGCACCGGCCCAGCCCATCGCAACTCCGGCAGCGACTGCGACAAGGGTCTCCTTGTGTCTTTTTACGAATTCAGTCACAGCCCCCCGCAAGCATCCTCTGGAGGTAGTGCACGTTCTCCATGTCCGCCGCCGCCTCTTTGTCTTTCGGATTCTTTGAAAGCGCCAGCATGAACTGCGGCTTGCACTCCTTTATCGTCGCCTTGATTATCCTGCCGATAAACTTGCTCGATTTGCTGTCGGCGTAATCCGCATTAAGAGAGAGGCACATCCGGAACTCCTTTACCGCGTCCGGGTAGTCCTGAAGCCTGGAGCACACCTGGCCGTAGAGGGCATGAGCCGAGGCGTCCGCCGGGTCGGCAAGGCATATCGCCTTGCAGGCACCGGCCGCCTGGCGCACCTGTCCGGAATCCATCAATGCCCTGGCTTCGATAATCTTCGGGGCCATCTGCGCGGCAACCGCCGGGTCCTGCCTGACCGCGGCTTCCGCTTTCTCCTGTGTTCCGTAACCGGCTGCGCCATAAAACACGGCGCCCGCCGCAAGAACTGCGGCGGCGGAAATGACGACGAAATCAAATCTGTCGAGTTTCATTTCAGAACTTCTGGTAAGGCGGCATATTGCACGTCTTGGCCATCTCCCTTACAAAGTCGTAATCAGAGTCTTTCGCTTCCGCAAAACCGTCCACCCATGCGGCCTTCAATACCTTAAGGCGCTCGCCCCGGTAATCCACCGTGTCGTCAGGCTTTATATTAAGAAGGACTTCCTTGAACTTGCGGGCGAGGTTCTCGTCCACGTTCTCGCAGACTCCGAAACCGCAGTATGGTATGAGCTTTTCCTCGGCGATAATGCGAAAATCCGAAGGGTCTATCCTGCCTTCTTTGGAGAGCAGATAAAAATCGAGCATAGGCACTGCCGCGGCGTCAAAATCCCCGTACTCAAGGGAGTAAATAACCTTGTCGTGCTTGTATGCGCCGTGCGGCGTCGTGTAGAACCTGAGACCGGTTTCTGGGTTGAACCCGCTTTTCAGCATCAGGTAATACTGGGAGAGGTATCCGGTCGGGGCGAACGCCGGGCCGAAAACAAGACGCTTGTTCTTGAGGTCGGCAATGGCCTTTATGGGGCTGTCTTTCTTCACCATTATAGCCCCTCTCGACATCCTGCCGTCCGGTCCCCGCACATCCCCGGCCAGTATATCGACGCCGTAATTTTTGTTCAGTATAACATACAAAAGGGAATTTGTATGAGTGAAGTCCACTTTTTTATCCCGGACCGCCTGTTCGAAATCTATAGTATTTATCGGCACGGGGACGAAATTGATATTGAGCTTGTCGGACATGTATTTGCAAAGCGGCGCGAAACGGGCCATCGTCTCGGCCTCGCTGTTGCATATCATAAACCCGATACGCATCGTCGGTCTCTTGGCCGTATCGCTTTGGGCATTTTTGTTGCAGCCGGACGCCGCAAAAAGCATAAATACCGCCCCAAGAACGCAAAAAACTCTTTTCACTGACAATTGCTTACCCCCCCTGATTAATATGTTTTTTATTGTTTTAACCAGACGTTGCAGGTCTAATCAAATAAGTAATGATTGCAATTAACATGCCATGAAAAGCGGTTAATCCTGACACCTGCCGGAGTTTATCACAGTGCAAAATCGATTAAAAGCCCTTTCTTTTGGGACAAAAAAGGTATAAATGGGACACGAATGCCCCAGCTTATATGTTTTTAGGAGTCATTTAAATGCCGGATTTTAAAGTTCGTAAGCATTTTACCTTTATCAATCATATAGTTACCGAAAAGACAGAAATCCGCGCGCCGGGTGGCAGAGCTTTTGCACTTATTGGGAAATGCGTCTGGTTAAATCAACTCAATTAAAGGGAGGAACGAAGAAATGAACTGGCCGTTAATCATTTCCGGGCTTGGGGTGGGCGCCATATTCGGCTATACCCTCCAGCACGGGCGATTCTGCATGAACACCGCATTCCGGGAGGTGCTTCTGTCGCGCGATTTCACCGTGTTCAGGATATACATCCTGGCGCTTCTCATATTGATAGTAAGCGCGAACGGCCTTGACGCCGCCGGGATAATAAAGCTCAGGGTCATACCCTTCACCTGGCTTGCCAACGTCCTGGGCGGGTATATATTCGGCATGGGGATGGTTCTGGCCGGCGGATGCGCGACAGGGACGCTATACAGGGTGGGCGAGGGCATGATAGGCTCGTGGTTTGCGGCCCTTGGGTTTCTCCTTACAGCCGCCTCGACGCTCTCAGGCGTCCTTAACCCTATCGCCAGATTCCTCTGGTTCGGTCCCGGTTTTGATCCCTCCAACCTCGCCAGCGCAAAGTTCCTCTACAGCGTAACGGACGCGGACGGCAACCTCATGCCTGTTACCATGTACAGCGTGCTCGGCGTAAACCGATGGATAATAATAGCAGTGCTGGCCGTCCCGGCGCTGATATTCATAGCCAAGGGGAACTTCAAGAGGGCTGCCGGTCAGAAAGGCTTCAGCTGGTGGTTTACCGGCATAGTCGTCGGCCTTGTCGCCACCCTGGCCTTTTATGCCTCAGAGGTCTGGGGCGGGTTTCCCCACGCCAGGGGCCTTTCCTTTACAGGCCCTCTAAACGAGCTGTCCGCGTGGTTCACGGGCGCGGCCAAGTTTGCCGCGATAAAGAGAACGGCGATAGAAGCCCAGGCCGCGGACATACCGAGCGTGGTTGGAAGGCTTGGAACAATGACATGGAGTGTATGGATGATTTTTGGACTGGTGCTCGGTTCGTTCCTCTCCGCCTACAAAAACAAGGAGTTCTCCTGGCGCGCGCCCAAAGCCCAGTCGCTCGTCACTCAGTTCTCCGGCGGGCTTATCATGGGTTTCGGCGCCACACTTGCGGGAGGATGCAACATCGGCCACGGCTTAACCGGCCTTTCCACGCTGGCCCTGGGCAGCCTGGTCTCCATAATATTCATTATCCTCGGCAGTTGGACGATGGTCTATTTCCTGTTCATAAGAGAGTAGTCAAACTGTTTTTTAAAGGAGGTGAAGCGCGGCATTTCAGGGAAGAGCTATATTAAGGGAATTTTCTGATGTATTGCAGGGGAAAGCCGGTTTCGGCGGATTCCGGCTATTAAAAATGGCAAACAGTCCTGGAGGAAAAGCCATGAAGAAACTGATGATGTTGTGTATCGCTTTTGCCGCCGTGGCGCTAATGGGCACGGCTATGGTAGCTGCGGCTGACGATGCGCCGCTTTTGAAAGGCACGGCATACGTGGCGGGGCACGGCGGGCATCTGGCCGTAATTAATCTTTCCACGTGGGATCTGGACAGGATTCCAATCACCCACGCCGGCAGCGAGACCGAGGGCGTGATAGCGGGCCTGCACCTGGACGCAGCTCACAAGAAGCCGGGCGGCGGCACCCACGGCGCGGCGCTCATAGGGCGCGACCTCTTCGTCGGCCTTCTTGACGGCAGGATAAAGAAATACAACCTCGATACTCAAAAACTAACCGACCTAGGCCAGGTCGGCGAGAAGTTCTGCGGCGCCATCCCCGGCCCCGGCGGCAAGAATATCTATTATGAGGACATGGCGGACGGCGACGTCTACCAGTTCAACATCAAGAAGGAAAAGAAGGCGGACGTAATACCTGTCGGCAAGGCCGTCTGCGGCATAGCGTGGACAAAGGACGGCAAGACCGCCTTCGTCTCCGACATGGTTCAGGGCAAGGTTTTCATCCTTAACTGGAAGACCAAGAAGAAGATAGGCGCGATACCGGTCGGAACTTTTATCCACCAGATCCGCATGAATCCCGCGCATACCGAACTGTGGGTTTCCGCGCCCAACGAGTTCGTCGTCACCGCCAAAGGGCCGGTTCCCAGTTCCGTCGCTGGCAAGGGCAAAAGCCAGATAGTCATTATCGACGTGAACAAGAGGAAGGTAAAGGACAGGATCGACCTGACCGATGACCAGCTCTTCCCGCATGACTTTGCCTTTACGCCGGACGGGAAATACGTGCTCCTGTCATGCAGGACATACTCGGACGACTCGATACTTGCCGTCATGAACGCCAAGACGCACAAGATTGTCAAGGAAGTGTCCATCTGCAAGAGATGTCACGAGCAGGCGGGCGTGAAGATCAAGATCGACAACGGTTCGCCCCTCCTCTGCGGCATAGCCGTGGACTGGGGAAAGAACCCTGAATAATAACCCGGCCCCCCTTAAAAAGGGAAAACTCATGTCCCCCGGGTCGAAAGCCCGGGGGCGGTTTTTAGTAAAATTTTACCGGAAGACCCGGGTACCGTGATATATTAAATAACGTTATATGAAACCGGAAGGATGGCAAGCAAGACATACTCGGCCTGAACAATCGGAGGGTGAGTTTTGAGCGCAAGGGAGAAATTTATCGTATTTATTGCGGGCATGGAAGCGGTCATTTCTATCGCCGCGCTTCTTACCCCGGCCATTTTTCCGCTCTGCGACACCTCTCTGAAAGACTCACACTCCTACATGGGCGTTATCGGCGCAAGTTCTGTTGTCATTGCCGCAGCCGTGCTCTCCATACTCTCCAGGGAAATGGAGGCTCCCAGGATGCTCTCGATAATCACCGCCATCGGCGGAGCCCTTATTATACTTTATCCCTCTTTTTTAATCGGTGTCTGCAACAACCCCATGATGGCCTGCACGTACGGAGACCTCCCGGTCTGGAGGCTCTGCGGCGGCGCAATTGTGTTATTGTCCATAATAATTTTTTTCGCGGCAAGGAAAGTTGAGGCGGAATCTTGAAGAAGCTTGGACTAACACATCTGGCAGTCCGGAACATCAGGAGAAAGCTCTTCCGCACGGTGTCCATAATCCTTTCCGTGGCGGCGGTGTCCGGGACGCTCTTCTCCGCCACGCTCGTTATCTACAGCGTCCGGAGGAGCATCGCCGTCGGGGCCGGGCGGCTGGGCGCCGACGTGCTCGTCGTTCCCGCGCAGGACGAGTCAAAGGCAAAAGACGCCCTTATCTCCGGCCGGCCCTCGGAATACTACATGCCGAGCAAGGTATTGGACGAGGTAAGGCAGGTCGAGGGCGTGGAAAAGGCCACTCCGCAGGTGTTTATAAAATCCTCGCCGCTTTCGTGCTGCGGCGTGTCCAACGTCCTGCTGATAGGCTTCGACCCGTCCACGGACTTCTCCGTTACGCCCTGGCTTACGGATTTCTCCGGGAAGAATTTCAATGACAACGACATAATCGCCGGGGACGAGGTCCCGACGATGACCGGACGGACGCTAAAGTTCTACGGCCAGGAGTTCAACGTCGTGGGCACCCTCGCCCGCACCGGCATGAGATACCTCGACAACTCCGCGTTCATCACCCTCAACGCCGCATACAAAATGGCCGAGCAGTCCGGGACCAAGGCCCTTAAGAAGGTGAACGTGACGCCGGACGAGATATCGACCGTCCTGGTGAAGGTGCAGGACGGCTACGCGCCGCAGAGAGTGGCCGTGAAAATATCCTTCGCGGTGGACGGCGTCAAGGCAATCGCCTCAAGCGACGTCATATCCACGGTGAAGGACCAACTCTCGAAGCTCTTCACGTATCTCCTGACGGTCGGCGGGATTGTATGGGTGATGGCGCTTCTCCTTATAGGCGTCGTCTTCTCGATGATTGTGAACGAGCGTCAGAGGGAGATAGGCCTCTTAAGGGCGATGGGCGCGACAAAGGGCTTTATGTTCCGCCTCCTGATAACCGAAGCGGCCATGCTCACTTCGGCCGGCGGCGTCCTGGGAGTGGCGGGCGGCGGGATTGTCGTCTATTCTTTCAAGAACCTGCTGGTGAAGGAGCTCAGTGTGCCGTATCTCTGGCCTTCGCCCGGCCTTATAATCGCGCTTCTCGTCGGGTGCATAGTCGTGTCCACCATCACCGGCATCGCCGCCGCGCTTTATCCGGCCTCCATCTCCGCAAGGATGGAGCCCTACGAAGCCATAAGGAAAGGGGAATAGTGGAACAGGGTGCCTTGATTAAACTTCAGAGCGTTTCCAAAACATACAAGGACGGAGACCAGACGGTCCATGCCGTAAACGATGTCTCGCTGGAGGTCGGCGCGGGAGATTTCGTCAGCGTCGTGGGCCACTCCGGTAGCGGAAAAACCACTCTCCTGTCCCTTATGGGCGGCCTTACAAAGCCCCAGTCCGGCTCAGTAACCATAGGCGGGACGGAGATATGGTCCCTGCCGGACGACGATCTGTCGGCCTTCCGCAACAAAAACGTGAACTTCATCTTCCAGTTCGCAAGCCTCGTCCCGACGCTCACCTGCCTCGAAAACGTGCTCCTTCCCACGGCCTTCGGGAAATCCGGCGACGGGCTTGTGGATTACGCCCGCACGCTCCTTGAGATGGTCGGATTGAAGGACAAGACGAACAGTTATCCATCCAGGCTCTCCGGCGGCCAGCAGAGAAGGGTCGCCATCGCCAGGGCGTTCATAAACTCGCCACGGGTCATCCTCGCCGACGAGCCGACCGGCGACTTGGACGAGACCACGGAGTCGGAGATAATGGAGATATTCAGGAAAAAATGCGCCGACGGGACGACGTTCGTCATCGTTACGCACAACAGTTCGCTTGCCGCCGAGGCGAAATCCCGCTACAGGATGCACGCCGGGAGGCTTGAGAGGGCGTCTTGAAGGCATTCATGGGCAGAAGATTAATAGCCGCGATTCTCCTCCTCTTCGTCTCGTATATGTCGGGGATGGAAGGGACGGCGCTCGTGAATGTCGGCGTAAAGAACCGCGCGTCGATTATATCTATCGACGTCTGCGGCCACGGAGGACACTCGATAAACCAGGCCGGGCTTGGGCCCGCGCTTTTCCAGGACTTGAATTACCGTTACTATCCAGTTTCCTTGAGTTTTCCTCCAGCCCCGGACGAGACCTCCGCCGAGGCCCTTCCGGGAGAAATAGACATCCCTCCGAAGGCTTGAGTCCAGGGGCGTTTCGCCCCGCGCAATCCTTGTTCACACATCGCTGCACTAATACCTGCGTTCATGCTTGTCGGTTTTAAAAACGGGCTAAAACTTATGGTTTGACCCGGCAGGTAAGTGTTGCGCTTTGACAGGCATATCGATGCAAATATCACAAGATAACGGAGGTGCTTTTATGAGCGCTGATGTTGGAAGAGAGCTTTCAAGAAGGGATGTAATAATCGGCGGCGGAAAGGCGGCGGCATCGGTGGCTGCGGGTGCCGCAGTCCTATCCGTGTTAGGCGGCCCAAAGACTGCCGAAGCCTACACATATGCGTCGAAATACAGGTACAAGAAGCTGAACCTTCAAGAGGTTGGCGAAGTTACCTATGAAAACTACTTTAAAAGGTGGTGCACCTCGTCGGTGCTTGCCGGGCTTGTCGGAGCGCTGCGGAAAACGGAAGTCGGAGGGGATTGGAAGGATTTCCCCATCGACGCCTACCGGTGGGGTCACGGCGGAATGGCTGGATGGGGCGCGCTCTGCGGGACAATGCCGGGTGCAGGCGTGGTTATAGGGTTGACGACCAAGGATACCGATACTGCGGAACAAATGGTCAACGATCTCGCCTTCTATTACTCATACACGGAGTTGCCTCAATTTACCCCGACCGCCAAGCCGCGCGCGGAAATACATCACATGACCATGGCGGGCACGCCGGTATGCCACATATCCATAGGCAGATGGATGCGGGCTGAGGGGGTAGGTTTTCTTACCGACGCACGGGCGGAGAGGTGCGCGCGCGTGTCCGCGAATGTCGCTATAGAGGCCGCGAGGATGCTCAACGACTGGGCGGACGGGAAGTATGTGCCGAAACACAAGCAGTTGTATAACGTGCTTGCAAACGGCATCACGTCCCAGAACAACTGCATGGATTGCCACGGGCATAACGTCCCGGAGGCGGTGGAAGAGTATCAGACGCTGGAGAAGTAGACATAGAGTTTTTTTATGGGGGCGGGCAAACCGTCCGCCCCCAATTATTGAAAAGAGGCCATTATGCGAGTTAAAAAATTTATTCTCCCGATATTTAACAGTGCAGTCATATCCAGCCTGGCCATAGTCGTCGGGCTGCTGATTTCAACAGATGCCTTTGCCTGCGCAAGCTGCGGCTGCACGCTGAGCTCGGACTGGGAAAATATCCAGTCTCCAGGAGCCGCCGTTACCTTTATGCCGGGGTTGAGCCTTGACCTGCGGTACGACTACCTCGACCAGAACCAACTCCGGCACGGCACAGGCAGCATATCCGCCATCGACGCAAGCAAGATAAATAACGACGGACAGCCGCAGGAAGTCGAGAAGGACACGCAGAATAACTATGTTACCCTGGGCGTGGATTACGCAATAGACAGGTTGTGGGGGATAAACGTCCAGGTGCCGTTCATAGACAGAAGGCACAGCACGCTCGGCACGAACTCGAACGGCATCACGCCCGGCCCAGGCGGAATGTCGTACGACTCGCATACCGATAACTTGGGCGATATAAGGATAACCGGACGCTACCAGGGCATTATACGGGACTGCACTTACGGCGTCCTGGGCGTCATGGGGGGTATAAAAATCCCGACCGGCAGCTTCACGGAGACGGGGACGTCTACGGACCCTACGATGCCCGGCCCGGTGTCTATTGACCGCGGCCTTCAGCCGGGCAGCGGCACGACGGACATTATCCTCGGCGCGTATTATTCAAACGACATAGCCGAGAACTGGGATTACTTCGCCCAGGCGCTCTACCAGAGGGCGCTTGACTACCGGTCGCATTACCGGCCCGGCGACAGCTTCGGATGCAATATCGGCATGAGGTATTCCGGTATTTCTTATTTCAGCCCCCTGGTTCAGTTCAACCTCAAATACGCAAACCGCGACTCCGGAGCCAACGCGGACAGGTACAGCACCGGCGGCACGCTTCTGTATATCAGCCCCGGCGTATCGGTCCCGGTAGTCGGCAGGCATATGTTCGTTTACGGGTTTGTCCAGGTGCCGCTATACCAGGACGTGAACGGAGTCCAGCTTGCGCCGCGTTTTACGACGACGGTGGGAGTAAGGTATATGTTTTAACGGGGGGGGCGGAGAGAGCTTGCCGTTCTGAGCGGAGCGAAGAATCCGCATTTTCAGAACCACCTGTATCCGCCTTCGATGTCTGAGAGTTTTATGAAGACGCTGTCGCCCTGCGCCGTGTGCGGGAGGGCTATGGGGACGCAGTTCCCCAGGCCCTTCTCCATCTCGCCGAGCCTGAAGCGGGAGCCGCACTCGTTGCAGACGACGCAGCCCGGCTCGGCTCTGTAACCCTTTTTGTAAA
>JAJYJM010000006.1:68370-86830 GCA_021789495.1 Nitrospirota bacterium
GCCGTGTGCGGGAGGGCTATGGGGACGCAGTTCCCCAGGCCCTTCTCCATCTCGCCGAGCCTGAAGCGGGAGCCGCACTCGTTGCAGACGACGCAGCCCGGCTCGGCTCTGTAACCCTTTTTGTAAACGTAGCACGTGGCGCACGCGTCGAACGACGTGACAAAGGCCCCGGTGTCCGTGCGTCCGACTATGAACCTTATCTCCTTGTTTCGGAACTTATACTCGAAGAACTTCGCTTCTCCAGGCCGTATGGACGCCCCGTTGATGATAACTGAGTCCCCGGAAGGGATTACAGGCTCCGCCTTTTCTCTCCGGGAACATGCTGAGAAAACGAGCGCGCAGGCGACAAGCGTGAATATCAGTTTCTGCATGGGGATATTAAAGCATAAACGATGGGAAATTTAAATAACTTTGACCCGACCCGTTTTTTAATGTAATATGGCCTGCGTTATGAAGAAGTTATCCATAGGACTCCTCTCAAGCCTGTTCTCAAGACCTATCCCGGTTATCTTAATCTTCGCGCAGTTCATTGTCCTTGTCCTGTTTGCTTCGGCATATCACGCCCGGCGCGGGGACTCAGGCTGCCTCTACTGCCACGCGGACAAGGCAAGGATGGCCGCGGCGGGTTATCCGCAGTATTATATGACGGCGGGGCAGGTGGAAAAAGAGACGAAAATGCCCGGCGCGGGATGCACGGACTGCCACCTCGGCAACGGCGCAAGCCATGACGGAAAAGAGGCGCACAAGGGGCTCTTAAGGCCCCTTGTGATAGACAACAACGCCCGCATTATCCCTCGGAAGGGTATAGGGTTGAAAAGCCTTATCCCGACCGGCAAAAACAGGATGTACGCCCTGTTCCCCAAAACCCCGGACGGACAACCGAACCCAGACGTATTCACCGTGCTATGGCACGACAGGGATAAGAAGACCCTCGGTTTCGACCCGAAGATAGCGGAAGAGACCTGCGGCAGGCGCGGGTGCCATCCGCTTGAGGTGAAACAGTTCAGGGGCACGATAATGGGCGGCAACGTCCGCCAGCGTTCCATGCATCACTGGACGGACATTCACGGGCCGAACAACTGCGGCCCGTCGTTTGCCGACATGCCGCCCGGCGCCGGGGCGGGCTACTCGATGAAAAACTACGAGCGTGTGAAGGCCGAGACCTCCTGCCCCGCGAGCTTCGAGAACGCGACAGACCGCCAGCGTTTCTGCAACGTCTGCCACGCCGGGTGCATAGACTGCCATTACTACCCTACGGCCAAAGGCGGCGTGCATAACTTCACCCGGCACGTCCCGGCGGTCAACTGCACGGGCGGCGGACGCGGGACCGGCATGTGCCACTCCGGAAGTCAGGAACGAAGGAGAGGCGACAGCTACCTGGGCGCGGAGTTCTCTCAGCCTCCCGGTTTCCCGCCGGACACGCACGTGAAGGCCGGGATGCAGTGCATAGACTGCCATCAAAACGGCGGAAAGGGCATGGGCGACATAAGCCGGAAGGTGGACTGCGGCGGGTGCCACTATACCGCGTGGAAGGCGAACTCGGAAGGGCCGCACAAAAATCTTAGCTGTCAGGCCTGCCACATCTCAAAACTGGGCGGCTACCAGATGACCGTCTGGGGCAGGGGGACTATCGCCGGACGTGAAAGCCCCTTTATGAAATACAGCCTCTACTACGGCGTTTTCTCCCCGCCGCTCCTTGTAAAAGACAAAAAGGGCATGTATACGCCTTACAAGGTCTGGCCGAACATTGCGACAAACTTCAGGGGAAACGCGCCTCCTTCGGGGCTTAAGTGGCGCTGGCCGGGCGGCGAGACGCAGGACGCTTACGCAATCATCGGGACTTATTCCTCGCTCCCGGCGGCGAACAAGGCGCTTGCCTGGATGCAGTTCGAGGCCGTAGGGCACGGAATCGGGAAGGCGAGGCCATGCGGCTCCTGTCATGCGTCATCCACACAAAGGGCGGCGGCTTCCTGGGAATACCTGGAATATGCCGGCTCGCTCCCATTCACTGGCGCCCAGGAGATAACCGGTGATAAAAACGGCCTCAGGATTTCCGGCATCCGGGAGACGTCGAAACCCAGGCCCCTGGGCGACGTGAACCCCTGGGACTACGCGGCGTGGATGTATCTGAAGAATATCTGGAGCCTGCCGGGGGATTTCTCCATCCCGCACCCGGACAGGGAGAAATACAGGAAATACCTGGATAATCTGAAAAACGACGAGAATGGATTAAAGGCAGCCGAGGCCCGGCTCTCAAAGCTCGGCAGGAAATCCACTGCGTATTATGAACTTGCGGCGAAGATAAAGAGATATAAAGAGAGGATATACCATAATCCGTGAGATACAGGCGGGATATTTCTTGTTTCGCCACTCCGCGAAAACTGAAAGTTCCTGGATTCCCGCTTTCACGGGAATGACGGGCATAAGCATCTACAAGAAGCCACTCTCTTTTATCCCCGCCCCTGCCCTTTTTCCGGCGGGTTTTCCATTTCCTGCGCCAGCTCCGTAAGGCCCTCGATAACACTTTTCGCCTGCTCGGAAGTCAGGACACGTTCCGTGCCGATCCTGCGCAGGATAAAGCCCCGGAGCCTTCCGGGCGTCTGCGTCCAGCCCAGGCATTCCTCAAGCTCGCGGATATTCGCCCTCTGAGAAGGCGTAACCATGTTTATCATACGGCTCTGCATATTTTATATTATACCACCCGCACCGGCAAAAACGAAAGAAAACCCGTTTTTTCAGATTTCCATCAACATTTCACTGTCCCAGAACTCGCCTGAAAAAAACTCGGCTGCCTGCTCCGGCTTAAGCCTGCCAAGGTTTTCCTCCCACATCCGCCTTACCATGCCGGTAAGCTCCGCATCCCCGGCAATTTCATCGTGGTAGGGACATCCCTTGTGGATGATCAAACCCGCCACCTTTCCGTTCTCTATCTTTGGATAGACCGGGTAGCTCAGGCAGTCGAGGAGCCTTTCTGCGGAGGACAGGGAACACCGATGGTCTTTAAGGAGGAGGCAGTCTTTTTTGAAGGTGATATTGAGAACCCCGTTTACCGGGGCGGACGGGAGTTTGTGCCCTTCCGTCCTGGGAAGCTCCCAGTCGAACAGGCCGACCATTATTCCGCTGCAGCACCTGCCCTCGCACCTGCGGCAGTATCTGCTGAATGACTCGATTATGCGGCGGTTGTCCATTTTAACGAGTAATTAATGCACAATCGGGCGCCGATTTCAATATATTTTTTAATGGACAGACTCCGAGACGCCGATGGTTTTTAAAAATACGTCCACAACTTCCGGGTCGAACTGGCTGGCGGAACAGCGCCTTATCTCGGCCACGGCATCGTCGAACGGGAGCGCCTTCCTGTAGGGCCTGTCGGAGGTCAGGGCGTCGAAGGTATCAGCCACAGCCAGTATGCGCGCTTCGAGCGAGAGCTCGCTGCCGCTCTTCTGGTGCGGATAGCCCTTGCCGTCGTAACGTTCGTGGTGCTGGCCCACAATCACCTTGACGTCTTTTAGGAAGCTTATCGGGTCGAGTATCTTTTCGCCTATGGCCGGGTGGTCCTTTATCTGGTCGTATTCCTCACCCGTCAGTTTGCCGGCCTTGTTGAGGATATTCGCGGCTATGCCTATCTTGCCTATGTCGTGCAGGACGCCCGCGTGCTGGAGCGCCTGTTTTCTGTCCTCCGGAAGCCCCATCTCCTCGGCTATCATCATGGCAAGAAGCGTTACGCGCTCGGAATGGCCCTTGGAGTATTTGTCCTTGGCTTCAAGCGCGTTTACAAGAGCCCGGACGGTATTGAAGTAGCTCGACCTGATGTCCTTGTAGAGGTTAGAGTTCTCGACGGCTATCGCGGCCTGGCCCGCCACGGTTGTGAGGAGGCTCAGGTCGTCGTGGGTGAAAGGCTCGCCGCTTTTCTTGTTGTTGATGTTGAGGACGCCTATGACCTTACCCTTGACGAAAAGCGGCGCGGCCACAAGAGACGTGGTCGTATACTGAACGTCGTTCGGCAGGTTGAAGCGCGGGTCGGATTCTATATCCGTAACCAGGAGCGGTTTCCCTTCCTGCGCGACGTAGCCGGAGATGCCTTCGCCTAACTTCACCTTCCGGAGCTTCAGGCCTTCTTCCAGGCCGACGGAATAGGCGACTTCCAGCTCGCCCGAACCCTCGTTGATGAGCATCAGCGAGCAGATTTCCGCGTTCATGGTCCTTGCCATCGTCTTGACTATGACCTCGATCACGTTGTCCTTGTCCACAAGCGAGTTTAGGATGTTGCCGATGTGATTGACCGTGGTGAGCCGCTCTATGACCTTCTCAAGGTCGGAGTTCTTGTGGGCGAGGTCCTTTATGAGCATGGCTATCTGGTTGTTGGCTTCCTCAACTTCCTTCACGCGCGCCGTAAGCTGGAGATTTATGGACTCAAGCTCGCGCTTGTGCTTCAATTCCGTCTCTATCCGCGCCTTTTCGGCCTTTATCTTTTCGGTGATGTCCCGGACGACCTCTATCGCATGGATTATGTTGCCGTTTATGTCCCGTATCGGCGCGGATATGCTCTGGACTATCCTCTCCCTCCCGTCGGAGAGGTAAAAGGAGGATTGGTGCTCGTGAACCATGCCGTCCTCGAAGACCTTGATAACACCGCAGTGCGGACAGGGGGTGTTCCTGCCGTGTATGCTCCGGTAGCAGCTGTCTCCCGCCTGCACGCCGGGAAATATCTCCATGTTGCGGGGGTTCATGTCCTGTATTACCATGTCCCGGTCGAGGATGGAAACGCCGTCCGGCATCGCCTCTATCATGCTCTTCAATCGGGCGTGGGAGTTGGATATTTCAAAGTTCCGGACAATTTCATTTTCCTTGCGGCTGTTTTCCTGGTTCAGTTCGTGGATGCGCCCAAGCATATCCACGAACTTCCTCTGGAGACGCCCAAGCTCGTCGCTCCGGGTATTGTTGAGTTCCACGTCCTCGCCCTGCTCGGCCTTCTCCATGGCCGCATTGAGTTTTCTTACCGGCCTGTTGACAAGCATCTCCAGGACGACAAAGACCGCAGTCGCAAGGAAAAGGCACAGAAGAATTCCCGATACAAGAAGCTGTTTCAGGTGACTGTTTATTGCGGCGTCCGCGCCTACGAGGGAATAGCTTACCTCCAGAACGCCGTTGACGCGCTGGTTTCTGTTGTGGCAACCGTAGCACGCCGGGCGGTTGAAGACAGGTTTTATCAGGAAGAGCTTGTTCCGGCCGTTTTTGTTGAATATGAAGGTCTTTACTGCCTGCTTGTATTTGGCGTAGTTTTCGCTGTCTACCGGCTTGCCTATTTCGGCGGGGTTGGACGAGCTCAGGATAATCCCGTTGACGCCGAAGATCCTGACGTCTTGTATGTCCTTGTTCCTGCCTATCTGCTCAAGCGAGTCCTGGACTTCCTGGCGCTCGCCCTTCAGCATGTCCTGAACGAGGCCCGATTCTATCGTGTTGGAGAGCAGACGGAGGTTGTTCTCGACGGATTTTTTATAGAAACGGCGTTCCTCGCGGTAGTTGTTCAGCGTAGAGACAACGAGGAACAAAACAATGGAACCCGCGACGAATATTACTATTTTCGCCTTGAGATTGCTGTTGATTTTGTCGAGTAGTTCCTTCATAATCACCAGGCGCTAATAGATTAACGCATTCCGGACAAAATAACGCCACTAAATCGCTTATGCAAGTTCCAGGCCCTTTAAATATTAAAGGAATTATTTTTAATCGATAAAATATAACCGTTGAAAAAAATTAAACTTTTTTAAAATTTCAATACCAGTTACGGTTGGCGGGATACAAAATAGAGCACGGCATAATACATTGGTATTATTTTATGCGCGTTTTTAATTGGCATTTTTGCTCGTAAACGCTCAACAAACAAGAGCAATAAAATCATGTATGCCGAGATTGCCATAGGCCTGGCGTCAAGGAAGACGTTCACTTACAAGGTCCCGGAGCGCCTGCGGGAGAAGGCCCGTCTGGGGCAGAGGGCCATAGTCCCCTTTTCCGGCGGGACTAAGACCGGCTTTATCGTCGGTTTTTCCTCCGGAGGCGGGCCTTTCGACTACAAGGAGATAACGGACCTGCCGGATTCCTCTCCCCTGGTGCCGGACGGACTGCTTAAGCTTGCCGGATGGATTTCCGAGTATTACATGGCCCCCTTGGGCATGGTCCTGGCCACCGCAATCGCCCCGGGGGTGGAGGAAGACAGGCCTTCCCGCCCAAGGAAAGAGTTATATGAGGCCAGTGGACCGGCTTCGGGCGCGAGGGTGTCGGAGGGCAAGCGGGAGCTTGTCTTAACCGCTCCACAAGAGAACGCGCTGAGGGAAATCTCCGGGGCGGGCGGTTTTGTCCCGTTTCTCCTGCACGGCGCGACGGGGAGCGGGAAGACGGAGGTATACTTGAGGGCCATAAAGCCCGTCATCGAGGCCGGGAAGGGCGCAATAGTCCTCGTGCCTGAGATATCCCTTACGCCCCAGCTTGTAAGAAGGTTTTCGGGCCGGTTCGGGGAGAAGGTCGCCGTGCTCCATAGCGGCCTGACGCCGGCGCAGAGGCGGCAGCAGTGGCGGCGAATCCGACAGGGAGAGGCCGCAGTCGCGGTCGGGGCGCGCTCAGCCGTCTTCGCGCCGTTTGAGAGCGTCGGCATGATTGTCGTGGACGAGGAACACGACGCCTCCTACAAGCAGGAAGAGGGCGTGCGTTATAATGCGCGGGATGCGGCGGTCATGCGCGCGAAGCTGGAAGGCTGCCCTGTAATCCTCGGCAGCGCGACGCCTTCCCTTGAGAGCTATCATAACGCCCTCGCCGGAAAATATACACTCCTTGAGCTTCCCGACAGGGTCTCCGGAAGGCCCATGCCGGAAGTGCGGCTTATAGACCTAAGTGCGCCGGTTAACCGGACAACAGTCCAGCAACCGGTAGACCGGCCTCAACCGGTAGACCGGCCTCAACCGGTAGACCGGCTGCTCACGGAGCCGTTGATAAGCGCCGCGAAGAGGAGGCTCGAAAACGGAGAGCAGGTCCTTTTTTTCGTTAACCGAAGGGGATACTCCGATTTCATAATCTGCCGGGACTGCGGGGATGTCCCGAAATGCGGCTCCTGTTCCGTCCCGATGACGTTCCACAAAAAGGCCCGGCAGCTCAAATGCCACTGGTGCGGCGCGGCCCATCCCGCGCCTTCCGTCTGCCCGAAGTGCGGCGGAGACAGGATAAAATACATAGGCGGCGGCACGGAGAAGCTCCAGAGGGAGCTTATGAGCCTGTTCCCGGACTTCAGCGCCTCCCGGATAGACAGAGACAGCGTAGCATCCGGCGGCGGGTTCGTGAAGCTCCTGGACGATGTCGCCTCCGGAGAGACGAAAATAGTCGTCGGGACCCAGATGGTATCCAAGGGACACGACCTGCCGGGTATCGGCCTTGTCGGGGTCGTCCTTGCAGATTACGGCCTGAACCAGCCGGACTTCCGGGCGGCGGAGCGGACTTTTCAAGTGGTTACGCAGGTGGCGGGCCGTTCAGGACGCGGAGAAACCCCAGGCGAGGTCATAATCCAGACATACAGGCCGGAACATTACAGCCTGCAATGCGCGTCCCGGCACGACTACAAGTCGTTTTATAGTGAAGAGACAATATTCCGGAAGGAACTGAACCTCCCGCCGTTCTCCCGGCTCGCGCTGGTGACTGTCAAGGGCGTGAAACCGGAGAAGGCCCGGGCCGGCGCGGCGGGGACGGCGGATATATTAAAAAACGAGGCGCGGGGCAGGGGTGTGGATGTAATGGGGCCGGCCCCGGCGCCTGTTTTTCGCGTGCGCGGGAAGTACCGGTATTTCATAACCCTGCGCTCGAAGAGCCATAAGAAGCTGCACGAGGTCCTCGAAGCCGGGCTTAGGCTTATCGAGCACAAAAAGGCCGCCCCGGCCTGCAAGGTCGAGGTAGACGTGGACCCCCAGGGGGTGATGTGACGGAAACCCTCGACTCCATAAAAATCCGCAACTTTGAAGTTAAAGTTTACCAGGCGAAAAGCGGCTACAGGTTCTCCCTGGACGCCCTGCTTCTGGCCGATTTCCCCGCGCTGAAGTCCTGCAAATCAATACTCGAACTTGGGGCTGGCAGCGGGGTCGTATCGCTCCTGCTGGCGTTGAAATACCCGAAAGCACAAGTTACCGGCGTGGAGATTCAGGAATCGCTATACCGCCGGGGGGTAAGGAACGCGGAGATAAACAATCTCCCGGACAGGGTAAATTTCATCCATGCAGACCTGCGGGAGCTTCCGAAAATACTGCAACCCGGGTCTTTCGAGCTTTGCGTGATGAACCCGCCGTTTAGGAAGACCGGCACCGGCAGGATAAGCCCAGGCGGCGAGCGGGCAACCGCCCGGCACGAGCTGAAGGGCGGGATAGAAGAGGCAATCAAAACCGCGCGGATTATGCTCAAGAACAGGGGAAGGCTCTGCGTCGTTTATCACCCGGAACGCCTCTGCGAGTTGATAACCCTGATGAAATCAAACGCCCTGGAGCCCAAGAGGCTTAGGTTCGTCCACTCGCACAAGGGGGACTGGGCCAGGATGATGCTTGTCGAGGCGGTGAAGGACGCAGCCCCGGGATTGAAGGCGCTCCCGCCTCTTTTCGTATACGAAAAGGAGAGGGAATATACCGCCGAGATGAGAGAGTTCTACGGCCTTGCACCCCAGGGCCGGACTTGCGCTAAGCCCGCCTGAGTGTTACTCTTTAAATAGTAGAATCATCGGAAAAATTTAAGCATGGATTGGAGGTAACGCCATGATGGAGAGAAAAGGCGTCGCCGCTATGAAGGGCCGCAGTCTGACCCTGCTCGGCCCGGAGCTTGAAGAAGGCGACAGGGCGCCGCAGTTTACGTGCACGGACATAAAACTGAACGAATACACCCTCGACAACACGAGGGGCAAGGTAAGGCTCATCGCCTCCGTCCCCTCGCTCGACACCTCCGTATGCAGCAAGGAGACCCTGCGCTGGGGCGACGAGGCCGAGAATTTCGACAACCCGGAGATAGCCTGGCTTGTTGTCAGCATGGACCTGCCCTTCGCCCAGAAACGCTTCCTGGAAGACGAGGACGTCCGCGGCCTTACAATAGTGTCCGACTACAAAAGCGCCTCGTTCGGAGAGAACTGGGGAGTGCTTGTAAAGGACTTGAGGCTCCTCATGCGGGCGGTGTTCGTGGTGGATAAAAATAACGTGATAAGGCATGTGGAATACGTCCGGGATATGGGCGAATTCCCGGATTTCGACGCCGCGCTCAAGGTCGTCCGGGACCTGACGGAACGGGAGAAAAAGGCCGCGGCCTGAAAAGGCCCGGAACTGCCGGCAAAACGCTATTGCCAACGGGGATGAGGGTGTGATAATATCTGCCCTCATGTCCATTACGGCAATAAAACGGGGAGTTGGCGGGTTTAAAGAGGGAAGGCTTGGTTTGAAAGCCACGGCGCTGGCGTTTGCCGCGGCTTTACTTTTGTTTTCCGGTTCCATCCCGCCGCAGGCGCGCGCGGACACATCCCTCATCCCCCTTCCGGTGTACGACACCTCCCGAAACGGCGGAAACGAATACGGCGTCATGCCCGTATGGCTGCTGAAGGAGAATAGCGGCTACATATACGGCATCGTCGCCCCGTCGGTGGTATATAACGCCAATACCGGCGTGAATATAACCTTTCGCTACTTAGGCTATCCAACCACTGACGAGAACTACAATATATTCATAAACCGCTCGACCAAGGTGGACCAGGAATATACAGGGGAATACCGGAACGACAGGATACTTGGCGGCAACTTCAAGATATACGGCAGGTTCACATTCTACCGGGACTCCACCTACCGCTTCTTCGGACTGTCCGAGAGAAGCCCGGAAGATGCCGAGACGAACTACTCCAACGTGGAGACGGCTCCGAAATTTGTCCTCGGATACTATCTCCCGCATCACATGCTGCTCTCTTACGGAGAGGTGCTGCACTGGGTCACCATCCGCCGGGGCACGGCGAAGGGGCTTCCGTATATAAAGGACAAGTTCCCGACGCTCCAGGGGATAAACGGCGGCGCGGTAATCGAGCGGCAGCTCACGCTGTCATACGACACCAGGGACGCCCATCTCTTCCCGACAAAGGGCTGGTACTCCAACCTCTACGGGATGCTGGGGCAGAACTTCGCCCACAACAGGATGTTTTCACGGATAGGGATAAACGGCAGGACGTTTATCTCCGAGGACGACAAGAGATACGTGACGGTTCTGAAGGGGGCCTTCGAGATGACCGGCGGGCACGACATACCTTTCTTCGAGCTTTCCAACATCGGCGGCGAGGACACGCTCCGGGGCTTCGGAGACTATCGTTATTACGACAAAGGGTATATACTGTTTAACGCCGAGGAAAGGATAAGGCTCTTCAAGCTGAAGCTCTTCGGCGTCTGGAGCGAGTGGGAGACGGCGCCTTTCGTAGACATGGGCCGCGTCTACAGCTCGCTTCGCAAAGAGCCGCTTGAGGACTACCAGGTAAACCCCGGCATAGGTTTCCGGGCGATAGTCCAGCCGAACGTCGTGGGCCGGGTGGACCTGGGCTACAGCAAGGAAGGCATCAACGCGTTTGTGGGGCTGGATTTCCCGTTCTAAATGAAAGTATATCTTGCCGAATATGCGGGTTTCTGCATGGGCGTGCAGAGGGCCATCGACCTCGCGCACAAGACGGCCTCCGAGGAGGCGGCGCCGGTCTTCGTTCTGCACGAGATAGTCCATAACAACAGCGTCGTCAAGGACCTGGCGGCCAGGGGCGTTAAGTCCGTGGACAGCGTGGACGAGGTGGACAAGGGCACGCTGATCATAAGCGCGCACGGGGCTGCGCCGGAGGTCATAAAAAAGGCCCAGGCCAAGGGCCTGAAGGTCGTGGACACCACCTGCCCGCTCGTCAGCAAGATAGACCGGATAATAACGAGGCTCACGGGTTCCGGCCATACGATATTCCTCCTGGGCGACAAGGACCACGCGGAGGTCAAGGGCCTGAAGGCCGTCGCGCCGGATGTAACGCACGTCTTCAGGTTCCTGGAAGAGATAGACAGCCTGCCGCTCGTGGAAGGCCCGGCGGCGCTGGTGTCCCAGACGACGCAGAACATAAAGTTCTTCGAGGAAGTGGTAAAAAAAATAAAGGCGCGCTACCCGCAGGCGGAGATATACAACACTATCTGCGACGCCACCGAGAAGCGTCAAACGGCGGCAATGGAACTCGGCAAACAGGTGGAGATAATGATCACCGTCGGCTCCAGGAACAGCGCGAACTCCAAGAGGCTGCAGGAAGTGGCGGAGACGGTCGCGCCCAAGTCATATCTCGTGGACAACGCCAATGAACTCGAGCCGCAGTGGTTTTCGGGCGTGAGCAAGGTCGGGGTGACGGCGGGCGCATCGACGCCGGATATTCTCATCGATGGAGTCATCGAGCGGATAAAGAGTTTCGGAGGGGGCAAATGAAGACACTGTTCCTTAACCCGCCGTCCTTCGAGGACTTCGACGGCGGCGCGGGTTCGCGCTACCAGGCCACGCGCGAGGTGCGCTCGTTCTGGTATCCGACCTGGCTTGCATACCCGGCGGGGATGCTCCCCGGCTCACGTATACTCGACGCCCCGGCTTCCGGCCTCGACGTGCAGAAAACACTCGACATTGCCAGGGACTACGACCTGTTTGTTCTCTATACCAGCACGCCGTCGCTTAAAAACGACTCCGCCTTCGCCGCAAGGATAAAGGAACAGAACCCCGGCGCCCTCGTATGCTTCGTCGGGCCGCACCCGAGCGTGCTCCCGGAAGAGACGCTGAACACCGCGCCGTCGGTGGACTTCGTCGTGCGGGGCGAGTTCGATTATGTCATTCCGGAGATAGCAAACGGCGCCAAGCTAAACGATGTAAAGGGCATAAGCCGGCGCGACGGAGACAAGATAGTCCATAACCCCGACAGGGAGCTTATTCACGACCTCGATTCGCTCCCGTTCGCAACGGAGGTCTACAAGCGCGACCTGGATTTCAAGGAGTATGAGATACCCTGGATACAGTATCCCTACCTGTCTTTTTATACCGGGCGCGGCTGCTCGTCGAAGTGCGTATACTGCCTCTGGCCGCAAACATACTCCGGGAACGCATACCGGACGAGAAGCCCTGAGAACGTAATTGAAGAGGTGAAATACGCGCTCGGCGCATTCCCCGGCGTGAAGGAGATATTCTTCGACGACGACAACTTCTGCGAGGACCAGCCTCGTGCGATAGAGATTGCGAAGCTTCTACGCCCGCTTAATATAAGCTGGGGGTGCAACTCCAAGGTCACGGCAAAATACGAGACCCTGAAGGCCATGAAGGAAGGCGGTATGCGCGTCATAATGGTCGGCTACGAGACGGGCGACCAGGGGATACTCAATAACGTCCGGAAAGGGACTACAATACAACAGGCGCAGACGTTTACAAAGAACTGCAAGGAGCTCGGAATAATCATCCACGGGGCCTTTGTCCTGGGTCTTCCCGGCGAGACGAGAGATACGGTCGAGAGCTCGATCAAGTTCGCCTGCGAGATGGACCCAGAGACGATACAGGTCTCGCTCGCCTCGCCATATCCCGGCACGAAGTTCTTCGATCTGTGCGTGAAGGAGGGTTACATCAACCCTGAGAGCCTCGTCTCGGAGAAGGGCTACCAGAGCTGCGTCATAAACTACCCCGCGATTTCGAGCGAGGAGATATTCATGGCGGTGGAGAAATTCTACAAGAAGTTCTACTACCGCCCGAAGTATGTAATCAAGGTGCTTAAGAAGGCATTCTCGGACAAGAACGAGATGAAGCGCATATACCGCGAAGCGAAGGAGTTCTACGGCTTCATCGCCAAGAGGCGCGAGGCGTTGAAGGGATAAATGAAGGCGATTGCGGCGGTAATTTTCTTGCTTGCGTTGGCCCTTCCCGGCATCTCTTTCGCCGCGCAGCCCTCGCAGGTCGGCGTCGTAACGTCCGCGCTCGACCATGCGAAGACGAGAGACGATATTGTCCGGCAGGCGGCAAAGCTCGATTCTCTGGTTAAGTCGGCTCCTTCCCGAGGGGTTTACCAGCAGCTTGGGCGTGCGCTTTATCTCCTGGGCGAGGGTGAGAAAAACTACAAGCGGAAGCTCGATTACCTGGGCAGGTCGCTTTCCGCATCGAAGACGGCGCTTAGGGAAAATCCCTCGGACACCGTTGCGCTGTACTGGAAGGCGATGGCGCTCCTCCAGGAGGCGGACGTCGTCGGGGGACTCCATGCGCTCTCCGACGTGAGGGAGGCGCTTCGGGACTTAAAGAGCGTCTCGGAACTCGCGCCCAAGTACGACGACGCCGGGGCTTACAGGAGCCGGGGCAAGGTATTGATTGAGGCCCCGGCGTGGTCTTTGATAGGGGATAAAAAGGAGGGCCTCAAGCTGCTCGTAAAGGCGGTGAACATTGCGCCCGCGAACCTCGTGAACCGCCTGTACCTGGCCCAGGCGTACCTGAAAAACGACATGAAGGCCGATGCCGCGGCGGAGCTTGAATACGTCATTAACGCCCCGGCCAAAAATGGCGACAAGGACGACGCCGAGACCAGGGCAAAGGCTTTAAAACTCCTCAAGGAGGCGAAGTAAGATTGCAGGTTATCCTTGCCATCCTGCTTCTTCTGTGGCTCTCTTCCGCCGCGTATTACATAATCTCCGCATGGTGCCTGAGGTCGTTTTACGCGCCGCTCCCCGCTCCTCGCAATGACAATCAATCCCCTCCCATTACCGTCTTGAAACCCATCAGGGGCGCGGACGACGCCCTCTACGAAAACCTGAAGAGCTTCGTGGAGCAGGACTATCCCCGTTTCCAGGTAATCTTCGGCATATCGGAGCGCGCAGACCCGGCATACGAAATCGCCGAAAGGCTCGCCAGAGAATATCCTGAAAATGAACTGCTCGTCGTGGAGACTGGTCCGCCCCTCTCGCCGAACCGCAAGGTCAGTAACCTCGCGGCCATGTATGCATTTTCCAGATATGATATAATCTTGATTGCCGACGCCGATATGCGGGTCGGGAGGGATTATCTTGCCCGCGTTTCCGAAGGGTTCGCCGGGCCGGAGGTCGGCCTGGTTACCTGTCCTTACAGGGGCTGCTATCCCGGCAGCGTCGGCGCAGCATTCGAGGCGCTTTCGATAAATGCGGATTTTCTCCCGTCGGTAGCGGTAGCCGAGAGGCTTGAGGGGATAAGCTTCGCCCTCGGCGCGACGATGGCGGCCCGGCGGGAGGCGCTTGAGAGGATTGGCTCCTTCGATGCGCTTAAGGACTACCTCGCGGACGACTACCAGCTCGGAAACAAGATATACAGGGCGGGCTATAAACTCGCGCTATCGCGCTATGTCGTGGACAGCATCCAGGGCCGCGAGAGCTTCAAGGAATACTTCACGCATCAACTCAGATGGGGCAGGACGTACCGGGCGTGCAGGCCGGTGAGCTATTTCTTCTCAGGCCTTACGAAGGGAACGGCGATCGCGGCGCTTTTTCTTTTTATATCCGGATTTTCCCCGGCAGGCTGGGCTGTCTTTCTATCCGACCTGGGCTTAAGGAACTCTCTGGCCGTATGGCTGGAGAGTAAATACATCAAGGCCCCGGGCGCGCTGAAATACTACCGGCTTCTGCCCTTGAGGGACCTTGCAGGCGCTCTGACCTGGGCACTGAGCTTTACGGGGAGCGATGTATCATGGAAGGGTGAGGGTTTTAAGATTAACCGTGAAGGAAGGATGGTAAAAAAATAAATATAATATTGGTTCCGGCGATGAAAAGAATCCTCCTGCCGCTTATTATCCTGCTTTTTTCAATTAATGCATTTCCTCCGGCTCAAGCCCGCGCGCAAGAGGCCGCCCCGCCTGACAACATTGCACCCGTTACGAAATACGAGAGCATCATCTCCAACGACTGCTCCGTCGGCATCCAGGGCGGATACGGAGACAAGGCCTGGGATAACCACGATTTCCGCCTCAATACCGCGCTCCTCCAGTCCTATTTCACCGCCCCGGTCACAAACGTCATAATGAAGGACTGGATTACGAGGGGCGTGCTGGAATACAAACTGGAAGTCCCCGTGGGACTTATCACGACCCTCGGCGACAGGGCAATGGCGGGACTCAGTCCCCTGGGCTTTCGGTATAACTTCACCGGGCTTAGGGACAGGCTAATCCCCTATGCGTCGCTCTCGCTTGGGATGGTATATCTCGACGTCCCGCGCCAGGTGCAGGGCACAAGGTATAATTTTATAATAAACACCGCCGTCGGCGCGCAGTATTTCATATCAGGCAACTGGACGATAGGCGCCGAGTGCAGGTTCATGCACCTCTCCAACGCCGGCATAAAGGAGCCGAACAGGGGCCAGAACTACCTGTTGGGGCTGGTAGAAATCGGCAGGTATTTTTAAAACCCAACCCGATAAGTGGGGATTAAGCGGATTCCGCGCTGGGTTTCAAGGGGCCGGGGTGGGGATTATTTCAGTGCAGGCCGCTCTTTCCGACCATCATGCAGCCGAAGACTATGGCTATTGTCCCGGCCCACCTTAGCGACGAGATGTCCTCGTGCAGGATGATCTTCGCGGTTATGGTAGTGGTGACATAGCCTATCGCGGTTATCGGCATAACGACGCTGACCTCCGTCCAGGAAAGCGCGAAGAGCAGGCATACGAAGAACATCGCGTCGAGCGCCACGCCTGATATGACCGTCGGACTGCTCACTCCTTTTATGAATATCTCCCAGAGCGCGGGAATCGAAAAGGCCTTAATCTCCCCGACCTTCATCATCCCTTTTCTCAAAAGGACGTTCCCGACCGACTCGAAACACAGCCCGACCGCCAGCACAAGTATCGTCTTTATCATCTTGTCCCTCCGCCTTTCCATTTCGATTCCCGAATAATAGATTAAGCGGGGGCAGGCTGTCAACCTTATTCGTGGTTCTGCGTTTTCCATAACTCACCCAGACCATTTGCAGGGGCTTAAGTCTATGCGCCCGGCAGTACCCGTCATTCCCGCGAAAGCGGGAACCCGGCGACTTTTCTTTTGCCCGTAATTGCGAACGAAGTGAAGCAATCCCAGGTTTTAAAATCCGGGATTGCCGCGTCGCCTCCGCTCCTCGCAATGACAAGCAGATTCCTGTCGCTCCACGCCTGACACGGCGGTTGGGAATTTACTCATATTTATACTCAAACTTCAATAGTAAACCTAATCGGTCGGGGAAGTTCATTGTCAATAGCAATTCCGGATTGCTTTTGAAACCTGCCGATTATTAAAGTAAAAACGTGTTAAAATTGCAATTTTCCCCCGGCATCGGAAACGGGCCTGAAAAGGGTCTATAGGGCGGGTTTCGGGCCGAAAACCGGGCGCTGGGAAGGTGTGATTCCCGGCTGTTCCTGCGTGGCCGTGGAAATATGTTTTTGGCTATGACCGTTATTTTTTGCCTGGCGGCGCGGGGGCCTGTTTTGGCGTGCCGGGGGTGGGCGCCGGAGATGTTTTTGCCGCTCCGGGCGCGGGTACGGTAATGACTTTTATGGGGCTTGGCGGCGTTCCGACCATCGCCTGGGGAGATCCAATCGGCTTCCCCGTGAGCTTGGAAAGCTCCGTCCTTGCATCGGAAACCCATATGGAATCTGGGAAATTTTTAATCAGCCCTTCAAGCTGGCCTATCGCCTCGCCCGTATTTCCGCTCTGCACAAGTATCTGGGCAAGACGGAACTGGTCTTCGTCCGCAAAGAAGCTCCGCCCCGTTTTCTTATCTCCGATAAGGATGTTTATCGCCTCGTTTTTATTACCTTTTTCGAGATATGCCGAGGCCAGCCTCTGGTTCGCAAGCGACGTCAGGAGCGGGTCCAGGGTGCGCGCCTTCAGGGCATTGTATTCCTGCACCGCCTTGTCCATGTTGCCGAGTTCAAAATCCGTATTTGCTTGATAATAAAGGGCTATATTGGCCTGCTTGCCGTTCCCGGAAGCCGCCTGGCCGAACAGCTCGCCGGCCTTCTCAAGCCGCTCCACGGAAGTCATGGGCTTGCCGCCGGGTGCGGCAGAATTTAAATCGTAATATTGAAGGGCGCTTGCAATCGCTGCCGCAGCCTTTTCCTGAGAGGCCTTCTTCGCCAGGAAAAAGATCGACGACGCTATGACAATTATCGCCAGCGCGGCAAGGCCGATGTAAAATTTATTAATGTTTTTCTGGACATACAGGAGCGCCTTCTGTGTGAACGACTGAAACTCGTCCGGCCCGCTGAACTGTTCCTTCTTTTTGCCTGTCCTTTTCCTCCAGGTAGTCAAGTTACCCTCCGAGAACCCTGTTTACAATCTCTCTTGAATTCCTGAAAACATCTGCGCGTTCTTTAGCAGACAACCCCGCGCCGAATAAGACCTTTTCCGCGAAAGCGTCATCAATCAAATCCTCCGGCTCGTGCGCGTCGGTATCGAGCACAAGCCTCGCCCCGGCCTTGAGGGCGGCTTTCGCCACGTGGCCGTTCGTGAGGGAGTGCCCCGACCGGGCCGTAATCTCAAGAAAAACGCCCTTCCTTGCGGCGAAAGAGGCGTCCTGGGCCGTAATAAACCCCGGATGCGCAAGGATGTCCACTCCGGCGGCGATGGCGGCCCTGTTTGTCCCTTCAGCCACTGGCTCGACCGGAGACTCCCCGTGCATCACAACGAGTTTCGCGCCCATCTTCCGTGCCATATTCACTAATGCTTTTATAGACTTGGGCGGCACGTGTGTAAGCTCTATCCCCGGAATGACCGTTATCGGCATAAGCCCGGAGAGGTCTTCCGCCGCGCGGATTATCCTCGGGATTATAAAGTCGATATTCGAGCTGTCCGCATGGTCCGTGACGGCAATCGCTTCGTAACCTTTTACCATTGCGCGGCGCACGAGTTCCGCCGGGACAAGCGCGCCGTCGGAAAAAAGGCTATGGGTGTGCAGATCTATCATAAGGTTTACGAAAATAACATAAAAGACTCCGGAATTCAAGGGAAAATCCTTGACTTGCGCGAACTTTAATGCTTAAATTGCGCTTGTCTAAGGAGCATCCTTCATTCGACATGCGGGGTGGGGGGGGAGGGGAGCTTGGATTTTCCCGGAGCAGAAAGAAGGGCGGATACCAGGAATCACGTCCTGGTTACGCGCACGAAGGTTGGTGACGGGCGGAAATATTTCTTCGGCTATGCGCGCGATGTGAGCCGGGCGGGCGTATTTATAAAGACCGTCACTCCGAGGAATCCGGGGGACGAATTCGAGATAGAATTCACTCTTCCCAGGGCGGATTTCAAAATAAAATGCCGGGCGCAGGTAGTCTGGAGCAGAAAGTTTTCAGAGGCCGGCAAGAAAGACCCCGGCATGGGGCTTAAGTTCCTCGACCTCGACCCATTCATCCAGGACAAAATCGACGAGTGGGTGCAGAAGGAGCGCGCGGCGGAAGAGGA
>JAJYJM010000033.1 GCA_021789495.1 Nitrospirota bacterium
AACGCGCCGCCGTCGTCTATGCCTATCCCAAGAAGCCCGGCGGAGCGGACTATTATTTTTTTCAAGTCCTCCGGCGGATAGAACTCAAGCCTTGCAGCCACGCCGAACCGCTCCCGAAGCGGAGAAGTCAGAAGCCCGGCCCGCGTAGTGGCCCCGACGAGAGTAAACGGCGGCAGGTCGAGCTTTATCGAGCGCGCGGACGGCCCCTGCCCTATAATTATATCAAGCTGGTAATCCTCCATCGCCGGGTAGAGCACTTCCTCTATGACCCGGTTCAGCCTGTGTATCTCGTCAACGAACAGGACGTCGCCCTTCTCGAGGTTCGTAAGGATGGCCGCGAGGTCTCCCTGGCGCTCGATTACCGGGCCGGAGGTGGTTTTTATGTTTACTCCCATCTCCCGCGCTATGATATGCGCCAGAGTCGTCTTCCCAAGGCCCGGCGGCCCTGAAAAAAGCACGTGGTCGAGCGCCTCGCCGCGTTCCTTGGCCGCCTGGATGAAGACCTTGAGATTGTCCTTGACCCTGTCCTGCCCGACATATTCGTCGAAGGAGGACGGCCTGAGGGCAAGGTCGAGGGTCGTGTCCTCAATATTCTTTTCGGGAGAGATTACTCGTTCGTCCATAAGTTAAAGATGTTATCAAAAAAACCGCTCTTTTTCTACCTATATCTTCCCGACTATGTCCAGGCCGGGCTTGAGTGGGATAGAAAATCAGGACGAGCCATGCGGACGCCTCCTTGTATTATTTGGTTGAGCTTGATTTAAGTATAGCGGGAAAAAAGGAAATGATAAGGCGGGAAAAAGAGCGGATTCTTCGGCCCACCGCCTCAGAATGACATCGCAATGGCAGGAAGCTGGTCCATAAATTATCCTTTGGAGAGTGCCTTCAGCGCCTCTTTTATTAATGCCTCCAACGGCATATCCTCTCCGTGCGCGGCGCAGACTTTCTTCACCGCGTCCTCGGCCATGTTCTTCTTGTAGCCGAGGTTGACGAGCGCGGATATTGCCTCGTCTCTCTGGCGGCTTGGGGCGAAGGTTTCGCAGGGGCCGGTATTCGTCGCTCCGAGGGCCGCGACCTTGTCCTTCAGCTCCAGGATTACCCTCGCCGCGGTCTTCGGCCCGACGCCGGGTATGGTGGAGATTTTCTTCTGGTCGCCCCTTGCTATGGCGTCGGCAAGCTCTTCGGCGGGAAGTCCGGAGATAATCGCAAGAGCTACCTTCGGGCCGATGCCGGAGACGGCTATAAGGGACAGAAACAATTCCTTCTCCCTGCGCGTAATAAAACCGTAGAGAAGTATCGCGTCCTCACGCACGTGGGTATGGATATGGAGCGAGACCTGATGGCCCGTGTCCGGCAGGCCGTAGAAGGACGAGAGCGGAATAAACGCCCTGTAGCCCACGCCGTGGACGTCGATTACGACATTTGAGGGGTCTTTGGAAATTAAATTCCCGGTTATGCGGGCGATCATCAGGGCCTCACGGACTTCCCGCGTGCCGCCGCCCGGATGGTTTCGTTTATCCTCGCGCTGTGGATGTGGCATATGGCGCAGGCGAGGGCGTCCGAGGCGTCGAGAGGCTCCGGCAGGCTGGAGAGTTTAAGGAGAGTCTTTACCATCTGTCGCACCTGGGCCTTTTCGGCGTTGCCGTAACCAACGACGGACTGCTTTATCTCCGTCGGGGTATATTCAAAAATCGGGAGGCTCAGGTTTACAGCCGCGAGGAGCGCCACACCTCTTGCGTGTCCGAGCTTCAGGGCGGAGTTGACGTTCCTGGCGAAGAATACGTTCTCCACTGCCACGGCGTCCGGCCCGTGTTTTGAAATCACCGCCTCGATGCCGTCATACATTTTCTTGAGGCGCTCCGGAAATGGCAGTCGCGCGGAGGCGCCGATATGCCCGGCATCCACGAAACGGATACGGCTCCCCTCCTCGTCCACGACCCCGAAACCGCTAACCACGCTTCCGGGGTCGATTCCCAGGACACGCATCTCAGGCTATCTTCTCCATCACGTCGTCAGGGATGTCGAAGTTCGCGTATATGTTCTGCACGTCGTCGTTGTCTTCGAGCGCGTCCATGAGTTTTATCATCTGCTCCGCCTCGCGGCCTTCAAGACCGACGTACGTCTGGGGTATCATCGTAACCTCCGCGCTCTCCAACTTCACGGCTTTGTCAACAAGCGCCTTCTTTACCGCCTCGAAGTCCTGCGGGGCGGTTATTATCTCGTAACTGGACTCCTCCGGCTCGGATTTCATGTCCTCCGCGCCCGCATCGAGGGCTGCGGTCATAAGGGCGTCTTCGTCGGATGCCTTCTTGTCCACGAGTATATAGCCCTTCTGAGTGAACATCCATGAGACGCACCCGGACTCGCCCATGCTACCGTTGTTTTTACTTAAGATATGCCGAACCTCGGAGACAGTGCGGTTCTTGTTGTCCGTGAGGCACTCGATAAGCAGCGCGACACCGCCGGGGCCGTAGCCTTCGTATGTTATCTCGTCGTACGACACGCCCGGAAGCTCGCCCGTGCCTTTCTGGATGGCGCGCTTGATGTTATCCTGGGGCATGTTGGCTTCCTTGGCCTTTTCAATCGCCGTCCGCAGGCGCGGATTGCCTCCCGGATCGCCGCCACCGAGCTTCGCCGCGACCGTAAGCTCCTTGGTTATCTTCGTGAATATCTTGCCTCTTTTGGCGTCAGCCGCGCCCTTTTTATGCTTTGTGGTAGCCCACTTTGAATGTCCAGACATTATCCAATCCTCTCAAATTTAATGCCCAAAAAATTTTTGGAACATGGTTTTGTTTTTTTTCTTCTGAAGCACCCTCGCCGCCGGGTTCGCGGCAGACAGGCTCGGAGGCTCCTTCGGCCTCTCCACAGGCTTCAGCCAATCAATAGGCTTCGGCCTGTCAATGGGCTTCGGTTCCGGCGGCAGTATCTCCACGGCCTTTATCTCGTCGGCCCCCTCGCCTGAGATCTCCACGTCGAGCGACACCTTAAGTATGACTTCTTTTGTCACGCCCTCGCGGGTCCTGAGGCGCACAGGGAGCGTGAAAACGAACCCGGATACTTCCGGCGCCCTGGTCCCGGGCTTGTCGTATGCCGGAAACTCCCCGGCCTCCGGCACAGGGTTAACCATCTCCTCGTCCCGTATATTCCCTGCGGATGGCTCAGGCGCAGGCTCTGCGACGGGCTCCTCCGGCTCAGGAAACGCCATTTCCTCTCCAGGTTCTTCCAGTATCGCCAGGGGGGGCATCGGCGGTATCTCAGGTTCAGGCGGCTGCTCAGGTTGCGGCATTTGAAACAGCGCATTACTTTCATCTGCCGCCAACGGTATCTCCGGCTCCTGTAGCGCCTCTGGCTGCGGCTCCGGCTCACGTTCCGCACGCTCCAGCTCCTGCTCGGGCAATGATATATCCGGGGCGGGGACTGAGGCCTTTACCTTTATTATTTCTTTTTCAATATCTTCGGCTGTCTCCCCAGCCTTCGCGCTCTCGGCGCTTATTTCCTCGAAGTCGATCTGGTGGCCTTCCGGGTCCTGCTTCAGCTCGTGCAGGATATATTTCACTATCGCCGTAAGGGTCGGCAAAACGCCATCCCCCTTTACGGCGGAGGCCTCGAAATATGGAAGCCTCTGCGGGTTCAAGTAGTTCTCCATTTCCTCGACGGGCGAGGCGTCCGGAAGGTCTCTCTTGTTATACTGTATAACTATCGGAAATTGCGCGACATTTATCCCCATGTCCGAGAGGTTCCGCTTGAGGTTTTCGAGCGACTGGACGTTCTCGTTCATCATCGCGCCTTGGGAGTCCGCTACGAAAACGACGCCGTCCGCGCCCTTTAAAACCAGCTTTCTCGTGGAGTTGTAGAATACCTGGCCCGGCACGGTATAGAGATGAAAGCGAGTCCTGAAACCCTTGATTTTCCCCAATTCCACGGGCATGAAATCGAAGAAAAGCGTCCTGTCCCCCTGAGTGGAAAGGGAAATCAGCTTTCCCCTGTTATCCGGCCTTACCTTCTCGTAAACGCTCTGGATGTTCGTGGTCTTGCCGGACAGACCGGGGCCGTAATATACTACCTTTGCGTTTATCTCTCTTGTCGCGTAATTGACGAGGGCCATAATAATCCCCTAAGTATAAATGCAGATTACTTTTTTAACACAAACAGACCTCAACTGTCAACGGCAGATTTATTAACCGACCTTAATATTCCCCTTATTTTTGCCCTGTCGCGGCGCTTTACTTAACATCGAAATCGGTTTATAATTCTCGCATGAGATTCTGGAAAAAGTTCATCCTCATCGGCGCGGCGGGGGCTGTGCTCCTTGGGGCCGTCGCGGGGATAATCTTCGCGCATATCGGCGAACTGCCGGAAGTTACCGCCCTGGAAGAGTACAAGCCGAGCGCCACTACCCGCATATTCTCCGCCGACGGAGAACTCCTGGCCGAGTTCTATACGCAAAACCGCATCCCTGTCCCGCTCTCCGCAGTCCCGAAGAGCGTCATAGATGCCTTCCTCGCCGTGGAGGACCCGCGCTTCTACTCTCACTCCGGCATAGACATAACCGGCATCATCCGGGCGGCATACAAGGACATCCGCACCGGCAGGCTCGCCCAAGGCGGCTCCAGCATCACACAGCAGCTTGCCAAGATGATGTTCCTAAGCCCGCAGAAGACCTTCACGAGGAAGATAAAAGAGGCGTTCCTTGCCCTCCAGATAGAACGGCATTACTCCAAAGACGAGATACTCGGACTCTACTTGAACCAGGTATACCTCGGCAGCGGCGCATACGGCGTCGAGGCCGCGTCCCAGAGGTATTTCGGAAAATCCGTGGGAGAACTGACCCTTGCCGAGGGCGCGATGCTCGCCGGGCTTCCCGCCGCGCCGACAAAATACTCGCCGCTTAATGACCTCCAACTCGCATACTCGCGCCGGGCGCACGTCCTTAAGCGTATGTATGACGGGGGTTTCATAACCAAAGCGCAGATGCTGGAGGCCCAAAAAGAGCCTTTCGTGAGGATTCCGGAGCCTAAGGAGGACTACAGGGCTCCGTATTTCGTGGAGTATATCCGCCGGATGCTGGACGAGAAATTCGGACAGACGGCGCTGTACCGCGGCGGCCTGAACGTCTATACCACGCTGAACTGGCAGATGCAGGAGATTGCCGAAAAGGCAATGGCGAAGGGCCTCGAAACGCTTGACAAGCGGCACCCCGGCAAAAAGGAGCCGATGCAGGGCGCGATCCTCGCCATAGAACCCAATACCGGTTATATCCGGGCGATGGTGGGAGGCAGGGACTACAATGAAAGCGAGTTCAACCGCGCAACCCAGGCCATGAGGCAGCCCGGCTCCGCATTCAAGGCTATAGTATACTGCGCCGCGCTCGACAAGGGCTTAGGCCCCGACTATACCATACTCGACGCCCCGGTATCCTACCCCGGCGCGCGTCCGGGCGCCATGTGGAGCCCGACCAACTACGACCGCAAATTCGAGGGGATGGTGCCGCTCAGGAGGGCGCTTGCGCTTTCCATTAACGTCGTGGCCGTGAAGCTCCTGGCGCAGGTGGGTATCCCGACGGCGATAGAATATGCGAGGAAGCTCGGCATCTCCACGCCTCTCGCGCCCTACCTTCCGCTTGCGCTCGGCGCGTCGGACGTTACGCTGATCGAGATGGCGAGCGCATATTCCGTATTCGACAACTACGGCATTTATACCGCGCCTTCGGGCATTATAAAAATCACGAACAGGGACGGGCGTGTAGTGGACGACTCGCCGCCCGCGACAAGGCAGGCGATTACGGCGGCAACAGCGGCGGAGATGACGGACATGCTGACCGGCGTGGTGAAATTCGGCACGGGTTACAGAGCGTCCGCGCTCGGAAGACCCGCAGCCGGCAAAACGGGCACGACGTCCAATTTCAACGACGCCTGGTTCATAGGCTACATACCAAGCATGGTAACTGCGGTCTGGGTGGGCTACGACAACCACAAGACCATCGGGAACCACGAGAGCGGCGCCAGGGCCGCACTGCCGATATGGCTTGATTTCATGCAGAATTACGTACAGGAACTCAAAGTCCCCTACGAGAATTTCCCGGCGGCGCCCACACAGGAATTTTCAGGGGCAAAGACGTCCGCCTCCGGCCTGCCGAGCAACGTCCAGCCTGAGGCGGCCCCAATGCAGAACGAAACTACAGCCCCCGTTCAGGGGCCGAATTACGCCCCGGAACACAGGCAGGGGCCCGCCTCAGCATACCACTGAACCAACCGTTTACAACCCTGCCGTCTTCGACCATTAGCCCCTGCCGGGCAGCCTTGGTCAGCACGGGCTTTTCCTGCCCTGAAAGAAGCCCTGAGATTATAAGCGCGCCGCCTGGCGAAAGCGCATCTGCAATCGGGCGCATAAGCTCAAGCAGCGGCTCAAGGAAGAGATTCGCAAGGATTATGTCGTATGATTCCCCGGCGTCCCGGATGCTCCCGTGAATTATACGCGCGCCGCTCGTTATGCCGTTCAGGGCGAAATTCTTCTCCGCAGCCTCCACGGAGCTTTCGTCGGTATCCACCGCAGTCACGCTTCCAACACCCATCATGTGTGCGGCTACGGCAAGGATTCCCGTGCCCGTGCCTATGTCGAGGAGCGATTTTTCAGCCAGGTTGTTCTGCCCGTCGGCCCACTGCCTGAGGAATTTCAGAACCGTGAGCGTGGTTACGTGGTCTCCCGCTCCGAAGGCGTTTCCGGGGTCGATAAGAACCACCCTCTCCCGGCGCTCCGCGCCATCCTCTCCCACAAGCGACGGGGGTAAATTTGGTATCTTCCACGGCGGGCAGATAAAAAATCCCGCCGCCCGGACGCAATCGAAACGCTCCTTCCACGCCGCCTGCCAGTCCTTCTCCTTCACAGGAGAACAAGAGACCGTAAGTCCGTCGAACCCCGACAGCGCACACTTTATTTCATCGGGACTGACGGTCTCTGGGAAATATGCGACAAGCACGTCGTCCTGTTCCTCGATACCCGTGCAGCCGTGGTCGTAGAGGACGGCGGTTACGGGTTCGCGGAGATCGGCTGGGATGGATATGTTTATTTTGAACACGACTTCACATGCTCCCCGGCGCATTGACGCCTAAGAGATTAAGTGCTGTCTTGATTACTTGTTGGACGGCTTCTACGAGGTACATACGTGCGTATGTAAGCTCCAGGTCATCCGAGATAAACTTGTGCCGGAAGTAATAGCTGTGCAGTTCACCTGCAAGCTCCTGGAGGTAATACGTGAGCCTGTGCGGCTCTTTCGCCTCGGCGGCCTTCTCCACAAGCTCCGGAAACGCGGACAGCCGTTTTATGATAGCAAGCTCCTCCGGGAGCGAAAGGCGAGAAAGGTTAACCTGTTCTATCGGAGGAAGCGCAATGCCCTTCTCCGCCGCCTGGCGAAAGACGGATGAAAGCCGCGCATGGGCATACTGGACGTAGTAGACGGGGTTCTCCGACGACTGGCTTTTTACAAGGTCAAGGTCAAAATCGAGGTGTGAGTCCGGGCGCCTCAGCAGAAATGTGAAGCGACATGCATCCGTGCCGACTTCGTCCATTACTTCTTCGAGTGTAACGAACGTTCCGGCGCGCTTGGACATCTTTACCGGCTGGCCCTCGCGCATGAGGTTCACGAGCTGGACGAGCAGGACATTGAACTCGTCGGGGTTGTGCCCAAGCGCCTGTATGGCGGCCTTCATGCGGGGGATATAGCCGTGATGGTCGGCGCCCCAGACGTCTATGATTTCCTTGAAACCGCGTAGAAATTTGTCTCTGTGGTATGCGATGTCTGAGGCGAAATATGTCGTCTGGCCGTTGTTCCGTATCAGCACTCGGTCCTTGTCGTCGCCGAACCGGGTCGTCCTGAGCCAGACCGCGCCGCCTTCCTCGAAGACCAGGCCCTTTTCCCTAAGCTCGTCGATCGCGGCACGGACGAGGTTGTCCTTCGGGTCGTAGAGTTTTCTCTCGCTGTACCATTCGTCGAAACTCACACCGAATTTTGAAAGGGTATCTTCTATCTGCCGGAGCATCGTTTTGATGCCTTCTTCGCGGCAGTAAAGTTTTTTCTCGTCCTCTGAGAGTTTCTCGAACTCCGGCCTCGCCTTGAACTCCTGGGCAAGGTCGGATATGTATTCGCCGAGGTAGAGATTTGGGGCATCTTCCGGTGGGCCGGAGGAAAAATCATCTCCATGCGGCGGACTTACATAATAGCCATGCGGCCTCCCACTGGAAAGTAGAGCATATCTCGCATAAATACTGTTCCCTAAGCTTTCCACCTGGGAGCCGAAGTCGTTTATGTAGAACTCCTTCTTTACGTCGTAGCCGGCGAAGGATAAGAGTCTTGCAAGCGAATCGCCAACAGCCGCGCCGCGGCCATGTCCGATGTGCAGAGGCCCGGTGGGGTTCGCGGAGACGAACTCGATCTGCACAGGCTTGCCGTTCCCGATGTCCGAGCGGCCATAGTTCGCCCCCTGGACCTCGATTTCATTGAGGACACCATAGAGAGCGTCTCGCTCTGCAATATCTTTTATAAAAAAATTTATAAATCCTGGCCCAGCAATCTCGATTTTTTCAAGGATATTGTCAAGGTCATCTATGCGTCTGATGATTATCTTGGCTATATCATGAGGAGATTTTTTCTCGGGTTTGGCAATTACCAATGCAATAGTGGAAGCAAAGTCACCGTGTTTAGAATCTTTGGCCGCGTCTACATAAAATTGATCTCTTGCTCTATTAAACAGACTGAGTTCGCCAGCATCAACGGCTGAAAAAATTGCATTCTTAATTAACTGTTCAATTTTTTTCTTCAATTATTCCTCTTTTTAAAAGGCGGATTCTTCGCGTTGCTCAGAATGACAGGCAATAAACCGCGCCATTCTAAAGTGTATTTAAGAAAATATAGTATAGGAATAAAAAAAGGATAAAGTCAAGCAGAAGAGGGGCGAGCTTCTAATATTTAGCAAAACCAGTATCGTGCGCATGGCAGAGGGTGCAGTTCTTGCGGTCGTAGTCGAAGCCGCCGGAGTGGTTCACAAAAGCCGTCGTGTAGTTCCTGTAGTATTTCGTTGTGGTGTGGCAGACCTCGCAGACGCCGTCACGGTCGGAGTCGCTGTCGGCGAAGGAGTTGTCGCCCGTGTAACTGAGGAAGATGACCTTCTTAAGGCCGCTGTTCGGCGTCATTATCTCGCTCCTTATGCCGTGGAGATTCTGGTAGTTGTGCATCTGGTGACATGTGAGGCAGTTCTCGTCCTCGTGCGTGCCGGTGTTGTGGCAGTCGAGGCACATCGCGTTGTCCGTATTGTCCACCCTGAGATACGGGAAATCGAGCGATACGTATACATAGCCTGAGACCTGCTGATGAAGCGTTACCGTGCCGTTATTATAGGAGTAGGTAAAGTCGTCCTGCGGCACCTCCGCCATGCGTCTTGTCTTGACATCCGCCGGGGCGGCCTCAAGCGTTATGGAGGTATAGCAGTTCGGGATGAGGTAGTTATACCATGCCCAGCCGCCGTTCTGAAGCGAGAAGGTCGTATAGCCTCCAAACTGCGTTGTCATTTCCCACGTCCTGCCGGGGTCTTCCGTCTTCTCCATTGAGTTGTGGCATGTGTTGCAGACGATTTTCCCGGAGTCCAAGTGGTCTTGCATTCTGTTCGAGAAGCGCCCGGTTATGTTGCCGTATGTCGGGACGTTGCACCCGCCGGTCGTAACGTCTATGAAAACGGGATGCGACGTGGTGTCGTTTTTGAACGCGACCTGCGGCCTGCCGATATTTTTGCCCCTGGCCTGTCCGGCGCTGTTGTGGCAGCTAAGGCAAAGACTCGACGAGTAATGGTAATCGAAGTTGCCCGCAAGAAACGTCCCAGGCTGTATATGGCAGCCCGTGCAGTCCACGCTGTAAGGCTGGGTGTAGGACTCGTCCCAGGAGTAATGCGGAAGCTCCGGCGTCCCGGCGGTCGGCGTCGCACTTATTTCCTTGGAATATGCGCTTGTGTAGTTGCCGTAGGAGCGGACTGCGAAGTAATACGTCGCATTGTTTGTAAGGCCTCGGACGTCGTATAAAGTAACGTTCCCGATGTTAATCATGTTCGTGTAGTTCCCGGAGACATTCCCGTAGCTAAGCTTGTATCCTGTTACATTCGGCTCCGAAACGGGCTGCCAGGTCACCCTGACCATCGTGTTCCTGGGCGATGCTGTCAAACCTACCGGCGGCCAGGGAACGGGCTGGGCGGCGGGTGATTCGTACGCCCCCATGTCCGGGGCGTTGCCGTTGTAAGGAAGACCTACGTATACGCCCGCGTCGATACAGGGAGACAAGGTCGGCGAGGTCTGGAGATGATAATCGCCGCCGCCGACATAGAGCGGGTCTGCGGACTTATCGTGAAGTCCGGCGCCTATGCCGTAATATGAGCTGGATTTGTTTCCATAGAGGTCGTTATAGTCTTCAAGGGGATAGGAATCTATGTCTGCGTATATGCCGTATGCGCCGTTCGAAGTGATAATGTCGTTCTCGATATTCGGCGAAAAAGCGTATAGAGCAATGCCATGACCGCTATTATTGTCAATGGTGTTGTTGTATATGAGTGGCACGCCGCCTGGAACGGTAGCTTCACAGTATATGCCGTCTGTGGAATTGGAGTAGATTACGTTCTTTTCGATTACCAGCGAGGAGGCTCCATATACATATATTCCGTATTTGCCGTTTCCCGTAATCTTGTTGTCGGTTATCGTTGGCGAGCATCCGGACACGTAAACTCCGGCATTAAAACCGGTGCCTGAGCTGCCACCCGTGATTGTAAAGCCGTCGATTGTCGCTGTCGTGGTGTTGTTGAATGTTACGGCGCTACCGTGGCCCTTGGCGTCTATTATCGTCGGGTTCGCTTCTATGTTCCTCGTCCAACTCGCCCCGGAGTAGCCGCCGAAGACGTTTACACGGTTTTTCATGGTGATTGGGCCGGTGTACGTGCCGAAGGCTACGTGGACTTCGTCGCCCGGCTGGGCGGCGTCGATGGCCGGCTGTATAGAGGTATAGGCCGCGCCTCCGCCGATATTTACCGTGATTACCGCAGCAATGGCCGGCACGGAGAGGACAATAAAAACAACAAGAGCGAGATATGTAACCGGCTTTTTCATAGCCTAAATCCGTAGTTCTATTGATATGAAGTTATGCAAAAATTGTGCTTGACCCGGCGCCGCGTTGCCGGACATTGGTGTCATTCTGAGCGAAGTGGAGAATCAGATTTTACGGTTTTATTGTAATTTCCCAATCCACGGGACTAATGACAGATTTCTTGAGATGAGCAGGGTGAATTAATCGGGGAAAGGTGGGCAGGGAATATCCTGCCGGGAGATGATTGATTCCACTCAGTTATGTGAAAAACTGAGCGGAATCACACATGCCACATGATGGCCTCGAAGTCTTCCGTCGGGACTTCCAGCGAAATATATCCGCGGTATGGCCATTTCTCAAGCTCGACATCGCCGCGCCGGACCGTAACAAAGAAATTTATCTCGTCCCCCGGCATGGCCTGGATTACCTCGAACGGCATCGAAAGCTCAATTATCTCCCTTGCGGCAATCGACGCATGTCTTGAGCGTTCCGATTCCTCGCCCTTGGAGAATCTTATCAACTCGGCTGCGACCTGTCCCTGCTCCGGGTTGATGTTTATATCCAGCCGGTATGACGCTGGCTTGAGGAAATGCACGGAGAATGCAAGCTCTTTTATATTAGAGTCGTGCAGGGCGCGGTTGCTGTCGAGCCTGATAAAGAGATTCTTCAAGTCAAAGCCGTAGTAGATGTGTGAAATTATGCTCTCGGCCCGGTGCATCGTTCCTCCGGCCTGGCCGACGTCGTAATACCCCGCTGAGAGCCATTCGTAGTAACTTGTAACCTCGCCGTCGAGCGTGGGGGAGATAAAGGCCGTAAGCTCGGCGGTGGGTCGGGATTTTCTGTCCTCCCTGATTATGGGTATGAAGAGGTAGTCCGGCGGCGTCTTGCCGAGCATCTCGTAGACGTTTAACAGGTGTTTCCTGAAAAGCTCATCGAACTCCCGGTCGTTCTCGGAGGAGTGGTCGTCCCCGTACCACCAGCACCAGTCGCTGCCCTCGGCGATGTAAATTTCCTCCCAGGCGAGATTGAGTTTCTCAGGGTCATGCGCTTCCTTTGAGAACTCTGTTAAGTCCTGCCTTGTCCGGGAGAGCGCATCCCATGCCGCGTTGTCTTCCTCGTGGCCTATCCAGATATTGAAGTTATGCCCTATCCATGAGCCGGGGAAAAGTTTCGGGAGCTTCTGGATATTCCGAGCCTTCGCCAGGTATTCGCCGATGGTCGTGCAGTCGAACTGCTCCTCGCGCGAGAGCCTGTCGTAGAGCAGGTACAGAAAATCCCGCCCGTCGTTTCGGTAGTGTTCCCAGGCGTTCTCTCCGTCCAGGAGAATGGTGGCTGCGCCGCTCTGGCCGCGGGCCTTCAGGTCGTTCCTTATACGGTTTAAACGATTTACAAAATCGTCCACTGCGTTCTTCGGGTCCCACTTCGAATATACGAAGCCGATAAGGTCGGAGAGCGTGTGGTCCCGGAACATTATATTCACGCCGCGCCCTTCGTTCTCGGCCCTATAGCCGCGGTAGAGTATACCCGGCTTCTTCGACACGCCGGAGAAGTCCCTGTCCAGGGCCGTGTCGAGCGACTTTGCCAGCACCTCTTCGTCCGTGGCTATCCATTCCACCCCCTCGTCCGCAAGAATCGGGATTATTTGCTCGCTTACGGAGCCTTCCGAGGGCCACATGCCCCCTGGCCTCCTGCCGAACACTTCTTCAAAGCGCGAGAGCGCCCGGCTGACCTGCGTCTTTGCGTCCTCCGGGTGCTGGAAGCGCATAGGCAGGCTTATGCCAGGATTGGATACCCTGGCTATGTCGGTATCGCACAGAAGCGGCAGTATGGGGTGGTAATACGGCGTGGCGGAAAGTTCAATCCTGCCCTCCTCCCAGAGTTCTTTGTATTCGGGGAGGATGAGGCGCATGACCTGTTTCTGCTTGTTTATAATTCCCAGCTTCTCGTCCTCCGTGAAATCACGGCCCTTCGCTATGAGCCCTTTAAGGAACGGGTCGTTGTCCTTGAAGAGAGGGTCGAACCAGGCGAGGTTGAACCAGACCTGGAGGTCGAGAAAATCCTGGTCGGAAAAATATCTCGCCATCCTGTCCAGCTCAAGGTCCGAGACATCCCTCCCGCGCTTCAAGAGAAGCTCCCAGTAGCGCGCGTAGGGCTTTATCATGTTGTCCCAGTTGGCGAGGAAGAAGTTCCGGAGGACGAATATCTTTTCGTTTTTATCGAGTGCGGCTGCGGGCTTGAGGGAGTGGTCGAGATAAATTCCGCCGGCGGCGTTCTCGCAGAGGTCGATTATCTGGTCTATCAGGGATGGTACAAGGTTGAAGTTCTGGCGCACGCGGGGGAAATCCCGGAGGATGTGCGCCATGTCGTAGTAGTCCTTGATACCGTGGAGCCGCACCCAGGGCATGGCATACCGGCCCGTTACAAGGTCTTTGTAGTAGGGCTGGTGCATGTGCCAGAGGAAGATGACAGACAGCCTGTCGTCCATCATTCGTCCTCGTACTGGTATACCGTTTCCCCGTCTTTCACAAGCCCCTGTTCGCGGGCGAGCTTTTCTATGCAGAGCGGATCCGTGCGGAGGGCCGTTACCTGAGACTTAAGCGCCTGGTTGGATGTTTTAAGGGCCGCTATCTCCGTCTGAAGCCCGCTCCTCTGCCGGCAGAGTTTTATGTAGCGTATAAATCCCATCTGTCCAAGGAAAAAACTTAGGAACGCGTAGAAGAGCACGCACGCGACCGCCGCCAGGGCAATCTGCCTTCGGCGCCTCGCCGCCGCATCCTGCTCCTGTTTGCTTAAGTTCCCTTTTTTCATTTCCCTATGCTGTAGAAGGCGCCCATTCCCATAAACTTAGCGTCTTCGTCCAGATCCTCCTCGATGCGGATAAGCTGGTTATACTTCGCAATGCGGTCCGTCCTTGAGAGAGAGCCGGTCTTTATCTGACCTGCGTTCACGGCGACGGCAAGATCGGCAAGGGTCGTATCCTCCGTCTCTCCGGAGCGGTGGGACACGACGTTCGTATACCCCGCCCTCTTCGCCATTTCAATCGTATCCAGCGTCTCCGTCAGAGTGCCTATCTGGTTCAGCTTTATGAGTATAGAGTTCGCTATACCGGATTCGATGCCTTTTTTAAGTATCTTCGGGTTCGTGACGAATATGTCGTCGCCGACAATCTGTATCTTCCTGCCGAGCGCGGACGTAAGATTCTTCCAGCCGTCCCAGTCTCCCTCGGCAAGACCGTCCTCGATGGATATTATAGGATATTTTTTTACCCACGTCTCGTAAAATTTTATCATCTGGTCAGAGGATTTTTTAGACTTGTCCGACTTTTTGAAGACGTACGCGCCCTTCTCAAAGAACTCGCTCGCGGCGGCGTCGATTGCGAGCATTACGTCCTTGCAGGGCTTATAGCCGGCCTTTTCTATACCGGCGATTACCATCTCGACAGCCTCTTCGTTCGATTTGACGTTCGGCGCGAAACCGCCTTCGTCTCCGACTGAGGTGTTGTAGCCCTTGGATTTCAGAACGCTTTTCAGAGCATGGAAAACCTCAGCGCCCATGCGCACGGCCTCGGTTATGCTCTTTGCCCCGACAGGCATAACCATAAACTCCTGGATGTCCACGTTATTATCCGCGTGGGCGCCGCCGTTTAGGATGTTCATCATAGGCACTGGCATTTCTTTTGCGTTTACTCCGCCGATGTAGCGGTATAGCGGCATCCCGGCCTCTTCCGCGGACGCCTTTGCTACGGCGAGTGAGACGCCAAGTATCGCGTTTGCGCCGAGCTTTGCCTTGTTCTCCGTGCCGTCCATCTCGATCATCATCCTGTCGATAAACGCCTGCTCGGAGGACTCAAGGCCCACAAGCTGCGGACCTATCTCCTCGTTGACGTTATCGACGGCCTTCCGGACGCCTTTTCCGCCGTAGCGTTTTTTGTCGCCGTCCCGCATCTCAAGCGCCTCGCGCTTGCCCGTGGACGCGCCGGACGGAACTGCCGCGCGGCCCATCGCGCCCGTCTCAAGGATTACCTCCACTTCAATGGTCGGGTTACCCCGCGAATCGAGAATCTCCCTTGCGAAAACGTCCGCTATCTCGCCCATTAATATTCTCCTATTTTGTTATAAATTTCTCGCCTTCCTTCGCCAGTTCCGCCAGTTCGTCAGCCGAGTTCGCCTCCACATAGAGCCGCACCACCGGCTCGGTGCCGGAGAGCCGCATGAGCAACCACGAACCGTCGTCCAGGACGAACTTGTGCCCGTCTATTGTGACATTTTTGACTACCTTGTGCCCAGCGAAACTGTCAGGCGAAAGCGCAAGTTTCTCTTTAAGCCTCTGCTTGAGCGCGTCCGTGAGGTTTATATTTACGCGCCTCGTCAGCACTTTTCCGGTCTTCTCGAAGAGCCTCTCAAGCTGCTTCCTTAGCGGCATCCCTTCCCTGCATACCATCTCAAGCGCCAGCAGGCACGCCAGTATCCCATCCTTCTCAGGCACGTGTCCCTTGATTGACATACCCGCGCTCTCCTCGCCGCCGATTGCTATTTTCCCTTCCGAGATAAGCTCGCCTATGAACTTGAAGCCGACTGGTGTTTCGTATACCTCGCGCCCGTGGAGCTTCGCCACGCGGTCAACGAGGTGCGTAGTGGCCACGCTCCTTGCTGCCCCGCCCTGCCAGCCGCGCACGCGGCAAAGGTAATCGAAGGCAAGCGAGATAAGCTCGTTCGGCGTGATAAACTCACCCTCCTCGTCCACGATGCCGAAACGGTCGGCATCGCCGTCCGTGGCAAGCCCCAGCTTGTAATCCCCGTCCACGACAATCCTTGTAAGCTCTTCCAGGTATTCCTCCGCAGGCTCCGGGCGGTGTCCGCCGAAGTACGGGTCGCGGCGGTCGTGCAGGACGGTAACGTCAAGCCCGACGCCTTTAAGGAGCTTGTCGAGATAGCCCCGCGCCGTGCCGTATATCGGGTCCACGGCGATCCTCGGCATCTTCTGTTGAATGACGGCGAAATCTATTATCTTCCTCAGTTGTTCCGTGTATGGTTTCAGGATTGAAATCTCCTCGACGAGACCGCTACTTTTCGCCTCCTCGAAAGAAATCTCCTTAACCTTGGGGCTGGCCATGAGTGCGTTCGCCCGGTCTTCTATTTCTTTTGTAGTCTCGGGGAGAGCAGGCCCGCCCCAGTCTGGCGAGAACTTTATGCCGCTATATTCGGGCGGGTTATGGGATGCCGTGATATTTATGCCGCCGGAGGTCTTGCGTCTAAGAATCTCATAGGATACGGCTGGGGTTGGGCAGTCCCGGTCTGAGAAGAAGCATTTTATGCCGTTCGCCGCGAGCACCTGCGCGGCTCTTTTGGCGAAGTATTCGGACTGGAACCGTGTGTCGTAGCCAATTACCATGCCCCGGGCGGCTCCGCCCTGCTTATTGATATAGTCAGCAATAGCCTGAGTTACTATCCGGACGTTATCGACCGTGAAGCCTTCCGCGATGATGTCCCGCCAGCCGGAAGTGCCGAACTTGATGGTGGTCATTTATTCCTCGTGAGCGTGAGAATCTCGTGGAGCGGCTATAACATCATAAATGTCTACCATAAATCGGGGGTTATGGCAACTCATTTTCCCGCCGGCGGAATATGTATCGCCATGCCGTGGACGTCCTCCATCGCCTCCATCACGGACTCGGCCAAGGTCGGGTGCGAGTGAATAGTCTCCGCCACCTGCTTGGCCGTAGCGCCCATGGCCATGGCTATCGCGGCCTCGTGGATATAGTCCGTCGAGTGCGCGCCCATTATATGAACGCCAAGCACCTTGTCCGTGCCGGCGTCCGCGATGACCTTCACCATGCCGGAAAGCTCGTTCATCGCCTGCGCCTTGCCCAGGCCCCGAAGCTGAAACTTCCCGGTCTTGACCTCGATTCCCTTCGCCTGCGCCTCGTGTTCCCGAAGGCCGACGGAACCAATCTCCGGCAGCGTGAATATCCCCGCCGGGACGACGCGGTAGTCCATCTTCTTTGTGTTGCCGTGCATGATGTTCTCCACGGCGCAAAGGCCCTCGGCGCTTGCCACGTGCGCAAGCATTATCCCGCCGACGACATCGCCTATGGCGTATATCCCCGGCGCTTCCGTTTCCATGTGTTCGTTTACGAGCACCTCGCCGCGTTTTCCGAGCTTAACGCCCGCCTCTTCGAGGCCGATGCCTTTGGAGTTCAGCGAGCGGCCTATGGAGACAAGCACCTGGTCGGAGACAACTTCCGCCCCCCCCTCCATGCTTGATGTAACGGTTCCGTCTGAGTTTACGACGACCTTCTCTATCTTTGCGCCGGTTATCAGCTTGATTTTCTTTTTCTTAAGCTCCCGCGCCATAAGCTCGGAGATGTCCGGGTCTTCCGTGGAGAGGCAGCGGGGCAGGAGCTCGACCATCGTCACCTCTTCCGCGCCCATGACCTTGAATATGCACGCGAACTCGCAGCCGATGACGCCCGCGCCGACGATGAGTATGCGCCTGGGGACTTTGGAGAAGCATATCGCGTCGTCGCTTGAGATTATATGCTCGTGGTCAAATTTGAACGTCGGGATCTCTGCGGGAGATGAGCCTGTGGCGATGATTATATTGTCCACTTCCACTGCCTTCGTCCCGGAGCCGTCTTTCAGTGCAACCTCAATCTTCCTGTTCGTCAAGAGCTTCCCCCGGCCTTCAATAAGCTCTATGCCGTGGGCCTTGAACAGGCCCTTTATACCCTTCACGAGCGTCTGTACGACCTTTCCCTGGCGCTCCATTATCTTCGGGATATTGAGCTTCGCCCCGCCTTCCACCTCTATGCCGAAACTCGCTGCCTCTTTGATTTTCTCGTAGACCTCCGCAGTAGCGACCAGCGTCTTTGTCGGTATGCAGCCACGGTTCAGACACGTCCCGCCGACCTCGACGTCCTCTATTACCGTAACCTTCGCCCCAAGCTGGGCCGCCCGGATAGCCGCCACGTATCCGCCAGGCCCTGCTCCAAATATGGCAATCTTTTTTTCAGACATGTCTCTCTCCCTCGTATAAAAAAGAAAAGGGAGCTTTTCCGCTCCCTTTTGGTTGCTGACAAAGTCTCCCCTACTTGTTCTCTTCGACGAACTTGCCGTATTCCTCCGCGTCCATAAGGGAGCCTATCTCCTTGGCGTTGTCCATCTCTATCACAACTATCCAGCCCTTGCCGTAAGGGTCTTCGTTTATGGTCTCCGGCGTGTCTTCGAGCTCGGTATTTACCTTCACGACAGTGCCGGATACCGGGCTTATGACGGAAGACGTGGCCTTGGTGGACTCTATCTCGCCTATCTCGCCGTCCGCATCCACAGACGAATCTACGTCCGGGAGATCGACATAGACGATGTCCCCCAGCGACTCCTGGGCGTAATCCGTAATCCCGACGGCAGCCCTGTTTCCGTCGATTTTTACCCACGAATGTTCCTTGTGATATTTCAGGTCTTCCGGGTTCATTCTCTCACCTCCGCAAAGTGCAGTGATATAGCCATTATGGATTCGTATAAAGTCCGTAAATAATATCTACGGGGTTTTTTAAAGTCAAGCCAAAAATCCCTGAGACAGAAGTATATCGGCCCCTTTTTTTACAAGCGCCGGGTCTTTTTTTATTCCCTTGACGAACGGCAGGGAGTAAACGGCCTTTATCCCGGAGTAATCCTTGACGGCCTCCGGGTTGGTAAGCGACGCCGCATCCTCTTTATTTTTGCGGCTCTGATTGAGGATTATAGCAGAAATCTTAATTTTACGCGCCCTTGCGGCGGCCACGGTCAAGAGCGTGTGGTTGATCGTCCCCAGGCCTGCGCGGGCAACAATAATCAATGGCAGTCCAAGTTCAGAGGCCAGGTCGATATAAAGCTTCTCACCGGACAACGGCACCATAAGCCCGCCCGCGCCCTCGACAAGCACTACGTCGTTTTTGGCGCGGATATGTTCAAAATTTCTTTTGATAACCCGCAGGTCTATTTTCACGCCCGCCCGCTTTGCCGCTATCGCCGGAGCAAGGGCTTCCGAAAACCGATACGGGCAGATTATATCGAGCGGAATATCAGAGACGGATGCTTTTTTAAGAAATATCGCGTCGGATGGAAATAACTCGCCTCGCTTCTCACGGCAGCCGGTCTCGGCAGGCTTCATCACGCCGACCCTAAGCCCGCGAGCCAGCATTGCCGCCGCAATCGCCCCCGCGACTATCGTCTTTCCGACTCCGGTATCCGTGCCGGTGATAAAAAAAGATTTCATTGTGGGAATCGAATTCTTATAAATTTCCCATCAGGATACAGCCTTTGCAGGCTTTCCCTTAATTTTTCTATTATCTGCTTATGTGTTTTAATTGCACTATCAACATTTTCAATTACTTGCTTAGTTGCTCCCTGCAATGTATCATAAAGTCGGAGTCCAAGGGCAGCCGATGTTTCATCGAGTGAATAATTTGTATATAGTTCAATGCCATTACGTTCTAATAATTGTTGTGCTTCAAAATGAAATTGCGACCGTAAATTAATAACATCGAGACAAATTTTATACCGCTCTTCTTCAAGGCATATTTCTGCCAATAAATTTTTGTCATCCGATTCCAATAAAAAATACAATTCTTCAATTTTAAGCTTAATATCATTCTTATCCAATTGCGGAGTTGCAGGCATCACTATAAAAGCGACTGTTTCTCTTTCCCGATACGGATTAATAATGTCCTTTTGATAATTCATTAATCTATCTGTCATTCTCTTTAAATCAAATATTGCTTTGTTTCCATTTACTATGTTACGTTTCTTATTCTCCTCTAACTCTTTGTCTTTTTGAAACTGAAACGCAAATTTAGCACCGTAAAAGGCTGCCACAAATGCACCTATTAGCGTCGCTATGGCGGGAAGAAATGATGTGAGATATAAATCCAAGAGCTGTCCTTTTACAATTAAACCAGCGCAAATGCCAATTACGAAACCAATAAAAAAAGAGGTGAGAAATTTCACTA
>JAJYJM010000034.1 GCA_021789495.1 Nitrospirota bacterium
GATTAAAGCTGTTCGGCAGAAATGTGCCCTTGTTTACGTCGTGGCAGGCACCCGTCCCAGGAGCACATCCTATACCAGTGTAGCCGGGGCGATAGTCGGAATGCGGCGGATCCGTATCCGCCCTGGCGGAGATAAGCCAGCCAAATAAAAGGATGACTGTTATTAGCAGGGTTGACTTGAATGTCTTTGACATTATTCTAACAAATATAGTGCAATAATTATTCCTGAGTAATTTATTTTTTTGTAACCCTGCAATTTAAATGGAAAATTATTCTTAAATAAATAAAATTTTGTAAAATAAAATAATAATTAGTTTGAGCGGAAAAGCTCAAATACTGGATAATACGTTGCGCAGCTTCGCTCTTTTTAATAATTTATTTTAGGGTGGGTTTATTTAAACTTGTTATTTTAGTAGGAGGGGTAGATTGGCGAAGCGGTTTAGAAACATTTTCTCATTTGCCCGATATAGAACCGTCTTTTAAGTATAGGTTGGGGTTGTGGACAAGGATACGTACATTCCCGCTTTCGCGGGAATGGCGAACTAAGGCGGATTCTTCACGGAGCCTGCCCAGAAGCCTGGTTGAATGGGCCCGGAATGACACCTTCGGGAAAGGGGCAGATGATGAAGGCTATACCGCCTTTTTCACCTTGCCGGAGCGGATGCACCGGGTGCAGACAAGCGCCTTCTTTGTGGAGCCGCCGTCGGCGACCTTTACACTCTGAAGGTTAGGCTTGAATACCTTTTTAGTCTTGTTGTTCGCATGGCTGACGTTATTGCCCGTCTGCTGAGTTTTGCCGCATATTGAACATGCCCTGGACATTTATGCCTCCGTAAATTTAATATTGCAACGAAAGAAAACGTATGATAGCATTCAAAAATACCGTTGGCAAGCAATTTTTTGCCCCCACCCACCGGCAGGAGCCAGTCCCCCCTCCCCCGCAGGTGGAGAGGGTGATAGGGAAGAATTCATTATACGGGAGGTTTTGACAGAAATGAGCGCAATAACGAAAGAGATGTCGTTTTCGGAGGCGATGGCGGTAAACCCGAAGGCCGGCGAGATATTTCACAAATACCACATGGGATGCGTGGGCTGTATCGCGGCAGTCTTCGAGACAATAGAGCAGGGGGCGAACGCCCACGGGATAGACGTGGAAGCGCTGATGAAGGATTTAAACGCAACCAGTTAAGCCTTAATCAATGGAACTCACGACAAAAGCGGGTTCCGTCATACATAAACTTCCGGCGGGAGTCAGTCCGGAGTTGTCCCAACCCATACAATATCTGAAGGGCGTCGGGCCGAAGCGCGGTGAGCTTTTCCACAAGCTCGGCGTGAGAACCATAAAAGACGCCCTTTATTATTTCCCGTACAGGTATGAAGATAGGGGAAATATCAAGAAAATCGCCCGCGTCTCGTTCGGCTCATATGAAACCGTTACGGGAACGGTAATCCGCGCGGGAAATATTACAACCCCAAGGCGGCGTATGAAGCTCTTTGAGCTTACCGTGAAGGACGAAACCGGTTCCGTTACGGGAATATGGTTCAATCAGCCGTACATGTCGAGGGTCTTCCATGAAGGCGACAGGGTAATACTCTACGGGCTGGTAAAGCAGGACCAGTACAAGCATTACCGCCCGGTGATGGAGAACCCGGAGTATGAGATAATAGACGAATCCGGGGACGAGACAATCCATACGGGCAGGATCGTGCCGATATACAAGGCCACCGCAGGGCTTGCCGTCAGACAGATTCGTTCCGTTATTAAGGGCGTGGTGGATGAATTTGCGCCGAAGCTTAACGACTTCCTCCCGGAAGAAATGCTGAAAAAATATAAAGTCCCGGCGCTTTCGATTGCCGTGAGAGAGGCCCATTTCCCGGAGATGGAGACGGACATAAGTCTATTGAACTCTAAGGGGACGAGGGCGCAGAAACGGCTTATATTCGACGAGTTTTTGCTCCTGGAGATGGGGCTTATGTCCATGAGAAAGGGCCGCGCAAAAGCTCCCGGCAGGGTGTTAAATGGCAACGGGGGTTTAAGGAGGGCGTTCAGGAGCAGACTTCCGTTCAGACTGACTCAAGCGCAGGAGAAGGTTATCCATGAGATAAGCCGGGACATGGAGCGGCCAACCAGGATGAACCGGCTCCTCCAGGGCGATGTCGGCTGCGGCAAGACGGTCGTGGCGCTTATGGCCGCGCTCCAGGCGGTTGAGGCGGGCGCACAGTCAGCCATTATGGCCCCGACTGAGATACTGGCAGAACAGCATTACCTGAATATAAAGAAATATCTTGCACCGTTGGGGATTAACGTCGCGCTCCTGACCGGCTCGGTAAAAAAGAAAAATATGGAGAAGGCGCTCAGGGAGCTTGTGGAGGGCGAAGCTCAGCTTGCCGTCGGGACACATTCGCTCATACAGGAAGGAGTAGTTTTTAAGGACCTGGGGCTGGTAATTGTGGATGAGCAACACCGTTTCGGTGTCATGCAGAGAGCGAAGCTGTCAGGCAAGGCATGCGGTTCCGGGGCCAATCCACCGGCGGCTCCGGATGTTCTTGTTATGACGGCGACGCCCATACCGAGGACGCTGGCCCTCACGGTATATGGAGATCTGGACATCTCTGTGATAGATTCCGTGCCGCCAGGCAGGACGCCCGTCCGGACGAAGTTGTTCGATGATTCCGGGAGGGCGGAGGTTTACAGATTACTTAAGGGCGAGCTTCAGCGAGGTTCTCTGGGGTATGTGGTATATCCGCTGGTGGAAGAATCCGAGAAGAGCGACCTTAAAGCGGCTAAGGAGGGTGCGGAGAAACTGGCGGAAATATTCGGTGAATATCCCGTCGGTCTGCTTCACGGCAGGATGAAGCCGGAGGAGAAGGAATCCGTCATGGAGGATTTCCGGGCCGGTAAAATCAGGCTCCTCGTGTCCACGACTGTTATAGAAGTCGGCTTGGACGTGCAGGATGCTACTGTGATGGTTATTGAACATGCGGAGAGATTCGGCCTGTCCCAGCTTCACCAGCTCCGTGGCAGGGTAGGGCGTGGAGGCAGGCAGTCTTATTGTATCCTGATGGCTGACAGGCCGGCTGACAATTCCCGCGAGAGACTCCAGGCGATGCTTAAAAGCTCTTCCGGGTTTGACATAGCGGAGGAGGACTTAAAACTCCGTGGCCCCGGTGAGTTCTTCGGGACGAAGCAGTCGGGACTTCCGGAGATAACCTATGGAGATATAATCAGGGGCTACAAAATAATCGAGGCCGCGAGAACCGAGGCATCCGCAATAATAGAGAGAGACCCGGAACTCAAGTTCGATACTGGCCGGGCGCTTTCCCTGGAACTGAAAGAAAAATGGAAAGACAGGCTGGAGCTGATTAAAATAAGTTAGAAGTATTCCTAACACCTCTTTTCTCTGACGGGAGAGGGCTGGAGAGGGTGACTCATGATTCTATGGGACCGGATAAAGAAGAGCCTGGACGGCGGGATAGAGAAGGTTACGAGGGTATCGAAGGCGCTCTCCGAGAGGGCGCGGATAGAGGCCGCCGTGGCGAGACTTCTCATCGACAAGGGGAACCTTGAAACGAGGGAGGAGAAGGCTGTCGGCAGGCTTGGAGGGCGCGTTTATTTGCTGTGGGAGCAGAAAACCCGCGGCGTTATGAGGGATCCGGAGGTGTTGGATGCTCTCCGGGAGATAAGCGGTCTGCGCGAAGAGATTTCACAGATAAATCTTGCCGTACACAAGGTATCTTCGGGGGAAGAGGAAGCTTAAATGGGGATTTTCATCTATGTCGAATTCTTCCTGTACGGGCTTGTCGTCGGAAGTTTCCTGAACGTCTGCATTTACAGGATTCCGAGGAAAAAATCGGTTGTTTCCCCGCCGTCCGCCTGCCCATCCTGCGGTACGAAGATTAAGCCATGGCACAATATTCCGCTTGTCAGCTATGTCATGCTGAGGGGCAGGTGCGCCTATTGCGGCGCGGGCATATCGGCAAGGTATCCGTTGATAGAGTTTTTAAACGCCGTTTTTTATATTGCGGCTCTGAGCCGCTTCGGGCCAGGCCCGGCAGGCATTCTCGTAATGGCACTCATTTCGGCCTTCATAGTCGTGACGTTCATAGACCTGGAGCATCAGATTATACCCGACAGCATAACGCTTCCGGGAATAGTCCTGGGGCTTGTTCTGGGGCCGCTCGTATTTAAGACAGGCTTCCTGAACTCCCTTATCGGCATGGCCCTGGGCGGTGGGACATTTTATTTGATAGCCATCGCCAGTCGTGGCGGGATGGGCGGAGGCGATATAAAACTTATTGCGATGATAGGAGCGTTCCTGGGATGGAAGGCCGTGCTCCTGGTAATTTTTGTCGGTTCCTTGCTTGGCGCAATCGTCGGCGTAGGGCTTATGATATTCAAGGGAATGAAGAGAAAAACTCCCATACCTTTCGGCCCGTTTCTGGTCGCGGGGGCGATGTCGGCTATTTTTTACGGTTCGTTTTTTTTCCGATGCTATGGTCATCTAACCTTCTGAAATTTCAAATATAGTTCGCCGGGGAAATGTTTTTTCACTGCCATTAATTACTTGACAATCTTTGCTTACGTCTGTATAATCCTTCTGTTTTTTTAACTTCTTAAGCCGCTTCCGCGGAGGGGGGATTTTGTGGTTTTTCAAGCCCCTGCCCCGGTAGAATAAGCGGTTTTTTGCGCCCTTTTCCGGGTAGGGTCATGGAAATAAAAGTCATTGACATCCCCGTTGAGGGTCTTAAAGTCGAACTTTCCGAGGAAGCAGCCGTATTCAAGGGGCTTGGCGAGGATGTCAAGGCGGTCTCGAAGGTTTTGGCTTCTTTTTCACTTAAGAAAGTCAGCACGACGGTTTATCTTGCCGGGAACATGGAGACCGAAATCGGGCTTGTATGTTCCCGGTGCGGAAAGCCTCTTGAAGCGCATGTGGAGGCCAGGTTCAAGCTCGACCTGGTTCCTCTCGAGAATTTGCCGCGCGAGGAAGAGAAGGAGCTTCACGCCGGCGACCTCGATGTGGAATTTTATAAAAACGGTATCATAGACCTCAAGGAATTTCTCCGCGAGCAGATTCTCCTTCAGGTTCCCATGAAGCCGCTTTGCTCTGAGGACTGCCGCGGGCTCTGTCAGTATTGCGGTCAGGACCTGAATATCGCTCAGTGTGCCTGCGAGCCTCCAGCCGGGCATCCGGGCTTGTCAGGATTAAAAGACCTTATGGGGAAGTAATAATCTGTAATAAAGGAGCATAAATGGCAAATCCGACTAATAAAACCTCCAAGGCCAGGACGGCCAAGAGGAGGACCCACAAAAAGCTGTCTCCCATGAACGTATCACTCTGTCCGCAGTGCCACGAACCGAAGCTGCCCCACCGCGTATGCATGAGTTGCGGAACGTACAAGGGCCGCGAGGTCGTCTCTATCGAAGAAATCTGACGCCGGATACGATGAAAATAGCTGTAGATGCCATGGGTGGTGATTTTGCCCCTGGGTCAGCCGTAGAAGGCGCAGTGGAGGCGGCGCGCGAGCTTGGGGTAGGGATATTACTCGTCGGTGACCGGGCCAGGGTGGATCGCGAGCTTGCGCTTTACGACACGTCCGGCCTGGACATCCGTGTAATTCACGCATCCCAGGTTGTGGAGATGCGGGAACACGCCAGCGTGATATTCCGCAAGAAGAAGGACTCGTCGATAAGGGTTGCCGCCGAGATTGTAAAGGCGGGCGAGGCGGTTGCGGTCGTCAGCGCGGGGCATTCCGGCGCAGCGATGGCTTCCGCCCTTTTCGTTCTCGGCCCGATGAAGGGGGTCGAACGCCCGGCGATAGCCGCGAGACTCCCGAACGTGAACGGTTTTTCGCTCGTCCTCGATGTCGGAGCTAATGTTGACTGCAAGCCGATTCATCTGCTCCAATTTGCAGTGATGGGCGACGCTTTCTCCAGGAAGGTGCTGGAAATCCCAAAGCCCAAAGTCGGGCTTCTTTCCATCGGCGAAGAAGACACCAAGGGCAACGAGCTTACGAAAGAAACGTTCAAACTGCTTAAAAAGAGCAGACTGAACTTCATAGGCAACGTGGAGGGCCGCGACATCTTCAACGGCAGGGCGGATATAATCGTCTGCGACGGCTTTATCGGGAACGTCGCCCTGAAGATAAGCGAAGGGCTGGCCGAGGCCATGAATTCGCTCCTTCGGCATGAGATAGAGGATGCGCCCGGCGGACAGGTAGGTTACCTGCTGCTTCGGGGGGCGTTCAAAAATTTCAAGAAGAAAATTGATTATTCTGAATACGGCGGCGCGCCTCTTCTGGGTATAAACGGCATCTGCATAATAAGCCACGGTCATTCGTCTCCGAAGGCTATTAAAAACGCAGTCAAAGCCGCAAGGGACTTCCATTCGAAGCAGGTAAACCGGCACATTCAGGAAGATATTGAGTCCATGGTCGCAGGTCTCCCCGCCGCATGCGAAACGGAGGGCGCAGTCAAATGATAATGTCCGGAATCCTTGGTACCGGGTCTTACGCGCCGGAGACGGTGCTTACCAATCAGGACCTTGAGAAGATGGTGGAGACCTCCGACGACTGGATTGTCGAGAGGACAGGAATCCGCGAGAGGAGAATTGCGGACAAGGACATGGCCTCATCCGACCTGGCCTTCGAGGCTGCCAAGAAGGCGCTCAAGGCGGCCGGCATGAAGCCGCTTCAGATAGACCTCATAATCGTCGCCACGGTAACGCCGGATATGATGTTCCCCGCCACAGCCTGCATTCTCCAGGCGAAGCTAGGCGCAAGGAAGGCCGTCGCCTTCGATATTTCCGCCGCATGTTCCGGCTTCATATTCGCGCTTGCCGCCGCCGATAATTTCATAAAGAGCGGCTTGTACAAAAACGCCCTTGTCGTCGGCGCGGAGACGCTTTCCAAGATAACTGACTGGACCGACAGAAACACCTGCGTTCTCTTCGGAGACGGTGCGGGGGCGGTCGTAATAGGCCCGTCGGAGAACGGGTGCGGGATACGCTCCGCGCACCTGCACACCAACGGGAAACAGGGAGACCTGCTCTACATTCCGGGTGGCGGCTCCCGCAATCCGGCTACGGCGTACAGCATAGAGTCCAGGATGCATTTCATCAAGATGCGCGGCAACGAGACCTTCAAAATAGCCGTCCGCGCGCTCGAAGAAGTGGTAAACGAGGCGCTCGACGCCAACGGACTCAAGATTTCCGAAATAGACATGGTAGTGCCGCACCAGGCGAACCTCCGTATAATCCAGGCCACTGCAAAGCGCCTTGGCGTCCCCATGGAAAAGGTCGTGGTTACCATAGACCGCTACGGAAACACCTCCGCCGCGTCTATACCGATTGCAATCGACGAGGCCGTCCGGGATGGCCGTATTGCCCCCGGAAAGAATGTAATTCTCGAAGCCTTCGGCGGCGGGCTTTCCTGGGCTTCGGCGCTGATAAAATGGTAGTTGTATTTTGTAGGGGTGCGATTTATCGCGCCCCTACAATTTCATAAAATTGAGGTGTAATAATGGATTATTTTCTTACCGATACTCAGACAGAGATACAAAACCTCGCGCGCCGGATTGCGCAGGAGAAGGTAAAGCCTGTCAGGGCGGAGCTGGATGAGAAAGAGGAATTCCCGTGGGAGATAATGAATATCCTCGCCAAGGCGGATCTCTTCGGACTTTATATCCCGGAGGAATACGGCGGTTTCGGCGGAGGGGCGTTCGAGAACTGCCTTGCCGTCGAGGAGCTTTCCCGCGTCTGCATCGGTGTATCGGTGAGTTTCGCGGCCAGTGGCCTGGGCGCGTATCCGATACTTCTCTTTGGCAGTGATGAGCAGAAGAAAAAATATTTGTCGCAAATAGCCTCCGGCCGGAGGCTCGCGGCTTTCGGGCTTACCGAGGCTGGCGCCGGCTCCGACGCCGGAGGTACCCGCACTACGGCAGTCCTCGACGGAAACGAATATGTCATCAACGGCACGAAGCAGTGGATAACCAACGGCGGCGAGGCCGAGATATACACCGTGATAGCCATGACGAATCCTGCCAGAGGAAGCCGGGGGGCGTCGGCGTTCATCGTGGAGAAGGGGACGCCGGGATTCTCTTTCGGCAAGAAAGAGAAGAAGATGGGGATACGCTCCTCGGCCACGCGCGAGCTTATTTTCGACAACTGCCGCGTTCCCAGGGAGAACCTGCTCGGCAAAGAGGGTATGGGTTTTTTGGTCGCCATGAAGACGCTGGACAAGTCCCGCCCAGGCATTGGCTCGCAAGCTGTTGGCTTGGCCCAGGGCGCCATAGACGAGTGCGTGGAATACGCCCGCGAAAGGCGGCAGTTCGACCAGCCGATAATATCATTCCAGGCCATACAGCACATGCTGGCGGACATGTGCACGCAGACTGAGGCCGCGAGGGCGCTCGTATACGCCGTGGCGAAGTTTATCGACTCCGATCCCAAGGACGTATCGAAGGCCTCGGCGATGGCGAAGCTCTTCGCGTCGGACGTTGCAATGAAGGTTACCGTGGATGCCGTACAGATAATGGGCGGCTACGGCTACATGCGCGAATATCCCGTCGAGAAGATGATGCGCGACGCGAAGATACTCCAGATATACGAGGGCACGAACCAGATACAGAGGAACGTCATCGGGGCCGCGATTATCAAAGAGGCGGCGGGGAAGAAAAAATGAATATCGCCGTTTGCGTAAAACAGGTTCCGGATGCCTCCGAGGTGAAGATAGACAAGGCCACCGGTACGATGGTGCGCGAGGGAGTCCCGGCTATCCTGAACCCCTTCGACGCCTATGCCGTCGAGGAGGCCGTACGTCTGAAAGAGAAGCACGGTGGGAAGGTTTTCGCCGTGACGATGGGCCCGCCGCAGGCGGGTGAAGTGCTGAGGCATGTCGTGGCTATGGGCGCGGACGATGTGATGCTCATCTCCGACCGCGCATTCGCCGGCGCGGATACCTGGGCGACATCCTATACGCTTGGCCTGGGGCTTAAGAAGCTCGTCCCGCTCGACCTCGTCATCTGCGGGAAACAGGCTATAGACGGGGATACCGCGCAGGTCGGGCCGGGCGTAGCGGAAAACCTTGGCCTGCCGTTCATCGCATACGTCCGCAAAATAGTGGATATGTCAGACGGCAGGATGAAAGTGGAGCGGCTCATCGAGGACGGATACGAGGTCGTGGAGGTGAGCCTGCCTGCGGTGATAACTGTGGTTAAGGAGATAAACGCGCCCCGTATGCCGTCGCTCAAGGGCAAAATGAAAGCGAAGTCGCTGGATATAAAACCGCTAAGTGCGGAAGCTATCGGCGCCGAGGCTGAGAAGATAGGCCTTGTCGGGTCTCCGACGAAAGTGATGAAGGTCTTTTCCCCGCCGTCGAAGGGCAACAGGGAAAGAATCGACGGCGCGCCACAGGAGCAGGCGGCAAGGCTGGCTGAAAAATTGAGGGAGATGAAAGTTATTTAATAACTTAATCTTGTCACCCTCGTGAAAACGGGAATGACGGAGTTTATTTTTAGGATATAATTTATGCCCATAATCGTAAAAGTCGATGTATGCGTCGGATGCGAGGCCTGCGTAAACGAGTGCCCGTTCGGCGCAATCGAGATGAAGGACGAGAAGGCTGTCATAGGCGACAAGTGTACGCTATGCGGCACATGCGTGGATATATGTCCGTCGTTCGCAATAGAGATGGCGGACGAGCCGAAGACTGCTCCGACGGAAGACCTCTCCGCATACAATGGCGTCTGGGTATTCGCGGAGCAGAGGAATAACAAGATAGTCTCCGTTACTTACGAGCTTCTTGGTGAAGGGCGGCGGCTTGCCGATTCCCGTGGCGAAGAACTGTCCGCAGTCCTCTTCGGGACGGGAATGGATGCTGAGGCTAAGTCTTTGATCGAAGCGGGAGCGGACAGGGTATACCAGGTCGGAGCCCCGCTTTTAAACGAGTTCCACGAGGACGCATACGCCGATGCGCTCTCGCAGTTGATTAAAAAATACAAACCGGAGATTGTCCTTGCGGGCGCGACTTCCATTGGCCGCGCATTCGTTCCAATTGTGGCGACGAGAGTCCGCACGGGCCTTACGGCGGACTGCACCGCGCTCGATATAGACGCTGAGAGCAAGAACCTGCTTCAGACCCGTCCGGCGTTCGGCGGAAATATAATGGCGACTATAGCATGTCCTAATAACCGGCCACAGATGGCGACGGTCCGTCCCGGAGTGATGAAGCGCCTTCCGCCGGATGCGGCAAGGACGGGCGAGATAATAAAGGAAACGCCGGTAAGCCCCTTGACGTCGAGGACTAAGCTTCTTGAGACGATAGAAGAGGCCGGACATAAAATAAATATCTCCGAGGCCGAGATAATCGTCTCCGGCGGGCGCGGCATGGGTGAGAAAGGCTTTGAACTGTTAAGAGAGATTGCGGAGATACTGGGTGGTGTCGTCGGTGCGACGCGCGCGGCGGTGGACTCCGGCTGGATGCCATACCCGCACCAGATAGGCCAGACCGGACGAACGGTAAGCCCCAGGCTCTACATCGCCTGCGGAATATCCGGAGCTATCCAGCACCTTGCGGGGATGCAGTCCTCGGATATGATAATCGCCATAAATAAAGACCCGAACGCGCCGATATTCAACGTAGCGGACATCGGTATCGTCGGAGACGTCTTCGAGGTGCTCCCGGCATTCGCAAAAAAGCTTAAGGAGATGAGAGGCTGATGACACAGGTCCGGCTTTACGGCCCGGCTTTCGTATTCCCCGGCCAGGGTTCGCAGTATGTCGGGATGGGTAAGGCCCTGTATAACGAATACCCGGAGGCGCGGGCGGTCTTTGAGGAAGCATCAGACGCTGCCGGTGTAGACCTGGCAAAACTCTGCTTCGACGGGCCTGAGAGTGAGCTTAACAGGACGGAGAACACCCAGCCCGCCATACTGACGGCGAGCCTTGCGGTCCATGCCGTCCTGGGCGAGATGCACATAAAACCAATCGCGGCTGCCGGGCATTCCCTGGGAGAGCTGACGGCTGTCGCGGTGGCGGGAGGACTTATGGTCGGGCAGGCGGCGGCGATTGCGAGGAAACGCGGGAAATACATGCAGGAGGCCGTGCCGGAGGGGAAAGGCCTTATGGCAGCGATACTGGGCCTCGATGCTGGAAAGATAAGGGAAGCGTGCTCCGAGGCGTCAGCCATCGGCGTTGTATCTCCGGCCAATTACAATTCTCCGGGGCAGGTAGTCATAGCCGGAGAGAGGGCGGCGGTCGAAGAGGCCTCCGGGCTTTGCCAGGCGATGGGGGCAAAAAGGGTGGTGCCCCTTTCCGTGAGCGTCCCTTCGCACTGCATGCTCATGGCCCCGGCAGCCGAAAGGCTTAAGGACGACCTTGAGGCGGCGGGAATTAAAGACCTCAATTATCCAATAGCCTCCAACGCCTCCGGAAAACTGGTCTATAGCGCCGGGGATGTGAAGGATGGGTTGCTGAGACAGCTTACGATGCCGCTTCTTTGGGAAGACTGCGTTCATGCCCTTGTCCTGCACGGTGCGGATACGCTGATTGAGGTGGGGCCCGGCAAGGTTCTTTCCGGGCTTATAAAGAGAATTACAAAAGAAGCTGAAATCAGGAATGTGGAAGATGTGGTTTCCCTCAACACCACCCTCGACTACTTAAGCATCGGCTGTAAAATATCTCCCAAGAAATAACTTGACTTTTAGGCTGGTATTTTTATAATCGTCTGCACGACTTAAAGAGGAAAAGCCATGCACTTACAGGGGAAGACAGCGCTTGTTACAGGGGCCGCCCAGGGTATAGGGAAGGCAATAGCCGTTGCGCTCGCTAAGGCCGGGGCGGATGTCGCAGTATCGGATGTGAACGGCGAGAAGGCTTCCGAGACGGCGCGCGAGATAGAAGCCATGGGTGTAAAGTCGTTTTCCATTACCGGCAACGTCGCGGATATGGACCAGGCGGCGGCAATGGTGGACGAGGCCGTGTCTAAATTCGGCAAGTTGGATATTCTGGTAAATAATGCGGGTATTACCAGGGACAACCTCATAATGCGCATGAAGGAAGAGGAATGGGACCTGGTGATAGACGTAAACCTTAAAGGGTCGTTCAACTGTGCAAAGGCGGCTATAAAACACATGTCCAAGGCCAGAAGGGGTACGATAATAAACATAGCGTCCATAGTCGGAGCTATGGGTAACGCAGGCCAGGCCAATTATGTCGCCTCCAAGGCCGGGCTTATCGGTCTTACCAAGACCATCGCGCGCGAGTATGCCTCCCGCAATATTACCGCGAATGCCGTGGCGCCAGGTTTTATAGACACCGCCATGACGCAGGCCCTGCCGGAAAAGGTGAGGGAGGAGCTTCTCAAGCAGGTGCCGCTCGGGCGTCTTGGGACGCCGGAGGATATTGCGGCGGCGGTTAAGTTCCTAGCGTCGGATGCGGCGGCGTACGTCACGGGCCAGGTCATCCACGTAAATGGCGGGATGTATATGTAGAGAAGTTTGTCATTGCGAGCGAAGCGAAGCAATCCCAGCTTTTAAAGAGTTATAAAATTCCGGGATTGCCGCGTCGCCTTCGGCTCCTCGCAATGACAGGGCATTAAGTTTAATCTGTAATTAAACGGAGGTGGGATAATGTCAGTTGATGTGAAAGTCAAGAAGATAATAGCCGAACAGCTTGGAGTAGAAGAGGGTGAGGTTACGCCGCAGGCATCCTTCATAGACGACTTGGGCGCGGATTCTCTCGACACCGTCGAGCTGATAATGGCCTTTGAAGAAGAATTCGGAATCGAGATACCGGAAGAAGAAGCGGAGAAGATAGCGACGGTGCAGAACGCCGTAGACTATATCGCAAGCAAGGTTTAAATGGCCGTGATTCGTGTTCGCAGGAATCTGATTATTTAATTCCATCACGAACTGCGAATGCGTGTTTTTAACCACGAACACGGAATTCTGCATTAAACGGAGATTCTTTTTGGAAAAGAGACGCGTAGTTGTAACGGGCATGGGGGCGGTAACTCCGCTCGGCATAGGGGTCGATGAAACCTGGGGCGGGATGCTGGAAGGGAAAAGCGGCGTCGGCCCTATAACTCAGTTCGACCCTGCCGACTTCGCCACTAAAATTGCCGGCGAGGTGAAGGGATTCGACCCGGCTCTCTATATCGAGGCCAAAGAGATAAAGAAGATGGACAGGTTTATCCATCTGTCTATCGCGGCTTCGAGGATGGCCATGGAGCAATCCGGTCTGAAGATTACCGATGCCAACGCCGAGCGCGTCGGCGTCATGGTCGGCTCCGGGATGGGTGGCCTTATCGCCATTGAGAAATACCATGCCATTGTGCTTGAGAAGGGCCCCAGGAAGATTACGCCTTTCTTCATCCCGATGCTCATCGTCAACCTCGCCTCTGGGCAGATATCCATTATCCTCGGCGCCAAGGGGCCGAACTCCGCTGTGGTCACCGCCTGTGCCACCGGCACGCACAATATAGGGGATGCCTTCAAGGTAATTCAGCGAGGCGACGCCGACGGTATGATAGCGGGCGGCACGGAGGCCTGCATCACGCCGATGGGCATAGGCGGGTTCAACGCCATGAAGGCCCTCTCCACGCGAAACGACGAGCCGCAGCGCGCAAGCAGGCCATTCGACGCACAAAGGGACGGTTTTGTCATGGGCGAGGGCGCAGGCGTGATGGTGCTTGAAGAACTGGAGCACGCAAAGACCCGCGGGGCCGATATACTGGCAGAGCTTGCGGGATATGGCCTCTCAGGCGACGCCTATCACCTTACCGCCCCGGCCCCCAACGGCGAGGGCGCGGCCCGCTGTATAAAGATGGCGATGAAAGATGCGGGTTTGGGCCCGGAAGATATAAGCTATATCAACGCCCACGGCACATCGACGAAGTTCAACGACGAGTTCGAGACTATGGCAATCAAATCGGCGCTGGGAGAGCGCGCCTATAAAATTCCGGTAAGCTCTACAAAGTCCATGACCGGCCATCTGCTCGGCGCGGCCGGCGGCGTCGAGGCAATCGTCGCCGTCAAGACAATCATGGAAGGGAAAATTCCGCCCACAATAAACCTTGAGACCCCCGACCCGGAATGCGACCTCGACTACGTCCCGAACGAGGCGCGCGAGGCCGACGTGAACACCGCGCTTTCCAACTCATTCGGGTTCGGCGGCACCAATGGATGTCTGCTGTTCCGGAAGTTCACCGGTTAACCGGACATTATGCATTACGATAATGTCCATGAGCTCGAAAAGAGGCTGGAGTATAATTTCGGCCGGCCCTCTCTCCTCATGCAGGCCCTCACGCACAAATCCTACGCCAACGAGAACCGGCTTGGTATGTCCGGCCATAACGAGCGCCTGGAGTTTCTTGGAGATACCGTCCTCGATTTCATAATCAGCGACTTTATAATGAAGCTCTGCCCGAACTCCCCTGAAGGAGAGCTTTCAAAGCTCCGCGCGGTGGTAGTCAGCGAGTCGAGCCTTTCGAAGGTAGCTCAGAGGCTTGGAATCGGCGGTTATCTTTTTCTGGGAAAGGGAGAGGAGCTTACCGGCGGGCGTGAGAAACCCTCTCTGCTGGCCAACGCCATGGAAGCGATTATAGCCGCCATATATCTCGATTCCGACCTGGACAAGGCTTACCGCTTTATACGCAGCAACTTTGAAACCGACATAAAGGCGATGGTATCCGGCGGCCTGGTGTTCGACCACAAAACGGAACTCCAGGAAGCCTGCCAGAGCAGGTTCGGAGAACTGCCGAAATATACTGTCGTAAACGAGTCCGGGCCGGACCACCAGAAGGTCTTCGATGTGGAGATAGAGGCTGGCGGACGTGTCCTGGGCAAGGGCACCGGCAGGAGCAAAAAAGAGGCCGAGCAGCACGCGGCCCAGGCGGCTCTGGAAGCGCTGGCTGGCGGCCCGGCTTCTGACCGGTAAAGCCCGGTGGATCGTCATTCCCGAATGATTTAATCGGGAACCCAGGACTTGATTCAAACCTGGATACCTGCTTTCGCGGGTATGATGTTTTTATTTAACCGCCAACTATTATCTCATGTCATTCCGCAAAAATTTTATAGTCCCCGTTTTTATCCCGCACATGGGCTGTCCGCACCTCTGCGCGTTCTGCAATCAGAGAAATATATCAGGTATATCCGCCGCGCCCGCCCCGGAAGAAGTTTCTGAATATCTCTCCGCAACGCTTTCGCGCGAAAGGCCCGAAGCCGTAATCGCGTTCTACGGCGGCACGTTCACCGCGATACCGAGACTTGAGCAGGGAAAATATTTATCCGCCGCCTCGGAGTTTATAACAAAGGGCCTGGCTTCCGGCATAAGGCTTTCGACGAGGCCCGACGAGATGGACGCCGAACAGGCGCAGTTCCTTAAAAAATATAATGTGAAGACGGTCGAACTCGGCGTGCAGTCGATGGACGACTCCGTATTGGAGAAATCCGGGCGCGGGCATACTGCCGCCGATGCTGTGCGGGCCGCGAAAGCTGTGAAGGACGCTGGCGTGGAACTTGGTATTCAGCTTATGACCGGCCTGCCTGGAGACAGCAGCGAAAAATTCCTGAATACCGTGCATGAGGGCGTTAAGTTGTCCCCGGATTTTGTCCGCATATATCCCGCGCTGGTTGTCGAAGGCTCCGAGCTTGCCGAGATGTGGCGGCGGGGAGATTACGCGCCGCTCTCGCTTCTTGAGGCCGTGGAGCTATGCGCACAGGCCGTGGAGACGTTCGAGGCGGCGGACATAAGGGTAGTCCGCCTGGGCCTCCAGCCGGGCGAGGAATTGGAGAAATCGCTTCTCGCAGGGCCGTATCATCCCGCGTTCGGGCACCTTGTGAGGTCGAAAATCGCGCTGAATAATATGCTCAGGGCGCTGGAAAATTATGAAGGCGAAGCGGCGGAGATTGTCGTGAACCCGCGCGAGTTGTCAATATACAAAGGCATCAGGAACGCCAACGTCCGTGAACTGGAAAAGTCCACGGGCAGGAAAATAAAGATATCCGCAGGCGACGCCGCTTTTGGGGCATTTAAAATACGGCCTTGAACTTAAAATATTTTTATCTATAATAAGATTTCCAAGCCCGTCATTCCCGCGAAAGCGGGAACCCAGTGGCTTTATCCCAGGAGGCCAGATATGTCCTGTTTCAGGATATTCTGCATTGCCTTGCTTGCGTCCGTTCTCGTCGCCAGTTTTCATGTCCCGGCCTTTGCAGATGCTTCCGAGGCCGCGGCAGTTCCGGCGGGCGGCATACAGTTCAAGAAGGGAAAGAATATATCGATGGAAAGGGAAGACCTTTTCATAAGCCTCGATAAAATTGAAGCGACGCTGGTTTTTAAAAATCACTCTCACAAAAATATTACGACACTCGTTGCTTTCCCCGTTCCGGAGTATTATTTAGACCCAACCGGTCATTCCGCAAAATTCGAGGATTTCAGTGTAAATATCAACGGCAAAAAAATTAAACATCAAATAGATAAGAGGGCGGTTTTGAAAGGAAAAGATGTAACGGATGTGCTTGAGCGGATGGATATTCCCTGGGAAGACGACAACTATAATGCTGATGATTTAAACGAAAGAGACAGAATTAAACTGGAGAAATTGGGGATTCTCACCTCTTTGGGTTATCCGCTTTGGGATATTTCAAAGAAATATTACTGGAAGCAGACCTTTCCTGCTAATGGACAGGTTACTATGAAATTTTCTTACACGCCCCATTATGGATGGGATAGCAATTATAATGAAGGCGATGAATTTCCAAATAATCCTACGAAGGTATATAAAGATGCGTGTCTCGACTCGGCTGCTTTACAATGGCTTAAGAAACACAATCACCCTGCGGTTCAAGAAGTAGATTATATACTGACGACGGCCAAGAACTGGCAGGGCCCGATAAAGAACTTCCACCTTATCATTGAGAAGCCGAGCGAAAAAGGGATAATGAGCCTGTGCTGGAATTACGAGATTAAAAAGACCGGCCCCAAGAGGTTCGAGTCGTTCGTGAAGGACTTCGTTCCGGACAAGGACATTACGGTTTATTTCTTTCAATAAAAGGTATTAAATGACCGACAAACTGACATACAAATCCGCGGGCGTGGACATTGACGCGGGCAACAGGTTCGTTGAGCTGATAAAGCCGTTTGTGAAGTCCACGTTCAGGCCGGAGGTATTGACGGACATCGGCGGCTTCGGCGGGCTGTTCGGGCTGAAGGGCGGGTATAAAGAGCCGGTACTGGTTTCCGGAACGGACGGTGTCGGCACGAAGCTCAGGGCCGCCTTCATGGCCGACAGGCACGACACCGTGGGCATCGACCTCGTCGCCATGTCCGTGAACGACATACTCGTAACGGGCGCGGAGCCGCTATTCTTCCTCGACTATTTCGCCTGCGGGAAACTGGAACCGGAAAGACACTCGAAGGTCGTCTCCGGGATTGCCGAAGGTTGCAGACAGGCCGGATGCGCATTAATCGGCGGAGAGACGGCGGAGATGCCGGGTTTCTATGCCGAGGGAGAATATGACCTGGCCGGGTTCGCCGTGGGGATAGTGGACAAATCGAAGATTATCGACGGGAGCAGAATAAAGCCCGGAGACGTCCTCGTCGGCCTTGCCTCGTCCGGCCTGCACTCGAACGGCTACTCGCTCGCTCGCAAGGTCTTCTTTGACGCGGCGGGACTGAAGATTGATTCGCACGTTCCGGAACTCGGAAAGACCGTCGCGGACGAACTCCTTACCCCGACACGGATATACGTAAAAAATATCCTCGCGCTGATGGGCGAATTCGATATAAAAGGACTGGCGCATATCACAGGCGGCGGGATTACGGAGAACCTGCCAAGGGTGTTTCCCGATGGTTGCCGTGCGAGAATCCGGAAGGGAAGCTGGGAGATTCCGCCAGTGTTCAATTTCATCCGGGAGCAGGGCCGCGTGGACGAGGCCGAGATGTTACGGGATTTTAATATGGGAATCGGGATGATTGCGGTTCTCGGCGCGGATGAGGCGGAATCCTTCGCAAAGAAGGCGGCGATGCTGGGCGAGAAGACATATGTCATGGGCGAGATAATCACGGGCGAAAAAGGGGTGGAATACAGTGTATGAGGGTCTTAAAATAGGTGTTCTGGCAAGCGGGCGCGGGTCCAATTTCCAGGCCATTATCGACGCCGTAAACGCCGGGAAGATCAACGCGGAAATCGCGGTATGCATATCGGACAATGAAGACGCCTACGCCCTCGAAAGAGCGCGAAAAAACCTTATAAATGCTGAGTTTATAGACCCTAAAGCCTTTCAGAAACGCGAAGATTACGACGTAAAAATCGTCGAAACCCTTAAAAAATACGGTGTTGGTCTTGTCCTGCTCGCGGGCTACATGAAGCTTGTCACGCCCGTTATTGTCGATGAATTCCATAATAAAATCATTAACATACACCCGGCGCTCCTGCCGTCGTTCCCCGGACTGCACGTCCAGAGGAAGGCAATCGAGCACGGAGTAAGATTTTCCGGCTGCACCGTCCATTTTGTGGATGGGGGCATGGATACCGGCCCGATAATCATCCAGGCGGTCGTGCCGATATTGCAGGACGACACTGAAGACTCCCTCGCTACGAGGATTTTAGCGCAGGAGCACCGCATATATCCTGAAGCGGTAAGGCTTTTCGCCGAGGGAAGGTTCTCTGTGCAGGGCCGCAGGGTGATAATAAAAGACGCGCCTGAAAACCCGGCTGAATTCCTCGTAAATCCCCCCGTAAGGGAATAGTTTCCTTTATGAACGACTGCCTGTTGTCCACCTCCAGCCTTACCAAGACCTTCGGCGGCCTGCGCGCTCTCGAAGACATACACCTCTGCATCGGGCACAAGGAAATAGTAGGGATCATCGGCCCGAACGGCGCGGGCAAGACGACGTTCTTCAACTGCGTTACCGGCGTAAGTGTTCCGACTTCAGGCCATGTCATGTTCGAGACGAAGGACATAACCGGCCTGCCGCCGCACAGAATTACCGCGCTCGGCATGGCCCGCACGTTCCAGAACATCCGGCTTTTTGCAGAGATGACCGCGATGGAGAACGTCCTTGTAGGCCAGCACTGCCGGACAAAATCAGGCATTATCGGCGCGGTTCTGAGGACGCCTTCCGTACGCGAGGAAGAACGGGAGATGACCGAGAACGCCCTGAACATTCTCCAGTTCGTGGGGCTTCTCGATGCAAGGGACGAGTGGGCGCGGAACCTTCCTTATGGATACCAGAGGCGCCTTGAAATCGCCCGCGCTCTCGCGGCGAGGCCGAAGCTCCTGCTCCTCGACGAACCCGCGGCGGGCATGAACCCGCAGGAAAGCGCGGAACTGATTAAGCTTATCGGGCGCATACGCGACATGGGAATCGCAATACTCCTTATAGAGCACGACATGAAGGTCGTGATGGGCATATCGGACAAGGTTGCGGTGCTGGACCACGGTGTGAAGATTGCCGAGGGCGCGCCGTCGGAGATTCAGAGAGACCCGAAGGTAATCGATGCATATCTGGGCAAAGAGGCCGCGGATGCTTAAACTCGACGACGTCCTCGCGTTTTACGGCCCGATAGAGGCCCTGAAGGGCGTATCGCTCTCGGTGAAGGAAGGCGAGGTCGTATCGCTTCTGGGCGCGAACGGCGCGGGGAAATCCACCACGCTCATGGCCATCTCCGGCGTGAACAAGAC
>JAJYJM010000007.1 GCA_021789495.1 Nitrospirota bacterium
AGGGCAAGGTATGCCCTTTGAAAAAGTTCGTTCTTTGAAATTTTAAAAAGAAAATCGGCAAACTAGCGCTAAAAAATCGGGCTGGAAAATCCGACGCTCAGGGATAAAGGGTTTTCAGACAGTCTCTTTATGGGAAAAACTAAATATTTCAATTATCGCCCATGCCAATTAACTCATTGATTAATAACGCTTAATTAATGGTTATTAATTGGATTTCCGGGGTAGTTCCGAGTATGTTTGTGCAGGTTTCATTGGCACAAGCAACGGAGGAAAGAGATGACCCCGAAGAAGAGTTTTACGGTTTTCAGCGCGTTCGTTTTTCTGTTCCTGCCCATAATCCTCACACTCTCGCAACATTCGGCTATAGCGTCCCAGGGCGACATACACACCTTTGCAGGTCTCGGCAGGGGTTATGCCGGGGACGGCGGAGTAGCTACGGCGGCTCTCCTGAATTTTCCTGGAGCCGTGGCTGTTGACGCATCAGGTAACCTTTATATTTCCGACATGGCAAACCAGAGGATACGCAAGGTCGATGCCTCCGGGAATATTTCGACCGTCGCCGGAACGGGAAAACCGGGTTTCTCCGGAGACGGCGGGGCTGCGTCGCAGGCCAGGATAAACAATCCCTCCGGAGTCGCGGTTGACGGCGCGGGTGACGTTCTGTTTGCGGACACGGGCAACAGCCGTATCAGGATGATAAGTCCCGCAGGCATAATAACGACAATCGCCGGAACCGGCAGGCCGGGGTATGCGGGCGACGGCGGAGCTGCTGCTCTGGCGTCGATAAACCATGCCGAAGGCGTGGCCGTTGACGCAAAAGGAAATATTTATATATCCGACACAGGCAACAACCGCATCAGGATGATAAGTCCCGCAGGTATAATAACGACCATCGCCGGGACCGGCAGGCCGGGGTATGCGGGCGACGGCGGTTCGGCGACCTCCGCAAGTCTCAACAGGCCGGCCGGCGTGGCCGTGGATTCTTCAGGCCGGATATACATTGCCGACTGCTATAACCAGCGCGTCAGGGTCATCGGCGCCTCCGGAACGATAACCACGCCGGCCGGAACCGGCAGGGCCGGATATTCCGGAGACGGAGGCCCCGCAGCTTCGGCAAAGTTAAGTTTCCCCTCAGGCGTGGCGGTGGATTCTTCAGGCCGGATATACATTGCCGACTGCTATAACCAGCGCGTCAGGGTCATCGGCGCCTCCGGAACCATAACCACACTGGCCGGGACTGGAAAGGCCGGATTCTCAGGAGACGGCTCCCCGGCGGGCGACGCAATGCTAAGCCGGCCCTTCGGAGTGGCCGTGAACGCTTCGGGCGACGTATTCATAGCCGACAGCAGGAATAACCGCATAAGGATGGTCGAGGGGCCGTCCTACGCCCTGCCTGTCTCCACGATAACCTCGCCCAAAAACGGCGTCATTACTTACTCGGACGGCTCCGGCATAACCATTACAGGCATGTCCTCCGCCTTAAACGGCATATCTTTCGTCGAGGTCTCCACGGACGGCGGGACAACCTGGCAGACCGCAACCGGAACCACATCCTGGAGCTATACCTGGAACCCGCCCCAAAAAGGCCTCTACATCATCATGAGCCGGGCTACAGACTCACAAGGAAAAATCGAAACTATCGTAAACTGTCAGCTTGTTAGAGCGGTCTTTAAGTATGTGCCGATAAGCGTAACCCTGGCTCCAAATCAGCCTGATTCAACTCCCGGTCAGACAGTCTCATGGACTGCTGCTGCCTCCGGGGGGAACGGCAACTACCAATATCAGTTCCTCCGCAAAGGCCCTGACACAGGCGGGAGTTACGCCATGATGAAGGATTGGAGCGGCTCCGGCGCCTGGGACTGGAATGTCAACACTTCGTCGGTCGGCGACAATACCGTCATGGTAAACGTAATGGACTCGACCACTAATACGGCATTGATGAAGAGCACATCAAGCACAACACGTGGCAAGGGTTCAAAAACTGCTCCCTTCAAGGTCAATAAGGCCATCACCATAAATTCAATAACTCCCAGCGAAACATCGGCGGTAGAGGGCAACAAGGTCACCTGGACGGTAACAGCTTCCGGAGGAAGCGGAAGCTATCTGTACGAATTCATGCGCATGGGCCCCGATACTAACGGCGTATATATAGTGGCCCAAGGCTACGGGACTTCAAACAGCTGGTCTTGGACGACAACCTCGGCAATGGTGGGAAGCAACACAATACTTGTCTATGTAAAAAATTCGGACGGAACCGGCGAGGTGAGCAGTCAAACGCCTGCCTACACCGTCAGCTGGCCGGCAATTGTGGTAAACTCTCTGGTACCGTCCGTCGCAAGTCCGGCGACGGCTGGGAATGCCGTTACCTTTACGGCCTCCGCATCCGGCGGCAGCGGAAACCTTCAGTACCAGTTCATGCGCATGGGGCCGGACACCGGCGGGACCTATGTAGTGGCGCAGAACTGGAGCGGTTCCTCTTCATGGAACTGGGTAACCACTTCTTCAATGGCGGGGACAAATACGATAATGGTAAATGCGCGCAACTCCGACGGAAGCGGGACGGTCTCCACATCGATTACATATACCATAGCCCAGGCGGTCGCCGCCATAGTTATCGGCAGTGTAACACCGAGCATACCAAGCCCTGACATCGTTGGAACTCCGGTGGTCTGGGCTGCCGCAGCCACTGGAGGCCCCGGGAGCTACCAGTACCAGTTCTCACGCACAGGGCCCGATACCGGAGGCGCGGCTGTCGTAACACAGGCTTGGGGGACGTCTAATACATGGAGCTGGACTCCCACCACTGCAATGGTGGGGAACAATACAATTACAGTAAGCGTCAGGAACTCCGACGGCACTGGGGTCGTATCCTTGTCCGCTCCGACATACACTGTAAATTACCAGCCTATAGCTGCAACCTCGTTTACTCCAAGTCCGGCTTCAGCGACTGCCGGGGCTTCCATAGTCTGGACTGCCGCAGCCACTGGAGGCTCCGGCAACTACCAGTACCAGTTCTCACGCACAGGGCCCGATACCGGAGGCGCGGCTGTCGTAACACAGGCTTGGGGGACGTCTAATACATGGACATGGAATACGACCAGCCTTATGTCCGGCAATAACACCATATCTGTCAGTGTAAAAGACAGCGCGGGCGCCATTGCAACCGCTACCGCCGGTTATACCCTGCTGTCTCCATCTGGACTCGTAGGCTACTGGAAATTCGACGAAGGCTCCGGCACAACCACTGCGGACTCTTCCGGACTCGGCAACAACGGCACTCTTAACGGCGCAACATGGGTAAGCGGTGTATCCGGGGACGCGGTTTCATTCGACGGCACCGGCACGTATGTCGAAGTGCCGGGCACAAGCGCACTGGAGCCGACCTCCACCGTCAGCGTCACGGCGTGGGTCAAGACCACCACGGCCCCAGCTCTGGGCGGAGAAGTCGTTTCCATGGGAGACAACTACGTCCTTCGCGTACTGTCCGACGGAAACGTGTTCTTTTTCTTTTATAACGGAACAACGTGGATTACTGTGCAGACTACCGGGGTCAATGTTCTCGATGGCCGATGGCACAATATCGCGGGAGTGAAATCGGCAAGCCAGATTCAGATATTCGTTGACGGCGTCTCAAAGGCTGCATACAGCACATCCGATACAATACCATACACGCTGGGGACAAACCTCTATTTCGGAAAACACGGAAACGGCAGCACTTCCTACAACTTCAACGGGGTCATTGACGACGTGCGTATCTATAATACAGCTCTGAGCGCAACTGACGTGCAGAATATATACGCCGCCATTACGCCCCCGGCAACTCCAATCTCCGCGAGCATTACGGCAAGTCCGACCACGGCAACCGCCGGCTCCACGGTCACATTGACGGCATCCGCAAACGGCGGCAGCGGCAGCTACCAGTATCAGTTTTCCAGACTCGGGCCGGACACCGGTGGGACTGCGGTAATAACGCAGGCATGGGGAACATCGAGCACTTGGTCGTGGAACACAAGCAGCGCGATGATCGGGACAAACACCATAACCGTTTCCGTCAAGGACAGCTCCGGGAATACGACAACAAGCTCAGTGGACTACAGCCTGGCGTCGGCCTCAACCGGCAACGCATATTACATATCGCCGAGTGGTTCGGACAGCAGCGGGAACGGTTCGATAAATTCGCCGTGGCTGACATGGACATACGCGAGCTCCAAGTTAAAGCCGGGCGATACTCTCTATGCCCGCGGCGGCACATACTATAACCAGGGTGGATTTGGGCCGAGCAGCGTCAACGACACTAACTGGCTCTCGCCGTCCGGCACACAGACGGCGCCGATTACATTCAAGGCCTACCCCGGCGAGACTCCCGTATTCGACGGCGGGGCGACCGCCGCTACGGGGGGCTGGTCGGGAGGAGTCGGCCAGGGCATGTTCCTCGCCAACGGCGTAAGCTGGATTATAATCGACGGGGTTACCTTCCAGCACTATTCGGGGACAGGCGTGATTACAGCTTCGGCGTCAGACCAGGGGCTGGGCACGGCCTCCAATATCGTGATACAGAACGTCACCATACGCGAGTGCGGCAGCGACCCATCCCACGACAACGGGATATATCTTGGGGCGGGGGCGTCGAATTTCACGATACGGAACAACCTGGTATACAGCGTAGCCGCCGTCGGGATTACCGGCTGGCACGCACCCGGGGCGGTAAACACATCTATCTATAATAACATCGTCTACAGCTGCAACATAGGAATATGTTTCGGCGACGGGGCCAACGGGCTGTATGTCTACAACAACACCATAGACCGATGCAACTACGGTGTCGACGAAGGCGAGGCGGGCGATACGGATCCGGTCGGCGTTTATAACGCCGTGGTGGAAAACAACATATTGACCGACAATGCTGTATGCGGTTTAAGAGTCGGGTCTTTTGACAGCACCCAGGTATCGAGCGACTACAACCTCTATTACGGCAATGCGTCGGACATAATCTGGACTGGCACAAGTTATAAACTCGCGGGATTCCAGTCGGCCAAGCCCGAAGTCTCAGGCAACGAACTTCACTCCATCAGCGCAAACCCCTTATATGTTGATGCCGCCGCCGGCAACTACCAACTGAACTCCGGAAGCCCGGCAATAGGCGCTGGAACCACTATAAGCGCGGTACCATACAATTACGACTATGCCACAAGGCAAACCCCGTTTAACATAGGGGCTTATTGATTCTGAAAAGATAGTAATAAAAAAGCCGGGGGTAACTCCCCGGCTTTTTTATTACCAAGGAAAGATGCCCATATCATACCGGTCAGGCTTGCAGTTTCGGTGAAATGAAGCTGATGTATAGCTCTCGCTTTGACGTCTTTAACGAATCAAGCTTTTAAGCAATATCAATTCCCGCCGAAGTTGACAAACACTTATCAGGTGTTATATTAAATATTAATATTTCCGCCATAAAATCTGAAGTATGCTTCTCAAAAAAACTTTAGATTATATCAAGTCTTTTGCTTTCCCGATTTTAAGTCTCCTGAACAAAATATAAGAAAGGAACGGATGAAAAGAGATATTATTATTACCTTCATCGGTTACGCTTTAAGTTTTCTGTTTGGTATTATGGTTTACAGGCTGGCCGCCGGCTCACTCGGTCCTGAGGGCTTTGGCGAATATACCCTTGCGCGACGCGCGGAAAGCTTCGTGGAGCCGGTGCTGATAATGGGTTTGGGAGTCGGCATTGCCAGGTATACGGCAATTTATTCCACAAAAAATGACGGCTCAGGGCTTGCCTCTTATCTCGTAGCGGGTTATGGGATTATTATCGTTTTTTCGCTCCTGGTGCTTGCAATCGCAAATATTATGCCCGGTATCCTGGGAAGAGCAATCTTTGGTAAGCCGGGCTATGGGGGATATATCCGGATAATTTCCGTCCTCGGGGAAAGCTATACACTAAATTCCCTTGTCTACTCGTTCTACAGGGGACAAAGCAGATTCAAAGCGGCAAGCGTCATAAGCATCTGCGCAGCCGCCGCACCGCTTATGGCGGTACTGGCTGCGAGCTCGGTAAGGACCATGCTGGAGCTTACTGCGGCGGGAGTTTTCGTGGTAGCCGTCGTTTTTTCGCCGCCCGTGTTAATGACCATCCTTCCTCATCTTAAAGATATCAGGCTGCTCTCGTCGGCAAAAGACCTCTTGAGGTTCGGCCTTGCCAGGATACCCGGAGACATCAGCATGGCCGGCATGCTGGCGCTGCCCGCATTCATAACATCAAACCTGTTCGGTATCAGGCAGGCGGGTTATGTCGCATTAGGCGTAAGCATTGTAAACATGATAGGTGGTGTATTTCAGCCCGTGGGTCTGATAATGCTGCCGAAGATGAGTTCCATCGTGTCCGAGGGACGGCATAACGAAGCGCGGGCCATACTTGGAAGGATAATCAAATACACAGCCCTGTTGTCCGTCGGCATGACGGTCATATTATTTATTTCTGCAAAATATCTGCTGCATTACTGGCTTGGTCCGCAGTTCGACGAAGCGGCCGGCATATTGAGGATTGTCGTAATGGCGGCGCCGCCATACGCATTGTTCGTAGCGCTTAGGAGCTCAATCGACGCGGCGCACGTCAAGGCGGTGAATGCGGGCAATGTCTATAAAGCCCTGTCCGTTTCCCTCGCCGCATATCTTGTTGTAAAAACAGGCCGGCTTGCTATTACAGGCATCCCGATTTCTTTTATCCTGGGTATGCTTATGCTCTGTTTCCTGACCTTGAGAGTCCTGCTCTCTACATATGGGCTAACTTTTAAATGGAGCTTCAAGCGATGAGGGAAAATGCGCTTTCGCAATGGCATGAATTCAAGATAACCGGCATCTTGACACTGGCGCTGGTTTTAATAGCGGTTGCAGGCGCGATGATGTCGAAGTTCTCGACGAAATTCATCCTGCCGGCAGTCGCCGTGTCATTTCTCGTCATATTAACGATTAAGCTCCCGGAGGTATTGCTGGCGCTGTTTCTGAATGCCGGCGAGCTGAAAAACGATCCGCGCTTTCAGCTTCCTGTAGACCTGACGCTGCTCCTCTGGATTTTAACGATTTTGAGTACTTATCTGTGGATTAAAAAGGGACGCATAAAATTAACAATGCCACCGCTTAAAATGGCCCTGCCGTTCCTGTCTGTATGCACGATAACGCTCATAAGTTTAATTTATACCAATAATTTTGTCTACGGCTCGGATAAAGCGATTAAGTTAGTGACGCTTGGAACTCTGGCGCTTTTCGGGTCATTTTACATCATGGGGGATTACAAAAGAGTAAGGAATTTTATGCTGACGTATATAATTCTCGCAATGGCTATAATGGTGGATTTTTTTCAAAAAAGCCACAAACCGGGCTCGCCGGTCAAAGTCTCGATAACCTCCAATTATCTTACCATGGGATCATCGATGGCGTACGCGTTCATAATGATATTACTTTATTTCTTCATGACGGACAGGTCGCTTATCCGCAGGGTTCTGTATCTCCTGGCTTTCTCCCCGGCAATCCTTTATGTACTTATATTGTCAGGGGGGCGCGGACCTTTCATCGCACTTATAGCCACAATGTTTTTCATCCTCACTTTGGGACGCAGAAACACCGAAAGAAAAAGGATACGTATCTGGGTCATTATTGTTATTGTCGTATCGGGGATATACCTAAGCCTGGACTATCGGGACTTCACAAGGATGACATCGAGGATGATGCTGCTTGATGAAGGCGGCGGGCGATCCGTCCTGGAAAGGGAATGGATGGCAAAATCAGCCTTTAAGGCTATGACAACCATGCCTTATTTCTTCACCGGGCTTGGCATAGGCGGTTTCCCAAGGTATTACGAAGGGTTGGATGCAACAGGGAACATGTATAATTATCCTCACAACATCCTTCTGGAGATGGGGGCCGAACTGGGTATCTTTGGTCTTATATCAATCGTATTGTTCCTGTACTGGAGCATAAGAAAGGGGTATTCGCTTGCCTGGAAAACGAGCGGCGACAATTTTTATACAGTAGCCGCCATGTTCTCTGTTTATTTCTTTACTGTTTTAACCGCCCTCAAATCCGGTGACATAAACGACCACAGGTTTCTTTTCGCCCTGGCGGGGATCATATATGCCCTGGATCGCAACGCCGGGCATGTTGAATCGCCCAATAGAAAAATTGGCGAGGGAACGGAACCATGCAAATCTTAGACAAAAGCCGTTACGACGAATGGGACCGGTTTGTTTATAACGTGAACGGCACCATATTTCATACTTCATGGTGGTATAAGTCCTGGAACATCGACTTGGATATACATGTTTCACTGGACGATAACGGGGAAATACAATCCGGGATGCCCGTCTATATATCCCGGTTTCCGGGAATGCCGGGAGTGCTGGACCTGTTCGGCATAAGGGGCATTACAAAGCCCCCTCTCACTCCCATAAACGGCCCTATATTCAAGACGTGTATCAAATCGGGCAGGCCGTCGACATATTCGCATGTCAAAAAGGAAATCATACAATCCTTGCAATCTCTTCCAAGGCTGGATTTTTACGATTTCCATCTGTGGAGATTCTGCGGCGACTTAATGCCGTTTATGTGGAACGGGTTCGAGACTCAGGTGTTATATACCTATCTTATCAAGGCCGACAGCGCAGATACATGGCGAAGCAGCATGTCGAAAAAAGCAAGGCGTTTTTTAAAGGAAGCCCGAAGAGAAGCCGGCAGGGAAGGCTACTCCGAGGTAATAACCGACGCGTCTATCTCAGATATGGACCTGCCGTTTAGCGAGACTATGAAGGTTAAAAAATTCGAGGTTGCGCAATACTCCAGACTGCCAGGATGGTGGGACGCAGTCAGAAGCAGAAATGCCGGGAAATCGTATCTCATAAAAGACAGGGAAGGCAAACCCGTATGCGGCTCGATAATGGTCTGGGACAACCGCACGGCATATTCCCTGATAGGCGGGATGGCTCCCGCACTCCGCAAGGACAGCCATATCAACATGCTTGTATTTGAAAGGATGATAAATGATGCCCTCGATATGGGACTTGATTTCGACTTTGAAGGCTCCTCGCTTATGGGCGTAGAGCGGTTCTACAGGGGCTGGGGCGGCGAGATGAAGCCGTGCTTCAGGGCAATAAAAATACCGTCCGGTATAGCCTATTTCGGGCTCAAGGCGCACAGGTTCCTGACCCTTCACAGAAAAAAGGGTTGGATAGAAACCGGCGAACAGGCGGAGACAGTTGGATAAACCGAAGGTTTGCATACTGACCTCGTCGCACAAAGCTGATGACGACCGCATCTTCCACAAGCAGGCGAAGAGTATTGCGGGAGCCGGCTATAATACTTCCATAATCTCGCCGCACGATGCCGATGAGACTCTGGAGGGAATAAGGATAAAAGCCGTTCCGAACGCAGGTGGAAAGGTGCTCGGGAAGATAATCTTAAGACCTCTTTTTGTCCTGGCGACAGGCATAAGAGATAGAGCCGACATATATCACCTGCACGACCCGGAACTATTGCCGGCAGGGCTAATCCTGAAGCTTACCGGCAAGAAGGTGGTATACGATGCGCACGAATATTACAAGCAGAACATCCTCTCTAAGCGCTCCATCCCCTGGGGTTTAAGGCATTTTATCGCATATTTCTTTGACCGCTTTGAGACTTTTGCATCCATGCTGTTCAATGGCGTAATTGTAGTTGACGGATCAATACGAGCCAAGTTTGGAAGAAAGGCAGTGGTGATAAGCAATTATCCATATAATCCCAGGGAACCCGTTGTTCCCAAAAATCGCGGTAACGAGTTTAAATGCGTTTATGCCGGCGGCCTTTCCGCCGACCGTGGGCTTTTCAAGATGATAGAGGCAATGAAATATGTTGACAGGCCGGTCAAACTTATACTGCTTGGCCCATTATCGAATGAGGACAGAATAAAAGCGGAAAATATGAATGGCTATGAAAAGGTCGAATACCTGGGCTTGAGACCCTGGCCTGAAGTCCTGAAACTGCTGCCGGAATGCGACCTTGGGCTTGTCCTGTTACAGCCCGTGCCGGCGTATATACTCGCGGGTGAAGGCACCGTAAAACTCTATGAGTATATGGCTTCAAGGCTGCCCGTGCTCGGATCAAATTTTGTAAATCTGGAAAGAATAATAAGAGAAAATGGATGCGGAGCAACCGTTGACCCGACCAACCCGGCAATTATTGCGGAGAAGATAATGTATTTCGCGGATAACCCCGATGCAGCGAGCAGGATGGGAGAAAACGGAGTCAAGGCTGTGATGGCAAGATACAACTGGGAGAAAGAAGAGGAGAAGCTGCTTGCGCTTTACGGCAAAATCCTGGATTCAAAAACCCGGGGGAGGCGCTGTCATGCCTGATATATCCCCTTTTGTCAGCATAATCCTGCCTTGCCGGAACGAAGAAAAGTTCATCGCAGGGTGTCTTGATTCTATAATCTCATCAGATTATCCCAGGGAGAGGCTGGAGGCGCTCGTCGTAGACGGCATGAGCGAGGACGGCACAAGGGGAATCATCGCCCGTTACACCGAACACCACAAGTTCATCAGGATGCTGGAAAACAAAAAGAAAATAACGCCATGCGCATTCAACATTGGCATCAAAAATGCCCGGGGGGATATTATAATCATAATGGGCGTACATGCGGTCTATTCAGAGGATTATATATCCAAGTGCGTGAAGTATCTCCGCGATTATAACGCGGACAACGTCGGGGGCGTTATGATTACAGCCCCAAGAGAAAACACTCTTAAGGGCAAGGCTATCGCGCAGGCCCTGTCGCATAGATTCGGGGTCGGAAATTCAACATTCAGGACGGGGGTCAGGGAACCGGTATTCGTCGATACCGTATTCGGAGGGTGCTATAAAAAAGAGGTCTTCAAGCGAATAGGTCTTTTTAATGAGCGGCTCGCCCGAAGCCAGGACATCGAGTTTAACATGAGGTTGAGCAAGTCCGGTGGACGGATATTACTCATGCCTGACGTTGTCTGCAGTTATTACGCACATTCGGACTTCATGCCACTTCTGCGGCACAATTGGACAAACGGCGTTTGGGCTATGCTTCCTTTGGCGGACAGCCCGATAATGCCGGTTTCATGGCGGCACTTCGTCCCGTTGGCCTTTATATCGACCCTTATATGCTCCGCGCTCTTTTCCCTGTTCTTGCCGGTATTCGTGGATTTATTGTTATTTGTGTCGAGTTGTTACCTTCTGGCCGCATTTTATTTTTCATACAAGATTAGTCTGGACCGGAAAGACATGCGATTCCTCCTTATCGAGCCAATGGTATTCGCATCCCTGCACATTTCTTACGGCCTTGGGTCGCTATGGGGAGCAATGCGGCTTTTAAGTTTGAAGCGGTTCTGGAAGGACCGCGTTTTCAAAAACTTGTAATTATTCAATCCCATGCATAAACCAATTTCCATAGCCAGGTATGAGACAACCTTCGCGCAGATGCTTGGCGTTTCACATGCCTTCTCGTTTTATAAAGGCCGGGTGGCGCTTTATGCAATCCTAAGGGCCATGGGCGTACGAGAAGGCGATATGGTAATATTCCCGGGGCTCACCTGTATAATGGTGCCCAATGCCGCGATTTACATGGGCGCAAAACCTGTTTACGTGGATATAGAGCCTGGAAGCTTCAATATCGACCCGCTCAAGCTCGAAGGTCTCATCAGGAGCATGAGCGCTGCGGAAATAAAACGCATTAAGGCTATAGTCGCGCAGCATACCTTCGGGATACCAGTGGACATGAATGCTATAAACGATATTGCCAAGAAATACGATATACCGTTGGTGGAAGACTGCGCTCACTCGCTTGGCTCACGTTATAATAGACAGCTTACGGGACGGATTGGCATCGCATCATTTTTTTCATCGCAATGGTCGAAACCGTATTCCACCGGATTAGGCGGCATGGCAGTGACTGACGACCCTTTAATCGGTAAAAAACTTGAGGCAATCCAGATGGACTTTCAGACTCCGGGTACGCTCGAAAACGTGATTTTATCATTTCAGATGAGCCTGCACAGACGCCTTTTTTCGCCAAAATTATATTGGAAATCGATGATGGCGCTCCGTAAACTTTCTGCCGCCGGACTTTTCATAGGCTCATCGTCAAGAGATGAGCACAAGAGCATGAAACCTCGCGGATATGAAAAAACAATGGGCGAAAACCAGGCGGAGGCCGGGCTCGCCGCGCTTGCATCCATAACGGAGGATATCGCGCACAGGAGACGGATGGCAGAATTTTACGAATCAGAAATAGGGAGCCGTAATGCCACGGTAAAGATTGCAGAGGGCATGGAACCGGTTTTCCTCAGGTACCCTGTGATCGTGAATAATAAAGACTTTGTCCTACGGGAGGCCAAGCGGAGAAGCGCCGAGGTCGGCAGTTGGTTTGAATCAGTACTGCATCCGGAGACCAGGAACCTTGAAAAGGCAGGATACATCAAAGGCTCGTGCCCCGCGGGCGAAGAGGTGGCGCGAACGGTGGTAAACCTTCCGACCCATCCGCGCGTAACTATTCAGGACGCAGAAAAGTCAATATCGATAGTGCGGCCTTTTGTAAAAAAACTTATGCCATGAAAATCCGGGCTGTCCAATTTACTGTCAGTTACCCTTTTTCATCTTTTCCCGCCGTTCTTTCCACTTAACGACGAGCTTATCAAAACTCTGCCTCTGCTCAGGGCGGAGTACTGACCTTATCTTGGCCTGCGCATCGGTCAATATCGACTCAATCTTTGGCTGGTCTTCCAGCCGCATCGCGCGCATCTGGTTATGGGCGTCGTTGACGATTACCTCCACCTGGGCCCGCTGGCCGGCATCCAGGTCAAGCTTGCGGCTAAGTTTCCTGACAACCTCTTCCCTGGAAGGCGGCCTTCCCCAGGGCCTGCACTGCCGCATCACCGCGGTGCTTATTATTCCTCCGGCTATAGCGCCAAGGATGAATATAAAGATAATACCCAGGACTGCTTTCCACCTTTTCATCTTCTGTCTCCCATGAGGCTGCTCAAGTACATGGTCTGTTCGTAATTGGCCGTCAGGGCGGTGCGCATGTCGATAGTGGGCGTAAACAGATAGTACCACCCTCCCAGTATCATGACCAACACCGTGAATACCGGCACAAGCCTCCATGTCCAGGTAAACCATACCGTCCTAGCCTCGCGCTCCGCCCGGAGTCTTGCCAGCACCCGCGTCTCCAGCCCTCTCTCGATGCCTGCCATATCAGGCTCCATCATCCGCGCCAGTTTAAAAAGCTCGTCGATTTTGTCCTTCACGTTCATACCTCATCATTTACGCAAAGTATTTTTTTCAACGCCTTACGCGCCCGGAACGCCCTGACTTTTATATTTGACTCAGAAAGCCCGGTAATAACCGCAATTTCCTTCACAGGTCTTTCCTCAAGTTCCAGCAGGGTAATAACTACACGCTCCATAGGCTTCAGCTTTGCAAGGGCCTTGTCGAGCATCTCTTTTGCCTGCAAGGCCTCTAATTTCTTCCCTTCGTCCGCCGGCACGCTCAGGTTATATTCCACGTCCTCAATCGGCACGTCCCGGCTGACATTCTTTTTCTTTCGCAGGAAGTCGTAACATGCGCTTATAGCAACCTTTGTCAGCCAATGCTCGAAAGGCGCTTCCTTCCTGTATCCGCCCAGGTTCCGGTATATTTTTATAAAAATATCCTGGGATATATCGTCAAGCTCTCCTCTGTCTTTGGCATACCGGGAGGCAAGCCTCAGCACCTTTCGCTTATGCCTTCTGACAAGCTCACCGAAAGCCTCGTCCTCGCCGGACGTGGCCGACTCCACAAGACTCTCGTCCGGCAGTTCTTCCAGGGAAATGTTCATTCCACTATTATAACGCTTATCTCCCTGGATGACCGCCAAAACTATGCCCGCCTCCGCTGAAACCATGCCCGCCGCTAAAACCACCGCCAAACGACTTTGGCGCACTGAACGACCTTGCAGGCGCACTGAACGACCTCGGCGGTGCGCTGAACGACCTCGGCGGTGCGCTGAACGACCTCGGCGGTGCGCTGAACGACCTGCCCTGTCTGAACGTCCCGAATGTTCTGCTTTCTCTTATGGCTGGCCTGTTAAACGTCCTCCGGATATTGGGAGCGCCAAACCGACCTGTAATATTCTCCGGCCTTCTCCAAGGAATACTGCCCGAAACTCCCGGCCTGCTAAAGCTCCTGAAAGACCTCGCGGGCACAGAACCATTGCGGAAACCCTGCGACGGCCTCAAATTCCTTCCAAATATCGGCGCGCCGGGCGTACCTGGACGGCTTATGCTCCTGTTAAATATCCTCTCCGCGCTCCTGCCGTTAAAACGGCCCAACTGCCTGCCTTGCCTGAAGCCGGTGTTGCCCGTTATCCTCTGTCCGCGCAAAACCGCCCTTGATACCGGAGCAAAGGAACTCGCCCCTATCGGCCTGAAGGCAGTCCGGACAAGAGGCTGCTTGGAGACCGGATCCAACGGGACAGCATGACTTGTGACCGGGTCGATAACGTGGCTGCTCACTTGTCTGTCTCCGCGCAACAGCCACCTGTGATACCTGTAGAACCGGAAATCGTCCCTGTCTATGAACGTGGAGCGGCTATAGGTTACGAACGTAAAGTCGAAGTCCGAAAGGACATAGTAGCCGGGGAACCAGAACCCGCCGCACCAGAACGGGAACGGGTCCCAGAGATACAGGTATGCGAAATCCGGCGGCGGAGCATAGTATGTGACAATGGGAGGGCCTTCATCGTAGTAGTAATTGTTTATCACCGCAGGCTCCGTATAGGCCTCATCGCCGGCATATTGCTCCCCCGTTCCAGCCTGTGTAATCTCGATGCCTATGTTGCTGTTCAACGCGGCAAAGGCCTGATCCGCGTCCTCCTTGTTCATTGGAAGCTTCCCCGCATCGGCGGCGGCGTCAATAGCCGTCTGCAACTGGGCTATAATATCCGGAGTGACCGGGAAATTGGAGATCCAGCCGCTTTTCGGGGCTATGCCTATGTTGGCAAGGGCGGTTTCGGCATCGATTTCCTTCTCCTGCGGGCCGATTTTGAGCGTTTGAACCAGCTCAATGGCGTAATCGCCTTCCCTTACAACCTGTTGGCCCACGGAAGGAACGTTTTTGGAGCCTGAGGTATAATTCGAAGCAACGGCCAGCGAGGGCGAAATGAGGAATAATGTGGCCGTAATTATTGATAAAAACAGCCTTTTCATAATTACCTCTTTTCTCCTCTTATTGAGGATATTTCTATTTCTTTTAACTATGTAGACGGTCAGGCGGGAGGTATGGTTACAGAAAACAGAACGGGTTCAGGAGGGCGGGTTTAACGGTTTCCCCTTGAATAGCTGAAACTTGCCGTATTCATGGACCAGGCTCAGGCGTTCCTTAAGGTATTCCGGCAGCCTATCCCCTTTTTGAAAAACAAAGAAGTTGTCCGAGCCGGGTTGAAGGAATGCTTCGGCGGCTTTTAAATTCGGGACCAGTATTGCCTTGCCGCCCGAATAGAATCCGGCGGAATACGGTTTGTTGAAAAGATACACAAGCTTACTGTTCGGGCTGGGGCGGTTGTGGTAATACGCCTCCACTTCATCCTTCTGACATTTAAACGCCTGAAGCGGTCTTCCAAAAACCACTATCGCAGTAAAACAAATCGGAAGCAGCAGGCCGGCAGAGAGCATCAGACGTCTTACACGCTTGTCGTCATGGTCTTTGCTTATTATTTCCCCAAGCAGGAGCGAAAAAGCGGGGATTCCAGGCAGGACATATGTCCAGATAATGTTGCCCGCGAGCGTAAAAAATATCATCGGAGTCAACGCCCAGAGGAGCAGATAAGAACCCCATCCGTCATTTGCGATGCCGGAAGCTCTCGTTTTGTCTTTTAAAAGCGCCCTTATGAAAATTACGCCCCAGGGAAGCGTCGCGGCCAGCCAGTAAAGCCATATGGCGCCCCTGAAAGTGGGATGGGCATAACCGTATTTGTCGCCGTGCCAGTTGCTGTCCACGAACCGCAGGATATGCTCCCCTATGAGAAAATACTTAAGGAAGCCAGGCGAGTATATTTCCGCGGCGATATACCAGGGGACGGCGATGGCAAGCATCAAGATACTGCCCTTGATCCACGGAATGCCGCCCCAGGTCTCCCTCACCTTTTTCTTCCATATTACCCATATCCCTATCGGGAACATCGTCAGGACGACCGCCACAGGCCCCTTTGCCAGAAGACCGATGCCAAGGGCTATGAAAAAAACATATGCCCAAACCTGCTTTTTATCCGTGCCGGAGACAGCGTTCCAAAATGCCGCCATCGCCAGGGTCGTCGAAAACACAAGCGACGGATCCGTCATCACTCCGCCGCTGATGATAAAGAAAACAGGGGTAGTCCAAAGCACTATCGATGAGGTGAGGGCGCAATCCCTCCCGCCCCTCTTCACGGCAAGCGCATAAACCACCCAGAACATCCCAAGAGAATACAGAAAGGACGGCAGTCTCACCGCGAATTCGTTTATTCCGAAAAGCAGCATTGTTACTGCGGAAGACCATGTCGAAAGAGGCGGCTTCGCCCAGAACGGCACGCCGTAATGATACTGCGGCATGACCCATATCCCGGTTTCAACCATCTTCCGGGCTATCTCGGCATAGCGGGATTCCGTATCGTCGAACAGCGGGTAAAAACCCATTGTTATCAATCTGATAACTATTGCAATAATTAATATTGCCGTCAGCAGCCCGGCCCGGTTGCCGAGTATTTTTTTCATTAAACGCATGGCGTCATTCTACACTGATTCAAGGCGCGCTTCAATAATAAAAGCGCCCCGAAATAACTTAAAAAACATGCCTCCGCCGCCCTGTCCCCGGATACGCAAAAACCGCCTCAGGCGCCATAAAGAGCCCTGTAATCCGCCCGGCGATAAAAACCTGTTGCCACAATCCCGTGTTGTGTTAAAATACCTTCCTGATTTCTCCAATTTAACGATTAAAGGGTAAAATTATGTCGTCTTTTGCAAAGGTGGGCGTATTCGTAGATAACGAAAACATTCGGCGTAACGGCGGGTTCGGAATGAGATACGACATCCTCAGGAACTTCGCCTGCCGGGGAAACGCGGAACCTATCCGCCTGAACGCATACGTGTCCTTCGACAGGCGCCGCGCCGAGAAGGACGGCGACTACAGGATAAACATAAACAAATTCTTTTCATCTATCCGGGACACGGGCTTCAAGGTCATCGAAAAGGAAGTGAAGTGGTTTACGAATGAAGACGGCACCGAGTTCGGGAAGGCTAACGCAGACCTCGACATGGCCGTGGACGCGCTCCTTCAGTCCGAGAACCTTGAGAGGGTTATCATGGCCACCGGCGACGGCGACTTCGTGCAGGTCGTCCGGGCGCTCCAGAACAAGGGCTGCAGGGTGGAGGTAATCGCCTTCGATAACGTCTCCCAGGAGCTCAGGCGCGAGTGCGACATGTTCGTATCAGGATATTTGATTCCGGATCTCCTGCCGGTAAAAGACCGGCGCGACCCGGCACGAGTCGGTTCAGGCGGAAGACCAGGCTGGGGCGAGGTAGGCTCAAGGGTGCGGGGGACGTGCTATTTCTACAAGCAGGACGACAGCTTCGGATTTATGAAATTCCAGAAGAAGATAGGAGAGATATGCATCGTGGACAGCCGCGAAAAGGAGTCTCCCTACAACACGATTTATTTTAATAAAGCGGCCCTGCAGAACAATTTCGACCTCTCCGAGCTGCCCAGCCGCAACTACGTCTTCGAGTTCACGATTAAAGAGAAGTCAATCCGGGGCGAGACGAAACCCGTAGCCGACGAGATAGACCTGCTGTACAAATACAGCAATATATAAAACTATGCTTACTCAGGCCATAAAAGGCGTTAAGGACGTACTCCCGGAGGACTCAGTCAAGTGGCGGCATCTTGAGGGTGTTGTCCGGAAGCTGTTCTCCGACTACGGGTTCTCGGAAATCCGCACGCCGATAATCGAGCATACAATCCTCTTCGCCCGGAGCATCGGCGCAACGTCCGACATCGTCGAGAAGGAGATGTACGCCTTCAAGGACCAGGGCGGAGACGAAATCACCCTGCGCCCCGAAGGCACGGCTGGCGTCGTGCGGGCGTATGTAGAGCATAAGCTCTTCGCCTCCCGGTCCGTTACTAAGGTATATTACATGGGGCCGATGTTCCGGCGGGAGCGTCCGCAGGCGGGGCGGCTTCGGCAATTCCATCAAATAGGTGTCGAAGCCCTCGGAGTATCAGAGCCTGGGATTGACGTGGACATCCTGGCGGCGCTTGTCGAGCTCTTCAGCCGACTGAAGGTGCAGGGCGTGGAGTTGCATATCAATTCCCTGGGATGCAGGGATTGCCGGGCGGCGTATAAAATCGCGCTTAAGAACTTCCTGACGGGGAAAATAGATTCACTCTGCCCTGATTGCCAGAGGCGGGTCGAGACCAATCCCCTGCGTGCGCTGGACTGCAAATCGGAGCATTGCGAGGCCGCCACAGCCGATGCGCCGATGATGTTGGAATACCTTGACAGCGATTGCCGGGCGCATTTCGAAAGCGTGAAGCAGGGCCTCGACGACCTTGGGATAAGGTATGTCATAAATCCCAGGATGGTTCGCGGACTCGATTACTACACCCGCACGACCTTCGAGATGATAGCCGTGGACAAGAAAGGCGCGCAGAACGCCGTCGCCGCAGGCGGGAGATACGACAGCCTCGTGGAAGAGATCGGCGGTCCGCCCACTCCGGGGATAGGTTTCGCCATTGGAGTCGAACGCCTGCTGCTTATGCTCCCGGAGGCGGGAGACAGCGCGCCGCTGCCGAAGGTATATATTGCGGCAATCGGCGGCGAAGCGGCAAGATTCGGGCAGAAACTCGCGGACGCCCTCAGGAAGTGCGGAATCTCCGCGGAGCGAGATTACTCGCCCGGAGGACTGAGAAACCAGATGAAAAAGGCCGACCGCTCCGGTGCGGCATACACTGTAATCATCGGCGAGGACGAGATGACAAAGGGCGCGGCCATCCTCCGCGACATGAAGACGAGAGAGCAGTCGGAAGTGAAACTCGACGAAATGGTGGAAGAAATAAAAAAACGTGTCGCGGCCTTTTCCACGGACGCAAACAACGAGCACGGGACACGGTTCTTATGAAAATTATCTGCATCTCGGACACCCACATCGAAAACGGCAATAAAAAACTTCCAGACGTCCTTATCCGCGCGCTGGAAGGCGCCGACCTTATCCTACATGCCGGGGACATAACCTCTTTGGACGTCATAGATGAACTGAAAGCCTATGCGCCCGTCGAGGCCGTGGCGGGGAACATGGATGGATTCGACGTCGCCGAAAAGCTCCCTGAGAAGACGATAATCCAGGCAGGTAATTTCCGTATCGGTCTTATTCACGGCGGAGGCAGCGTCCGGGATCTGGAAGAGCGGGTGGTCAGGAAGTTTAAAAACGACAACGTGGACTGCATCGTCTACGGGCATTCGCACAGGGCGAATGTCGAGCGGCGGCCAGTCGACCGGCTTCAGGGAAAGAGCGTCCTGCTCGTGAATCCCGGAAGCCCCACGGACCGTGTTCATACGACGGAAAACTCATACGCCGTGATTACGGCTGACGAAGGACTCAACGCGGAGATAATAAAGATATAGCATGGAACCGTACAAACTGCTCGAAAAATATTATTTCACGAACTCCAGCACATACAGCTTCCTCGTAACGCACAGCAGGGCGGTTGCGGGCCTCGCGCTCAGGGCTGCGGAACGGGTAAAGCATTTGAACCCGGACTTGCAGTTCATAGAGGAGGCGGCGCTCCTGCACGACATCGCGATATTCAAGGTCAACGCGCCGAAAATCGGCTGCATCGGCCCGATGCTCTATGTCGAGCACGGCTACCTCGGACGCGAGCTGCTGGAGCAGGAAGGCTATCCCAGGCACGCGCTCGTCTGCGAGAGACACGTCGGTTGCGGATTATCTGCGGAGGACATACGGAAATACAGGCTCCCCCTGCCGGAGCGGGACATGATACCACTATCGCTGGAGGAAAAAATAATCTGCTGGGCGGACAAGTTTTTCTCCAAGGTCCCGCACCGCCTGAAGGAAGAGAAACCGCTTGAGGCCGTCCGGGAAATGGTGTCGAACTACGGCGACGAACAACTAAAAAGGTTCGACGAGTGGCAGGCGATGTTCGGGCAGAAGTTATAGTGATAAAATGGATAGTATTAAAAAAAGCCCCCTTGTTCAGGGGGCTTTTGATTTATCGGCTTTTATTTATTCTTCCGGTTTCTTTTCTTCGGCGGGGGCCGGGGACTCGGCTTCGGCCTTTGCTTCCGCTTCGGCAGGAGCGGCGGCCTCAACCGGCGCGGCTTCTTCCTTCTTCTTCCTGCCGCGCTTCGGCTTCTCTGCGGCAACTTCTGCCGGGGCCGGGGCTGTCGCAACCGGAGCCGTTTCCTTTTTCGCCTTAGGCGCCGCGCCTTCCTTGTCAACAAGTTCTATTATCGCCATCGGCGCGGAATCTCCCAGGCGCACGCGGGACTTGATTACCCTCGTGTATCCGCCGTTACGCTCTGCGGAGCGGGGCGCAATCTCGCTGAATAGCTTCGCGACGACATCGCGGCTCTGGATGTAGGAGAACGCCATCCTTTTGGCGTTTAAGTCGCCCTTCTTGCCCAGGGTAATCATTTTGTCCGCGATGCCCCGGATTTCCTTGGCCTTCGCCTCGGTCGTCTCAATGTGCCCATGCTCCAAAAGCGAGGTCACGAGGTTCCTGAAAAGAGCCTTCCTATGGCTCGAATTCCTGCCGAACTGCCTTCCCGCAAGCCTGTGTCGCATGAAATTATATCCTTCCCTTTATACGTTCTTCTGCAGCGACTTTTCGTACGCCTTGAGTTTTTCGTTGTCTATCTTCATCCCGAAGGAAAGCCCCATCTCCGTGAGGATTTCCTTTATTTCGTTTAGGGACTTCCTGCCGAAGTTCTTGGTCTTCAGCATCTCGCCCTCGGACTTCTGAACCAAATCCGCGATGGTCTTTATGTTGGCATTCTTCAGGCAGTTAGCCGAGCGCACGGATAACTCAAGTTCGTTAACGCTCCTGAGGAGATTCTCGTTGAACTTGTCTTCGACTTCCTCCGCCTCGGTTTCTATAATCTCGCCCTCTTCCTCGAAGTTGATGAAGATGCCCAGATGATCTTTTAAAATTTTGGCAGCGTATGCGACCGCATCGTCCGGGCGGACGCTCCCGTCCGTAACAACTTCCATAATCAGTTTGTCGTAGTCGGTCTCCTGACCCACGCGCGCGCTCTCCACCCAGTAGTTGACCTTCTGGATGGGAGAGTATATAGAGTCCACCGGGATAACGCCTATCGGCATATCAGGCTCTTTGTTTCTCTCGGAAGACACATAGCCGCGGCCCTTCTTCACGGTCATTTCTATCGTGAAGCGGGTGTCCTTGTCAAGCGTCGCTATCAGGAGGTCCGGGGTCAATATTTCGATGTCCGCGTCCGTATCAATATGGGAGCCGTAGACCGCGCCGGGACCTTCAACGTCTATCGTGATGGTCTTCGGCTTGTCGATATGCATCTTGAAGCGGAGCTTCTTTATATTTAATATTATGTCCGTGACGTCTTCGACAACCCCCGGCACGGAAGAGAACTCGTGCAGGACGTTTTCTATCCTTATGGAGGTAACGGCGGCGCCTTCCAGCGAAGAGAGCAACACCCTGCGGAGCGAATTTCCGATGGTGGTGCCGAAACCACGCTCGAAGGGTTCCGCGCTGAACTTGCCGTAGGTATTCGTCAGCGAATCCGCCTCGAACTCCAGCTTTTTGGGGATCTGGAATCCCTTTAGCTTCATTGTCATTAACCTCTCCTTGTCGGTTTCTTTAAAACTCTTAAAAGGGGGCCTGGAGCCTTATTGCCCCTGGCCTTTCCTTCTTTATTTCGAGTAAAGCTCGACTATGAGGTTCTCATTTATAGGCAATGCGATGTCCTCTCTCGAAGGCGCGGACAGGACTTTCCCTTTCAGGTTCTGTTTGTCCAGTTCCAGCCAGGCCGGCAGCCCTTTCCTATCCATAGCCGCCGACAGTTCCTGGAACCTGAGCGACGCCTTGCTCTTATCGTTCAGGGCGATTTCGTCCCCTGTTTTCACGATATAGGAGGGTATGTTGACCATCCTGCCGTTGACCAGGAAGTGCCCGTGGGATACCAGCGCCCTCGCTTCTTTCCGGGATGCGCCAAGACCCAGTCTGAATATGACGTTATCGAGCCTGCGTTCAAGGAGCTGGAGCAGGTTTTCGCCCGTAACGCCCCTCATGCGGGCAGCCTTGAGATAATAGCCTCTGAACTGCTGTTCGAGGACGCCGTAAATCCGGCGAACTTTCTGCTTCTCGCGGAGCTGCACGCCGTAGTCCGATATCTTGGCCCGGCCCTGCCCGTGCTGTCCGGGTGCATAAGTCCTTCGCTCCACCGAGCATTTCTCGGTAAAGCAACGGTCGCCTTTCAAAAATAGCTTGATGGTCTCCCTCCTGCACTGCCTGCAGACAGGACCCGTATATCTCGCCAAAATTTCCCTCCTGTGCGGGAGGACATGCAGGTCCTCCCTTACAATTTTTGTAGGGGCCGCCCCATGTGTCGGCCCTTAAATTTATGTTAAACCCTTCGCCTTTTAGGCGGTCGGCACCCGTTGTGCGGTATGGGAGTAACGTCCCGTATCGCCGAAATATCCAGCCCTGCGGATTGAAGCGCCCTTATAGCTGATTCCCTCCCGGCGCCCGGCCCCTTCACCCAGACCTCAACGCTCCTCATGCCCTGATCCATCGCCTTTTTCCCGGCGTTTTCAGAGGCCATCTGTGCGGCGAACGGAGTGCTCTTTCTGGAACCTTTGAAACCCTGGTTGCCGGCACTCGACCAGCATACTACGTTGCCGTTCTGGTCTGTTATGGATACTATTGTGTTGTTGAAGGATGCGAAGATATGCGCCACCCCTGTTGGGATGTTCTTCTTATCCTTCTTCGGGCCGACTCTTTTGGTAGGTCCAGCCATTTTACCTCCTATAATTGCTACCGATGTAAAACGGGGTCAAAACCGGGCCGACACGCGGTTCGGCCCCTACTTTAAACATGTACAAATCTCGAACAGACTTTTTTATTACTTCACGGCCTTTTTCTTGCCGGCGACGGTGCGTTTCGGCCCCTTGCGGGTGCGCGCGTTCGTCTTGGTCCTCTGGCCGCGGACAGGCATTCCGCGCCTGTGACGAAGGCCCCTGTAGCAGCCGATGTCCATAAGCCTTTTGATGGCCATGGTGCGGTCCCTGCGAAGGTCGCCCTCAACCTTGAACGATCTGTCGATTACTTCCCTTAAGCGGTTCACCTCCGCCTCAGTAAGGTCCTTGACCCTCGTATCAGGGCTTACCCCCGCCTCTGCCAGGATTTTATGAGATGAGGCGCGTCCTATCCCGAAGATATAGGTAAGGCCTATCTCAATCCTTTTTTCTCTTGGCAGGTCAACGCCTGCAATCCTTGCCAATGCACCCTCCTTGGGCCGGTTGTTAACCCTGCCGCTGTTTGTGTCTCGGGTTCACGCAAATGACCCGGACTGTGCCTTTTCTTTTTATGATCTTGCATTTGTCGCAGATCTTTTTTACCGACGAACGGACTTTCATGGTTGAAACCTCTTATTTTAACCTGTGCGGGCAAACGACCTGTTGCGTAATATGCACCCGCTTTGATTGCCCAGGCCCCTCTGTCCAGCCCCTTTATTTAAACCTGTATGTTATCCTGCCCCTGGTCAAGTCGTAGGGGGAAAGCTCGACTGTAACCCTGTCGCCCGGAAGTATCTTGATGAAGTGCATCCTCATTTTCCCGGAAATATGAGCGAGCACAACATGTCCGTTGTCGAGCTCCACCCGGAACATCGCGTTCGGCAGGGTCTCGAGTATCTTGCCCTGCACCTCAATCGCGTCTTCCTTGGCCATTAGGTTCCTTTATTTTTCGGTCATTATGGCGCGGCCTCCAAGCATATTCTGGCCACCTGTCATTTTACGTCGCGGTCAATATTGCCGGCTCGTTCTCCGGCACGCAAGTACCTGCTTACACCGAAACCGAGGACTTATGCCGCCGTTAATATTACCGGCCCGCTTTCAGTAACCGCAATCGTATGCTCGAAATGGGCCGATGGCATTCGGTCTACCGTGACGGCGGTCCAGCCGTCTTTCATAATGACCGTGCCGGATTTTCCCATGTTTATCATCGGCTCGATGGCAATCGTCATTCCCGCCTTAAGCCTTGGCCCCTGCCCCGGAGGGCCAAAATTCGGAACCTGCGGTTCCTCGTGCAGACTCCTGCCGATGCCGTGCCCGACAAACTCCCGGACTACCGAATACCCGAAGGACTCGCTGTATACCTGCACGGCGTTGGATATGTCCGAGACGCGATTGCCCGTAACGGCCTTTTCTATGCCCCTGTAAAGCGACGCTTCCGTCACTTCCAGGAGTTTCTTCAGCTCAGGCGATATATCGCCGACCGGGACAGTTATTGCGGCATCTCCGTAAAACCCGTCGACCACCGCGCCGAGATCCAATCCGATTATCTCGCCTTCCTTCAGAACCCTGCCGGAAGGTATCCCGTGCACCACAACTTCGTTAATAGATGCGCAAAGACTTTTGGGATAACCGAGGTAACCTTTAAACGCCGGTTTCCCGCCGTGTTTTATTATATATTCCTCGGCTGCCGCATCCAGGCTCTCGGTGGTTATGCCGGGCTTTATGGCCTCTCGAAGCCTCGCAAGCGCCCCGGCGACAATTCTGCACGCCGCCCGGATCCTCTCCACATCTTCCGACGACTTCAGGATTATCACTTCTATCCTTCGAGGGCCTTTACCATCCTGCTCAGGATGACCTTCATGTCTCCGACACCGTCGATCGTCGCCAGCATGCCTTTGTTCTTATAATAACCGATAAGCGGCGCGGTAGAGGCCATATATACCTTCAGACGGTTCTTTATGGCTTCTTCCTTGTCGTCGTCCCTCTGGTAGAGTTCGCCGCCGCAGGAATCGCATACGCCTTCCTTCTTAGAGGGTTTGAACATGACATGGTAACCCGCCTGGCAACTGCGGCATGTCCTGCGCCCGCCAAGCCTCTTTACAAGCTCGGAATCAGGCACTTCTATCGAAAGCACCTTGTCTATCGGCGTCTTCATCTCGGCAAGGGCCTTGTCGAGCGCCTCCGCCTGTGGAACAGTCCTGGGAAAGCCGTCCAGTATATAGCCTTTTTTGCAATCGCTTTCCTTTAGGCGCTCCTTTACTATCCCGACCACTACAGAATCCGGGACGAGCTCGCCTTTATCCATATATTTCTTTGCCTCAAGACCAAGCGGCGTTTTATCCGCCAGGTTCTTTCGGAGGATGTCGCCGGTCGATATCTGGGGTATCCCGTATTTCTGAACCAAATCCTTCGCCTGAGTGCCTTTCCCGGCCCCCGGAGGGCCAAGCAATATAATTCTCATAATGGCTCTATCTCCTCCCCTTGATGCGAACGCCTTTCATGAAACCCTCATAATGGCGGGTGATTAAATGGGTCTCAACCTGGCTTATAGTGTCAAGGGCAACACCGACAACTATTAATAATGATGTCCCGCCAAAATAGAAACTTATATGGAACGTCCTGTAGAATATGTCCGGCAACACGCAGACCATGGCGAGGTAAATCGCTCCGCCGAAGGTTATCCTGTTCAATACCTTGTATATATAATCGGACGTGCTCTTTCCGGGCCGTATGCCTGGAATGAACCCGCCGTATTTCTTCATGTTGTCCGCCACGTCCACGGGGTTGAACACGACCGCCGTATAGAAAAAGGCGAAGAATATGATCATCCCGACATAAAGCGTCGTATATAGGACGGCACCATGGGTCAACTGGTCTTTAAGCCAAGCCAGCCAGGGCGCGTTTGAAAAACCCGCCAGGGTCGCCGGGAACATCAGTATCGAAGAAGCGAATATCGGCGGAATAACCCCCGACGTATTCAGCTTCAACGGCATATGCGTGTTCTGCCCGCCGGTCATCCTGCCGCCTGTCAGCCTTTTCGCATACTGGACCGGTATTCTCCTCTGGCCGCGCTCCATGAATATTATGGCCGCGATTACCACGACTATTATAACCAGCATAATCAGAACGGTGAAGAGCGAAAGCTCGCCCGCCTTGAAAAGCCTGCCGGTATCTATGACGGCATTCGGGAGCCTGGATACTATGCCGGCGAATATGATAAGGGATATGCCGTTGCCGATGCCCCTCTCGGTAATCTGCTCGCCCATCCACATGATGAACGACGTGCCGCAGGTGAGCGTGATCATGGTCATTATCCTGAAGCCCCAGCCGGGATTCGTTATGAAAGCGCCGTTCTGCATACTCTCCAGGCCCATCGCTATCATGAACGCCTGAATCAGGGAGATGCCGATTGTCCCGTAACGGGTATACTGCGTTATCTTTTTTCTGCCGCGCTCTCCTTCTTTCTGTAGTTGGGCAAGATACGGGAAAACCACAGTGAGGAGCTGAAGGATAATGGACGCGCTGATATAAGGCATTATCCCCAGAGCGAAGATGGTAACCCTGGAAAGAGCGCCTCCGGAGAACATATCGAAAAAGCCCATCAAGGCTCCGGCATTGGCGTGCAGGAACTTCGAGAGTTCTTCGCCGTTTATCCCAGGAGTCGGGATATGCCCGCCAAGCCTGTACACCACAAGGAGCGCAAGCGTAAAGACGATACGCTTCTTCAGCTCCGGAATCTTAAAGATATTTCTAAAGCTTTCTATCAAAGCTGTATTACCTCTGCGCGTCCGCCGACAGCTTCAATCTTCTGGACGGCGCTTTTGGAAAACTTATGAGCCTGCACCGTCACAGCCCTTTTCAGTTCGCCAAGGCCCAGCACCTTTATGCCGTCGCCAAGCTTCTTTATGACGCCCTGGTCGAAAAGGGCTTCCGGGCTTACCACGTCCACGCCTTCGAGCTTCGCTATGTCGCGGAGATTGACAAGGGCGTATTCCTTGCGGAAAATGTTGGTAAATCCGCGTTTCGGTATCCTTCTTATAAGCGGCATCTGTCCGCCCTCAAAACCGGGACCTTTCGCGCCGCCCGCACGGGACTTCTGTCCTTTTTCACCCCTGCATGCAGTCTGCCCGTGACCTGAACCGGGTCCCCTGCCTACTCTTTTTCTGTTCTTCCTTGCCCCGGGATTAGGGGCCAGATCCTCTATCCTCATCAGACCCCCTCCTCCACAATCTTTACCAGGTGCGATACTTTATTTACCATCCCGCGTATCTGCGGCGTATCCTGCCGTACGACCGTGCTGTTCATTTTTGTAAGTCCCAGACCGGCCAGGACTTTCCTGTGCTTTTCCGGATGACCTATCGGGCTCCGCGTCAGTTTAACCTTTATATTTCCAGCCATATAATCTCCCACTCTCAAAAACCTGGATTCCCGATTAAACCGTTCGGGAATAACGGACACATTTTTCGGATTCCCGGCTGAATCATTCGGGAATGTCGAAAAATGAACGCTGCCCCCCCCCCGGCCTATCTCCCATGAAACTCAGACCCATCTATCTTGCGCAATCGCCCTTATACAACTCCGGCCCTCTTTATGATGCTATCTCTTCCACAGCCTTGCCGCGAAGCCTGGCAACCTGCTCCAGGTTCCTTAGCTGCTTCAACCCCTCAAGAGTGGCCCTCGCCACATTGTGCGGATTGGAACTGCCGAGCGATTTTGACAATATATTGTGAACGCCCGCCACCTCAAGTATGGCCCTGACCGCTCCGCCCGCGATAAGCCCGGTACCTGGAGAAGCGGGTTTCAGGAGTACCTTTGCCGAACCGAAATGCCCCAGTGTCTCGTGCGGGATGGTCGTTTCCTTGAGCGCCATCTTAACCATGCTCTTTTTTGCGCGCTCGACCGCCTTCTGTATCGCAACAGGCACTTCGACGGCCTTCCCTTTGCCTATGCCGACGCTGCCCTCGCCGTCGCCGACTACGACAAGCGCCGAAAAGGAGAACCTTCGCCCGCCTTTGACGACCTTGGCCACCCTGTTTATATGGATAACCTTGTCCTTGAAACTGGAGCCTTCGGCTTCGTACTTTTCCAATTAATTCCTCCTGTCAAAAATCAGGCCAGCTTCCCCTCGCCGCGCCTTTCGGCCATGTTCAGAAGCCGCCCTGCAACCGCCCTCTTGCCCCCTTGTCAAAAATTCAGACCGGCTTCTCTCGCCGCGTCGGCCAGGGCTTTAATCCTTCCGTGAAATATATATCCGCCCCTGTCGAAAATGACGTCTTTTACGCCCTTTTCAATGGCTTTTTTGGCTACTGCGGCTCCGACCTTCTTCGCCGCGTCTATATTGCCTTTGGACTTCAGGCCTTCCCTGACCTCTTTGTCGAGTGTGGACGAGGCGGTTATGGTAACGCCTTTTGCGTCGTCTATGACCTGGGCATAGATGTTAGAGGCGCTCCGGAATACGTTCAGCCTGGGACGCAAGGCTGTTCCATGAACCTTTTTCCTGATCCTGTCCTGCCTTCTTTGCCTGCCGGCAAGCCTGTCGCTCGTGGAGCCCATGTTATTTACCCTTCTTCCCTTCCTTGTGGAGTATTGTCTCTTCGGCGTATTTTATGCCCTTGCCCTTGTAAGGCTCCGGCTTCCGAACCGCGCGGACGTTTGCGGCTACCTGCCCCAGGAGCTCCTTGTCGATGCTCGAAAGCTTTATGGTGGTCGCCTTGTCTACGGAAGCGGAAACGCCCTTGGGGAGTTCAAAGTTCACGGGGTGAGAGAAGCCCATGTTGAGCACAAGGGCGCTGCCCTTCACTTCGGCTTTGTATCCCACGCCGTTTATTTCCAGAACCCTCTCAAAACCCTTTGTGACGCCGGAGACCATGTTGTTTATCAAGGTCCTGGTCAGCCCGTGGAGAGAGCGGTCTAACCTGTGGTCGGAAGCCCTTTCCACGATGATCAATTTCCCATCATGCCGTATCGTCATCTTAGGGTTGAAATCCCTCACGAGTTCACCCTTCGGCCCCTTTACGCGCAGGTTGCTGCCGGAGAGCTTTACCTCAACGCCAGCCGGTATCTCCACGGGTTTTTTGCCTATCCTCGACATTTTATAACTCCCTCACCGGTTCCATCTATAATAAAGGTGATACGGCTTCTTCCCATTTACTTCGTTCAGGGCTTCGGCTCACTCGCTCAGAATGACAGCACGTTGTCGCATCCCCGCTTTGGCGGGAATGACGGGCGCAATGAATGTGCCTCTACTCTTACTTTAATCGGCTAATTTATTATACCTCACCCCGGCCCCATCGCCCGGACTACCAGATGTAGCAGAGAATTTCGCCGCCGATATTCTTCTGCCGCGAGTCCCTGTCCACCATGACGCCTCTCGACGTGGATATGATTGCAACGCCAAGACCGCCCATCACACGGGGGATGTCATCGGCTCCCACATAGACACGGTTGCCGGGACGGCTCACCCTCTTCAAGCCGTTTATGACCCTGATCTCGTCTGGGCTGTATTTCATATAGACCCGGACTATCCCCTGCTTGCGGTCCTTGAGAAGCTTGAAATTCTTTATATATCCCTCTTCCTTCAGGACGCGGGCCAGTTCCAGTTTCAGGTTGGACGAAGGCACATCCACCTTCTCCTGTTTCGCCAGGTTGGCGTTTCTGATCCTGGTCAGCATATCAGCAATCGGGTCCGTCATTCCCATCTTCCATTGCTCCTTTTTCGATATTTAATAAGACACCCGGAACTTGTCTTTCAGGCCGGAGGGCTTCCTTCATCTTCCGCCCCCGGTGCCGGCAGCCCGGAGGTCTTTACCAGCTCGCCTTTATCACTCCCGGTATCTCGCCCTTCAAGGAAAGCTCGCGGAAGCATATCCTGCACATTTCGAATTTCCGAAGGAAGCCCCTGGGCCTGCCGCAAATCTTGCAGCGGTTATATCCGCGGGTGGAGAACTTCGGCTCCCTTTTCTGCTTGGCTATGAGAGATTTCTTTGCCAACTTCCTACCTCGCTATCAGTTTACGAAAGACATTCAAATGTGGCGATATGTCCGCCTTTGCCGTGGCAACCCGCCCCCGCTATCAGTTTCTGAAAGGCATCCCGATATGGCGGAGCAGCGCCTTGCCCTCCTCGTCCGTACTGGCGCTGGTTACGATGGAAATATCCATCCCATGCACCATCTCTACCTTGTCGTAGTCTATCTCCGGAAATATGAACTGCTCCTTAAGGCCGAGGGTGTAGTTTCCCCTGCCGTCGAAGGCCTTTCCCGATACGCCCTTGAAATCGCGTATGCGTGGCAGGGCGACGTTCAAGAGTCTGTCGAGGAACTCCCACATGCGGTCCCGCCTGAGGGTTACGGAACACCCGACAGACATCCCCTCGCGGAGCTTGAACGCGGCAATGGACTTCTTGGCCTTCTTCACTACGGCCTTCTGGCCAGTTATATCGCCAATCTCCTTCACCGCCCCATCCATAAGCTTCGGGTTCTGTATTGCCTCGCCCAGGCCCACGTTCACGACAACCTTCACAACCCTTGGGACCTGCATGACGTTCTCGAACCCGAATTCCTTCATCAGGGCCGGCGTTATCTCTTTTTCGTATTTTTCCTTGAGCCTTGCCGCCATTTTATAAAAAACCTCCAGTTCAAACCTTGTCCATGGGGCTGCCGCACTTCTTGCAGACGCGAACCTTCTTCTCGCCCTCGAAGCTGTGGGAAACCCTGGTGTTTTTGCCGCACTTGGGACAAACGAGCATGACATTTGAAACATGAAGCGGGGCTTCCTTCTCTATTATCCCGCCCTGCCGGTTGGTCGAGGTCGGGCGGGTATGCCGCTTGACTATGTTCAGCTTCTCCACGAGCAGGCGGTCTTCCTTGGAGAGCACCCGGTATACCCTCCCCGTCTTGCCTTTTTCCTTGCCGGCGATGACCATCACCGTATCGTTTTTCTTTATATTTACGCCCATCCTGATAGCCCCCTTATAGCACTTCCGGCGCCAGTGAAATTATCTTCATAAAGTTCTTCCAACGGAGCTCTCTTGCGACCGGACCGAATATGCGGGTGCCAATGGGCTCCCTCTGGTTATTTATCAAGACCGCAGCGTTCTTGTCGAACTTTATATACGAACCGTCGTTCCTTCTGACTTCCTTCGACGTCCTCACAACGACCGCTTTCGCCACCTTACCCTTTTTGGCGGTGCCTTCGGGAATGGCCTCCTTTATGGAGACGATGATGATGTCCCCGACCGTGGCATAGTGCCTCCGGGTTCCGCCGATCACTTTTATGCACATTACCTTTTTGGCGCCGGAATTGTCCGCAACATCCAACATAGTCTGGACCTGGACCATGATTAACCTCTCCCTTCAGGCCTTATCCGGCCTTTTCTATTACCTCTACGACTTCAAATCGTTTATCCTTGGAAAGCGGCCTGGTCTCGGCCACCCTGACGGTATCGCCGATTGCGCACTCGTTCTTTTCGTCATGGGCCTTCAAGCGGGCTACGCGGCTTACTATCTTTTTGTAGACCGGGTGCGGCACTCTCCTCGTGACCCTGACGACGACCGTCTTGTCCATCTTGTCGCTTACGACTTCTCCAACGAATGTCTTATTTTCGGCCATCAGCCTTATCCTCCGGGGATAATCCCCACTATCTTAATCCAGTATTTTAAATCCCTGGATTCCCGCTTTCGCGGGAATGACGTCTTTATAAGCTTCGCGCCTCCGGGATCAGCCCCCGATTTCCTTCTCTTTAAGAACGGTCTTTATTCGCGCAATGTCCCTTTTTACGTCGCGTATGCGCATCGGGTTTTCTATGTCGCCCATAGCAAGCTGGAAACGCAGGTTGAACCGCTCCTTGTCCAGGTCGGAAAGCTTCGACTTAAGCTCCTCCGGCGAAAGGTCTTTTATTTCGGATGCCTTCACAGCAGTCCTCCTTCCCTGGACACGAACCGGGTAGCGACCGGAAGCTTGTGCGCGGCGAGCCTGAGCGCCTCTCTCGCCACTTCTTCCGGCACGCCCGCCATTTCGTATATTATACGGCCAGGCTTCACGACGGATACCCAGTATTCCGGAGCGCCTTTCCCCTTGCCCATCCTCGTCTCGGCGGGCTTTTTGGTTATGGGCTTGTCCGGGAATATCCGGATCCAGATCTTACCGCCCCTCTTTACGTGGCGGGTCATGGCGATACGGGCGGCCTCTATCTGGGCGCTCGTCACCCAGCCAGGCTCGAGGGCCTTCAGGCCGAACTCGCCGAAGCTTATATCCCCGCCTCGCCAGGCCTTCCCGTTCATGGTGCCTTTCTGCTTCTTCCTGTATTTGACTTTCTTCGGCGCTAACATTTACAACTCCCGATTATGTCCGGTGAAAATCTCGTGTGTCAGCCATCTGCGAATTATGTTACACCCGGTGCCCACCGACCGGTTATACCGCCGCCGCTTCGCCCAGGATGTCGCCCTTGTATATCCAGACCTTGACGCCTATCTGTCCGTATGTCGTCTTGGCCTCGGCAAAACCGTAGTCTATGTCCGCCCTTATGGTATGAAGCGGCACTCTGCCCTCCCTGTACCACTCGGAGCGGGCTATTTCGGCGCCCGCCAGTCGCCCGGCACATGCTATTTTTATCCCCTGCGCTCCGAACCGAAGCGAAGAGGTTACGGACTTTTTCATCGCGCGACGGAAGGCGATCCTGCGTTCAAGCTGAAGGGCTATATTCTCCGCCACGAGCTGGGCATCCATCTCCGGCTTTCTTATTTCCATGATATTTATATAGACCTGCTTGCCGGTCTGGTCCTCAAGCTCTTTTTTGAGCTTGTCCACCTCGGCGCCTTTTTTGCCGATAATGATGCCGGGGCGTGCGGTGTGGATATTGACTTTTATCCTGCTGCCCGCGCGCTCGACGTCTATCTTGCCGACCCCCGCGTGAAATAGCTTCGCCTTAACGACCTTGCGGAGCCTTAAGTCTTCGTGCAGGTACTCGCCATATTCCTTTCTGGCAAACCAGCGCGAACTCCAGGTCTTTATGACGCCAAGCCTGTAACCGACTGGATGGACTTTCTGGCCCAAACGCTCACCTCCGATTATTCTCTTTTGCCTTATTCATCGCCCAGCACCAGGGTAATATGGCTGGAACGCTTCCGTATGATGTTGGCCCTGCCCATTGCACGGGGCATAACCCTCTTCAAGACCGGTCCCTGGTCCACGAATGCCGCTTTCACTTTGAGCCTGTCCACGTCCGATACATTTTTCTGTTCCGCATTGGCTATGGCGGATTTCAGCAGTTTCTCGACTACGCGGGACGCATGCTGGGGCATGAACTTAAGCATATTCATGGCCTCACCGACCTTCCTGCCCCGTATGACGTCAATTACAAGCCGCGCCTTTCTTGGCGTGACTCTTATAAACTTTGCCTTTGCAGTGGCTTCCATCGGAATCCGACCCCTTTAACCTTGTTTTGCCGTCCCCGGCCCCGTCGTTGTTTTCTTCTCGGTCCCGCCGTGGCCCTTGAACTGCCTCGTGGGCGCAAATTCGCCCAGTTTATGGCCAATCATATTCTCGGTGACATAAACCGGGATAAATTTTTTCCCGTTATGCACGGCCAGCGTATGGCCTATGAACTCCGGAACGACCATGCTGCTCCTGGACCAGGTCTTAAAGATTTTCTTTTCCCCGGCCTCGTTCATCTTTGCTACCTTAGTCAGCAGGCTTTCCTGGACGTAAGGCCCCTTGTTTACCGATCTTGGCACAGCGCTCCTCCTGAAAAATCAGCCCTTAAACTACTTCCTCTTCTTGACGATAAACTTGTCCGCATTCCTGCTCTTCCTGGTCTTGACGCCTTCCGGCTTGCCCCAGGGCGAGCATGGCGGCCTTCCGCCGGACGACCGGCCTTCTCCGCCGCCGAGGGGATGGTCTACCGGGTTCATCGCGACGCCCCTGACCTTCGGTCTCTTGCCGAGCCAACGGGAACGTCCGGCCTTGCCCAGGGAGATGTTCTCGTGGTCGATGTTGCTGACCTGTCCGATGGACGCCTTGCAGTCCATAAGAACCATCCGCACCTCGCCGGACGGGAGCCGAAGCTGAGCGTATTTGCCTTCCTTGGCCATGAGCTGAGCATACGAACCCGCGCTCTTTACCATCTGTCCGCCGCCGCCGACTCTCATCTCAACGTTATGAACCTGAGTCCCAAAAGGGATGTTGCGAAGCGGCAGGCAGTTGCCCGGAAGTATGTCCGCCTCCGGCCCCGACATTACATTGTCGCCTGCCTTAAGCCCCACAGGCGCAATTATATAGCGCTTTTCACCGTCCGCATAATGCAAAAGCGCAATCCTGGAACTCCTGTTCGGGTCGTACTCTATACTCGCCACCTTTGCGGGTATCCCGTCCTTATCCCGCTTGAAGTCGATTATCCTGTAGGCCCGCTTGGAGCCGCCGCCGCGCCTGCGGACCGTTATCCTGCCGTAGGAGTTCCTGCCCGCGCTCTTGGAATAGACCTTTACAAGGCCCTTTTCAGGCTCTTTTTTGGTGATGTCCTCGAAGGTGTCCACGGTCTGGAAACGCCTTGCCGGAGAGGTCGGTTTATATGATTTTATAGCCATTTAACGTATGCCCCCAAAGCCTGTTCCACGCCCAAAACACTATAGCGCCGCCGGCGCCGCTCCCACTTTGCCCGCTTATTTCACGCCTTCGAGGTACTCGACGGTCTGGCCTTCCTTCAGCGTGATAACCGCCTTTTTCCAGTCCGAACGCACGCCCTGGCGCGCTCCCAGACGCTTTCTTTTACCCTTGAAAACCATGGTGCGCACTTCGTCCACCTTCACCTTGAAGACGGCTTCGACCGCGTTCTTTATCTCTATTTTGTTTGCATCGGGAGAAACCTGAAGCACTATCTTGTTCTGGCTCTCCTTCAGCTTTGAACCCTTTTCTGTAATCAGGGGTTTCTTTATAATTTCGTAGATGCCTTTCATGAAAGCGCCTCCTGGAGCTTCTCCAACGACTCCCTGTCCGAAAGCAGATTCTTGTATTTCAGGAGGTCGTAGATATTTATATTCTCCACGCGGCATACCTTCACGCTTGGGATATTCCGCGCCGCAAGATATATGTTTCTGTCCGTGCCGGCAGTTAAAACAAGCGTCGTCCCGGTAAGGCCCAGCGAGGAAAAGAGCGCGGCTGCGACCTTGGTTTTGGGCTCCCCGACCGCCAGTTTGTCCATGACGAAAAGCTCTCCGTCCGCAACCTTGGCTGACAACACCGCCGCAAGCGCCGCCCTTGACGCCTTTTTGGGCATGGCGTAGGAATAATCCCTCGGATGCGGCCCGAATATTATGCCGCCATGCCTCCAAAGCCCCGACCTCGAAGACCCCGCGCGGGCACGGCCCGTCCCTTTCTGCCGGTAGGGCTTTACACCACCACCGCTGACGAAATGGCGCGTCTTCGTCTCCGACGTGCCCTGACGGGCATTCGCCCTCTGCATCAGGAAAGCTTCATGCACGAGGCCCGGATTAACCTTTACCCCGAAAACATCGTCTGAAAGGTTAATGTTTCCCGTCTTCTGTTTTCTTGAATCTATTATATCTACCGACGGCATCCTTGTATCTCCCTGGAGCTGCTTTTATTTTTTAGCTTCACGAACAGGCCAACGCCAAAAGTCACTGGGTTCCAGCCTTCGCGGGAATGACGGGGTTTATAAATCAGGCCCGCCCCCATTCCGGCCCCTTATATTTTGTTAACGATAACTATCCCGCCGGGCGAACCCGGTACTGCGCCTTTGACCAGCAGGATATTATCCTGTGCCTTTATATCGACCACTTCCAGGCCGCGGGTGGTAACACTCCCGTTGCCCATATGGCCGGGAAGCCTCTTGTTCTTCCAGACCCTGGACGGCCATGCCGATGACCCTATGCCTCCCGGTTCCCTGTGGAACATCGAGCCGTGGGTCGCGCGCCCGCCCTTGAAGTGGTGGCGCACGATGACGCCCTGGAAGCCCTTGCCCCTTGACGTACCCATTACGGATACCTTGTCGCCCCTTGCGAATATTTCCACGGTCACTTTTGAACCCGGCTCCATATCGGATGTGTCGCCATGAAATTCCCGGAGGTGCCTGTAGGACGCAGTGCCCGCCTTCTTGAAATGACCTGTCATGGGCTTGTTTGCCTTGCTCTCCCTTATCTCAAGGAAACCTATCTGCACTGCATCGTAGCCGTCCGACGGGACCGTCTTTTTCTGGACTACCGCGCACGGCCCGGCCTCTATTACCGTAACAGGCGTAACGCGTCCATCGTCCGTGAATATCTGGGTCATCCCCAGCTTCTTTCCTATTATGCCGCTTATCATAACTTTATCTCCACATCAACGCCGGCGGAAAGATCCAGTTTCATAAGCGCGTCAACGGTTTGCGGCGTAGGGTCCAGGATGTCGATAAGGCGCTTGTGTGTTCTTATCTCAAACTGCTCGCGTGATTTTTTGTCCACATGGGGAGACCTGAGCACGGTGTACCTGTTTATTTTCGTGGGCAACGGCACCGGGCCGGACACCCGCGCGCCGGTTCTCTTCGCCGTATCCACTATCTCGGTAACCGACTGGTCAAGCAGCCTGTGGTCGTAGGCGTTCAGCCTTATCCTTATTTTCTGTGCCACGTCAACCTCACTCTATTATATCCGCGACGACGCCGGCGCCGACGGTTCTGCCGCCTTCGCGTATGGCGAAACGGAGTTCCTTCTCGCACGCTATCGGCGTGATAAGATCCACTTCCATCGAAACATTATCGCCCGGCATCACCATCTCCACTCCATCGGGAAGCTTCACGACTCCCGTCACGTCCGTCGTCCGGAAGTAGAACTGAGGACGATACCCGTTGAAGAAAGGAGTGTGCCTGCCGCCCTCTTCCTTCGTCAGGATATACGCCTCCGCCTTGAACTTCGTGTGCGGCGTGATCGACTTGGGCTTCGCGAGAACCATACCGCGCTCAACCTCTTCCTTCTTCGTGCCGCGAAGAAGAACCCCAATGTTGTCGCCCGCCTGGCCCTGGTCGAGAAGCTTCCGGAACATCTCCACGCCCGTAACGATCGTCTTCTGCGTGTCCCGTATGCCGACTATCTCGACCTCGTCGCCGACCTTCACAATGCCGCGCTCAACCCTGCCCGTTACGACAGTGCCGCGTCCCGAAATCGTGAACACGTCCTCCACAGGCATCAAAAACGGCTTATCTATCGCGCGCTCCGGCGTCGGAATGTAGCTGTCAACCGCGTCCATCAGATCCCAGATGCACTTATACTCAGCCGCGGCAGGGTCCGTGGACGCAGACTCAAGAGCCTTCAGCGCGCTCCCCTTCACGATGGGTATGTCGTCGCCCGGAAACTCATACTTGCTTAAGAGCTCCCTAAGCTCAAGCTCCACAAGCTCGAGTAACTCAGGGTCGTCCACCATGTCAACCTTGTTCATGAACACCACTATATATGGAACGCCGACCTGACGCGCAAGAAGTATGTGCTCCCGCGTCTGCGGCATCGGACCGTCCGCAGCAGAAACAACCAGTATCGCGCCGTCCATCTGCGCCGCGCCCGTTATCATGTTCTTCACGTAGTCCGCATGGCCGGGGCAGTCGACGTGAGCATAGTGACGGTTCCCCGTCTCATACTCCACGTGAGCAGTCGCTATCGTTATGCCGCGCTCACGCTCCTCAGGAGCCTTGTCTATCTGGTCGAATGCCGTAAACTTCGCCTGACCCTTCGTCGCAAGCGTCTTCGTTATCGCCGCCGTCAACGTCGTCTTACCGTGATCTACATGACCTATCGTCCCAACATTGACATGCGGCTTCTTCCTCTCAAACTTCTCCTTTGCCATGATAAACCCTCCTCAATTGAACGGGATAATTTCGCCTTTTACTCGCCCTTTACCTTGGCGATTATCTCGTCCGCAAGCCCCTTCGGGACCTCTTCGTAATGCGAAAACTGCATGGTATACGTAGCGCGGCCCTGGGTCGCGGAGCGAAGGTCGGTTGAGTAGCCGAACATCTGGGAAAGCGGTACGACTGACTTTATTACCTGCGCGTTGCCCCTGGGCTCCATGCCTTGGATCTTCCCACGCCTTGAGTTTAAATCGCCTATGACATCGCCCATATATTCTTCAGGCACGACGACCTCGACGGACATCACCGGCTCAAGCAGCACCGGCGAAGCCTTTGCGGCGCCAGCCTTGAAACCCATTGAACCGGCGATTTTGAAAGCCATTTCAGAGGAGTCAACTTCGTGATAGGAACCGTCAATTATGGTAACTTTAATATCCACCATCGGATAGCCCGCAAGCACGCCGCCGTCCATGGCTTCCTTGGCGCCCTTTTCTACCGCCGGGATGTACTCCCTGGGAACAACGCCGCCGACAATCTTGTTTACAAACTCAAAACCCGTGCCGGGCTCGGTAGGCTCAAGATTGAGCCAGACATCTCCGTACTGGCCGCGTCCGCCGCTCTGCCGGACGAACTTGCCCTGGGCCTCTACCTTCTTCCGGATGGTCTCGCGGTATGCGACCTGCGGCTTGCCCACGTTAGCATCAACTTTAAACTCACGAAGGAGCCTGTCTACTATTATTTCCAGATGGAGTTCGCCCATTCCGGAGATTATTGTCTGGCCTGTCTCCTCGTCGGTCTTTACCTTAAAGGACGGGTCTTCCTGCGCAAGCTTTGAAAGCGAGGTACCAAGCCGCTCCTGATCAACCTTCGTCTTGGGCTCTATGGCGACGGATATAACCGGTTCCGGGAATTCCATCGCCTCAAGGATGATAGGATGGCTGGGATCGCAGAGGGTGTCGCCCGTGATGGTGTTTTTAAGCCCGACTGCCGCGGCGATGTCGCCCGCCATCACGACGTCTATGTCTTCGCGCTTGTTTGCGTGCATCTTGAGGATGCGTCCTACCCGCTCCTTGCTGTCCTTTGTCGCGTTATATATGTAGGAGCCGGCATTCATCGTGCCTGAGTATACCCTGAAAAAGGTAAGCTGGCCTACGAACGGGTCCGTCATTATCTTGAACGCCAGGGCGGAGAAAGGCTCGCTGTCGTCCGCCTTGCGCGTAAGTTCCTCGTCCGTGCCGGGATGCGTCCCGACAACCGGGGGGACATCCAGAGGAGAAGGCAGGTAGTCCACAACTGCGTCGAGGAGTGGCTGGACGCCTTTGTTTTTAAAGGCCGTCCCACAGAGACACGGAGTTATTTTGAGTTGAATGGTGCCGGCGCGAAGCGCCGCCTTTATCTCTTCCTCGGATATGGTCTCGCCGCCCAGGTATTTTTCCATCAGGGCGTCGTCAACATCCGAAAGCGCCTCTATCATCTTCTCGTGATACTCCTGCGCCTGGGCCTTCATGTCCTCGGGAATTTCCGTCTCGTCGAACTTCGCGCCGAGAGTTTCATCCAGGAAAAGGATCGCTTTCATCCTGACCAGGTCAATTACGCCCTTGAAATTCTCCTCCCTGCCTATGGGCAGCTGGATTGCGACGGGCTTTGCCCCAAGACGGTCCATCATGGTCTGGACGGAGCGGTAGAAATCGGCGCCCGTCCTGTCCATCTTGTTCATAAAGGCAATCCTGGGAACCTCGTATTTATCCGCCTGGCGCCATACCGTTTCGGACTGGGGCTCGACTCCGGCGACGGAATCGAAAACCGCCACTGCGCCGTCCAGAACCCTGAGCGAACGCTCGACCTCGATTGTGAAATCGACGTGGCCCGGCGTGTCTATTATATTGATGCGCTTCCCCTTCCAGAAGCATGTCGTCGCGGCGGATGTAATGGTGATGCCGCGTTCCTGTTCCTGAACCATCCAGTCCATCACGGCGGTGCCCTCATGCACTTCGCCTATTTTATAGGACACGCCGGTATAGTAGAGAATGCGCTCGGTCGTCGTGGTCTTGCCGGCGTCGATATGCGCCATTATACCGATGTTCCGGGTATCTTCGAGGGGATACTGCCTTTTCACTTTTGCCGCCCCAGTTGTCTTTTCAACCGCTTGTGCCATCTATTTATTTTTACCACCTGTAATGCGCAAAGGCCTTGTTGGCCTCGGCCATCTTGTGGGTATCCTCCTTCTTTCTTACAGCCGCCCCGGTGTTGTTCGCCGCGTCCAGAAGCTCCGCCGCAAGCCGCTCCCTCATTGTCTTCTCGCCCCTCTTGCGGGCGAAAGTTATAAGCCACCTTATACCAAGGGCCATCCTCCTGTTCGGGCGGATGTCCACCGGGACCTGGTAAGACGCGCCGCCGACCCTGCGGGACTTCACTTCGACCGCAGGCTTTACGTTATCGAGCGCGCTCTTGAAAGTCTTTAAGGGGTCGCCCCCGGTCTTGTCTTTTATGATGTCGAATGCGCCGTAGGTTATATGTTCCGCAACGCTTTTTTTGCCTTCCATCATAAGGCAGCTCATGAACTTGCCGACCAGCTTGTTATTGAATTTCGGGTCCGGGAGGATTTCCCTTTTTGCGACCTCTCTTCTTCTCGGCATCTTTTCCCTCCTTAGGCCTTGGGCCGCTTGGCGCCGTACTTGGAACGGCCCTGCTTGCGGTCCGCCACGCCCGTCGTATCCAGGGTCCCGCGGATGATATGGTACCTGACTCCAGGGAGGTCCTTGACCCTGCCGCCCCTGATAAGAACTATCGAGTGCTCCTGGAGGTTATGTCCCACTCCGGGAATATAGGTGGTGACTTCCATCTGGTTTGTAAGCCTCACCCTCGCCACCTTCCGAAGCGCCGAGTTCGGCTTCTTGGGCGTTGTAGTGTAAACCCTTACGCATACGCCCCTTTTCTGAGGACAACTTTTCAGGGCAGGGCTTTTGCTCTTCATGGAGACTTTCTCCCTGCTGCTCCTCACTAACTGGTTAATTGTCGGCACACCCAACCTCCAGGAAACGTTCTCTCAAAAATACCCGTGCTTTTTTCGATAGTTAGCAAAATCAAAAACACTGGCGAAAAACTTGCGGATTATATCTTAATCGAACTCGCAATGTCAAGCATTAATTATACATGAAAAATAAAAAAGCAGGGGGCCGCCTTCCGGCCCCCGATCCATAGTCCCTATCCCGCGTCAACTGGCCGCCAGGGCCTCCTTTTCCGGAAGCTCCATGTCCTTCGGTAGGGCGTAGGTGTCTCTGTAAGCGGCGGAACCTGTGCCTGCGGGGATAAGCCTGCCCATTATCACGTTTTCCTTAAGGCCGAGGAGCTTATCGACGGAACCCGTGATGGCCGCCTCGGTCAGCACTCTCGTGGTCTCCTGGAACGAGGCCGCGGAGATGAAGCTGTCCGTGGACAGGGACGCCTTGGTTATGCCGAGGAGTATCGGCTTGCCGACTGCGGTCCTTGCCTTCCGGTATATCGCGGGTCTGCCGCCCTTGGCCTCTATCTTGGCGTTGACTTCCTCAATGACCTTCGGATCGATAAGCTCGCCAAGCATATACTCCGTATCGCCCGGATCCTCCACCTTCACCTGCTTCGCGACGAAATTGTTCTCGTCGATGAACGCAAATTTATCTACCTGCTCGCCCGGCAGGAAACGGGTATCGCCTGCGTCTTCCAGCTTCACCTTCCTCAGCATCTGACGGACAATAACCTCGATGTGCTTGTCGTTAATAGACACGCCCTGGAGCCGGTAGACCTGCTGCACCTGGTCTACAAGGTATTTCTGGAGCTCTTTCGGGCCCATGATATCGAGGATGTCGTGCGGGTCAACAGAGCCGTCCATGAGAGGTTCGCCCGCGATAACCCAGTCGCCCTCATGGACGTTGACGTGCTTGCCCTTGGGTATGAGGTATTCCTTCTCGTCGCCCAAGGCGCCCTTGACGATTACCCGCCTCATGCCCTTGACGAATCCGCCGTATTCTACGGTACCGTCTATCTCGGAAATTACCGCCTGCTCCTTCGGGCGTCTGGCCTCGAAAAGCTCGGCCACGCGGGGCAGACCGCCTGTGATGTCCTTGGTCTTGGTGGTCTCTCTCGGTATCTTCACCAGGATGTCGCCCGGGCTTACGGTATCGCCCTTTTCTACAAGTATGTGCGCTCCGGCGGGCAGGAGGTATCGCGCGACGGCGTTGGTGCCAGGTATCTTGGCTGTCTTGCCGGTCTCGTCCTTGATGGATATGCGCGGCCTCATGTTGGCCGGATAGTCGATTATGACCTTGTGCGAGAGACCCGTCGTCTCGTCCACTTCCTCGCGCATCGTAGAGCCTTCGACGATGTCGCCCAGGGCTATCTTGCCGCCGACTTCAGTAAGTATCGGGGTGGAATACGGGTCCCAGTCGACAAGTATCTGGCTCTCCTTTACCTTCTGCTTGTCGGTAACGTGCAGGTTCGCGCCGTATGTGATCATGTAGCGCTCTTTCTCGCGGCCCGACGAATCGCGTATGGCTATCTTGCCGTTGCGGTTCATAACGATGATTGAGCCGTCTTCCTTCTTTATCGTATGGAGGTTTATATACTCCACTATGCCGGCGTTCTTGGCCGTCAGTTTGGTCTGCTCGACGACCTTCGACGCCGTTCCGCCGATATGGAACGTCCTCATGGTAAGCTGCGTTCCCGGCTCGCCTATCGACTGCGCCGCGATTATGCCTACGGCCTCGCCGATGTCAACCAGATGGCCCCTGGCGAGGTCTCGCCCGTAGCACATCTTGCACACGCCGCGCCTCGTCTGGCATGTAAGCACCGAGCGTATCTTGACGTGGTCTATGCCCGCGTCCACTATCTTCCTTAGATTGTCCTCCGTAATCTCAGTATTTGCCGGAACGAGCTTCTCGCCGGTTACCGGGTCTATGATGTCTTCCGAATTGACCCTTCCAAGGAGCCTCTCGTCAAGCGGCTCGATTATCTCTCCGCCCTCGACGAGCGCGGACACCTGTATGCCGTCCACCGTGCCGCAGTCCACCTCGGTTATTATGACGTCCTGCGCGACGTCCACAAGCCTCCTGGTCAGGTAGCCGGAGTTTGCCGTCTTAAGCGCGGTATCGGCAAGACCCTTCCTGGCGCCGTGTGTGGAGATGAAGTATTCCAGCACCTTCAGGCCTTCGCGGAAGTTCGCCTGTATCGGCGCCTCGATAATCTCGCCGGAGGGCTTGGCCATGAGTCCCCTCATGCCGGCCAGCTGCCTTAGCTGCTGTGCGCTGCCCCTGGCGCCGGAATCCGCCATCATGAATATCGAGTTGAACGACCGTTTCTGGTCCAGCGGAATGCCCTCGACCTCGTCGTCGATTCCAAGCTCGTTCATCATCTCGGATGCGATGGTCTCCGTAACGGACGCCCATATGTCGATAACCTTGTTATATCGCTCGCCGTTCGTGATGAGGCCGTCCGCATACTGCTTCTGTATCTCCATGACCTGCTTTTCCGCCTGCGCGATAAGCTCCTGCTTGTTCGTGGGGATGTGCATGTCGTTCATGCAGATGGAGATGCCGGCCTCGTTCGCGTACTTGAAACCGATGTCCTTCAAGTTGTCCATAAGGGTAACGGTCGCCCTCGCGCCGGACTGGCGGTAAGAGGCGTCGATAAGCCGGGATATTTCCTTCTTGTTCATCTCCTTGTTCACGAGGTCGAAGGAAAGCCCTTCGGGCAGTATCTCGGAGATTATCACGCGGCCAACCGTCGTATCCACGAGCCTGCCGTCTATCCTTACCTTTATCTTCGCATGCTTCGCCACGACGCCGTGGTCGTAAGCTATCCGCACCTCCTCAGGGCCGGAGAACTTCATCCCCTCGCCGCGCGCGTTCGGGCGGACCTTACTTAAGTAGTAAACGCCGAGCACCATGTCCTGCGAGGGCACGGTAATCGGACGCCCGTTGGCCGGGGAAAGGATGTTGTTGACGGAAAGCATCAGAACTCTGGCCTCGACCTGGGCCTCTATTGAGAGCGGCACGTGCACCGCCATCTGGTCGCCGTCGAAGTCCGCGTTGAAGGCGGTGCAGACGAGCGGGTGAAGCCTGATGGCCTTCCCGGAAACCAGCACGGGGTCGAACGCCTGAATGCCCAGCCTGTGCAGGGTCGGGGCGCGGTTCAGCATTACCGGATGCTCCCGGATGACTTCTTCCAGGACGTCCCAGACCTCCGGCCTCTCGCGCTCGACCATCTTCTTCGCGCTCTTTATCGTGGTGCAGTAGCCTTTCTCTTCAAGACGGTTGAAGATAAAAGGCTTGAATAATTCAAGAGCCATCTTCTTCGGCAGGCCGCACTGGTTGAGCTTCAGTTCCGGGCCGACGACTATAACGGAACGACCGGAGTAGTCCACGCGCTTGCCAAGGAGGTTCTGGCGGAACCGGCCCTGCTTGCCTTTCAGCATGTCGGAGAGGGACTTAAGCGGCCTCTTGTTCGGGCCTCTAAGTATCCTGCCGCGCCTGCCGTTGTCGAAGAGCGCGTCAACCGCCTCCTGGAGCATCCTCTTCTCGTTTCTGATTATGACGCTCGGCGCTTTAAGTTCCTCAAGCCTCTTGAGGCGGTTGTTCCTGTTTATCACGCGCCTGTAGAGATCGTTTAAGTCGGATGTCGCAAACCTTCCGCCTTCAAGCGGGACAAGCGGCCTCAGTTCCGGCGGGATAACCGGGATAACGTCGAGTATCATCCATTCAGGCTTGTTCCCGGATTTCCGGAACGCCTCGACGACCTTGAGACGCTTGGTCAGCTTTTTCTTGACGGCGGAGGAGTTCGCCATCTCTATTTTCACGTGCAGATCCTGCGCAAGCTCTTCAAGGTTTATGTGCCGGAGCAGCTCCCTTATCGCCTGCGCACCCATGTCCGCCTTGAAACGGCTCCCGTATTCCTGGAGGAGCTTCCTGTATTTCTCCTCGGTCAGGAGCTCCTTCTCGTTTAAGGGAGTGTCTCCGGGGTCGATTACGACATAGGATTCGAAATACAGCACCTTCTCGAGGTGCCGAAGCGTCATGTCGAGGAGGTTGCCTATCCTCGACGGGAGGCCCTTGAGGAACCAGATGTGCGCGACGGGAGAGGCAAGCTCTATATGGCCCATCCTCTCGCGGCGAACCTTGGACTGTATGACCTCGACGCCGCACTTGTCGCACACGACTCCCCTGTGCTTCATGCGCTTGTATTTACCGCAGTTGCACTCCCAGTCCTTCGTCGGGCCGAATATCTTCGCGCAGAAAAGGCCGTCCCTCTCCGGCTTGAAAGAGCGGTAGTTTATGGTCTCCGGCTTCTTTACCTCGCCGTGCGACCACGACCTTATCTTTTCTGGAGACGCGACCCGTATCTTTATCGCGTCGAATGTTACCGGTTCTCTCGGTTTGTCGAAAAGGCTGTATATATCGTCCAATTCATTACCTCCGATAGATGGAACCAACCATCTCTGTATCAAATCCGTCATTGCGAGGGCCATCTTTTGGCCCGCGGCAATCTCAGTTTTTTAAATCCGAGATTGCTTTGCAATGCTCGCAATGACAGCTAACCGGGTTTCTTACTCTTTCACTTCCTCAAGGAGCTCCACGTCGAGGCAAAGGCTCTGAAGTTCTTTTATGAGCACATTGAAAGACTCCGGCAGGCCGGGCTCAAGAGTGCTCTCGCCCTTGACGATGGCTTCGTATATCTTGGCGCGCCCGGAGACGTCGTCCGACTTGACCGTAAGGAATTCCTGGAGGGTGTATGCCGCGCCGTATGCCTGAAGCGCCCAGACCTCCATCTCTCCAAGCCTCTGTCCGCCGAACTGCGCCTTGCCTCCAAGCGGCTGCTGCGTGACGAGCGAGTACGGGCCGATCGAGCGGGCATGGAGCTTGTCATCGACCAGGTGGTGCAGCTTCAGCATGTACATGTTGCCGACGGTTACCTTCCTGTCGAAAGGTTCGCCTGTCCTGCCGTCGTACAGCATAATCTGACCGGTCTTCGGGAGTTTTGCCTCGGCCAGCATGTTCCTTATCTGCGCCTCGGTGGCGCCGTCGAAGACGGGGGTGGATACCGCTATCCCAAGTGCCTTCGCGGCCCAGCCCAGGTGCGTTTCGAGTATCTGGCCGACGTTCATTCTGGAAGGAACGCCAAGTGGATTCAGGACTATATCGACCGGCGTCCCGTCCGGAAGATACGGGAGGTCTTCTTCCGGCAGTATCCTCGATACGACACCCTTGTTGCCGTGCCGTCCGGCCATCTTGTCGCCGACGGAGAGCTTCCTCTTCATCGCGATATAGACCTTGACGAGCTTTATGACGCCAGGCGGGAGTTCGTCTCCCTTTTTCAGCCGTCCAATCCTCTCGTCGAATATCGTCTCAAGGTAGCTCATCTGCTCCGCGGCGTATTCCTCAATCTCCGAGAGCCTGTCCGTCAGGGACTCGTCCTCGAAGGAGAGCATGGAGAGGTCGGCCTCGTCGAGCCTTTCGACGATGTCCTCGGTTATCTCCTTGCCCTTCGGGAGGATGGTCTTGCCGGATTCGTCCACTATCTTCGTGGATATTGCCTGGCCGAGCACCGCTTTCTTGAGTTTCTTGAGCTTCTCCTCCTGGATTATGCGAAACTCGTCCTGCTTGTCCCGCTCAAGGCGCTCGACCTCCTCGTCCTCGATGCTCTTGGCCCGTTCGTCCTTCTCCACGCCCTTGCGGGAGAATATCTTCACGTCCACGATAGTGCCTTCGACTCCCGGCGGGACGGTAAGCGAGGCGTCGCGGACGTCTCCGGCCTTCTCGCCGAATATCGCGCGCAGAAGCCTTTCCTCAGGAGTAAGCTGCGTCTCGCCCTTCGGCGTAACCTTGCCGACCAGTATGTCCCCGGCCTTTACCTCGGCCCCTATCCTGATTATGCCGGACTCGTCGAGGTTCCTGAGCGCCTCTTCGCCGACATTCGGAATATCCCTGGTAATCTCCTCCTGTCCGAGCTTGGTATCGCGCGCCTCTATCTCGAACTCCTCGATGTGGATGGAGGTATATCTGTCTTCCCGGACAAGTTTCTCTGAAATGAGTATCGCGTCTTCGTAGTTATAGCCGCCCCAGGGCATGAACGCCACCATGACGTTTTGGCCGAGGGCCAGCTCGCCTCCGTCGGTAGCCGGGCCGTCCGCCAGCACCTGCCCTTTTTTTACCTTCTGCCCGACGGCGACAATTGGCTTCTGGTTGATGCAGGTGTTCTGGTTGGAGCGGTAGAATTTAATCAGCGTATAGACGTCGAGCGGGGAGGGATTCGCCTGCGTCACTTCCTTTTCGCTCACGCGCACCACAATCCTGTTGGCGTCCACGCTCTCGATTGCGCCGCTTCTCTTCGCAAGCACTATGACGCCCGAGTCGCGCGCGGCAACCTGCTCCATGCCTGTCCCGACTATCGGGGCCTCGGCGTTCAGAAGCGGAACCGCCTGGCGCTGCATGTTTGAACCCATGAGGGCGCGGTTCGCGTCGTCGTTTTCGAGAAACGGTATGAGCGCCGTGGCCACGGAGACGATCTGCTTGGGCGAGACGTCGAGGTACTGCACCTCCTCCGGCTCGACCATCTTGAACTCTCCGCCGACGCGCGCAGAGACGCTGTCCGCGGTAATCCTACCCTTTGAGTCAACGGGCGTATTAGCCTGCGCTATGACATAGTTCTCGCCGTCCACGGCGGACAGAAACTCTATCTCGTCCGTCAGGCGGCCTTTTTGAACCTTCCTGTACGGCGCCTCTATGAATCCGAACTCGTTCACGCGGGCATATGTCGCAAGGGACGTGATAAGCCCGATGTTCGGGCCTTCCGGCGTCTCTATCGGGCATATCCTGCCGTAATGGGTCGGGTGAACGTCTCTCACCTCGAAGCCCGCGCGCTCGCGCGTGAGGCCGCCGGGGCCGAGAGCCGAGAGCCTTCGTTTGTGCGTAATCTCCGCCAGGGGGTTCGTCTGGTCCATGAACTGGCTGAGCTGGCTGGAGCCGAAGAACTCCTTTATGGCCGCCGTAACGGGCTTTGCGTTTATAAGGTCGTGCGGCATGATGTTTTCCAGGTCCTGGAGGCTCATGCGCTCCTTGATGGTGCGCTCCATCCGGACAAGGCCGATGCGGAACTGGTTCTCAAGAAGCTCTCCGACGCTCCTTACACGCCTGTTCCCTAAGTGGTCTATATCGTCAACGTCGCCCTTGCCGGTCTTCAGGTCGATCAGATACCTGATCGTCTCCAGTATATCTTCCTTCGTCAGCACCCTTTTGTCGATGTCCACGCCAAGCCCAAGCTTCTTGTTCATCTTGAGCCTTCCGACGGGGGAGAGATCGTAGCGCTTGTCGTTAAAGAACATGTTCTCGAAAAGGCTTCTGGCCATGTCGAGCGTCGGCGGCTCTCCCGGGCGGAGCCTCCTGTATATTTCTATCATCGCCTCTTCGGGCGTCCCCAGCTTGTCCAGGAGGAGCGTATCCCGAAGCGACGGTATGAAGCGTATGCCGTCTATGAAGAGGAGCTCGAAATACGGGTCGTCTTTCGTCCCCGTCTTCGCCTTGAGGAGCTTCTGGATCGTCTCTTCCTTCAGTTCCTCGTTGCCCTCGACTATGACCTCGCCGGTCTCGGAATCCACTATGTCTCTGATGGCTATCCTGCCGGCCATCTCCTCCAGCGATATGGGTATCTCGCTTACGTTCATGGATTCGAGCTTCTTTATCGCGGCCTTGGTAATCTTGTTGCCTTTCCTGACGACGACTTCCTTGCCGTCAATAGTTATATCGCTAACCGCCTTCCATCCGGCCAGTATCTCGGCGTCTATTTTGCGCACGAAGCCGTTCTTGACAGCGCGCACCTTCTCGACCGGGTAGTAGTAACGGAGTAGTTCCTCGTTTGAATAACCAAGGGCCTTAAGGAGTATCGTCGCCGGGATCTTCCTTCTGCGGTCTATCCTGACATGCAGCAGGTCCTTGATGTCGAACTCGAAATCCAGCCAGGAACCCCGGTAGGGGATTATCCTGGCGGAGTAAAGTATCTTGCCGGAGGAGTGCGTCTTGCCCTTGTCGTGTGTGAAGAACGCGCCGGGGGAGCGGTGAAGCTGGCTTACGACCACCCTCTCCGTCCCGTTTATGATGAACGTGCCGTTCTCCGTCATAAGCGGGAGCTCTCCCAGGTATATATCCGCGCCCTCCTCCTTGGCGTATTTCAGACGCCTGGTGCCGGTTTCCTCGTCCTTTTCCCAGGCGGCCAGGCGAACCTTTATCTTGAGAGGCGCCGCGAAGGTCGTGCCCCTCTGGAGGCACTCCCTCACCGAAAACTTCGGGTCGCCAATCGAATACTCCACAAATTCTATCGTGAACGTCTCGTTGAAATCTGCTATGGGGAAGATGGAATTGAAAGCAGCCTGAAGCCCGATATTTTTCCTCTCTGCCGGAGGCGTGTCCTGCTGAAGGAAGCGGTAATACGAACTTTTCTGAATGTCGATAAGGTCGGGGATGTCCATTATCGCGGGTATTTTCGCGAAGTCCCTTCTCTCTTCCCGCATCTTGGGATAGGCCATCTGCTCTCCTTGATTTTTAAGCTGTGCCCCTCATTTTAAGGGCTGTTTTTACTCATACCATTTAAGACGCAAAAAGCCGCCGGCCCTCCGGCCCCGTGACAGGGCGGAGGACCGACAGCCGAAATCCGCGTCTACTTTACCTCTACTTTGGCGCCCTGCTCTTCCAACTTCGCCTTTATCGTATCAGCCTCTTCCTTCGAGACGCCGCCTTTTACTTCCTTCGGGGCGCCGTCCACCAGGTCCTTCGCCTCCTTGAGGCCAAGCCCGGTCAGCTCGCGCACGACCTTGATTACCTGGATTTTCTTGTCGCCCGCCGAGGCGAGGATAACGTCGAAGGCCGTTTTCTCCTCCGCGGCAGCCGGGGCCGCTCCGCCCGCCGGGGCGGCGGCAACCGCTACCGGGGCCGCGGCTGTTACGCCGTAACGCTCCTCGAACTCCTTGATGAATTCGCTCATCTGGAGTATCGTCATGTCGTCGATAAACGAGAATACCTGGTCTTTTGTAACGTCAGCCATTTTTATCTCTCCTGTATCAGACTTGGAAATTTAATTGTATCTGCCCGATTTCATCGGGCGTTTTCAATTTACGCCTTCTGCTCCTTCAGCGCCGCCAGCGCATAGCCGAGCCTTGCAATAGTCGCGTTCAAGAGCCTTGCCATCTTTGAAGCCGGCGCCTGGAATCCCGCGGCCATCTGCGAAAGAAGCTGTTCCCTGGAGGGAAGAGCCGCTATCGCCTTGAGATCCTTTTCGTTCGCAAGGATTCCTTCGATTACGCCGATTTTTACCTTCAGTTTCCCGTTCTTCTTCGCAAATTCCGTGACGGCCTTTGCCGGCGCGACCGGATCTCCGAAACCGAGCACAAGGCCGGTCGGCCCCTGCATGTAGTCGTTAAGCTTCTGCGCGGAAGTGCCCGCAGCCGCGCGTATCGCCAGGGTGTTTTTCACGACCCTGTACTCGAGCCGGCTTTTGCGAAGCTCGTTTCTGAGATCCGTAATCTCGGCCACGGTAAGGCCTTTGTACTCCGTTACTATTGCGGCCTTTGCGGCTTCAAACTTGCCGTGAAGCTCGTCTATCAGCTCCTGCTTTTCGTTCTTGTTCAACCTGTAAACCCCCTTTCCAAGTCGTCGACAGGGGAATCTTTTATTTTACCCTCTCGTCTCGGCGGGACGGCCGGTCGGCCAATTAAGGGATCGGGACAAAACCTTAATTCCTGGATTCCCGCTTTCGCGGGAATGACGGTCTGTGGTTTACTCTCCCCTGCCCCTCCTGCTGTCTTCGACTCCTTAGTAAATACCGCCCCCGAAAGCGGGGCGGAAATTTGATTATCCCATCGCCTCCGTGGCAACGGCGACGTCGATCTTTATGCCGGGCCCCATCGTCGAGGACACTACAATCTTTTTCATGTAGCGGCCTTTGGATGTGGCGGGTTTCGCCTTCATAAGCGCCTCAAGCACCACGGTCGCGTTCTCGGCAAGCTTGTCCGCCGCGAACGAAACCTTCCCGACCGGGACATGCACGATGCCGGCCTTCTCGACCCTGTATTCCACCTTCCCGGCCTTTATCTCACGCACCGCCTTGCCTATGTCCATCGAGACCGTGCCGACCTTCGGGTTCGGCATGAGTCCCCTGGGGCCCAGGAGCTTGCCGAGCTTGCCGACGGAGCCCATCATGTCAGGCGTGGCCACGACCCTGTCGAAGTCCATCCACCCTCCCTGGACTTTAGCTATCATGTCGTCGGCACCGGCGAAGTCCGCGCCTGCCTCTGTCGCCTCTCTTTCCTTTTCGCCCTTCGCAAAGGCCAGCACCCTCACCGTCCTGCCCGTCCCGTTTGGAAGGCCCACGGAGCCTCTGACCATCTGGTCGGAGCGTTTCGGGTCTACTCCAAGCACCACGGCAAGGTCAACGGACTCGTCGAATTTCACAAACGCGCATTCCTTGACAAGCGCCATAGCTTCCTCAAGGGTATAATGCTTCGACTTGTCAACCTTCACACGGCTTGCGTTCAGCTTCTTTTGTTTCATGCATGTCTCCTTAATGAACCGCGGCGTATCCGGCTTGCGAATTATGCGCGTCCCCGCCCCGCGTTCTCCCGCCGGTTAAAGGCTTCTCCGGACGGCGGTTGTTTCCGGAGAACCAAATTCCTGGATACCCGCCTTCGCGGGAATGACGGACGCAATGGATTGCGCCGCCGCATTACACTTTCCCCGCCCTCTACGCCGTAACTTCTATGCCCATGCTGCGGGCGGTGCCTTTGATTATGTTTATCGCGCCGTCAATGTCGACGGCGTTCAAATCCGGGAGCTTCGTCTGGGCAATCTCCCGCACCTGGGCCTCCGTAACCTTCCCGACCTTGTCCTTGTTCGGGACGCCGGAGCCTTTGACAATTCCCGCGGCCTTCTTTATAAGCTCGGAGGCGGGCGGCGTCTTCAGAACGAACGTGAACGTCCTGTCGCTGTAGATGGTTATCACCACCGGGACGACCTGGCCGGCCATCTCCTGCGTCTGGGCGTTATATGCCTTGCAGAACTCCATAATGTTCACGCCGTGCTGGCCGAGGGCCGGGCCGACCGGCGGCGCGGGATTCGCCTTCCCCGCCGGTATCTGGAGCTTTACGTATCCGGTTATCTCTTTTTTGGGCATTTTAGGACTCCTTTATCATAAATAAATACTATTTATCTATTTTAATACGGCCCCCGCCGGCGGAAGCGTGTCCTTTTAAATTTGCAGGACGCCGCGGGGATACCGGGATTTTACGCCTTCTCCACCTGAAGGAAGTCAAGCTCCACGGGAGTCGCGCGCCCGAAGATGGAGACCATGACCTTGAGTTTCCCCTGGTCCAGGTTGACCTCCTCCACCGTGCCCGTGAAGCTGATGAACGGGCCGTCCACAATCCTGACGGAATCGCCGTGGCTGTAGGCCGCCTCGCGTTTCGCCGGGGCCGCGCCTTCCTCCATCTGCGTGCGGATAAGCCCGACCTCTTCCTCAGTTATGGGGGACGGCTTCTGCTTGTCGCCCACGAAACCCGTCACCTTCGGGGTATCCTTCACGAGGTGCCAGGTGGCGTCATCGAGATCCATCTGGACCAGTATGTATCCGGGAAAGAATTTCCTTGTCGAGGTGCGCTTCTTCCCGTTTCTGAGTTCCACCACGTCCTCCGTCGGCACAAGTATCTGGCTTATCCTGTCCTGGAAACCCAGCGACTTCGCGCGCTCCTCTATGCTCGACTTTACCTTGCCCTCGAAACCCGAGTAGGTATGAACCACATACCATTCCTTGGCCATCTTATCTCCAGATTAATTTAGGCTCGAAAACCGTCTCGTACATCTCGCCGTCGGCGATACGGCATCCGGCCCTGTATTAAATCCCGCCCGCGGCCCCTCAGCCCATCACCAGGAGCGACATCAGCTTGGACAGCCCCAGGTCTACCACCCCAAGAAACAACGAGAGGAACACGACAGTCAGTATGACGACGATAGTCGAACTGATAATCTCGTTCCTCGGCGGAAAAACCACCTTGGAAAGCTCGTTCTTGGATTCCTTGATGAATTCTATCGCCTGGTTGAACATCTTTTTCCCCCGACGTCCCCGGCGGCGTCTCGCGCGCCGCCTTTCTAAGAATGGCAGGCCAGGAGGGATTCGAACCCCCAACACCCGGATTTGGAGTCCGGCGCTCTAACCGTTAGAGCTACTGGCCTGTAGCTTCCCTTTGCTTACTTTTAAAACAGGCTAAGCCTTTGTTTCCTTGTGGACCGTATGGCTTCTGCAATGCTTGCAGTATTTTTTCAGCTCAAGCTTCTCCGTGGTGTTCTTCTTGTTCTTCATCGTGGAGTAGTTGCGCTGCTTGCAGGTCTGGCACGTAAGTAATATTATGTCACGCATGATGTCCCCTTTACTCTATTATATCCGCGACGACGCCGGCGCCGACGGTTCTGCCGCCTTCGCGTATGGCGAAACGGAGTTCCTTCTCGCACGCTATCGGCGTGATAAGATCCACTTCCATCGAAACATTATCGCCCGGCATCACCATCTCCACTCCATCGGGAAGCTTCACGACTCCCGTCACGTCCGTCGTCCGGAAGTAGAACTGAGGACGATACCCGTTGAAGAAAGGAGTGTGCCTGCCGCCCTCTTCCTTCGTCAGGATATACGCCTCCGCCTTGAACTTCGTGTGCGGCGTGATCGACTTGGGCTTCGCGAGAACCATACCGCGCTCAACCTCTTCCTTCTTCGTGCCGCGAAGAAGAACCCCAATGTTGTCGCCCGCCTGGCCCTGGTCGAGAAGCTTCCGGAACATCTCCACGCCCGTAACGATCGTCTTCTGCGTGTCCCGTATGCCGACTATCTCGACCTCGTCGCCGACCTTCACAATGCCGCGCTCAACCCTGCCCGTTACGACAGTGCCGCGTCCCGAAATCGTGAACACGTCCTCCACAGGCATCAAAAACGGCTTATCTATCGCGCGCTCCGGCGTCGGAATGTAGCTGTCAACCGCGTCCATCAGATCCCAGATGCACTTATACTCAGCCGCGGCAGGGTCCGTGGACGCAGACTCAAGAGCCTTCAGCGCGCTCCCCTTCACGATGGGTATGTCGTCGCCCGGAAACTCATACTTGCTTAAGAGCTCCCTAAGCTCAAGCTCCACAAGCTCGAGTAACTCAGGGTCGTCCACCATGTCAACCTTGTTCATGAACACCACTATATATGGAACGCCGACCTGACGCGCAAGAAGTATGTGCTCCCGCGTCTGCGGCATCGGACCGTCCGCAGCAGAAACAACCAGTATCGCGCCGTCCATCTGCGCCGCGCCCGTTATCATGTTCTTCACGTAGTCCGCATGGCCGGGGCAGTCGACGTGAGCATAGTGACGGTTCCCCGTCTCATACTCCACGTGAGCAGTCGCTATCGTTATGCCGCGCTCACGCTCCTCAGGAGCCTTGTCTATCTGGTCGAATGCCGTAAACTTCGCCTGACCCTTCGTCGCAAGCGTCTTCGTTATCGCCGCCGTCAACGTCGTCTTACCGTGATCTACATGACCTATCGTCCCAACATTGACATGCGGCTTCTTCCTCTCAAACTTCTCCTTTGCCATGCTCACCCCCTGAAAAGGAAATACACGAAGGTGCAAACCCTCCCCGCGTCCGGTTCAATGCCGTTTTCGCCGGAAGACTTTCCCCTCGCCTGACTGTTTCCTGGAGCCGACGACCAGGATCGAACTGGTGACCTCGTCCTTACCAAGGACGCGCTCTACCGACTGAGCTACGTCGGCCTGCTTTTCTTTCACTACCTGCCCAAGTCTTCGCGCCACTCCCGCTCAAATTCCGGGAGGCTCACGCCCGCGGCATATTTCATGGCCCCGGATACGTCCTTGCCCTTGCCCATGTCCTTCAAAAGCTGGGAGAGGCTGTATATCCCGTATGTATTTACGTAATACCTTACGGCAGAGAGCGATTCGGCGTATGCCTCCCTCGCCTTTGTCGCGTCAAGCTTCGCAAACGTCGAATCAAGGCTGCTTAGCGGCACGGGCGTAAAATCGCCAGACTTGCGCCGACTGGCCCAGTGTTCCTCGTACTGCGCTACCCCTTCGTCCAGCCAGGCAGGCACATGACCGCTTATCTCCGTGTGTATCACGGCATGAGTGTATTCGTGGTGAAGCACAGCCGAAAGCGCCGTCCTGTCTATCATGCCGCCGCCCGCGGGTATCCTGATGTTGCCGTCGAAGATTCCGTCGGACCACGCCGGCGCGTGAGTTATATCGACAAACTGGCGCTTGGTATAGAGGATGACGTTAACGGGCTCCTTCTGGTAGAAGTCGAGGTCGCTCCCGACATCCGACGCGACATCCTGAAGGATGTCAAGCACAAACTCGCCCAGTTTTCTGTCTTCCTCGCCGTCGTATTTTAAATTGAAGTTATAGGTTTCCCTCTTTGTGAAGGAGCCTTCAACTCCAAGCTCTTTACTGGCCTTCGCAAGCAGGCCCTGTATGACCTTGTCCTGCGGCTTGTCCTGGAGGGCCTGTTCCCACTCCGAGACGGCGTCCCTGAGTCGCCCCTGTTTATAATAAACCTCGCCCTTGAGCGTCCGGGCCTGCGCGCTGGAAGGCTTCAGGTAAAGCGCCTCGTCGAGATAACCCTGCGCGTCGTCCATCTGCTCCAGGCGATAGGAGCAGTATGCAAGCCCGAAATACGTCGAGAACTCCTTCTCCGGCTCGTCAAGGCGCGCCTTCCCGAAGTCCTCAAGCGCTTCCTTGAAATCTCCGGCGTTTAACCTCTTCCAGCCCCGCCCGTCGTATGCCTGGGCGAGGAGAGTTTTGTAGTCGTCGTCGAACGGGTCCTGGAATCCGGCGCCTTCAAGTATCTTTATCGCGCCGTCGAAGTCCCCGGCGTTAAGCGCCTGTATCGCCCGCCCCTTTGTCGTCCCGGCCTGCGCACTTATCACGGAATCGTCGGCGCGGCCATTCACGGCGAACGGCAGTATCGCAAAAAATACCGCAAGAGCCGCGAAAACAACTTTATATAGCGGAAGCCGGGTCATCGAACCCCTCTTGCGCCCCCCGGCCCGCGGCGTTATGGAGCGGGCGACGGGGCTCGAACCCGCGACCCCCAGCTTGGAAGGCTGGCGCTCTACCAACTGAGCTACACCCGCAAGACTAATCAAATTAGATGGTGGGGAGGGGAGGGTTCGAACCTCCGTAGGTGCAAGACCGGCAGATTTACAGTCTGCTGCCATTAACCGCTCGGCCACCTCCCCGTTCAAGCCGCCTGCGGGGGAATCCATCGGGCGACATCTTATACATTATAGCCGAAATTTTGTCAACCCTTTATTTCTAAAGGATTTAAAAAGCGCCACGCGCAGGATTAAAACGCTGCCCGCCTCCCCCTGCCGCCCGCCGTAGAACTGGAGCTGGCGAGAGGGGTCGAACCTCCGACCTGCTGATTACAAGTCAGCTGCTCTACCAACTGAGCTACGCCAGCGCGCCTTTTTTCACAGAAGTTGTTTATTTTATAGGAAAATCAACGGCAAGTCAAGGAAAAAGAGAGAAGACGCGCAGGTTCATTTAAGCCTCGATTGCGATTCCGTAGGGGCTTAAGTTCTATGCGCCCGGCATTACCCGTCATTCCCGCGAAAGCGGGAACCCGGCGGTTTTATATATTAAAGGGCCGACACGCGGGTCGGCCCCTACGAAAATCATCGGGACCCGTTCAGAGGCGTCCGGGGAATTTCGATATGATTTACTTATAACACCGGGCCGAACGCCAATAGTAAATCTAATCGGTCGGGGAAGTTCATTGTCAATAGCAATTCCCGATTGCATTCGGAAACCGCCGATTCTTCAAGGTAAAATTAGTAAAAATCACAATTTTCCCCCGGCATCGAAAACGGGCCTCTGCGGGCTGGTTTCAGGGCAAAAACCGGGCGAGGGGAAAGGGTGATTTTTTATGGGGAAAAACGGGCTTCTCCTTGTTTGGCAAGGGGTTACACGTTACATAAACAATCGCTTATTTGACGGAAGCGATTTTATAACCCGTTGGAAAATAAGGATTTTATTTTCAGAATTCCGCCGTTTTCGAGATTATATAAACAAATTTTTATATTACTGCCGAAATTGCCCTCTGCCGCAGGACTTCATACAGCATAACTCCAGCCGCCACCGAGACATTCAGCGACGAGACCTTGCCGAACATAGGCAGGGACACGAGCAAATCGCAGGAATTCCTGACAACGGGCCTTATCCCCGCGCCCTCGCCGCCCAGGACAAGGGCAATGGGCACGGTCAGGTCCGGCTTGCTATAAATCTCGGTCGCATCCCCGGAAAGCCCGACGATCCAGAACCCTTTTTCCTTCAGGAAATTCAGGTAGTTGGCAAGGTTCGGCACCTTCGCCACCGGCATATGCTCCAGTGCCCCCGCAGAAGCCTTCGCAACGGCGGAGGTCAGGTGCGCGGCCCTGTGCTCCGGGATTATCACCCCGTCCGCGCCCGCGCCCTCGGCAGTGCGGATTATAGCCCCAAGATTCTGCGGGTCTTCGACTCCGTCAAGCACTACCAGCAGGGGAGATTTCTCTTTCTTTACGGCACCTTCCGCGAGCCTGTACGGATCGGCATATTCCTTCGGCGGCACCGTCGCCACGACGCCCTGGTGCCGCACGCCGAAGGCCATTTTATCAAGCGCGGCCCTCGGCACAACCCGCGTCTGGACGCCCTTTTCCCTTGCAATTGCAAGAAGTTGCTCAAACTGACTCCCGCCCTTGTCCTTGTCGATAAACAGGGTGTCAACCGGGCGGCTGCCAGAGCGCAGAAGCTCAATAACCGAATTAATTCCGGCAATTATACCTTCCTCGGCCTGCGGTGAGACAAAGGATTCGGCTGAGAACCTCTCCGGCGGCGCGGGCGCGAGATCGCCTCTGTTTTGGGACATCGGGGCCTGTTTTTCATACGCCGGGGCAGGCCTGAAGCGGCCAGAGGAGACGCTCCTCTCGCCGGTTCCTCTTCCACGCGCCGCATCCCTTCCGGGACGGAAATCACGCCTTCCGGGAGTCGGTTGTTCAGCCCTTGCACGCCTTGGATAATCTTCTCTTCCGGAAATTGGCCGGTCGCTTCTGCGCGGTCCTGCAAATTCTCCTTTACGGGGATATGACTCCCTGCCGACAGTGGGAAAATCTCGCGCGGCTTCCCCTCTGCGATGAACAGCCGCTTCCCTTTTTCCGGGACCCGACTGTTCTCTTCTGTCCGGTCCCGGCCTTTTGCTTTTATGTTCCGGGATATCCGACCAGCGCGGGGTCGCTGAAGAACCTTCGCGTTTCTTGCCGGATTGAGACGAAGGGGAAAACCCTCCCTGCCTCATTGCGCGGGGCTGCCTTGGGCCCCCAGGCCCTCTTGAGCCTCCGGATGCGCCGCCTCCGGACTTTCCAGACCTTGTTCCGCCGCCGGAACTTCTACCTCCGCCGCCCTGAAAACTCCTACCCGGCCCTCTTCCGGAGCCGGCGGAGGAGCCGCCGCGGCTTACTCTTTTATCTGCCATTTTGTCCCTTCCGGGGAATCGAGAAGCTCTATCCCCATAACTGCCAGGAGATTCCGTATTTCGTCAGCCTTTTTCCAGTCTTTCGAGGAGCGCGCGGCGTTCCTGTCGGCTATGAATTTGTCGATAACGCCGGAGCCCAGGGCGCCGTCCGGGGCCAGTTCCACGCCGAACGCGGAAAGGCCGTTCCTTATCCCGAGAAGCCTCTCGCCGTCGGCCTTTATATGTATTTTTGCATGGCTCCGCCCGAACCAGTCCTCCGGGTCTCTGCCGAAGAGGTTCAGGACTTTCGATGCCGCCGAAAGCGCGTCCCTCGCATGGGCAAGGGCGTCTTTTATGTGCGGGTCCGCCCTCATAAGCTCCGTATCCGAGAGCGCCCTGTTTATATCCCGCACCATCTCGAACACGCTTCCGATGGCGGACGCGGTATTGAAGTCGTCGTCCATCGCCTCGTCGAATTTCCTTAAGAATTCGTCCCCGGCCTTTATCAGCGCGCCCGCCGCCGGGGATATTTCTTCTTTCGTATACGGGCCGGGCTTGTAATTTACGCCTACGGCGTTATTCAGGGCCTCCATCATGGTATAGAAGCGGTCGAGAGCGCTTCTGCCGTCCTGAAGGCTCTGGTCGGAGAAGTCGATAGGGTTCCTGTAATGCGTGGACAGCAGGAAGAACCTGATTACCTCAGGGTCGTATAAATCCAGTATCTCTTTTATCGTGAAGAAATTGCCAAGCGACTTGGACATCTTCTCGCGGTTCACGTTCACGAACCCGTTGTGCATCCAGTAGCGCACGAAGGGCTTTCCCGTCGCGCCTTCGGCCTGCGCTATTTCGTTTTCGTGATGCGGGAACTGCAGGTCCATGCCTCCGGCGTGGATGTCGAAGGTCTCGCCAAGGTGCATCATGGACATGGCGGAGCACTCGATATGCCAGCCTGGCCGTCCCTTGCCCCACGGGGAATCCCATGCGGGCTCACCGGGTTTGGACGCCTTCCAGAGGACGAAATCGAGCGGGTCGGTCTTCATCTCGTTTACGTCCACCCGCGCGCCGGAGAGCATGTCGTCGATGGTCTTCTTCGAGAGCTTTCCGTATCCCTGGAACTTCCTGACGGAGAAGAAGACGTCGCCGCCGGATTCGTATGCCAGCCCGCGGGCGACGAGTCTCTCCACCAGGTCTATGATAGCCTGGATGTGTTCAGTGGCCTTCGGCTCGATGTCCGGCCTGTCAACTCCAAGCCTTTCCATGTCCTTTATGTATTCGTCCGTGTATTTCTCGGCTATCTCCTTCCAGGTCATGTCGCTTTCATGCGCCCTCTTTATTATCTTGTCGTCCACGTCCGTGAAGTTCCGGGCGTATTTGACAATATATCCCTTGCGCTGGAGGTATTTGCGGACGACGTCAAAGACGACGGCGCCCCTCGCATGGCCGAGGTGGCTGTGGTCGTAGACGGTCACGCCGCATGCGTACATGCGGACTTCCTTGTCCGTCATCGGCACAAACTGCTCCTTGCGGGAGGAAAGCGTATTGAAGATTCTCAGCATTATTCTTCGCCGCCGGACGGCTGACCCTCAGGGCCGGCTTCGGATTTGACCGCCGCGAGAGGCGCGGAAGGCGCGGGCCTTTCAACCGGCAACCGGGCTGATATGCTCTCTCCTTCGCTATCGGGCGTCCGGTCGCCGCCGGTAGACCGGCCTCCGCCGCCGGCCACCACCTCGGCTATCTGTTCCTGCACCCTCGGCGCTTCTCCCGTCCTCCTTGGGCGGCGCCTGCGGCGGCTCTTTTTCTTGAAGGGCGCCGCCTGCGCATCCTGCCCGGCGGACTGAGGCCGGTCTATCGGCACCGTCTCCTGGGGGAGGGCTACGGCAGTATCGCGCTTTTTCAAGGTCTGGGCCTTCATCCGCTCGACGCGCTCCATCCTCGCCATGCGGGCATGTCTCTCCTGCACCGTCTCGGCGGTTAAGTGTTCCACTTCTTCCCTTATCCTCGAAAGGGCCTCAGGCTTTGGCGGCCTGAGCTGCCTTTTCTCGTGGCGCGGGGGCTTATCCTGCCTCTGTCTCTCCGGCCACGGCCTGTCCTTTTCAGCCGCCGGAGCCTCCTGAAGCCCAAGCTTCTGCTCAAGACGGCTTATACTCTTCTGCATCCTGACAAGGGCCTCGTTCAGCGGGTCGGGCATGTGGACGTGGTCGAGCATGGAGGCTTCCATCATCTTCTCGCCGTGAATCTTCACTACCCTCCCCGGAACTCCGACTACAGTGGAATGGGGCGGGACGGACTTCAGCACGACGGCGTTCGCGCCTATTTTGACGTGGTCTCCAATGGTAATCGCGCCCAGAATCTTTGCGCCCGTGCCCACGACTACGTGATTCCCAAGCGTCGGGTGGCGCTTGCCGCGCTCCTTGCCCGTGCCGCCGAGGGTTACGCCCTGGAATATCACGACGTTCTCGCCTATCTCCGTCGTCTCGCCGATTACGACGCCCATGCCGTGGTCTATGAAGAAGCTCTTGCCGATCTTCGCTGCGGGATGAATCTCGATGCCCGTAAAGAACCTTGTAGCCTGACTGAGCGCCCGCGCGAAAAACGGCATGCCCATCCTGTGCAGCCGGTGGGCGATTCTGTGCATGAGTATCGCGTGGAAGCCGGCGTAAGTAAAGATTACTTCAAGCCTGCTCGTGGCGGCAGGGTCCATCTCGAAGACGGCCCTGAAATCCGCCCTGACATTATCGAACATTTTTTCCTCTTTTATTCCGATTCCATCAGGGTGCAGACCGCAAGCGCGGCGATGCCCTCGCCCCTGCCTTCGGGCCCAAGGCCTTCGGTGGTGGTGGCCTTTATGTTCACCCTGTCGCCGGTTATTCCCAGGTCCTCCGCCAGGTGTACCCTCATGGCGGGTATATGCGGGGCCAGCTTCGGAGCCTGCGCGACGATTATGGAATCAACGTTGTTTACTTTAAAATGCTTTCCCGCGAGCAGCCCTGCGACATTGCGCAGAAGTTCCCTGCTCGAAATCCCCTTGTAGGCCGGGTCGGTATCCGGGAAATTCGCCCCGATGTCCGGAAGACCCGCGGCCCCCAGGAGCGCGTCCATTACGGCGTGGATAAGGACGTCCGCGTCCGAGTGGCCGAGAAGTCCCTTGCCGTACGGGATCTCGACGCCGCCCAGAATCAGTTTTCGCCCCTCCACGAGCCTGTGGACGTCATAGCCGTTGCCTATTCTGACCCCCGGCCTCATTTTTCGCAGCCCGCCTTCCCCGCCGCCCTAACCTCCGCCCCGGCCAGCCCGGCAAGGATGGCCTCTGCCAGTACCATGTCCTCCGGGGTGGTAATCTTGATATTGGCGTACGAGCCTGCGACAACCCTGACGGAACCGCCGTACCTCTCCACCAGCGAGGCCTCGTCGGTCCCGTAAAAACCGTCCGCGTATGCCTTCCTGAAGGCTTCGGCAATTACCCTGTACGGAAACGCCTGGGGAGTCTGGATGTGCCAGAGAAACCGCCTGTCCAGCGTCCTACGGACTAGGCGGTCCGGGCCGACCTCCTTCAGGGTATCCTTCGCGGGGACGGCGAGGACTGCGCCGTCGCACCCGTCAAGGGCAATTATGAGGGCCGAAACCATCTCGCGGGTCACGAACGGGCGGACGCCGTCGTGAACCATGACCCAGTCGCCGGGAGGCTCCATGGCCATCAGCCCGTTCCTGACCGAGTCCTGCCGCTCCCTTCCGCCGGGGACTACCCGCCTTACCTTCCTGAGTCCCTGGCCGTCCACGCACATCTCAAGGCATTCCTCCAGTTCCGGTTCCGGGACAATCGGGATTACCTCGCAGACCTCCGGCATGTTCTCGAAGCGCCTGAGCGTATGCGCGAGGACGGGCAGGCCGTTCAAGAGCAGGAACTGTTTCTTTATTCTCCCGCCCATACGACTGCCGGAACCCGCCGCCGGGACAAGCACCGTAACCGACTTCGGCGCGGGCTTCGGCCTCCCTGCCCCCTTTGCCGCCGTCGCCCCGTCTGCTCCCTTTGTCCCAGGCGCCGGTCTGCCGGCATCAGCTCGCGTTGACAACCTGGTATTCCTCTTTCTCGGTCTCTTCCTTGAGCCTTGTGAATATCATCCGCCCCGCGGTCGTCTGGAGCACCGACGTGACCGCCACGTCAACGGTCTTGCCGATGTGCTTCCTGCCGTTCTCCACGACAATCATCGTGCCGTCGTCCAAGTATCCCACGCCCTGGCCGAATTCCTTGCCTTCCTTAAGAACGAACACCCTCATAAGCTCGCCCGGCAGGACGACAGGCTTCACGGCGTTTGAAAGCTCGTTGATGTTCAGAACCGTCACGCCCTGGAGCTCCGCCACCTTGTTCAGGTTGAAGTCGTTCGTTATAATCTTCGCGTTCTTGACCTTCGCAAGCGCCACGAGCTTGGCATCGACCTCCCGTATCTTCGGGAAATCCTCCTCCACCACCCGCACGTCAAGCCCCGCCGTCTTCTGGATGCGGTGCAGGATGTCCAGCCCCCTCCTGCCCCTGGCCCTCTTCAAGGGGTCCGAGGAGTCAGCGATGTGCTGAAGCTCGTGGAGGATGAACTGCGGTATCATAAATACGCCTTCTATGAAGCCGGTCTCGCAGATGTCGGCGATCCTGCCGTCGATTATGACGCTGGTGTCGAGAATCTTGATGTTCCCGGCCTCAGCCGAGGCCTTGAAGAGACCCATGGTCTTTCTGAAATCGAACTCTATGCCCTTCCTGGCGCCGAAGGCAAGCCCGAAATAGGCGAAGACAGTATATATGAAGAACCTCGTTATCCCCCCGACGGTGGCCGAAAGGGGCAGATTCTTTATAGGCACGCAGACGAGCGCGGCGAGCATGATGCCGAGGGCGAGGCCGATGACGGCGCCTGTCAATGCCCTGACCGGCGCCCTCCTTACGGCAAGCTCAAGGACGATGGCCGCCATGCCGACGGCCAGACCTATCCCCGCGCCAAGGAAGGTATCGCCTCCCAGGTTCGTCATCTGAGAGAATATAAGCTGCCCCATTATCGCTGCGACAGCGAGAAAAACCACCCTTATTACACTGAACATCAAAAACCCCTTTTTATTCTCCAGGGCTTACCGGGAGCCACAGCTCCGAACCCTGCCTGTTTATAAGCAGAAGCACGGCGGCGTTCTTCTTCAGTTTCCCGACCCGGGCATTATAATTCTTTACGTTCTTTATGGTACTTCTGTCTATCTCGGTTATAACGTCGCCTCTCTGGAGGCCGGATTCCTCAGCCACGCTCCCCGGCCTTACGGAGACGACCGCAACGCCGGTCGCGTCGGACGAAAGCCCAAGCTTGCTTATAAGTTCAGGCGTGAGGTCTTCGACGCTGACTCCTGAGAGAACCGTGCTCTTGCCCGCTTCCTCCGGCTTGCCTGCCGCCGCCTCTTCCTTCTTGGGCAGTTCGCCGACGGTCACGGTAATGGTCTCTTTTTTCTTGTCCCGTATAATACCGACTTTCACCTTGCTCCCGACGGCGGTCGATGCCGTAAGATTCCTCAGGTGTCCGGAATCCTCCACCTTCCGACCGTTGAATTCCTCGATTACGTCGCCCGGCTTGAAGCCCGCCTTCCGGGCCGGGCTGCCCTTGACAACCTCCCCTACAAGCGCGCCTTCGCCCACCGGGACTCCGAACTGCTTTGCCAGTTCAGGCGTTACGTCCTGCACGGAGACGCCCAGGTAGCCCCTTATGACCTTGCCGGTCTTGATGAGGCTTTCCATGACCTGTTTGGCCATGTCGGACGGCACGGCGAAACCTATGCCCTGGTAGCCGCCCGTGCGCGAGTAAATGGCGGTATTGATGCCGACCAGCTCACCCTTAACGTTCACGAGCGCCCCGCCGGAGTTGCCGGGGTTGATCGCGGCGTCCGTCTGGATGAAGTCCTCGTAGTCCTCGATACCGACGTTTGCGCGTCCGACGGCGGAGATTATCCCCATCGTCACGGACTGCGTAAGGCCGAACGGCGAACCTACCGCCATGACCATCTCTCCCGGCCTCAGCTTGTCGGAATTGCCCCAGGTTATGGCAGGGAGGTCTTTCGCGGGGATTTTAATCACGGCCACGTCGCTCCTGGAATCCGCGCCGACTACCTTGGCCTTGAACTCGCGCTTGTCCGCAAGGACGACCCTTATCTCGTTTGCGCCCGCGATTACATGATTGTTGGTGATGATATAGCCGTCCGAGGAGACGATTACGCCGGAACCCAGGCTCCGCTCCTTATACTTATATTCCCGCCCCTCAGGCTCGTTCGGCTCTCCGAAAAACTTCCTGAAGAACGGGTCCTCGAAGAACGGGTACATCGGGTTTTCTTCCTTGACTGTCTTGGTCGTGGAGATATTTACCACCGTGGGCGTAACCTGCGCGGCGACGTCCGCCAGGGCGTCCGACATCCGGACGAGGGCCGGAGACGCCTTGAAGGGCTTTTCCTTCTGCGCCCTGCTCAGGTTCATTATACCGAGACGCGACGAGACTATGAGGCCGGAAACTACGCCGACGGCAACCAGCACGACCACCCACACCCACGTCAACAGTTTTTTGCGGTTCATTTTGGAATTACCTCCCGAATCGTTTCTACAAAATTATAACACCCGCTTACCCGGAAGTAAATAAGTTATTGAGTTTTACGGAGATTCCGCCCTCGGAGGCCGCACCCTGAACACCCCGCAGAGGTTCCTGTGACGCCCGTCCAGGTCGAGACCGTAGCCCACGAGGAAGTGGTCGTCCACCGGGAAACCGGTATAGTCCGGGTTTATTTCCGCTTTCCTTCCGGCGCGCTTGTCCAGGAGTGCGCAGACCTTCAACGTCTTCGGATTTTCGGCCATAAGCCTTTGAATAATAAAGTTTAAAGTCAGCCCGGTATCCACAATATCCTCCACTATCAGCACGTCTTTCCCCTTTATATCCGCCCTCGGCCAGCACTCCACCTTTACTTCTCCGGAACTCTCGGTGGAAGAGTAGCTCCTCACCTTCAGGAAATCCACCTCCACGGGCGCCGTAAGTTCCCGGATTAAATCGGAAAAGAAGATAAACGAGCCGTTCAGGACGCACAAGGCGAGTATCCCCCGGCCGGCATAATCCCGGTTGATTTCCGCCCCCAGACGCCTCACGGCCTCCGAAATCTCACCGGGAGAAATCACCTCCGATAGCTCTTCCATACCTCAGCCTGCCGGGCCTCGATTTAAAGAATGGACGCGAACGTAGTCCTGTCCAAATAAATTACCACCATGATTTTCAAGAGTCAAGAAAAGCGAGATTTCCGGAGAGCTATTTCTTGTGGCAGCCGGTGCAGCGAGGGTCAGAGGACATCTGCTCCTTGACGCCGCCGGGGAACTTCTTCTGGAACGGCCCGTGGCACTTGGGGCAGTCCTTGAACCCAAGGGCTTGGTGCATCAGGACCATCTTCGGATTTTTGCTGTGGCAGGAGTTGCAGGCGACGGACGCCGACGGGAAAAACATGGCGGAAATGACCAGCGCGAAATATAAAATCCTGTTCCGACTCATACGCGAATTACAGAAAGCCTCTATGTTTTTATAAGCTTCCTGCCCGCGTTTGTCAATCATAATTATTATGCTCTAATTTATTGACTTCCCCCCGCAAAAAAGTTATAAATCCCCACTATGGAATTATTTCTGGAGCAGATAATCAACGGCCTCACGGTGGGTGCGGTATACGCCCTCATCGCGCTCGGATACACGATGGTCTACGGCATCCTTGAGCTTATCAACTTCGCGCACGGCGAGATATACATGCTTGGGGCATACCTGGGGATTATCCTGCTTGGCGTCCTTACAGCCACGGGCGTTACGGCGATGAGCCTCCCGCTCTCAATAATCATCACGATAATCGCCGCCGGAGTAATCTGCGCGGCATACGGCGCGACAATGGAGAAGATAGCATACCGCCCGCTCCGCAACGCCCCGCGACTGGCGCCGCTCATCTCCGCTATGGGCATGTCGATATTCCTGCAGAACTACGTCATGCTCACGCAGGGCCCGAACGACAAGGTCTACCCGCAGACGATACCGGTTACCACGTTTACGTTCATGGGCGCGGACGTAACGTATATACAGTTATTCATAATCGCCGCGTCCGTAATCCTCATGGCAGCCCTGCATTTCTTCATTATGAAGACGAAGATGGGCAAGGCCATGCGCGCGACGGCTCTCGACAAGAAGGCCGCCGGCCTGATGGGCATAAACATAGACTCGGTCATATCCGTGACGTTTATCCTCGGATCGTTCCTTGCGGCTGTGGCGGGGGTGATGGTGGGGATATACTACGGCGTCGTGAACTTCTACATAGGCTACCTCGCGGGCATGAAGGCGTTCACGGCGGCTGTCCTGGGCGGCATCGGGAACATACCCGGCGCGATGCTCGGCGGATTTGTCCTGGGAATCCTGGAAAGCCTCGGCGCGGGGTATCTCTGGCCGGAATACAAGGACGCGTTCGCGTTCCTGGTGCTGGTATTGATACTCATCATCCGCCCGCAGGGCCTGCTTGGCGAGCGGATGCCGGACAAGGTATAGAAGGCATGAACAGGAAAGTCGCTGGATTCCCGCTTTCGCGGGTACGACGAACTTTTTCCCCTCGCCCCTTGCGGGAGAGGGTTGGGAGAGGGGGATATTATTAAAAATCCCTATATCAAGTGCCTGCTCGCGGGAATATGGATCGGCCTGCTGACCATTCCGTTCGCGGGAATTGTCCGGGCCGCGTATATCGCGGGCGCGGTGGCGGGCGCGTCGGTCGCCGTTACGTTCCTTACGGGCCTTAGGCGCACAGGAGTTATAAAAATCCCGCCGCAGGGCGCGCTTATCGAACGTGTCGAGCGGCTGTATGTCCGAGGCCGGTCTACCGGCGGCCCGAAAAAAATCATCGCAATTGCAATACTCCTTGTTGCGCTCTCTGCGTTTCCGTTTATCGCAGACCGCTACGCGCTCGACCTGGCAAGCCAGACCGGGATATACATCGTCCTTGCGCTCGGGCTTAATATCGTCGTCGGGCAGACCGGGCTTCTCGTGCTCGGATACGTCGCGTTCTATGCCGTCGGGGCGTATACCTACGCCATCCTCTCCACAGGGCATCTTATAAACTTCTGGGCCGCGCTTCCCGTGGCCGCGTTCATGGCGGGGATATTCGGCCTTATACTCGGCGCGCCGACCTTACGGCTCCGGGGAGATTACCTCGCCATCGTAACGCTCGGCTTCGGGGAGATTACCCGGATAGTCCTGAACAACTGGGACAAGCTTACAGGTGGCCCGAACGGAATCGCGGACATACCGAGGCCGCGCATAGGGTCGTTCGAGTTCACCCTCACATACTTCTATTACCTCGTCCTTGTATTCGTCGTGCTGACGGTGATATTCGCGGGCAGGCTGAACAACTCGCGCATCGGACGGGCCTGGATTGCCATACGCGAGGACGAGACGGCGGCGGAGGCGATGGGCGTGAACACGACATGGCTTAAGCTCCTGTCCTTCGCGCTCGGGGCGGCGCTCGCCGGGCTGGCGGGGGTATTCTACACGGCAAAGATGGGGTTCGTAAGCCCGGAGAGCTTCAATTTCCTGGAGTCCGTTATCATCCTCTGTATGGTCGTCTTGGGCGGGATGGGGAGCATCCCCGGCGTCATACTGGGCGCGGCAATACTCTACATCCTGCCGGAGGCGCTAAGGGAGTTCGCGCAGTTCAGGATGCTGATATTCGGCGGCTCGCTCGTCGCGCTTATGGTCTTCAGGCCGCAGGGAATTATCGGGACTAAAAGAAGGGGCGTGGAGATGAGAGCCCTGAAATAAAAAATGTTGACCTTTCAAGAGACTTATCATATAATATTTACATCGTGGTCGATTTGGTTTTCTACCGTCAATAACGATAATTCGGAGGTATTATGAATTAGGAAGGACGAGAAATTTTAGTGCAATTTAGTAACGAATCTCTTGAGTTTTTACGTATTGTATCGCATTTTCTTGTTGAAATTTTGTTCTTTAATTTGAAGCATTAAAAAAATAATTTGAATCGGCAAATAAAAACGACACCGGTTAAGGGGGTGTCGTTTTTATTTTAGATTCCTTCTTCCGTGAATCACTCCGAGGATGACTACATTGGATTCTTCAATTTTATACATCAGCCGGTATTCTTTTACAAAAAGTTCCCGCACATCTTTATCCCCAAATTCCGGGACAACCCGGCCTCTTTCGGCAAAATTTCTTAAAGATCGACCGGCATCAATTATTTCCCGCACGAATGATGCGGCATAGAATTCAGAATCTTTCGTGATGTAGTCGGCTATATCTGTAAGGTCGGTAGCGGCTTCATGTGACCAGACTACCTTCCGAGCCATTTGGCCACCCTTTGCTCAACTTCATCCTGCGAATAGACTTTTCCCTCGCTCGCATCCTTCATGCCCCGTTCAAGCTTCTGTATAACAAAAAGGTGATACTGAATGTCTTCCAAGGTGCATTCATCAGGAAGATTCGTAAGGAGCTTGCTTACTTCCTCTTTTGCAGTCTGCATATTAACCATACCTCCATAAGAAACTACCACAAGTATATCATGTTATATAACATTAAAAAAATCAACTGCATATTCCGCTATTCGTATTCCCGCCCTACACGTTTGCTGACGCCGCAAAGCACCTCGTATGAGATGGTTCCGAGGAGTTTTGCCACTTCTTCGGCGGTGATTTCCTCGTCGCCCTGACGCCCGATTATCACTGCTTCGTCAAGGACTTGCGCGCCGGGAACGCCGGTTACGTCCACCATCGTCATGTCCATGCAAACCGTGCCGACAATTGGGCAGTGCTTTCCGCCGATGAGGACGGAGCCGCGATTGCTTAGTCCGCGACTCAGGCCGTCAGCGTAACCTATCGGTAACGTCGCGATAATACTCTCTTTTTCCGTGTAGAACGTCCGCCCGTAGCTTATCGGCGTGCCGGGGCCGACGGTTTTGATGTGCATTATCCTCGTCCTTACGCTCATCACGGGCTTTAAACGAACCAAATCCCTTGTGTTTTCGGATGGATAGCAGCCGTAAAGCATTATGCCTGGGCGCACCATGTTGAAATGCGCGGCGGCGAAATCTATCACGGCGGCGCTCCCGGAGGCGTGCGAAACTGGAACTTCATGGCCCTCTTCTCTGAGGCGCTTCATTACCGTCTTGAAACGCTCCACCTGCAATTCCGCGAAAGATTTATCTTTTTCTGCCACGTCGGAGAGGTGCGTCATAAGGCCCATGACCTTGATTCCCGGCATCTTCGAGATCGACAGGACAAAATCCACCGAGTCCTCCGGCGTAATCCCCACGCGGCCCATCCCGGTGTCGATCTTGACATGCACCGGCAGGATTTTCCCTGCATTTACAGCCGCTTGCGAGAACGCCTCCGCCTGGACGGTGGTATATACCGCAGGGGTCAGGTCATACTCGAGCAGCTCGTCCGCCTGGGTCTCGAACACGCCGCCCAGGACAAGTATCTCATTGTTTATATTGGCTTTTCTGAGTTCCGCGCCCTCCTCGACCAGCGCGACGCCAAGCATGTCCACGCCTCCCTTGACAAGCGCCTTTGCGCACTGCACCGCGCCGTGTCCGTAGGCGTCCGCCTTCACGATTCCCAATATTTTCCGGCCACTTGCGCACCTTCGCACCTCGGAGAGGTTATGCGCCAGCGCGGATAAATCTATGTATGCGTATGTCGGACGACCCGTCATTTTTCCGTCTCCCTGCCCCCTGTAAACTGCCCCCAAACCTCGCTCCGGAACCCCCAAAAGCGTCCACGGCGAATCCGTAAAAGCCCCGATTCCAAAATCAGGTACACATCCCTATTTTTTCATTTAGCGCGCCATTTTGAAAATAGAGATGCGGCACAATTTTCTAAAATCTCTTACGTTGGGTGAGAGGCTCCGCCGGTCGGCACATTTAATGGAATAGGGCTCGGTTCGGTCTTGTCGTGCCCGGCGTCTTGATGAAGACAGCCGTCGTGCCCGCATTCACAGGAACTTCTCCGGAATAAATGACCGATAAATCGGATGCCTGCCCTGAAATTAATCCCCAACGCGAAAAACCCGCCGACTATCGCCGAAATACCAAAATTGGCAGGACATATTTGCTTGCCGCAAAACGGACACACCGAGGACATGGTGTAAATGGTGGATGTTGTGAACCAGTACCTCAGCGTGTTGTTCCGGTACAACTTATGCAGTTTTTGTTTTAAACCTTTCATCTTATCCCTTTCCAAAAATCGATAAATCAGCGACACATCCCATATTTCTCATTCAGCGGGCCTTGTTGAAAATCACCGGTTGACACATCTTTTTATTTTTCCCGTCCTTTCATAGAAAACCGCTCCCACTCGCTCTATGTGCTCCAGCAGGTCGGGATTGGATATACTCTCGAAAATCGACAGGTCTATATGATACGGCAGGAGCAGGTCGTCCAGCTCGTTGTCTATCCTGAGCAGGGTCTTATGCGTCAGAGCGGAACCGATGAGCGTCAGGTCTATGTCTGAGCCTCTCTTGAAATTGCCCTTCGCGCGCGAGCCGTAGAGGATTGCCTTCTCGACTTCCGGAAAGCGGGACAGGACGGCGCCTATCTTCTCTATCGTCTCATCCTTCAGGCCGAACCTCATGCGGATTCTTCCTTTTCCTTCAGCGGCTCCAATTTTTTTTGCAGCTTGACGAATTCATTATAATATACGGTCTTTATAGCAAGGGCTATTTCGTCCGCGGTTTCCTCGTTATAGGTGTGGGTGGTCAACGCCCTGCTTTTAATCATATCCATCCAGGCTTCGCCTTCTTCTATCAACCCTCGCCTGAACGCCAGACGGAATGCGTCCCGGCTGCCATAGATATTGGTTTCGCCCCGGGCTTCCAAAAAATCCTTGAGCGTATTCCACGCAAGCTCATAGTTATATTCAAACGCCTGAATCAGACCCTGTTCTTCGAGCTCGCTCAACTCGCCTTTTTCGATGAACTTGGCAAGCTGTTCCAGGGCCTTGGAGAAATTATTGAACCGATGTATCCAACGTATGTCCTTTGCGGTCATTCGAGCAATCTCCTTTTATATTATCCGTAACGGACTTTAGATTCGGCCATTTAATTTACTACTTCCCTGCCGAATCCGCAACAAAATTCCGATTATCCCTTCAATTTTATTGACTTTACAAGGCGTTCCACGTAGACTTCTCCGGATGGGAAAAATTGGATTTACCACCACCGTCCCCGTGGAAGTTATCCTCGCCGCGGGGCTTACTCCGGCAGACTTAAACAACATCTTCATAACCCGGGACGACCCAGGCGATGTCGTTGACCGCGCCGAGGCGCTCGGTTTCCCCCGGACGACCTGCGGCTGGATCAAGGGCATATACCTGTGCGCAAAGGAAGCGGGGATAAATAAAATAGTCTCCGTAACCCAGGGAGACTGCTCGAATACCCACGCCCTGATGGAGCTCTGGCAGGCGGACGGGATGAATATCATGCCGTTCGCATATCCTTACGACCGGGACAGGGACCTGCTTAAACTCCAGGTGCGAAAGCTCATGGACGCGCTTGGGACGAGCGAGGAGAAAACCAAGAAGGTCTTTCGCGGGCTTGTTCCGCTAAGAAAGAAACTTAAGCGCGTAGACGATATGACATGGAAGGACGGCAGGGTCACGGGCGCCGAGAACCACCTCTGGCTTGTGTCCGCGAGCGATTTCGACGGCGACAGGGAGAACTTCGAGGCGCGGCTGGACAGGTTCCTGGCGGAGGCCGAAAAGCGGGAAAGCCGGAGCCCGATGGGGCGCGACGCCCTCGGCGCGCCGAAAGAGAGCGGTTCGCCCAGGGGTCGAACCCTGCGAAAGCCGCCGTCTGTAAGGCTCGGATACATAGGCGTGCCGCCGATATTTTCAGACCTCTACGAAACGGTCGAGCGGGCAGGCGCGCGCGTGGTATTCAACGAGGTGCAGAGGCAGTTTTCCATGCTGCACGATACGGGCGATTTATACGAGCAGTATGCCAGGTACACATACCCCTACGACGTCTTCGGACGCATCCGGGACATTGCCAGGCAGATAAAACTCCGGCGCATCGACGGCATAATACACTACTGCCAGAGCTTCTGTTTCCGGGCGATAGAAGACCTCATCATCAGGCGGGAACTGAAGCTCCCCGTGCTGACAATCGAAGGCGACAGGCCGGGACCAGTGGACGCCAGGACGCGCATCCGGCTGGAAGGATTCGTCGAGATGCTTGGGGATATGAAATGACTCGCGCGGGGATGGATCTGGGTTCCAGGCAGGTAAAGATCGTCCTGGCGAAGGGCGGCGAAATAGCGCTCAAAAAGAGCTTCGACACCGCCGCGTTTTACAAGGAATACGGAAGCATCAAAGGCGGCCTGCTGTCCGTGGAGTTTACGAGGCTTGGCCTTCCGGGCCGGTCGACCGGCGGCGTTACGCTGACGGTTACGGGCTACGGCAGAAACGCCGTGAAGGTAACGGGCGCAAAGGTAATCTCCGAGGTGAAGGCGCACGCCGCAGGCGCGACATGGCAGACGGGTCTTAATGACTTCGTCCTGCTCGACATAGGCGGACAGGATACGAAGGTCGCAAAGGTGTCGGGCGGCAGGATGGAGGACTTTATAATGAACGACAAGTGCGCCGCATCGTCCGGGAGATACATCGAGAACATGGGAAGCGTGCTTCAGATGCCGATTGACGAAATGTCGCGCCACTTTGAGAACCCCGCGCAGCTCTCCGCCACCTGCGCGATATTCGGGGAAAGCGAGATAATCCAGAAGATGACCGAAGGGACGCCGCCGGGCGAGATTGCGGCTGGAGTGAACTTAAGCGTCGTAAAGCGCGTGCTCCCGATGCTGGCCCGGTTCCCGGACGGCCCGGTTGTCTTCGCGGGCGGTGTCGCGCAGAACGCTGCGGTGACATATTTCATAAAGGACAGGACTGGCCGGGAGGTGATTGTCGTCCCGGAGCCGGTATATAACGGGGCGATAGGATGCGCGTACTTGTAATCAGCACGAACAGGGAGATGTCCCCGCAGCCGGTCGCGCCCGTCGGGGCGGCGTGGATTGCCCAGGCGCTCTCCCAGGCGGGTTTCGAGGCTCGGCTCCTTGACCTTTCCTTCGAGAAAGACCCGCCCCGCCGTATATTGAATGAGCTTGCCGAATTCAGTCCCGAAGGCATAGCGCTCTCCGTCCGGAACGCCGACAACGGAGACTTCCTCGGCCCCAGGAGCTTCCTGCCGGACGTAAGGGAAATCACCGGGATTATAAAGGAGCACAGTTCCGCGCGCATGATAATCGGCGGCCCCGGAGTCAGCATAATGCCCTCGGAGATACTGAACTACCTTGGCCTTGACTGGGCCTGCATGGGCGAGGGCGAGGAGGCGGTAGTCGCGTTTTTCGGGGCCAAGAGGCCGGAGGACGCCGAAGGTTTTCCGGGGATAGTGTCAAGGAAATCATCCCCGTCCGGCGCGGAGCGCAGGCAGTGGATAAAACCGGATACCGTGAAGCCGAAGCTGTACGGATGGGTGGACGTAAAGCGGTACCTGAAGTTCGAGCCTGTGCTCCCCGTGCAGGGCAAAAGAGGCTGCGCCAACAACTGCCTGTACTGCACTTACAACCGCATCGAGGGCCGCTCCTGGAGACCCAGGGATCCGTCCGTCGTGGCGGAGGAGATTTCCGAGCTTATCTCCCGCACGGGCGCACGGACGTTCGAGTTCGTGGACAGCATATTCAACCAGCCGGAAGGTTACATGGAGGCCCTGCTGGAGGAGATTATAAGACGGGACATGAAGGCTAAGTTCCATGTGTCGTCCATGAGCCCGAAGGGGCTGACGAAAAAGCACGTCTCCCTTATGGAGCGCGCAGGGATAACCGCCGCGGGCATAACGCCTGAGGCCGCCGCGGACGAGACGCTTAATTCTCTCAGGAAGGGCTTTACGGAATCGGAGGTTTACAGGGCGGCGGAGATTCTGAAAGACTCCTCCATCAAGATGCTCTGGTGCTTCCTTATGGGCGGGCCGAAAGAGGACGGGGATACGGTCAAAAAAACGCTTAACTTTATAAACGGAATCTCCGCGAAGGACAAGGCGTTTCTCACTACCGGCATCCGCATATATCCGCATACCGGTATGCACGAACTGGCGCTGAAGGAAGGGGTGGTCCCGCCCTCGGAGACGCTCCTGATGCCTTCGTTTTATTTCACGGACAGGCTCTCTCCTGAGGAGATGCGGAGGATTATAAAAAACGGACTGGCCGACAGCCGGAAGGTAATCTTCCTTTCCGATACGAACTTCCCGTCGCTGGGGGCCTTGCGCTGGATAGGCACGAAGCTTAAGCTCCCCTCGCCCTTCTGGAGCTACGCGAACTACATGAACCTGATGTTATCCGGTCGGCGCGTGATGGACAGGGAGTGGAGACGCTAATTTTATTGACATCGTGCCCGGTTGGATGTTATATAACTTCGCTCAACCATTTAAAATCAGGGAGGCTTGATGGGAATTATGGAGAGAACGCTTTCGATAGTGAAGCCTGACGGCGTCAGGCAGGGAAATATCGGCGACGTCGTATCCACGTTCGAGAAAAACGGCCTTAAGATTGCGGCCATGAAGATGATACACATGGACAAGAAAGAGGCGGAAGGCTTTTATGCTGTGCATAGGGAGAGGCCGTTTTTCGGCTCTCTTACGGACTTCATGTCCTCCGGGCCGTGCGTGGTCATGGCGCTTGAGGGCGAAAACGCCATAGCGAAGAACCGCGAGCTTATGGGCGCGACCAACCCCGCGAACGCCGCCGACGGGACGCTCAGGAAGCGTTTTGCGACGTCTGTCGAGCAGAACGTCGTTCACGGCTCGGACGCGCCGGAGACGGCGGCCTACGAGATCGGCTACTTTTTCAACCAGCTTGAGATTGTAAATAAATAACCGGAATCAACCGGGATTTAAACCTTGGAAATGCAAGCATTCTACAAATGATGCTTGCATTTTTTAATTCCATATGCTAAATATGTAAGCATTATGGAGGATGCAGGCATGAATAACGACACCGTAACCGGCAAGGCAAGGGGCGGGAAGGCGCGCGCGGAGAAGCTTACCCCTGGCCAGAGAAAGGAAATCGCGCGCAAGGCGGCGGAGGCGAGGTGGCAATCCGAAACAAACAAGGCGGGGATTCCAATGAACAGTGAAAACAGGCTCCTCCGGGAGCGAATCAAGTTCGAGCTTCAGGACGTCTCCGAGCCGAATCTCTTCCGGGAATACTTCCCGTATTCGGAAGTGCCGAAGCTCCCGTTTTCAGACCGCATCGTGCCTATGGAGCTTCCGAAGGACATTTTCATAACGGATACAACCTTCCGGGACGGACAGCAGTCCCGTCCGCCGTATACGCCGGCTGAGATGGTAACAATCTTCGACTTCCTGCACAAGATGAGCGGCGAGAGAGGCGTCATAAGGCAGACGGAATTTTTCCTTTATTCCGACAAGGACAAGGAGACCGTCCGCCTCTGCATGGAGCGCGGATACCGCTTCCCGGAGATTACCGGCTGGATACGCGCGGTAAAGAGCGACTTCCAGCTCGTGAAGGACATGGGCCTCAAGGAGACCGGAATACTCGTCTCCTGCTCGGACTACCACATCTTCCTGAAGCTGGGCATGACCCGGCAGAAGGCGATGGAGCAGTATCTGTCCGTCATAAAGGCCGCGCTCGACGCAGGCATCATACCGCGCTGCCACTTCGAGGACATCACCCGCGCGGACTTCCAGGGCTTCGTGATACCGTTCGCGCAGGAGCTCATGCGGCTGTCCGAAGAGGCGCGCATTCCCATAAAAATCCGCGCGTGTGATACCATGGGCTACGGCGTCCCCTATTCCGGGGCGGCTCTTCCCAGGGGCGTGCCGGAGATAATGTACTCCCTGAGGCACCATGCGGGAGTTCCGCCGGAGCTCCTGGAGTGGCACGGGCATAACGATTTCCACAAGGGCCTTGTCAACGCCACGACCGCATGGCTATACGGCTGCGCCTCGGCCAACGGCGCGCTCCTGGGCTTCGGAGAGCGCACGGGCAATACGCCCGTCGAAGCGCTCCTCGTTGAATACGCGAGCATCACCGGCACGACAAACGGCGCCGACCTCGCGGCCATAACCGAGATGGCCGGATATTTCCAGCGGGAGCTGAAATTCAACGTCCCGACGAACTTCCCGTTCGTCGGCGCGGACTTCAACAACACCGCCGCCGGCATCCACGCAGACGGCGCGATGAAGAACGAGGAGATATACAATATCTTCGACACGACAAAGCTCCTGAACCGCCCGATGGGCGTCATAATAACGGACAAGTCCGGTATCGCAGGCATAGCGCTCTGGGCAAACAACTACCTTGGGCTCTCAGGAGAAAATGCCGTTGACAAGCGGCACCCCGGCGTGGCCAAGATACACAAATGGGTCATGGAGCAGTACGCCCAGGGGCGCACGACCAACATCTCCCGCGACGAGATGGCGGAAAAGGTGAAGAAATATCTGCCGGAGTTCATGGTCTCCGACCTGGACGTCATAAAGCAGAAGGCCAGGGACGTCGCCGTTCATCTCATCGAAGGCGTCGTGGCGGAAGATGCGTTCAAGCGGATAAACAAAAAGGGGATGGAGGCCGCTCTCCAGAAACTCCTTGACGAGAACCCGTTCATACAGTTTTCCTATGTCGTGAACACCGAGGGCAGAAAGGTTACGAAAAACCTCACCCAGATAATCGACCGGGCTACATACGAGCATTTCGGCCTGGACGAGGACTTCTCCGACAGGAGCTGGTTCATCAACCCCATGAAGGACGGTAAGACCTTCGTGACGAACTTCTACACCTCCAAGATTACCGGGGCGCTGGCAATAACCGTCTCCACGCCAGTCCGGGACCACGAGGACGACATTATCGGCATCCTGGGCATCGACATGAAGTTCGAGGATCTGGTGAAGGCGGAATGACATAATCGGCCAAAAATCAAAAATAAAGCCGTAGACATGTATGTTTGCGGCTTTTTTTGTTATATTTTTGTTATAATTGTAAAATTATGAACCTCTCCGACAATCTCTTCTGGCGCAGGCTGCACTCCTTCGCGGGGGTCGTCCCCCTCGGCGGGTTTTTGTTGTTTCATATCTTCGAGAACTCTTACTCATACGGCGGGCCGGAGTTCTACAACGAGCATATCAGGCCGCTAAGGGAAGTCCCGTACCTGCTGTTCATCGAGGCGGTCGTCATCTACATCCCGCTTGCGTATCACGCCTTCTACGGCATATATGTCTGGTCAACGAACAAGAGCAACGTCCTGCAATACCGCTATGCCAGGAACTGGCTATACACCCTTCAGCGCTGGACGGGCGTGTTTACGCTGTTCTTTGTTTTCTTCCATGTCCTCGACCAGCGCACGAGGGCGGTGCCCTCCTTCGAGAACGTGGCAGGCTCACTGCATCATCCGCCAGTCCTGGCGTTTTATGTTATCGGCGTCGCGGCGGCGGCGTTTCATCTTGACAACGGCCTCTGGAACGCGCTCATCAAGTGGGGCTTTACCTCCGGCTCCGTAAGCCAGAGGATAACGGGGATAGCGTTTACGGTTTTCTGGATACTGCTCGGCGCGGCGGGGATTAGGGCGCTTTTAAATTTCTTATGAAATCAAACATTATCATAATCGGCGGGGGCTTGGCCGGGCTCATGTCCGCGATAAAGGTCGCGGAGGCCGGGCAGCACGTGAAGCTTTTCGCAATTCATCCGACGCGCCGCTCGCACTCCGTCTGCGCCCAGGGCGGGATAAACGCGGCGAAAAATCTTAAGGGTGAGGATGATTCCGTCCTGAAGCATTTCGACGATACGGTATATTCCGGGGACTTCCTGGCCAACCAGCCGCCGGTATTGAAGATGTGCGAGGCCGCGCCGGGCATAATCGACCTGACCGACCGGATGGGCGTGATGTATAACCGGACGCCGGAGGGCCTGCTCGATTTCCGCCGCTTCGGCGGGACAAAGTACCATCGCACGGCGTTCGCGGGAACGACGACGGGCCAGCAACTCGTATATGCGCTGGACGAGCAGGTGCGGCGGTTCGAGGCGGCAGGCCTCGTGGAAAAGTTCGAGAACTGGGAGTTCATGTCGCCGGTTATCGACGATGCTGGAACGTGCCGGGGGATAGTCGCAATAAATTTATACACGATGGAAATTAAGGCTTTTCCGGCGGACGCCGTAATCGCCGCGACGGGCGGCATCGGCGCGATATTCGGCAAGAGCACCAACTCCATCGTAAATACCGGGAGCGCGGTCTCCGCGTTTTACCAGGCGGGCGCGGCCTACGCGAACCCGGAGATGGTGCAGGTGCATCCCACCGCCATGCCGGGCGAGGACAAGACACGCCTCATATCCGAGTCCGCGCGCGGCGAGGGCGGACGCGTCTGGGTGCCGAGGGACGGGAAGCCCTGGTATTTCCTTGAGGAGTGGTATCCCGCCTACGGGAACCTCGTTCCAAGAGACGTCGCTTCGCGGGCGATATTCAAAGTCGTCTACGAGTTGGGCCTTGGCGTCGAAGGAAGGCCCGTCGTGTATCTCGACATCTCGCACCTGCCCAAGGAAGACCTTGAGACCCGGCTCTTCGGCATAATGGAGATATACCAGACGTATACGGGGCAGGACCCGCGAAAGGTCCCCATGCAGGTATTCCCCGGCGTGCACTACAACATGGGCGGCTTCTGGGTGGACTACGATATGGCCACGAACATACCCGGCCTCTTCGCCGCGGGAGAGGCGGAATACCAGCACCACGGGGCGAACCGCCTCGGAGCGAACTCGCTCGTCTCCTGCATATACGACGGCATGGCCGCAGGCCCCGCGGCGGCAGATTACGCATCCGGACTGAAGACACGTTCCGAGGATATGCCGACATCGCTTTTCGAGGCGGAGGTAAAAAGGCAGGCGGCGATAAACGCCGGATTGACGGCGAAGGACGGAAACGAGAACCTGCGCGCCCTTTACCACGAGATGGGCGAAGTTATGCGTGAAAACGTGACGGTCGTGCGGTATAATGAAAAACTCAAGGGCACGGATGCAAAACTCCGCGAACTCCTTGAGCGCTTCGACAACATAAGCCTCCCGGACGGCGGCCAGTCCCTGGTGTTCGCGCGGGAGCTTAAGAACATGCTAATCCTCGCGCGGGCGATAACGCTTGCGGCCCTCACGAGAAACGAGTCGCGCGGCGCGCACTACAAGCCGGAATATCCGAAACGCGACGACGCAAACTGGCTCAAAACGACGAAGGCGTTCTATGCCCCGGACGGGCCGCGCTTCGAGTACGAGCCGGTGGACATATCGCTTATAGAGCCGCGGGAGCGGCATTACGAACTGGAATAGCGCTATGCAGGAGGTACTTATGAAAATGAAACTGTTTGCGCCGGTATTTGCATTGCTGTTATTAACCCTCTCCGCCTGCGCGTCCACGGGAGGCGGGGGCGCGGCGAAGGCTACGATGATGATTCCGGCCATACGTGCTTTGCAAAGCGTATACGTCTGGGATGCGGACGGCTACCCGGACATAAACCTCCTGCGGGCGCTGAAGGCGGAGGCGGCGAAAGAGCTTCGTGCAAAGGGCCTTCTCGTATCTAACGACCAGAACTCCACGCAGGCGTACGTAAAAATCACGGTGCTGAAGGGATATGACAGCGTGAACAAGGGCAGGTCATACCTTAAGGCGCGGCTTTACTTCATGGACGCGGCGGGAGAGAACATATTCTACGACAAGACCGCGTCCGCATCCCTTTCGGGCGACAGGCCCACCGGCAACGGGGGCGAGGAAGGCCCCGGCTGGCCTGTGAAACGGGTGGTGCATAAGCTTCTGTCCGACTATCCGAAGGTTGCCGGTAAATGAACAAGAGCGAGAAGTTCACAGCGAGGATAAAACGGCAGGAAGGCCCGGGCAGGGAGCCTTACTGGGAGGAGTTCGAGCTGACCTTCCGCCCCGGCATGAATGTCATTATCGCGCTCATGGACATACAGAAAAACCCGGCGACGCGCGACAATAAAAAAACGACTCCCGTTTCGTGGGAGTGTTCGTGCCTCGAAGAGGTATGCGGGGCCTGCGCGATGATCATAAACGGCGTCCCGCGGCAGGCGTGCAGCACGCTTATAGACGGGCTTGAGACGCCGGTTGTTATAGAACCCCTGACGAAGTTTCCGCTCGTAAAGGACCTTGTAGTGGACAGGCGTTCGATATTCGAGAACTTCAAAAAAATCCGCGCATGGATACCGATAGATCTGACATACGGCGCCGGGCCGGGGCCGAGGGTAAGCCGGGAGGCGCAGATGAAGGCATATCCGCTTTCCCGGTGCATAACCTGCGGGGACTGCCTTGAGGCATGTCCGCAGGTAAACAGCCGCTCTCCGTTCATGGGGGCGGCGGTGCTGAACCAGGCGACTCTGATGGACTCTCATCCCACGGGGCGGATGAACAGGGCGGAGAGGCTCGCGGCGGTGCGGGCGAAAGGCGGCATAGGAGACTGCGGGAACGCCCAGAACTGCGCCCGCGTATGCCCGAAGGATATACCGCTCGTGGACTCCATCGCGCGGCTCAACCGCGAGGCCATAATCGACGGCCTCCTTAAATGGCTGGAGAAATAATGCGGCTTCACGAATACCAGGCAAAGGAAATCCTCCGGAAAACCGGCATACCCGTTCCAAAGGGGTTTCTCGCCTCGACTCCCGGCGAGGCCGGGGCGGCATACGACAACCTCGGCTCGCACATCGTTGTCCTGAAGGCGCAGGTATTGGCCGGAGGGCGCGGAAAGGCCGGGGGCATAAAGACCGCTCATTCCGCCGAGGAAGCGGGTATCGCCGCATCCCAGATGCTCGGGCGCAGGCTCGTTACATCCCAGAGCGGCCCGGAAGGAACCCCGGTGCGGAAGCTGCTTATCGAAGAGGGCGTGGCCGTCGAGAACGAATATTACGTGGCGATAACCATCGACCGCGAGAAGAAAAAACCGGTGGTGATAGCCAGCGCCTCCGGCGGGATGGAGATAGAAGAGACGGCAATGAAATTTCCGGAAAGGATAGTCCGGGAGTATATAGAGCCGGTATTCGGCCTCCAGCCATACCAGGCGAGGAAAATCGCATACGGGCTCGGCATACGCGGGAACCTTGCGCAGATTTTCGTGGACGTCCTGCTAAAACTGCATATTATCTTCCTCGTCTCCGACCTCGAAATCGCGGAGATAAACCCTCTCGCCAAGACGGAGGAAGAGCGTTTCGTGGCGCTGGACTCCAAGATGACAATAGACGACAGCGCGCTTTTACGGCACGAGGACATAAAAAAGCTGGCAGACCCGCTGGACATGGACCCGCGCGAATACGATGCCCGCGAGGCCGGAGTAAACTACATTAAACTGAAGGGCAATATCGGCTGCATGGTAAACGGCGCGGGGCTTGCCATGGCGACGATGGACCTTATAAAATCCGCGGGCGGTGAACCGGCGAACTTCCTCGACGTAGGAGGCGGAGCGGATGCCGAGCATATCAACAAAGCCCTCGGCGTGCTTGTCGCAGACCGGAGGGTTGAATCCATCCTCGTTAATATCTTCGGCGGGATTTTAAGGTGCGACGTCCTTGCGGAAGGCATCGTCCGGGCGGCGCGGGAACTCACGCTTAAGGTGCCAATAGTCGTGCGCCTCGAAGGGACGAACAAGGCCCAAGGAGAGAAAATCCTTCGGGATTCCGGTCTTCCGATACACTTCGCGGCGACGATGCGCGAGGCGGGCGAGATGGCGGTCAGGTCGATAAGGAGCAACGCGTAAATTTTAATGTCAATATTAACCGACAAAACAACGAAGGTAATCGTCCAGGGCCTTACCGGGCGCGAAGGCTCGTTCCACGCCGGGCAGATGCTCTCCTACGGCACGCGCGTGGCCGGAGGAGTTACGCCGGGCAAGGGCGGGAGTGAAATCCTGGGCCTCCCGGTGTTCGATTCCGTGCAGGAGGCGGCAAAAGAGACCGGGGTCGACGCATCGGTAATATTCGTCCCGGCGACGTACGCCTCCGACGCCATCCTCGAAGCCGCGGACGCCGGCATAGGACTTATAGTCTGCATAACCGAGGGCATTCCGGTGCACGACATGCTGGTGGTCGCGCGGGCGCTCGAAGGCTCGTCATCCCGGCT
>JAJYJM010000035.1 GCA_021789495.1 Nitrospirota bacterium
GACAGGATATTCGAGAAGTATTATCAGTCGGACGAACCGGCAAACGGAAGGGCGCGCGGCTCCGGCCTCGGGCTTGCGGTCGTGAAGGCCGTTGCCAAGGCTCACGGCGGCAGGGCTGCCGTGGAAAGTGTCCCGGGCATCGGCTCGACTTTCAGGATATTCCTTCCGCTCAGGGGGAATGCATAGCCGAAGGCGGCGATTTTACGGCAAAAAGCCCCGGAGGAATCCACCGGGGCTTAAGATTTTTTTGGGGGCTTTTTTGTTACGCCCTCATGACGTTTGAAGCCTGGGGGCCTTTCGGGCCTTCGGTTATTTCAAACTCTACCTGCTGTCCTTCCTTTAAGGTTTTGTACCCGTCCATGTTTATGGCCGAGAAATGAACAAACACGTCCTTGCCGGAATCCTGCTCGATAAACCCGTATCCCTTGCTGTCGTTAAACCACTTCACTTTCCCTATCACGTCCTGTCCTCCTTCCGCGACTTCAGGATCTAAAGGCTTGAGTCGAGTTTCCTCGTAAAAATCGGCCTTGCCCCTCGCCCCTTGCCCCTCGCCACCTGCCGTCCTTACCTCCGGCCTGCCCGGAGTAACGCTTATAATACGCCGCAACATGCTGCCCTTGCGGCACCTCTGAAAATGAACCCTCTCCCGGCGCTGCGCCCACCCTCTCCCATGAAAGGGCGAGGGGGAATTTTGTCCCGGAATTCAAGCTTAGTGGTTAATTTATCAGGGGTTTTCGGGGCTGTCAATAGCCCCAAAGGGTTACGTTTTAAAGTGAAGTGATTGAAATATAAAGGTAAAACGCTAATTTTACGCCGCAAAAAAATTTCAAATTTTTTTTACTTATTATTTGACAACGAGTTACATAAAGGAATCCCTCCTAAGCACCTCGCGCTCCTTGCCGCCTTCTTTCTTGGGACCTACGATGCCGTCATCCTCCATCATTTCCATCATCCTTGCCGCCGTCGGATAGCCTATCCTCATGCGCCTCTGGAGAAGCGACGCCGATGCCTTCCCGGCTTCCTGGACAATCTGTACAGCCTGGAAATATTTCGCGTCCCTGGCATCGCCGTCGGCGAGTTCTTCGGAGGCCTTCTTTGCATCGTAGGCCGGGGGGTTGATCGCGGAGAATGCGTCGTATTTCGGCTTCGCCTGCTTCTTTAGGAAATCCACGACACGCTTTATCTCCTCCTCTGAGATGTAGGAGCCGTGCACGCGCACAAGCTTTGACGTCGCGGGCGGAAGAAAGAGCATGTCGCCTTTTCCGAGGAGGGCCTCCGCCCCGTTCGCGTCGAGGATGGTGCGGGAATCCGTCTTGGACGAGACCTGGAAGGATATGCGTGCGGGGAAGTTGGCCTTTATGACGCCGGTTAAGACGTCCACCGACGGCCTTTGCGTCGCGAGTATCAGGTGTATGCCTGAGGCCCTCGCCATCTGCGCAAGACGCGCGATGGAGTCCTCCACTTCCTTTGCCGCGACAATCATCAAATCTGCAAGCTCGTCTATTATGACCACGATATACGGAAGAGTCCCGTCGTCGTTTATCACGGCCTCGCGCCTCGGCTCGCCCGCTTCGCTTTCCACGCCCAGGCGCGGGTGTTTTTTCTCCTCCATGAGCTTCTGGTTGAATCCCTCGATATTTCTCACGCCCTTCTCGGCCAGGAGCTTGTAGCGTTCCTCCATCACCACTACCACGCGCCTAAGCGAGGCCGCTGCCCGCCGCGGCTCCGTAATAACCGGCTCGAGCAGGTGCGGAATGCCATCGTACACGGAGAGTTCCAGCCGCTTCGGGTCAACCATCAAAAGCCTCAGCTCGCGCGGCTTTGCAGACATGAGAAGGCTTACCGTCATGGTGTTTACCGCCACCGACTTGCCGGAACCCGTCGCCCCGGCAACGAGCAGGTGCGGCATCTTGGCGAGGTCGGACGTCATCGGTGAGCCGTAAATGTCCTTCCCAAGGGCAAGATTAAGCGGAGACTTCGCTTTTATAAACTCCGGCGAGGACAGTATCTCCTTTACGAAGACCTCCTCGCGGACGTTATTTGGTATCTCCACGCCCACGGCGGCCTTGCCCGGCAGGGGCGCTACTATGCGCACGGATTCCGCCCGCATGGCAAGGGCAAGGTCGTCGGAAAGGGTTGAAATCCTGTTCACCTTCACCCCCGGCGCGGGCTCGAACTCATACATCGTAACCACCGGCCCGGGATATACCTGCGCCACCTTCCCCTCTACGCCGAAATCCTCAAGCTTCTTTTCGAGTATGGACGAATTCATGATAAGCGAGTCCCTGTCCGCGCGCTTCCTGCCGGAGGGCGGGTCGTTCAAGAAGCTAAGCGGCGGGAGCGCGTAATCCCTGTCCGGGCCGGTAAAGGGCAGGGCTTCCTGGAGCCTTTCAGGGGCGGGGTTCCTGACCGCGCGCGGCTCTTTCGGAACAATGACCTCCGGCGGCGGAGATGCTTCGGCCTCCTCAAGCTTCTCCAGTGCCTCCCGCTTGGTTTTCTTCTCCGCGCGCAATGCAAAGAACCTCTTTACACTGTCGCCGGCGGCGATTATGCCCGACTTTCCGGACAGGACAATGGACATGAGGGATATGGTTGTTGAGAGAACCAGCGCACAGAGAAGCACCGTAACGGTAAGGATATAGGAACCCGCCCTGCCGAAGAAATCGAGCATCCTGGCCGTTGCGGCGTCCCCTATCCAGCCGCCCGCGCGTATGTCGCCGAAAGAGAGATAGTCGTACCTGAGCTTAAGGAGCGAGGAGAGAGAGACGATTACAAGCAGACCGCCAAGGACCTTCAGGAGTCGGTAGCTGCGCTCCTTCTGCATGAAGCGGTTGATGCCGTATACCAGTGTATAAAAGGGTATCAGGAACGCCCCGCCTCCGAAGAGCTGAAAGAGAAAATCCGAAAGATAGGCCCCGAAACGGCCAATCAGGTTGTGGAAGAAACTATGGCCTGAGTATGCGCCCCAGGAGGGGTCGAAGCGGCTGTAGGAGAAAAGGGACAGACCGATTATAAGCGAGGCGGCAACTCCCGCGATGCCCAGGAACTCGCCCCTTCGCGTGCCGCCGGTAGACCGGCCTCGGCCAGCCCCGGCCCTGACTGCATTCTTTCCGGCCATATACCCCCGAATCCTTAAGTCCTCGATGCGCTAAACATAATATAAATCGTCGAAATAATCAATCATTTCCATGTGCTGATTAAAATCATATGTTTTCGTGACCAAAGTCACAGACAATATGTGCCTTGATTATTATACTTTGACGCAATAATGGCGGACGGGATATGACATCCCTTCCTGATTGCAAACAATAAGGTTGGAAAAGGAGAAAGGCCATGAAAAAACTTGCGGCATTTGTTGCATTTGCGGCAATAGCATCTTCCGCGGCAATGGCTTCCGCGGCGTCTATCGACTCAAACGGTCTGGCCGGCATCGACATCAAGGCCCCGGCGGCGAAGGTTTCCGTTACTGCTTCCAAGCAGGAGGTCTTCGACAGCACGGGCAAACTTACCGCCGAAGCCGTTTCCACGATCAATCCCAAGATCGTCCCCATCAGTGACGAGAACAAGGTCTGCCTCGACAGTTCCTGCAATACCGTCCTGTAAAAGTCAGGGGGCAGGGCCGGGGGTCAGGGTTTGGCAGGCGAAATAATTCAATGGAGAGCAAAGTTTCCGTAGGGGCCGACCGTCGCGTCGGCCCTTTTCATAACACGGTCCGCCGGCGTCCATGGCCGGTAATCAATCAGAGGTCCTGCAATGGATTTAAAGAAGGCTGCATTCTTTCTGTTGGCGGCGCTTGTTTTGGCATTTACGGGGACAAAGAGCGCAAGGGCTGACGGCAAGATAAAGATAGACATCCCCGTGAAGCTGAAGAAAGCCGATGTCGTGTTCGACTTGAGCCATCCGAGCTTTTTCGGCGACATGCCTGTGGGCCTCAAGTATATGGACATGCTGGAAAACAGCCTGAGGGCAATGGGCACAAGGGGCCATGTCGTGGGGCTTTTTTACGGCAAGGGGGCCTACATGGCCCTGAACGACAAGGCTTACGACTCCTTCCGCAAGATCAGCACGGGCAACCCCTACAAGGGAATGATCGGAGGGCTGATAAAGAAGGGTGCGCGCCTTGAGGAGTGCGCCGTCTCCATGAAGGCCAACAAATGGGGAAACGCCGACCTACTGCCGGGCGTGAAGGTGGACTCCGGCGCGGTAAGCCGCCTCGTGCAACTGGTCCATCAGGGTTACGTGGTGATGGAACCCTGACAGCCGGGCGTCGCCCGCCAAGGCGTCATCCCCGGATGATTTAACCGGAAATCCAGGTTTTTTTAAAACCCCGCCCCAGCAGGCGGGGGTTTTTTACGGATGTTCAAGGGAACCGGCAACCGGGATAAGGCGCCTTAAGTCGGCTTGGCTGACTCCGGAATGCCAGTGGCCAGTGGCGAGCGCAAGGACGTAAACGCCCAGGAAAACTCCGAGTATCCCTGCCGCAAGCCAGGGGCCGGATATGGTAAAATTTCTCAACGCACGGTAGGAAATGGCATCTTCAGGGCAAGCGGATATGCAGCTTTGACAGGAGGTGCACTCGGGCGATATAACCCGCTCCTTTCTGTCTACCGGCAGGCTTGCAGGGCATTCGCGCGCGCATTTCCGGCAGCCGGTGCATCTGTCTTTATCGCGTCTTATGCCGAAGGGGGAAGCGAGGGACAACAAGCCCAGGAGCGCGCCGTACGGGCACAGATACCTGCACCAGAAGCCCTTTAAAAGCAGGGACAGTATTGCCAGGGTTATGATTACGTCCAGCGCGAGCGCCGATATGTTCGTGAAGAACAACAGCATTTTTATATCCGCGACCTTCCAGTAATCCCCGTCCAGGAAACCTTGCAGGGCGGCTTTGTCCATGTTCATAACAATCGCCCAGAAGAAGAACAGTAGGATTATGTACTTCAGCGACCGGAGGGGATAGTCGAGCCAGGGAGGCAGGGAAAGCTCGCGTTTGAAAAGCCGCCTCCAGGGCCTACGGAGCCAATCGGAGATCAAACCTATCGGGCATATCCAGCCGCAGAAGCTTTTTTTGAATATTACGGAGACGGCGATAGCGCCGATGAAGATGAACATGGCAGCCGGATGAGCCGAATGCACATGCCCCGCGACAAGCCAGTATTTAAGGCTTGTCAGCGCGCCGATGGGCAGGAAGCCTTCGGCGCCGTCCGGGTAAGGCGGACGGGAGGTTTCAGGCAAGGCTCCGTTCAGGCCGTAGGAGACGGCGAACCGCCATAGCTGAAAACCCAGGTATAGGATAAAAAGAAAAAAGCCCCACTGGACTGTCTGCCTGTATGTCCTTGGGGCGAGCTTCATAAAAAAGATTCTATCGCATCGGGCCTAAGCGCGAAATGATAAATATCAGGTTTTCGTCATTCCCTTTCCTGTATGGCACGTACAGGGCAGGCCGGGACGCACGCGAGGCAGAGGATGCATCGGTCTTCCTCGTAGTTAAGCGTCCAGTCCTTATCTAACTCGAGCGCGCCCGTGGGGCATACGGCTGTGCAGGCACCGCAGTCCACGCAGGAGTCCTTCTCCACGGAAAGCCCCGTGGCAAGCGGGTATACGATTACCTGCTGGTCCTTGAGCCACTTTATCCCCTGCTCGATATTCTGCTCCAGGCCGGACAACTCAAGCGACATTCTCCCCTCGTCCGGTGTAACCTTAGCCTGGAGGATATTTGTCACGAGATCGAAATCTTTCACAAGCCTGTATGTAATCGGCTGGTCGAGCTGCCAGCGCTGGAACGTAAGAACCACCCTCTGCTGAGCCATTATTTAAAACTCCTCTCTTAAGGCCATTGGACTCGCTTCATAAGGATTCGCTCGTTCCAATGGCCTTTCGTTTAATATTTACGAACTTACCGCTTCCGTCTTCGGCGGGACGATATTGAGCGGCTTGAAAGACCAGTCGCCTGCAAGCGGCCTGACCGGCGCGGTCAGCGTGAACTGGCCGTCTTCTATCCAGCCCTTCAGAACTCCGGCAATCTCTCTCGCCCTTTTAAGCGAGCTTAGCGGGGCTGTCTGGATTTCCTTTCCGTTCACGGTAATCTTCCCTCTCCGAAGCTCCGCATAGCTGAACCGCCCGAACGAGGGCTTGGCGCGGCTCTCGACGCTGTAGTCCACCGCCGTGGCGAATATCTCGTCGTTGCCCGTGCAGACAAACCTCGCCATTTCTTCGTCCAGTATCGGGATAGGAATCCCGACGCCGACAAAGAGCGATATGCCGTACTTATAGTAATATGCGCCCCGTATGTAACGTGTGGACATGGACTTCATGTCGCCTATGAGCGACAGAGTCCCCGCAGGCGCGAGAGGCTCTCCGTTGTCGCCCCTGGCCTGCTTAGGGTTGTGCTGCGTGCCCTCCCATGCGACAAACCCCTGCGCCCCGCCCAGAAATATCTTGGTGCCGATGCCTGTGGTCCTGTAGAGCGGGTCGTTCAGGAGCGGGGAGAGCTCTCCGGACGTGGAATAGGTCGCGTTGCCGAAGTTCGGGAGCAATATGCCCATGTAGGTATTGAGCGCCCGGTCTGAGGAGTTCACGGCGATGTTGTAGTTCTGGTATGCGTTCCGGGGATTGAAAAGGAACGCCTGGTTTATCGACTCAAGCGAGATTTCCGTCTCTATCTCGCGCCTGGGATAGCAGTCCGTCCCGTAGGACACCGCCCTGAGCGTTACGGTCTTTCCGGCGATCAAGTCTTCGATCAAATGCCCGCCGCCGTAGTCAAAACCTACCTTCTCGGAGAGCTCCGTCGCGCCTATGTAAGCGTCAACCGCTGCGAGCCCGGCGAAAACCGGCACGTCGTTTATCCATACCTTCTGCATCTTTATGGGCGGGTCGGAATGGCCGAAATTTAAAAACGCTCCGGAAGAGCACATCGGGCCGAATGTGCCGGTGGTTACAACATCCACCGTCTCCGCGACATGTCCCACTCCCTTCTCCCTGCCAAGCGCCACGACCTCCTCCGCCGTGAGCACAACCGCCCGGCCCTTTCGTATTTTTTCGTTTATTTCCTCATAGGTCTTCAAATCAACCTCCTTATCCGACAGTAATATCCTTAAATATCAATCCTTATGCCCTGGAGCCGCGTTTTTGGCTCCCGGCTTCGCATTATACATAACATGAAACCACCCCCTTAAATAAAAACCCCCGCCCGGATTACGAGAGGGGGTAATTATAAAGCCGCGACTTCCCCCCTTATCTCCCTCCGGTCTTTTACCGGAGCTGGAATTGGCACCTTGGCGAATCCGCCAGGTTGCCGGGCTTCAAAGGGCCAGTCCCTCCGCCAGCTCTGGATAAGGTGAAATTATGTATATCAAAAGGAAAGTGGAGTTGTCAAGAATTTTCTCTTGTATGCATGATAAATTTTTCAGGCATCTGGTTTTATTCATATCGGGACAGGCTCCAGCGGGAATACAGCGACTTTTACTCTTGACTTTTAAAGGTTTTCAGGATAATTTATGGGTTCGATGCCGGAGTGGTGAAACTGGTATACACGCTAGGTTCAGGACCTAGTGGGCGCAAGCCCATGGGGGTTCAAATCCCCCCTTCGGCACCATATCTTTAGTGAGCCGCGCCCCAGTTTTTTCCGACGCCGACATCGACCTTCAGTGGAACCTTAAAATCTGCCGCGCCCTCCATCTCGTGGACGGCCAGTTCTTTAACCCGTTCCGCCTCTTCTTCCGGGGCCTCGAAGACCAGTTCGTCATGCACCTGCAAGACCATTTTCGCCCTGAAGCCATCGTCCTTCAGGCGTCTGCCGATGTTTATCATCGCGGTTTTTATGAGGTCGGCGGCGCTCCCCTGTATCGGAGTATTTACCGCCAACCGCTCTCCCAGGGAGCGCGTTACCTTGTTATCGCTTGCGAGTTCCGGGATGGGGCGCCTCCTGCCGAAGAGCGTCATGGCATAGCCCTGCCGGGTCGTCTCGTCGAGCGTCTTTGCGATAAAATCCCTTACGCCGCTATGGCGCGTGAAGTACGCGTCGATATATTCTTTAGCCTCGCGCGAGTGCACGCCCAACTGGACTGAGAGGCCATACGCGCTGAGGCCGTACATGATGCCGAAGTTCACGGCCTTTGCCCGCCTGCGCATCTCCGGTGTTACGGACTCAGGCGCGATATTGAATATCTCCGACGCCGTTCTCCTGTGCACGTCCTCGCCGTTTATAAAAGAGTCGATAAGCGACCTGTCCTCCGACAGGTGCGCCATTATCCGAAGCTCCACCTGCGAGTAGTCCGCAGAGATTATGACGCTGCCCGCAGGCGCGGAAAACGCCGTCCTTATCTCCCTGCCAAGCTCGCCGCGTATCGGGATATTTTGCAGGTTCGGGTCGGACGAACTGAGGCGGCCTGTGGCCGTAACCGCCTGGTTGAAGCTCGTGTGGACCCTGCCGGTCTTTGGATTCGCAAGCCGGCTAAGGGCGTCAACATAAGTGGACTTAAGTTTAAAAAGCTCCCGGTATTTGAGTATCTCCGCCGGAAGGGGGTGACTTAGGGCCAGAGTCCTCAGCACCTCCTCGTCCGTGGAATATCCGCTCTTGGTCTTCTTAACCGGCGGGAGATTAAGCTTCTCGAACAAAATAGAGGCAAGCTGTTTCGGGGAGTTGATATTGAATTCCTCGCCGGCTATGGAGTATACCTTTTTAATCAGCCGCTCAAGCTCTGAATTTAATTCCACTCCCATATTCCGCAGATACGCCGTGTCGATATATATTCCGTCTCTCTCCATCTGCGCAAGGACATATATCAGAGGAAGTTCCATGTCGTAAAAAAGCGTCGTGAGTCCTTCGGACTCAAGCTTAGGCTTCAGGACTTCAGCGAGCCTCCAGGACAGCCATGCCCATTCCCCCGAGTATTCTGCCGCCTTCTCAATGTCCACGTGCGAGTAAGGAATTATCTTCTGCCCCGTCCCGACGATGTCCGAGAGCGCCATTTTCTTGAGGCTCAGATGCTCAAGCGCCACGCTCTCGAGGTTGTGCGCCGAGCGCCCTGGGTTAAGGAGATACGAGCCGACCATCGTGTCGAACTCCGCGCCGTTAAGCCGAACTCCCATGTTGGACAGGGCGATGATGTCGTATTTTATGTTGTGCCCGATTTTTTTTATTTTCCCGTCTTCCAGGACGGGCCGGAGTATCTCGATTACCTTCCGCGCAGGCATCTGGCCCGGCGCTTCGGCTGCCAGAAGGTCTCCCTCTTTTTGCTCCACATGCCCGAACGGGACATAATACGACCGCGTATCGCCTGCGCAGAGCGCGATACCAACAGGCTCTCCGTCCATAGGCAGAACACCCGTCGTCTCCGCGTGCACGGAAACCGAGCCGGTCTTCCTTATCTCTTCTACGAGCTTATTCAGCAGACCTTCGTCCCGGACGGTAATGCATCCGGTATCAGCAGCCTTTCCCGGCGTAACAAACTTAAGGAGCGCGGTAAACTCAAGCTCCTTGAAAAGCGAGAGCAGCTCGCTGCTCTTCTGCGGACGCCGGGCAAGCGAGCTTATATCCAGAGGCCCCGGCAGTTCCCATTTCAGATCCACAAGCTCTCTTGAGAGCCTGGCATTGTCCGCGTTCGCCTTCAATGCCTCCTTAAGCTTCGGTCTTGATATTTTATCGAGATTTTCAAGGATGTTGCTTATGGAGCCGAACTCGGAAATCAACTGCACAGCCGTCTTGGGCCCCACGCCGGGGACGCCGGGTATGTTGTCGGACACATCCCCGACAAGCCCCAGGAACTCCGGTATCTTCTCCGGCGGGACACCGAATTTTCTTATGCATTCGGAGACGCCGCACATCTCGTCTCTCATGGTGTCGTATATCCGCACGTCATCGTTTATCAACTGAAACAAGTCTTTGTCCGCCGTAACAATCGTCACCATGAGGCCCTCTTTTACGGCCTCGCGCGTGACCGCGGCAATGGCATCGTCCGCCTCTATGCCGTCGAACATGATGAGAGGTATGTTGAATGCATCGACAATACTGTGTATGTATGGAATCTGCGGCGCCAGGCCTTCGGGCATGGGGGCGCGCGTAGCCTTGTATTCCTCGTATACCTGGTGGCGCGTTGTAATGCCCTTCGGGTCGAAACAGACGGCGAGATATTCCGGTTTCTTCTCGTTTACCACCTTCATCAGCATGTTCGTGAAACCATAGGCGGCGTTGGTGGGAAATCCCTTTGACGTGGCAAGCCCGCGGATGGCGTGGAACGCCCGGTAGATATAGGAGTTGCCGTCGATTAAGAAAAGGGAGGGGGTTCGGGATGTCATTGGTTGGACTATTTTACAGCCTCGGCGGGATTAGGGTCAAGTTTAAAAAAGGCGGCTTTCTACGCCGCCTTTTTAAACTCCTTCTCTCCTTTAAGCTTCCTAGTCCAGTCCGCCAGGTTTACGAGTAGTTGTTTTATCATCTCCCTAGACTTCGGGTCCGCAAGCCTCCCCCCCGGGAAGTTCTTCTCGCTGGCGTATGGCACCATTATCTCAGGGCCGTTTAAGGGATGCATGTCGAGGAACACGAAACTCTGCCTGAGGTGATACTGCGCCCTTGCCGTTCCCGTCATGCCTATCGACGCGCCCATTATTGCCACCGGCTTCCCGGCGAACGCGTTGTCGCCGTACGGACGCGAGGCGCAGTCTATGGCGTTTTTAAGAACGCCCGGGATTGAATAATTATACTCCGGGGTAGCGATTAAAATCGCATCCGCCGCCCTTATCCTGGACTTGAAATCGGCTACCTTAGGATGCGGGTCGTTTTCCAGGTCCTGGTTGAACATAGGCAGGCCCTCAAGGTCGAAAATCTCAAGTTCGACACTTTCCGGAGCCAATTCCTGCGCCGCCCGGAGGAGCGCCTTGTTATACGATTCCTTTCTCAGGCTCCCGGCAAAGCCGAGGATTTTTATCTTCTTTTCCATGATTAACTCCCTTCTGTTATAAGCCCGGCTATAAACATCTGCAATTGGCTCTATTTAAAAGGTAATACTCCGGGGCCTGTCTGTCAACTTTTCGGTGAATTTTATAATTTTTTAGCCGCTGCACGGTCAAGCGAAAACCTTCCGGCGCCCTTGCAGACAAGCGCAATTGCCGCCCCTATGGCCAGTATATGATACTCAAAACCCTCCTTCCCGGCCGGCATCCGGCCGAACCAGTTCATAAAAAAGCCGTTATGCCAATGCACCATGTATACCGCGACAACCATTACCACCGCGATTCCAAGGGCGGAGATGCGCGTCAGGAACCCGACTATCAGAAACAACCCTCCAAGGAATTCGGCTGCGACGTCCAGCGCCGTAAAGAACGGCGGGATCCCCATGCCGGAAAACATCGCAAAAACCTTGGCCAGGCCCGGCCCCCCGAAAAGCCCAAGGACTTTTTGTGAGCCGTGAGCCAGAAAGACTATGCCGAGCGCAAGTCTTAAAACAAGCATCGCCCAGGAATCCTCCGTCAGGAACAGTTTTCTGATCATCGACGCCACCTCCTATGATTTTAATTTTATCACACAAAAGGTGATATAATTAAATATAGATGATTGAGCGAGGTGCGGGAAATGAAACACAACATGGGCAGACAGGAAAAGCTTATCCGTCTGATAGGCGGGTTGATTGTATTTATCGTCGGCTGGCTCGTCCTCAGGGGTTATGCGATATTTGTCTCCGAAATCGCCACGATGACCATCGCAGGCATTATCCTGGCTTTTGCGGGGGCGGTAGTGTTCCTTACAGGCATATTCTCGTGGTGCCCTTTGAACGCCCTTATGAAGCATAATTCCTGCGAGGCCTGCAAGGTTGGAGAGACTCACAGACATTTGCCGGTATAGCAATAAAAACGGCTGGACTGGATTATTTTTTTCTGCTATTTTAGGAAAGGTTCGAGAGCCGTTTTAAGCCGAAAACGCCTGGAGCATACGCCTTAGGAATGCCGGAGACGGAAAACCAGGGCGGCCTGTTAGTGGCCGCCTTTATTTTTATAGTTTTATCAATACTTTACCTCTTATTCGGCCTGCACCCGTTATGGAACGCCGAGGCGATGTACGCCGAGGTTCCGAGGGAGATGCTGGAGTCGAAGGATTTCCTTTACCCCACGCTGAACTACGCTCCTTTTATCTTCAAGCCGCCGCTTTTCTTCTGGGCAAACGCCCTCTCGATATGGCTTTTCGGACAGCATATAGGCCCCAGGATACCGCAGGCCCTTTTCGCCGCAGGCACCGTCGTCTTTGCGTATAAAATCGCCGCCCGCTCCTCAAAAACCTCCGGATTAATGACCGCAGGCGTCCTTGCAACGTCTTACGGCTTCGTTTTCCATGCCGCGGAACTCCTTCCGGACGTGCCGCTCGGATTTTTCACGGCATGCGCGATATATTATTTTCTTAAAATATCCGATGGAAAAAACAGGACGTTCGGGCTTTGGGCCTCGCTTGCCCTGGCCGTGATGACCAAGGGTTTTTTGGGTCTTATCTTCCCTGGAATAGCCTTCGTTATTTTCATCGCCGCCGAAGGCAGGCGCGACATGATTAAAAAACTGGCAAGCATACCCGCAATCGCCGTGTTTACGGCAATTACGGTGCCCTGGCACATCCTTATGGAACTCAGGAACCCCGGCTTCCTGTACGACTTCATAATAAACGAGCAGGTTCTGAGGTTCTTCAACGAGCGTGTCCCGCCGGACTGGGACAGCATAAGTTCGCCGCTCTTTTTTCTGATAACCCTGGCCTGGATGATGCCCTGGGCCGTATTTCTCTTACAAGGGGCCCGGATGTCCATCCGGAAGAAGGACCCTAACCTGCGCATGGCGCTTTACTGGGGGCTTGGGGGCCTCGCATTCCTGCTTCTGTCATCTCAGAAGATGGAATATTACCAGATACCGCTCCTGCCGCCGCTTGCGATACTTGTCGGAGGTTATCTGGCGGCGCTCGCGGAAGCTGGCAGAGCCAGTAAACCGGCCAGACCGGCGATGGCAGGAACCCTCGTGTTGTTCCTGCTGGGGGCGGCGGGCGCGGCTGCCGCGCCTTTTTTATTCAATAAATTCTCAGCCGATATTCCCGCCCATCACGGCAGAATACTGCTTTATACGGCGGAGGCCTGCTTTCTTGCCCTCGCCGCGGGAGGGATAGCGGCATTCATATTCATAAGGAAGGGCAGTCCCGGGAAGGCGTTCGTAGCGGTGCTGCTCATAGGCATTGTGCTCGGCGCAGGCTCCAAGCCCGCGCTCAATGCGCTCCTGCCGGAGTTGTCCGATGCGAATCTTGCAAAAGCGGCGGCGGAATTCCTCAAGCCCGGCGACCTGCTTGTCGTGCAGGCGCATGAGGAGTATGAATACAGCGCCGTCTACTGTTACTATACCGGCAGAAAGGTACTTATTTTGAGAGACGGCATTAACCCGATGGTGCCGTCGGTTTTTAACGACAGGGCTAATTTTATTATAAATAATAATGCGTTCAAGGATTTGTGGAAATCCGGCGTCAGGGTCTTTTTCGCCGGCAGTCTCGATTCAAGCTTGCTTTCGGCGCCATCACGTGCTATATATCATGATTCCGGGGCTCTTATTTGCAACACCGAAACCTCGAAAAGAGACTAAAATCAGATGAAAAAGAACTCGATTTCCGTCGTCATACCCTGCTTCAACGAGTCCGGCACAATCTATAAAAACATAGAGAAAATCAGAGGTTATCTCGATGGAAGATTCGCCCGCTACGAGATTATCGCCGTAAACGACGGCAGCCGGGATAACACTTGGAACGAGCTGGAAAAAGCGCGTAAAAAATTCGGAATAATCGCTATAAACAAAGAGGCAAACGAGGGCAAAGGTCATGCGGTAAAAGACGGTGTTACGGCAAGCCGGTTTGATTTCGTGTTATTCCTTGACGCGGACCTCGCCATACCAATTGAGGAGTTGGACAAGTTTATGACAGAGGCCCTCTCCGGGACGGATATGGTGATAGCCTCAAGATTCGTGCCCGGCCTTAAGATCCTTGAACCCGTGCTGTGGTACAGGAAAATGATGGAGCGCGTTTTCAGGGTGATACGGATGATTATAATAAATAATTATAATATAAAAGACACGCAGTGCGGTTTCAAGCTCTTCCATGGAAAATGCGCAAGGAAGATATTCCCGCTGATGAGAACCAGGAGATTCGCCTTCGATGCCGAGCTGATTTTTATTGCCAGCAAGTTACATTGCGCAATAAAAGAACTCCCTATATCCCTTCAGAATCCCCAAAAAACGAGCATCCGGATATTTTCCGATTCCCTGAACATGCTCGTGGACCTGTTGAAAATACGCTGGAACGATTTAAGCGGCGCGTATACCGGCACTGCGGTTTCCAAAATGACAGTGAAGACCAAAAAAGTTATAGAGGACGATGTAAATTAGCCGCCCGCCTCGAATTTCGGATATTATTCCCCGATAAATGTCTTGACTTATATTTCAAAACGCCTTTATAATGGCGGAATTTAAAGGCAAAGTGCATGAAATTCAAAAGCCTTCGCACCAGGATCACCGTCTGGACGATTGCCGCGATGCTTCTCATCCCCCTGTTTGTGGGGATGGTCATAATCCTGAAGCAGTTCGCGCTTGCCTCGCAGTTCTCCCAAACCATCAACGAATCCGACAGCATAGTCAAGAAAACACTTGTCCGGGACATGGAACAGGCAATGATGGTAAATCAGCTCGACGGCGTAAAATCCGTCCTGCAAAAATTTGCCGGCTTCAAGGGTGTCCGAAGCGTAACGCTTATCAACCCGCGCGGGGAAGAAGTCATCTCCTTCGGCAGAAGCATCCCGAAAATCGACCCTCAACAAATGAAAATGGTTCTGCAGAAGGGGGTTGAAGTAACCGCCTTTTCGCATGAAGGCCAGGACTCGGTAAGGCTTCTGGCCTTGCCTGTAATGAACAAGGCGAAGTGCAGGAACTGCCACACCCAGGGAAGCGTAAACGGGGCGCTGATTATAAGACAACGCTCGGTCGACGTAATGTCGGAAAGCCGTTTCCTCGTGGCTATAATGCTTATATCCCTCCTCGTGGCCACGCTCGCCGCCGCGATTACGCTCCTCACGCTCCTTTCAAGGAACGTGGTTGAGCCCCTCAGGGAGCTATCGATGGCCACGGAACGGGTGGGACATTGCGACCTTGACGTCCGGGTGCCCGTCCAGGGCGAGGGCGAAGTAGGCGAACTCAGGCGGTCTTTCAACAGGATGATCCAGGACCTGAAGCGCTCCAGGGACGAGTTGGAGGAGAGGAGCAGGCAGACGCGCGAGGCGTACGAATCCATGCAGGCTGCGCAGAAAAAACTCATGCAATCCGAAAAACTTGCAGCCATAGGCACGCTCGTTGCGGGCATTGCGCACGAGATAAACAATCCCACCGGGATAATCTCTTCCAGAGTCGATTGCATGTTATGGGAAGGCACGCCGGAGGGTCAGCTGAAAGACGACCTCATGGTAATAAACCGGCAGGCCGCCAGGATAGGCGAGATAACCAAGTCTCTCCTCGCGTTTGCGAGACAGGCGCCCGCAGAGATGGAAGCCGTCGATGTCAATGCAATCGTGGAAGATACCCTGTTTCTGGTTATGAAACAGTTCATGAAGGAAAATATACTTATAGAAAAACACCTGTCCCCGAAATCTCCCAAAGTCAAAGCAAACAAGAACCAGCTTCAGCAGGTGCTTCTGGATCTGCTAAATAATGCGCGGGACGCAATGCCTTCCGGGGGCACGATAATAATAGCGACGGCAAATTCCGGGAACAAGGTTGAGATAACGCTCGCGGACACCGGAGAAGGTATCCCGGAAGATATACTGGGTAACATATTCGATCCCTTTTTTACTACCAAAGAGGTCGGCAAGGGCACCGGCCTGGGTCTTGCGGTAAGCTATGGTATAATACAGGATTTCGGCGGTAATATAGAGGTTGAAAGCAGGGTGGGGGAAGGAACAAGGTTTAATATCAATCTGCCCCGCCTCGCGGAGGAAGCTTGATAGACCCGCAAAGCGTAACGATAGTCGTAATCGACGACGAAGCGGACATGTTGGATAACTGCGCACGCATTATCCGGAAGCTTGGATATAAATGCATTACTGTCCGAGATTCTGCGGCGGCAGCCGAGATAATCGGACGCGAAATGCCATCTATTGTACTGACGGATTTCGCCATGCCTGGTTTAAACGGCCTGGATCTGCTCCGCATCAGCAAGGAGATAAACCCGGAATGCATGGTTATTCTGATAAGCGGATACGCCACTATTCCAAACGTAGTGGAGGCGATGAAGGAAGGGGCCTTCGACTATCTTGCGAAACCATTTTCAGCCGAACAGCTGAAGGTTGCATTGGAAAGGGCGGTGAGGCATAAGAGCCTCGAAGAAGAGAACCGTTATCTGCGTACGCAACTGGCTCTGAGCCACGGCATGGATAACATGCTCGGCTCATCCCTTGCCATGAGGAAGGTATTCGACACGATAAGGAAGGTTTCCGTAACCGATACCAATATCTTAATTTACGGCGAATCGGGGACAGGAAAGGAGCTTGTGGCCAGAAGCATACACTTAAACAGCAACCGGAACGGAAAACCCTTCGTGCCGGTAGACTGCGCCTCGCTTCCGGAAAATCTGCTGGAATCGGAACTATTCGGGCATGAAAAAGGAACTTTTACGGGGGCAGATACTACAAGGCCCGGCCTTCTGGAGTTTGCAAACAGCGGCACGTTTTTCCTTGACGAGATAGGCGAGATGGGACTGAACCTCCAAGCGAAGTTTCTGCGGGTCTTGCAGGAGAGACAGTTCCGGCGCGTTGGCGGCAGAAAGATGATAGACATCGACATACGCTTAATCGCCGCAACCAACCGCGATTTGGAAGAAGGCGTCGGACGGGGAACATTCAGGGAAGACTTGTACTATCGGCTGAACGTAATAAGCATAAAGCTGCCTCCGCTTCGCGAAAGAGTGGGAGACGTTCCCCTTCTGGCGGACCATTTCCTCGGGGAGTTCGCCAGATCTTCCCATAACGGCCCGACAGGCATATCGGACGAAGCGATGAAGCTTCTGGAGGAATACGCCTGGCCTGGAAACGTGCGGGAACTGCAGAATGTTGTTTCCCGCGCGGTGACCCTTTGTTTAGGCGAGATAATTAATCCCGAAGATCTTCCGGAATATGTCAGAACTTCGGCAAAGTCCCGGATACCGGCAATACAGGAGGGAGTTTCTTTCAAGGAATCCAAAAAACGCTGGCTTGTGGATTTTGAGAAGGATTACCTCTCAGACCTCCTGGCCAGGAACGGAAACAACATATCCCGCGCCGCAAAAGAGGCTGGGATAGACCGAAAGACTATCCACCGTCTCTTGAACAAGTACAAACTGAATGTGTAATTTTTAGTTATAATTTATTTCCACTCCCTCGGTCTCTGCCGGCAGACCCTCTTTAATATTACATTTTGGGGTATAGCGTGCATAAAGAGCATTCACCACGGCGGCTATGTCTTCCCTGGTGTATAAATAGGCGAACCGGAACTGACAATCTCCGTCTCTTAGTTCCATTGTAACACAGGAATCATCCGTTGACGTTACATGCTCCAGAAGCCTCATTTTAATGCTGTCCGCATGTCCAACGTAAACCGGTTTGAGGCTTCCGTCCTTCTGCTTCTTTGAAATTTTATAGATGCCAGCCCTGTCGTCAACCTTGCTTCGTATAACCTTTCCCTCAACCGGGAAATATCCCTGCCATTCGATATGGAGCTTCCGCATATCACGCCTCCTCTTCTTAGTTAAATTTAACACACAAAAAGGAGCGGTGCAAGGAGCGGGCTAATTCAGAACACTCGCGTCAATCCAGAGGTTGAACTTCAGCACAGTATTAACCGTGCTCCCGTTCTTTATCTCTACCTGGGCCGCGTATTTCCGGACTGGGAGCGCGGTGTCCGTCGTTGAGAGGTTTATCAACCCTGCGCCGGTCGAGGCGTTCGTGACGTATGCCGTTATGTCTCTCGGTGCGATTGCATAGGTCGCGTCCGTCGTATTCGCCTTAGCCCCGAACCAGACCGTATAGCCGGTGATGTTCTGGCCGATAGAATACGGAATCGAAACCGAGTCCCCATACGTTACGTGGACATCGTTTCCCTGAGCAACCGTTTCATATGTCGCCGCGCCTTGGAATGGCAAGATTTGTATGTTCGCGGCGGCGTTCCATAAACCAGTCCCGTGCTGTGCCGTTAGGTAGTTATTTATGCCCGTAACATTTACATATGCACTCGTTGTCAGCGTCCTCGTCCCGCTCGCCCAGACGTTCGCCGGGACACTGTTTATTGCCGCCGCGTTCCGGGCCGTGGCCGTGCTCTCATTCGCCATCCTCGGCCCGGCGTTCCCATACATCGTGTCGATGTCCCATAGCCGCACGTTATCCGAGAACGTCCCCACCGCAGTTCCGCTATAGGATATGAAAATCTTCACGTCCCCCGTCGCCGACGGAATTCCTGTCGCGTCGTAATCACCCGTGGACTGGTTCCGGAACGTCCAGGTCATGGCCACAGGCGTGTCGTTTATCCACGTCTTGGTAGTGAACTTCGTCAGGTCGCAGTTCGTCCGGGCCGTCCCGTCCGCATTGAACATCTGGAACGCCTCATACATCGGCTTGCCGACGGTGAAGTCCGCGAGGGCGTTGATAGCGAAAATGGCGGCAATAATTAAGCATGTCATTCCTGCGAACGCAGGAACCCAGCGCCTTTTAAAGTCACTGGGTTCCCGATTGAACC
>JAJYJM010000036.1 GCA_021789495.1 Nitrospirota bacterium
GCGCCTCGTCCGGCTCCAGCCTCACAAAGACGGCGAGTATGACGGCGAAAAAGAAAATGAAGAGGTCGGCCAGCGCAATCCGGAGGATGTTCCCGTTAAGCACCCGGCCCCAGATTCTTATCACTTATGCCTCGCAAGCGCAGCGTCGTTATTCATGGCAGTTTAAAATGTCGTATCCTTCCCGTTTTAAAAGGTTCTCCTTCTCCGCCTCGGCCATATCCGCCCGGACCATCTCGCGCACAAGCTCTTCAAAAGACGTCCTCGGCCTCCATCCGAGCAGATCCCTGGCCTTGGACGAATCGCCAAGGAGCGCGTTCACCTCGGTCGGCCTGAAATACTTCCTGTCGATTTCAATAAGCGCGTCCCCGGTCGCGGCGTCCAGTCCCTTCTCGCCTGTTCCCTCTCCCTCCCAGACGATGTCGATTCCGGCCTCCCTGAACGCAAGCTCGGCGAATTCCCTGACGGAGTGGTTCTCGCCCGTGGCGAGGCAGAAATCGTCCGGGAAAGGGTGCTGGAGTATCATCCACATCCCTTCCGCGTAATCGCGGGCATGTCCCCAGTCCCGCCTTGCGTCGAGGTTGCCGAGGTAGAGCTTCCCGTAAAGCCCCAGCTTTATCCTTGCGACCGCCCTGGTTATTTTCCTCGTGACGAAGGTCTCGCCCCGGAGCGGGGATTCGTGGTTGAAGAGTATGCCGTTCGACGCATGGATGCCGTAAGCCTCGCGGTAGTTGACGGCAATCCAGTAGGCGTAGAGCTTCGCCGCCGCGTAAGGACTCCTCGGATAAAAAGGCGTCCTTTCGTCCTGCGGAGTTTTCCGGACAAGCCCGTAGAGCTCGCTCGTCGAGGCCTGGTAGAAGCGCACGGAACCCGCCATGCCGAGGATTCGTATCGCCTCAAGCAGCCGGAGCGTCCCAAGCGCGTCCGCGTTCGCCGTGTATTCCGCCGTCTCGAAAGACACCTGCACGTGGCTCTGGGCGGCAAGGTTATAAATCTCGTCCGGCTGGACTTCCTGGATTATCCTTATGAGGTTTGTCGAATCGGTCATATCCCCGTAGTGGAGGTGGAAGTCCGTCCCGCCTTCGTGAGGGTCTTTGTAGAACCTGTCTATCCTGTCCGTGTTGAAGAGCGATGCGCGCCTCTTTATGCCGTGCACCTCGTATCCCTTCGAGAGAAGCAGTTCCGCAAGGTATGCGCCGTCCTGCCCGGTAATCCCGGAAATCAGTGCGCGTTTCTCTCTCATTTTTCCCGCCTCCCGATTAACGCCAGCTGCCTTAACTTGGATAAAGGTTTTCTCAAGTAGATTAACGGAGGAGGCTTCAATCCGTTTTCCAGCCACGCCCGCCTGACCTCCGCATTGGCCCTGATAATGTTTATGAGGCTTTTGCCGCTCTCGCCTCCTACTCTCATATTTACGGTAACCTCCGGCAGGTATGCCGCAGCCATCCTGTGGCGCTCCATGAACCTAAGCATGATCTCGTAATCGGCTGCTATTTTAAAATCCGGATTGAATACGCCGTACCGGTCGTACATTTCCCGCCTTACGAAAAACGACGGGTGCGGCGGGTGCCAGCCGTTGCGGAACTTCCTTGGGAAGTATTCTCCGGACCTCCAGTACCTGACCACTTTACGTAGATCCCGGCTGACATAGGTCAGGTCCGAGTAGCAGCAACCGCCCCCCTTTTTGAATGCCTCCGCGACCAATGCAAGCACGTTTGAGCCCGCGTATACATCATCCGAATTCAGAATGCCGACAACGTCTCCGGTGGCCATCCTGATACCCTTGTTCATCGCGTCGTATATCCCGCCGTCCTTCTCGCTGACCCACCTGGAGATTCCGCCTTCGTATCTTTTTATTATTTCCGCAGTACCGTCGGTCGAGCCGCCGTCTACGACTATATATTCCACATCCCTGCATGTCTGGCCCGCGACGCTTTTTATGGTGTCCTCGATAGTCGCGGCGGAGTTGCATGAGACGGTGATTACCGATATTTTCACGCCTGCTCCCGATGGTTCTGCATGAGTTCGTTGTAAAGACTGATATAACGGCCCGCGAATTTGTCCATGCCGTACTCAGTGATGGCCTTATTCCTTGCAGCGGCGCCGTATGCCGCGCGCATGGCATCGTCCCCAAGAAGCCTGTCTATCGCGCCGCCAAGCATCACAGAGTCCCGCGGCGGCACGAGTATGCCGCATCCTTCCGTAACCTGCTCCGAAACCCCGCCCGAATCGAAGCCGACGACCGGCGTGCCGCAGGACATGGACTCAAGCACGGTGTTCGGGAAGTTGTCGTTCAGATACGTAACGCAGAACACATCCGCCGCATTGTATAAGTCCGCGAGCGCTCCAGCGCCGGAAACGAACCCCGTCTGCCGTATGTCGTATTTCCCAGCCTGCGCGTCGTCTATCTCCACCCCGCCGCCCGCAATCAGGACGGTAAGGCCGTCGTTGTTTATATATTTGAGCGCGTCGAAGAAATGACCCGCCCCCTTCCGGCGGTCTTTCAGGTTCGCTGCCATCAGGAGCACAACTCTCCTTTTTGCGGGTATGCCAAGCCTCGTCCTTGCGGCGTTTTTGTCCATGGGCCTGAATGCGCCGGTATCGACGCCGTTGGGTATGATCTCTATGCGCAGCCCGCCCAGGCAGGATTCCTTTATGCTCTTTGCAAGCCACTTCGAGGGCGTAACAAGCAAAGGGCGCCAGCCATTGCAAAAGAGCTTCCTTTTTATTCGGTGCATCAAAGAAGACGTGTCCAGAAACCAGCTCCTGGGATAGGCGCCAAGGTCGGGGCATTCCCCGCAGCCCACTTTCCATCTTTCGCAATCGGAGAGGTACGGGCATCTCCCCGTTACCGGCCAGCCGTCGTGCAGCGTCCAGACCACGGGCTTATTAATTTCTTTCAAGCGCCGTATGAAACTCAAATCGATATAATATCCGTGCAGATTATGCAGGTGCATTACGTCGAAACCGTTTCTCCGAATGTAGTTTTCGAGTCTCATTGTGGATATTCGGCTTCCATACCCATGAATGCCCGCCGCCCGCGCGAGGAAGGCATGGATGTAAACTTCCGGGAGAACGCCGAAACGGTAGGAATTTGCATCCGTGGCCTTCCTGCCTCTTCCGTAGGCGATGACGCTGGACACGCCGCGGGCGTTGACTGCCGCATTCAGCCTGCAAGCCGTCTGCGCCGCTCCTCCGCGCGAATGTTCCGTATTGACCATTAATATTTTCATGCCGCGCTCCCGACCGACTCGAAGGTCTCGATAAACGCCTGCGCGGATCTTCCGATACTGAATTCCCTGACGGCCTGCCTGCTGATTTCGTCCCGCCTCTCCCTGATGTTTACTATGTCCTTTTTCAGGCGCCTTATCGCATAGGCGAGCGCGTCTATGTCGTCCGGGTCGAAGAGTTCGCCGCTCCAGCCCGGCCTTATGAGGTCGTGCCCGGCGCCGGCGTATTTCGAGCAGAGCACGTACTGTCCCGCCGCAAGCGCCTCGTTCACTACCAATCCCCAGACCTCGTCGATCGACGGCAGGACAAGCGCATCCGCGAGCGCATAGTATTCAGGCAGGCCGTCCTGCTGCTTGAAACCCTCGAAATATACATTGAGACCTCTGCGCTCGCAGAACCGCTTCAGCTCGGCCTCCTGCGGCCCCGAACCCACGACAATCAGGCCGATCTCCGGGTCATTAAGCCGGTCGATGGCCGCCAGCGCGCGGGACAGTCCCTTCCGCCTTATCAGCTGTCCCGAATAGAGCATGAGAAATCCCGGATACCTGCCGCGCCTCTCCGGGAAATCCCTGCGGCATCTGCCGGCTCCCGCTCTCTCGCGGAAATATTCCATGTCCACGGTATTTATGCATATGTTTATCCGGCTGCTGTCGGCGCCGATGCATTCCAGGTATTCCTTCGCTTTCGTGCCATAGGCTATAAAACCGTCCGAGCCTTTTATCAGCGCCCGCTTCAAGAGCCCTCTTATACCCCCGACGCTCTTCGCGCTCATCATGGTCGTGCCGCTTCTGAGGACGAATTTCCTGCCCGTCGCCCTGGCATAGATGAAGGCCTGCCAATAGGCGATGGAATCATAACCGGACGTGATTATCACGTCCGGCTTATATCCGGACAGTTCCCTGAATACCCCCCAGTTGAGACGCATGGTCAGGCCTCTTTCGCTCGTCTTCCCGTCCAGCCCCCGGATTACGGCGGCATCGAATCCGAATTTATCCGCTTCAAGCCGCCAGTCGCGGTTGCTCTCCATTTTGGAGAGGGCCGCCGCCCTGAAACCCCAGCCCCGCCCGCCCGCGATCCTGGAGATTTCTTTTAAAAGCGGCACCCAGTAGGGCGTGAACATATTTGTAATGAGCAGTATCTTCAATTTTTTCGGCCCGCTATGATAAAAGTTCCGTTACTTTAAATCTCACCATACCGGTCTTTGCCTCAGTAAAACGCCATACGGTTATCGCATAAACAATTACCAATGCAATAATCAAAATACCGTAACACATATGCAGCAAATCAAAATTCCAACTGTTTTGCACTTTAAGGACCGAATTCCCCAGGAACCCGACCAGGGGGAAATGAACCAGATACAATGTATAAGAAAAACCGGCGAGCCTGTCTGCGGCAAAAGAATACAGCTTGTTGTTCGGCTCTTGCCGGATATTCAGGAGTGCATACGCAAATACGGAAAAAGCAATACCAATAAATGCGTCGTTCAAAAACTGCGAGCCAATCAAATGCAGCCTGTCGAGCGCGAGTGAGGAAAAAAAAATTACCGCCGCCAGAATGCTTGTGAAACTCGAAAGCAAGCCCGGTTTTTGTGGGCTTCTTTCCTGATTGCCGATTATCACAAGCACAAAACCTAAGAGCCATATAAGGAAATACATCGCAATATTTTTACCTGTCACGAAGAGCAATATTGCCGCAAGGCTTGCGACGGAAATTCTTTTATATAACGGCGCGCTGAAATCATAGGCTGCAAAAAATATCAGAGGGAAGATAATGTAATACCAGAATTCGTAACTCAGGCTCCACAACGGATCGTTTGAACCATATGTTGGAAAATATATTTTTTGCAGAAACAAAAGATTCCCGAAAAGGACAGGCAGGCTTTCGCGTCCGGGAGTAGAATCCGGCAATCCCCATAAACTCCCCAAACGATCCCATAATAATGTCAATGCCAGGGCCGGGACAAGGACAACATAGAGACGCGACAGGCGCGCTATAAGATATTTTCCCCACGACCATTTATTATCGACTGCCGCCTTTATAATGCTTGAGGAAATGAAAAATCCGCTTAAAACGAAAAAAACGATAACAGCCGCGGGTCCCAAACCGCAAACAAAGATAATCGCCTTTTCGGGCAGCGTCGGATTCGGAATTTTGTCGAACGGTACAAAAAATTGATTCCTTACGTGATGCGCCAGCACAACAAGCGCGGCAAGACCTCTTATCAGATTCAGACTTGTATAATGTCTTTGTGAATTTAATCCGGAAAACACATTAACCCTCCGCCGCTTTTCCTCTTGAAAGGAACAGGGCAAATGAAAGCATTAACGCGGCAACCGCGTAGAAGAGCGTGGTTTCAAAAAAATATCCTCTGAAATATTCAAACAGGCCGGGCAGGACGGCGGCGTAAAGGAGCGCCGCTCCCTTGTTATTTTTATTTGCCGTGTAATAGGTTTTCAGGGATCTTGCAAATATTCCAAGAAAAAACATTATCCCGGCAACGCCAAGCGCGCCGAAATTAAAATATCCCTCCCCGATGGAACTTGCGCCTATGCTCATCCCCGTGGAGTAGAGTTGCGGGTAGAATTTTTTTACGATTATTCGCGTCACGGTCTCCGGTTTTTCAGGCCAGATAAATCTCGGTATGGGAAGATAAAGAAACTTTAAAAAGGTCTCTCCGTAAAGATAAGGCGTCCTTTTCGGAACGGCGGAGATTATATTCAGAAGCGCGTCGTAGACATACGGATAGTCCATTGAAACGGCCAGCTTGTCATGGACGCTTTCGGAAGACGTTATATCCGCCATAGAGTCGGCAAGGGAGACCTTGACATCCGGATCCTGGAGATAGTTCCTCGCCGAGACCATGAAAATCGAGAAGGCGAGCATTGCGGCTGTGAGCAGCGCGACCGTTTTAAAACTTATTTTTTTTACGGCGAGGTTATGATAAATAACCAGGGACATGACGATAAATATCGTATTGCGCCGCGAGGCGTTATATATATTGAAAAAAACGATGACGGCAATCAGCGTTAAGATAAAAAGGAAAAAAGAGCCCCTCGTCATGGTGTTGGAATGGTAGAAATAAACTATGAAGACGATGATGAAAATATAATTAATCATAAAAGACGAAACCCTGGCCTTTGCGAAAAGGAACAGCCTGTCTCCTCTCGGCGTAGCAAGCAGGTTATACAGGCCTCCAACGTTGTGAAGGAGCACAAGGGCAACAGCCGCAAAGAAGGCCAGGTAAAGCCACATGACCGGCAGCAGTTTTTTATATGATATTTGCGCCGGAGGCGCCGGATACATCCGGCTCAAGGCATCTCCCAGCCTCATCACATATCCGAGATAGAAAAAGACAAGCCCCAGTATCATGAGCAGGATGCTCTTTAAAACGACCGGCTCGTCGTCGCCCGTAAGGTGCCCGTAATACAGCAGGTGCAGGTCTTTCCCCTGCCCGGGGAACAGCAGCAGGTCCATCACTGGGAACAGGAAGTAGAGCAGTATTCCAAGCCCGGCCATGGCTATCGGAGAGAACAGGGCGTTGTCGTCTTTCCAAAGCGAAAACAGGATAAGCGAGGACAGGAAAAACAACACGACGACCGCCGTGACCACGGGAACGGACATGACATCGCATCTCCGGCCCGAAATAATATAAATAGCCAGGAAGACTGCCGCAGCAGCCGTCCCGAATCCCGTCAATATGTTCCTGCCGTTCAACGCGATACCCCTCTTAAATCTGATTCATCGTCCCAAGGTCTTTCTTGAGGAGCGGCCTGCACAGCCAGGCGCTCGCCGCCAGGACCACTACAAACGACACGGCGACCAAAGGCGCGGAAGGTATGCCGAATTTTCCGCCGATAATCGCGCGGTGGACAATCTCGGCGAAGATTGCCGCGGCGGCGGATACGGCGCCGGCTGCGAGGAACGAACTCGCCGGGAATTTCCATTCGCTCGCCCGCAGCCCGAAACGAATCATGAGTATCATGTAAACGAGGTATGAAAGGCAAAGCGCCATGCCCGCGCCCGTTACCCCAGCCCTCGGGACGAGGATGACGTTGAGGATTACGTTCAGCAGGGCGCAGAGCGCGTTTATCTTCATCATCGCGCCGGTCTTCCCGGCGATTAAGAACGAGTCCCTCGCCCTGTCTCCCAAGACCCAGAAATAGACGCCAAGGCCTATCCACACCGTCGCCTTCGCCCCTCCCCAATATGCCGGCGCGGCCAGCCACCTGACGAGCCAGCCGTGCATTACAAGAAACGCGGACAGGAGGGGAAGGCTTATCCAGGCGAACGCGCGGAACGCGGCGGTGATTGCGCCGCCGCAGGAGCCGCCGTTTACCCTGGCGCGCTGAAATATTATCGGCTGTACCAACGGGCCGAAAGACCCGCCCAGGAACTGGAACAGCGCCGCACCCACCTGGTAGGAGGCGACATATGTCCCCGTAAGCGCCGCGCCCAGGTACCAGCCCACAAAATACCTGCCGCTTATCGATAACACCCAGCTGCAGCTTGAGAACCCGATCCAGGGCAGGCTGTAGGAAAGCACACGGCGGATATAATCCCCGTCCGGCATCGGCATGCGGGAAAGCGGCTTTCCGGAAAAACCCTTTATCCAGAAAATCCCCACGGAGCCTGTGATTATCGATGCCGACGCATATCCGAGCACGAACGAGTTGACGTCCGGCTTCCAGATAAGACAGAGTATGAGCGCGCCCGCGGGTCTCAGCCACGCCTCGGCTACAAGCAGGACGACCCTCCTTACCCGCCTGCGGCTGGTGTTCAGGAGTGTCTGGGCCGCATTCATCGCAGAGAGGAACAGGAAATAAACCGGCATTACAAAATAGGCGACCCGTTCCGTCCCGGCCAGCTTTCCCATGAAGAAAATCGCGATAAGATAAACCGCGCCGACGCAGAGGACAAGGAAGACCTCCAGCCGCCATATCAGGGCCAGTAGCCGGTCTATCTGCTCCTGCCCTCCGTCTTCATGGTAGAAGCGGTTCAAGGCCTGTCCCATCGGGTCGGCGAGAAGCAGCACCGCCAGGCCCGCCCCGTTTATGAAAAGCCAGCTTATACCGTAGACCTCCCTGGAGTAATGCCCCGTGAGGATGCGTATGGCGGCGAGTCCGCCCAACGCGGTTAGTCCCTGCCCGGCAACGAGCCATGCGGCCTCAAGACCTATCCTGTTCCACTTTTCTTTTAAGGTATTCAATTTCTTCTCAGGCCTTCTCTGAAGCGACGGCTCGGTTAACATCTCTCCCCGGTTTCGCCGCCGTATGCCTGCCGGTAAGGCTCCCCTGTCTGAACTTCCCCAGCCGGCCGATTATGCCGCTTAAGTCCGCCGCAAGAAGCGTCACGGACGCATAGTCGTTCACGCCGGTAATCTTCAGCCGGTAAGGGTCCGCGTCCGGCCCGTTCCTCCCGCAGTCCACCGACCTCGCGGAGCGGTATCCGCACCCCTTCAGTATCTTTATGTCCTCTTCGTCGTAATCTCCGTGCGGAAAAGAAAAATGAAACGCGGGCCTGCCTGTCAGCTTTTTCATCTCCTCCATCGACCCTATTATCTCGTCTGATTTTTCGTTTAGCGAGCAGGATGTGAGCGGCTCATGGAACCGGCCATGCGACTGAAAATCCACGCAGGCTTTCATGGCGGAGAGCTCTTCGCCGGAGAGCGCCTCCCGGCCCGGATAATCCATCTCCCTGTCGAATCCGGTCTTCTTCAGCATAGCCGCCCTTGCCGCGCCCGGCAGAATTCTCATCTCCGCGACCTCGCCGTAGGAGTAGGGCGAAAACCAGAATCTCCTGCTAGTGCCGACAACGCCGGTCGAGACGTAAAAAGTCGGCGTTACGCCGTATTCCCTGAACATGCCGGACAGCGCAAAGGTCTCCTTCATGCCGTCGTCGAATGTCATCACGAGGGCCTTGGGCGGTATCTTGGACCAGTCCCGGTTATGCAGCGCGTCCACCAGTTCGTCCAGCCTGATAAACCTGTAGCGCCGGCTCATGTAGTCGAGGTGCTTGCGGAATCTCTCCGGCTCCGGTCTGTGATACAGGACTATGGTAACCTTCCTTCTGCCCGCGGTCTCCCTTATTGCGAAACCCAGGCCCGAATATCGGATTATAAAAGCCGCAAGGTTTTTGAGCATCCCCGTCATTGCACGGCTCCGGGCGAATACGCGAGTCTTTCCTTTAAATGCCTGACCTGCGCCTGTATAAACTCGCTCGTCGGATTAAGCCTGAGCGCCGCCTCGTACTGGCGTTCCTGGCCGCCCATCCTGCCGAATCCGCGCGCGAGCAGTCTTCCTTTCAGCAGGTGTCCGAACGAGGAATACGGGTTTAAGTGAAGCGATTCGTCGTAGCTTTCAAGCGCCGCCGTATAGTATTCGCGCGACCTGCCGTTTAATCCGCGTTCAAGATATTCCTTCGCGGCGCAATAATCCGCCAGCCATTCCTCCGCCCTGCCGCGTTCAAATTCATACTCCGCGCAAAACGGGTCCAGGACGCAGGCCGCATTGAATTCCCCGCGCAGTTCCTCGTAGTCCCTGCGCGAGGCCGTGCCGCTCAGGGCCAGGCGGGACTTCAAATTCAGGCCGAACCGGTATGTGAGGTCGGCGGCGGCTGACGAAAGAGCGGCGGCGGACGCCGCCAGCGCAAGGGTAATACATGCCGCGATTGCGGCCTTTGCCGGAAATCCCGCGAGGCTCAAGCTCTTTGCCCGGATATATTTATCCCTTTCACCGTCGGTCGGATATCTGAACCGGACGGATACGGAAACGTAGGCAAGGCCCAGGAGAGCGGAGCACGTAAACAGGATTGACGGCATGTGCAGGCTCGTGTCCACGAGCCCGTGGACGAGAAGCGCCGAAAGCCCCGCGGCTGCCCCCGCGTAAACGCTCTTTGCGAACGGGTCTTTCCGCAGCCTGAACCTGCCCCATGTCTCATAAAAAAATATTAATATGAATGCGGCGGCAAGAGAGAGGCCGATTATGCCTCCCTCCGCCAATACATATAAATAATCGCTCTCCGGCTGGAAGAAGTTCATCTGTATGCTGTTGGTCTTGAAATACGGGAAGGCCGTCTCGAAACCTCCAAGCCCCACGCCCGGAGCGGGAAAGGCCTTTATCATGGATGCCGTGTCGTTCCATGTCTCCTCCCTTAAAAACGCGGAGCCGGCAGTCCCGTTCACGAGCCGTTCCACGCGGCCCGCAACCATGCCGCCGTCCGTATGAAATACGAAAAAGACAATGGCCGCTCCGCACACCGCCGACGCAAGCGCGATATTCCTGTTTCGCCCCGTCAATGCCGCGAGGACGACGAGGGAAAATATCATCCCCCCCATGCCGCCGCGGGAGTAAGTAAGAACAATGCAGGCGGAGAAGATCACGGCAAGGAAAAGGAGAAAGATAATCTTCGAGCCGGTGGACGAGGAAACTGCCTGCAGCAGCGTCTCTTTGGCGCTCTCTTTTTTCCTTAGTCTTCCGAGATTGTACGCGAGCGCCGATACCGTCATAGGGACAAGCAGTTCCATGTAACCCGCGAAGTGATTCCTGTTTATGAACGGGAGAAACGACGGTTCGCCTGCCGAAACCCTCTGGATAAGCGCAAGACCGGCAAGGATAAGGCCGGTGATATAAAGCGTCGCCTGGAACCTCTCTACCTGCTCTTTTCTCCTCACCAGGTTTATCGTCAGCAGGAATATAAGGAGCGCAGCCGCAAGAAAGAACGCCTGCTGCTTTACGGCCCAGGGATATAACGCGAGGCTTTCGTACCTCGCATGTCTGCCGGAAGCGGCGTCTATGGCGGCCCTGCCGGGAGAGACGGCATAAACGATAGACGACGGAAGCGGGACGGCCTGGAGGGTGAAAAATAGAAGCGCCGACGGCAGCAGATAATTCGAGAGCGTCGATGTTATTTTGAGGCGTCCTTTCTTCCAGACCTTCAGGAGCACGATGGCGAAGAGAGCGAATATCGCGGAGGACTCGATGCCGTACGACCAGGGATGGACGGAACCGAACGCAAAGGGCGATGCCGCAAGCACGGCAAACAGGCCCCCTGAAACTATCGACTCGATATTCCGGGCTTTCAAAGGATGTTCTCCGGAAATGGAACCGGACGGCCTGCCCCGGTCATGCCTCTTTCTGTTGTTTATGTGTGAAATAATAGCCGTAGTTATACTGATAGTAGTAATGGTCGGATCGGCCATGGACGTCGTTCAATACCACGCCGAGCACGCGCGCCTTTATCGCATCGAGGTTCTTCCTCGATTTTACGACGAGGTCTCTGGGCGTTTTACCCCCGCGTATCACGAGTATCATGCCGTCGGCCATTGGAGATATGAGCGGGGCGTCCGCAAGCCCGGCGAGCGGCGGGCAGTCTATGATGACCTTGTCGTACCGCCGGGACAGTTCGGCCAGGCTCTCCTTCATGGTCTTGGAGCCAAGAAGCTCGGAGGGGTTCGGCGGGATGGGGCCGGAGGTTATGATGTCCACGCCCGGGTTGCCGGATGTGAGAATCACGGAATCCAGACCGGCCTGGCCTGAGAGAAGACTGCTCAATCCTTGCCGGTTCGGAGCTTTGAGCATCCTGTGGAGCCGCGGCTTCCTCAAGTCCGCATCGATGAGAATTATTCTTTCGCCGGCCGCCGCCATCACCACCGCGATATTGAGCGCAAACGTCGTCTTGCCCTCGGAATGACCTGCGCTGCATATCTGCATTATTTTCGGCGGCTGGTCGCCGGCGGAGAGCAGCAGGTTCCCGCGTATGTTCCTGAATGCCTCCGCACCCGCCGACTTCGGGTCCGACATGAAAGAGTCTATGTCCTTTATCCTCGGGACGGCGCCGAGCATGGGGAGCCGGAGATATTCTTCGATGTCCTCCGGCGTCTTGAACGTGTTGTCGAGGAATTCCACAAGGAGCGAGGCGCCTATCCCGCTCATCAGGCCGATAATCAGCCCCAGGAGGAGATTTACCGGCTTGTCGGGCCGGTATGGTTTCTTGAGCGGGACGGCGCTGTCGAGAAGCTGGACGTTCGACATGTTCATGCTGCCGGTAAGGCTCGACTCCTGGAACTTCTTCAGAACCGCGTCGTATATGTCGCGCGAACCCTCCACGTCCTGCTTCATGATCTCATACTCGGACGCGCGCTTTTCATATTGTATCGCGCTTGCCTTCTGCCTATCGAACGCCGCCCTCAAGTCCTGCTCGTCCTTGAGCGCCTCCGTATAGGAGTTCTTTATCGACAGGACTATGAAATCCACCTCCTGCCTTATCTGCCTGTTCAGCGCCGCCATCTCGTTTCGGAGGCGTATCATCTCAGGATGCCTTGGGCCGTATTTCTTCGCGGCGTCGGCAATGGTTTTGGAAAGCGCGCTCTGCTGATCTTTTAAGTCCTGTATCACCTTGTTGTTTATGACCTCCGGAAGAGTCATCAGCCCGTCGGGAGTCTTTTCCAGTTTCTGTACGAGTTGGTATTTCACCTCGGCCTGGGACCTCACGGCCTGCGCGGAGAGCAGCTTCCTGTCGAGGTCGGACAGGGCCTGGACGGAGAGGTTCGGCTCCTTGTCCCCCGTCTGGATAAGCTCCTTGGAGCGCTTGAAGTCCTGAAGCTGGTTCGTGGACTGGGTCATCTGGTTTTTTATGACCCCCAGCCGGGAATTAAGCCATGCGATTGCCGCGCGCGCCGGCTCCACCTTCATTTCGAGGTTACGTTCGATGAACGTCTGCACCACTTCGTTGGCGACGGCGGCGGCAACGGCGGGGTTTGCGTCTTCGTAGCTCACGCTTATGATATTGCTGTTCTTCTCCTCCTCGACGGAGAGCCTGCCGTGGAAGTCCCGAACCGCGTCTTCCATCTGTTTGGCCGGCCCGGCAGACCCTTTCAGACCGAAGAAACCAAGTATCCCGCCGCCCTCCTTAAGGTTTTTATAAAGGCCCATCTTCCGGACTACCGCGCGGGCTATGGAATCGCTTTTAAAAATCGCGAGCTGTGTCTGGATATACGCGGAGGTGTCTATAGCCTGCGTCATCTGACGGAGGTTTATCTCGTCGTTCTGCGTGCCGGGGTCAACGAAGACTCTCGCGGTAGCCCTGTAGACGGGGGTGGCGCTGAGCGTGTACACAGCCACAGCCAGGAATACGGCGGCGAATACCGACACAGCCGCCCAGCGCCGTTTGGAAATAATCTTCAGATAATCGTTCAGGCCGGCATCTTCCCGCAGCATAAAAACCTCGTTTCATTACTAAAAGAAACTCTCCGGAACGCTCACCAAGTCTTCCGGCTGCACCGGCATGTTCATTGTCGCCCTTATGGAATCTTCCCTGCCGTCTTTTTTCCTGATTATCTCCGTCCTGCCCGGGGCCGCCTTGTCCGTCAGACCTTCGGCGAGGGCTATGGCCTTCATGACGGTCGCGCCTTCCTCGTATTTATATGCGCCGGGCTTCTTCACCTGCCCGGTAACGTATATATATCCGGCCTTCGTTATAAATATGCTGTCCTTGTCCTGAACGGGGATGTTTGCAGAGAGGTTCCCGTTTTCAGTCAGGTCCCTAAGGCGCACCCGGATATAGGATGCCCCACCTTCGTTTTCTCCGCCTTCCGCCCTTTTTATAACCGCCTCGTCTCCGGCCTTTTCCGTGAGTCCCCCGGCCTTGGAAATTATCTCGAGCAGGGTCGCATCCCCGGTAAGCTCGTAAAGCCCCGGCTTCTTCACCTCTCCAAGGATGGTGATTTTCTTGCTGTGATATTCCTTTATGAATATCGACACATTCGGGTTTATGAGGAAGCCGCCAGCATACAGGCCCGCGATCTTGCCTTCCGCCTCGCGCACGGTCAGGCCGCCGACGGCTACGTCCCCGATAAGCGGCATCTGGATTTTATTGTCGCTTATGCGCGCGAGTGTCGTCAGGTCCTTGTTCTGGTAAACCTTCACCAGTATCAGGTCGTTGTTTCCGAGGGCGTATTCCTGCGCGCGGCCCGCGCCGGACATGGCGATAGTCAGCGAAAACGCCAGGACGAACGCAAACGCCGCCCGGAACCTGAATGCCTTTACGACAAAACGTTTTACTTGCATATATTACACAGCGTAATGTTGTTTGATTAAGTAGATAAAAATACGGGGCCTCTTTACAAGGCCCCGAAACGATTTATATCGTGCCCTTTATGCTTATCATCGCGAGGTTGTCCGTGTAGTCGTAGACCGTGAAGTTGGACACCCTTTTGGAATGGGTGTAGCCCGCGCCTATCGCTATCCACTTGTTCATGTTGTATGTAAGGTCGATGCCCGCGGCCCACAGCCCGTCCCTGCGCCTGCCGGTCTGGGTGCCGACGGTGATGTCCTGGGCGTATCTCTCGTCGGTGTAGGAACCGCGCGGCTTTATCTCGATCTTCGTAACCGGCTTGTAGGAGATCTCCGCCGAGCCCATAGTGGCGGTGTAGTAGTCGGAAGTGTAGTCGTCCGACTCGAACGCCTGCCTTAAGCCGGAGAGCTTTATGGCGGTCTTCGCGGTGAAATGATGGTCCAGGTCAACCTCGAATATCGGGCTTCTGAAGTCCTTCTGGCTGGGATAATCGAAGAGCTTCCATTCGTATCCGCCTTTTATCGTGCCGGTGGATTTCGCCGTCATGTTCCAGGTAATGCCGCCTTCCGCCCAGTATTCGTTGCTGTTCAGAGTCTGAGCCACCACGTGGACGGACTGGTTGCCGTTGTCGTGGTATACGCGCTTGTAGGAACCCTGGATAAGAGCGGACGTCTTCGGCATGAGCTGGTAGAAAAGCGTAAGAGTAGCCGCGTTTGCGAACTGGTCTCTGAACTTGTCCTGCGGAAGGTTGTAGTCGATAATGAAGTTCTGGTATCCGAGCGAGATTTTGTAGCGGTCCGCGAATGCGTAGCCTATCTCCGCGTTTACGAGGTTGGAGTAATAGCGGCTGAGCGCCCCGTTATTTACGACGGTATTCGCCGTGCCCCTTGCCTCGTGGGACTTGTTCGCCTGGTCTTCGGCCTTTATCCACATCCCTCCGGGGAAGTTGAACGCCGCCGCTCCGTCCAGATACTGGTCGGTTACGTCGTTTGAGTCGCCCGTATTTACATACTTGTAGATGTCCGCCCTGTATTCGAGCTGGAAGAGGTTGTCCCTCTGCGGCACATTAAATTTTATCCCCGGAGAGATGAGGAAGAACCAGTCCGTAACGGGCGCGGAACTCGTCCTGAAGACGTTGTCGTCATACGTAGGTTCAAAATCCACGTAGGGATTAATCGTAGTCCTGCCGAAATTCAAGGCGTAGACGTTATTAACTGCTACGGCGGATGTAAAAGTCAACAGCGCAAAAACTGCCGAAGCGACGAACTTCATCAGTTTCCCCCTTTGCATATAAAAAAACACATGCCGTTGGACAGGCGCTTTTAACCCCCCCGCAAACCTACGGATTACCGGTTGTTGCTGACGTTGCCGCCGCCGCCGCCCGCGCCGCCTGCGGGAATCCCGGAACCTCCCGACGGCATCGGGCCGTTACCGGCGGTCTCCATGCCCGGGTTGCCGGCACCGCCGGAATTCGCTTCCGCCGTGGCCATAGCGGACGCGATGGCGTCCGAGGATTCTCCAGCGTCGCTTGCGGCCTTTGATATGAAGTTTTCGTTATATCCGGCGTCGAGCGCCGCCCGGAAAATGTCGGACAGATTGCCCTGGCCTTCTATGGCGCCGGCGAGTACGGCCTCCGGGTCCAGCCCGGAGTTCAATGCCATTTTAACGACCTGGTAGACGTTTCCGCCGTCCTTGATTATATCCGCGATGGTATTTTTAACCTGCATCGGGGAAGGGTTCTGCCCCAGGGCGTTGCCGAGCACCTGCCCCATGGGAAGATTTTTCTGCATGTCGCCCTTGATGCTCGCATATGCCGGAAAACCGGCTGAGATTACAATGCTTATAACCAGGCCCGTAAAAAAGAATTTGCTCATTCGACTTCCTCCTTTAAAAAATTTATTTTACCGATAAATATAAACAGTAAATATTTTCTCTTAGCTAAATATAGCCTGTGAACTAAAATTAGTCAATAGCAAATTAAAATTTTAATGATTTTTTCTTTTCTAATATCAGGAGTGGAGGAAGAAGGGTTTCTAAGGATGTGGCATCTCTGCCATGAAACGAAAAATGTTCAGATTATCGCGAGGTTATCTCTGTGTATCGCCTCGTCGCAGTATTTATAGCCGAGTATCTCCTCGATCTCGGAGGATTTTCTTCCCATTATCTTCTCCAGTTCGTGGCGGCTGTAGTGTATCAGGCCGCGGGCTATTATGCTCCCGTCTTCGCGGCATATCTCGACGGCGTCTCCGGCCTCGAAGCTACCTTCCGCTGCCCTTATGCCGGAAGGGAGCAGACTCCTGCCCTTTGCGAGGACGGCCCTTGCCGCGCCGTCGTCCACGGTTATTTTCCCCTTGCCGCGCAGGGAGTAGGCTATCCAGTGCTTCCGGGAGTTCATCTTCTCCCCGCATGGGAGGATCAAAGTGCCTATCTCGCCATACTCGAACAGCTTCCTTATATTCCCCGTTTTCTTCCCGTTTATGATAAAGCACGCGGCCCCGGTCGCCGCGGCCTTTTTTGCGGCTGTGAGCTTGCTCATCATACCGCCTGTGCCCAGGGCGCTACAAGACCCGCCAGCCATACGGCAGACTTCGTCCGTAACCTCGTTCACCTCGCCAATCAGCTTCGCATCTTTGTTCGCCGGGTCTTTGTCGTAGAGGCCCTCAACGTCCGAGAGTATCACGAGCGTATCCGCCTCGGCGAGGTTCGTGACCATCGCGGCGAGGTTGTCGTTGTCCGAGAACTTGAGCTCCTCTACCGATACCGTGTCGTTTTCGTTTATGACGGGTATCACGCCGAACCCGATTAATTTGTTCAACGTGTTCCGGGCGTTTAAGAACCTCCGCCGGTCGTGCATGTCCGCGCCGGTGAGCAGCATCTGGCCCGCGTGTATGCCGTGCCGGGCGAGGTTTCTTTCGTACATGCGTATCAGCGTCGATTGCCCGACCGCCGCCGCCGCCTGCTTAAGCTCTATGGTCTTCGGGCGCTCCGTCAGGCCGAGTTTTCCCATACCAGCCGCCACCGCGCCGGACGTTACGACGATTACCTCGATACCCTTTTCGCGCAAATATGCGAAGTCGTCCGCGAGCGCGCGAATCCTCCGCCCGTCCACGCCCTTTGTCCTGCTGGCTACGACTGCGCTGCCTATCTTTATCACCACGCGCCTCGCGCGAGCTATTATCTCTTTTCTGGCGATTCTCGGCATGAGCGAACTCTATACGAACCGAAAATGAATGTCAAAGAAAATTATCGGCGCGTTAATAGATTTCTTGGAGCATTTTGCGGTTCCTGCACGGGCTGGAAAAGGGGGCCGGAGGCGCGGATTCAAGCCGTTTTACGGGGGCGCGGAACGTCAAAAATCGCGCTTTTCGGCCTTCAGTTCCTCCAGTTTTTCCGCAACGAAATCCATCAGTTTGTCCACGCCCTCGTGCGTCACGGCGGAGATTGCGAAAAACGGGTATCCCTCTTTTATGCAATGATTACGAAGACTTGCGACCCGCCCCTCGTCTTTTGCGTCCATTTTCGTCGCCACCGCGGCCATGAAACGCCTCATCAAATCGGGGTTATATTTGCGCAACTCCTCGTTTATACTAATGAAATTCTCCACAGGCTCGCCGCCAAGCGGCGTAACCTCTACTAAATGCAGGAGAATCTTCGTTCTCTCCACGTGCCTGAGGAACTGCGCCCCCAGCCCCGCGCCCCTGTGCGCGCCCTCGATAAGGCCCGGTATGTCCGCGATAACAAAGCTTTTTCTGCCCTCCGGCTTCACGACGCCCAGGTTCGGCACAAGCGTGGTAAAGGGATAATCCGCAATCTTTGGCCTGGCCTCGGAAACAACCGAAATGAGCGTCGATTTCCCGGCGTTTGGAAGGCCGATAAGTCCAGCATCCGCAAGGAGTTTTAGCTCCAGGAGCAGTGTCTTCTCCTCGCCCGGAATGCCCGCCTGGGCAAAGCGCGGGGCCTGGCGCGTGGGACCCTTGAAAAACGTATTTCCCTTGCCGCCGCGCCCGCCGTACGCGGCGATAACCTCCTGCCCGTCCTCGGCCAAATCCGCAATGATTTCACCGGTTTCAGCGTCCTTTATAATCGTCCCGACAGGGACTTTCACGACTATGTCCGGGCTGTCATGTCCGGTCATCTGCTTGCCCCTGCCGTCCCCGCCGTCCTTGCAGGTATAGTGCTGCTGGTATTTATGGTCGAGCAGTGTGTTTAGCTGAGCGCTTGATTTTATTATGATATTCCCGCCCTTGCCTCCGTCCCCGCCGTCCGGGCCGCCCTTCGGGACATACTTCTCCCTGCGGAAGCTTACGCAGCCGCGCCCTCCGTCCCCCGCTTTTACATATATTTTGGCAAGATCAACGA
>JAJYJM010000037.1 GCA_021789495.1 Nitrospirota bacterium
TAACTCCAAAGGGTTACTGCAATTTCTATCTGCAATTTGCCTGCCATATCTGGAATTATTTTTGTTTGATTGATTATTTTAATTCCATTCACACGTATAATAAACCCGTTATGAACAAAACTATTAACTATAAATACAACCTATCTATTGCGTCCTTTCTTTGTGTCAATTTTCGCGCATAATAATTGAGCGGTAACGCTCTAATTTTAATAAATAAGTCATTCTATTGTAACAAATAATGTAAATATAGCAAATAAAAAAGGGAGGCGGGACCGCCTCCCTTTAAAATGACTGTTCCAAGGTTTTAGAAAAGCCCCAGTATCCTGCCGTCCTTGTCCAGGTCTACCCTTTCTCCGGCGGGAGAAGACGGAAGACCGGGCATTGTCCTCATGTCTCCGCAGAGCGGATAGAGGAATCCGGCACCCACTGAGGCACGAATGTCCCTGACGGGGAAGGTATAACCCGACGGGACGTTCTTCATCGCCGGGTCGTGCGAGATGGAGAGATGCGTCTTCGCCATGCATATGGGGAGCTTGTCGAAGCCAAGCTCCGTATAGAGCTTTATCTTCTTCTCCGCCGCCGGGGCATAGGAGACGTCCTTCGCATTGTATATCTTCTTCGCAATGGTCTCTATCTTCTCCTTTATCGACGCCTCAAGCGGGTAGAGGAACTTGAACTTGCTCGGCCTGTCGCAGGCCCTGACGACAGCCTCGGCGAGCGCCACGGAGCCCTTGCCGCCGTCGGCCCAGTGCGTGCTTACCACGGCGTCCTCCGCACCAGCTTCAACGGCGAGCTTGCGGCAGAGGTCTATCTCTTTCTTCGTGTCCGTGGCGAAGGCGTTCACGGCCACGACTACCGGCACGCCGAAATTCTTCATGTTCTCTATCTGCTTCGCAAGATTTTTGCACCCTTCGCGCAGCCAGCCGAGGTTCTCGCTCACCAGTTCCTTCGGGAGCGGCTTGCCGGCGACGACCTTCGCCGTGCCGCCGTGCATCTTGAGCGCGCGGATGGTGGCGACTATGACGACGCAGGACGGGGTGATGCCGGAGTAGCGGCACTTGATGTCCATGAACTTCTCCGCGCCCATGTCCGCGCCGAAGCCGGACTCCGTGACGACATAGTCCGCGAGCTTCACGCCTATCTGGTCGGCGATTATGGAACTGTTTCCGTGCGCAATATTTGCAAAAGGCCCGCAGTGGACGAACGCGGGCGTGTTCTCAAGCGTCTGCACAAGCGTCGGCTTGATGGCGTCCTTCAGGAGCACGGCCATCGCGCCAGCGCACTTCAGGTCCTCGGCTGTGACGGCCTTGCCGTCCTTCGTGGTGCCTATGACGATGCGGGAGAGCCTCTTCCTTAAATCCGTAAGGCTTGTCGTCAGGGCCATTATCGCCATGACCTCCGAGGCGACGGTTATATCGAAGCCTGACTCGCGCGGATAGCCGTTAAGCTTCCCGCCGAGGCCCACGATAATCTCTCTGAGGCTTCTGTCGGAGATGTCCATGACGCGCCTCCAGGTTATGGAGTGCGGGTCGATGTTAAGCTTGTTGCCGTGATAGAGGTGGTTTTCGACGAAGGCAGAGAGGAGGTTGTGGGCCGCGCCGATGGCGTGGATATCTCCGGTGAAGTGCAGGTTGAAGTCCTCCATCGGGACAACCTGCGCGTAGCCGCCGCCCGCCGCGCCGCCCTTGATGCCGAAGACTGGCCCAAGACTCGGCTGACGGATGTTCAGGAGGGTATTTTTGCCTATAAGGTTCATGCCCATCGCCAGCCCGACGGAGGTCGTGGTTTTGCCCTCGCCGAGCGGGGTCGGCGTGATGGCCGTCACGTCTATCAGCTTGCCGCTCTTCTTTTTGCCGAGCCTGCCGAGGACGGAGAGGTCTACCTTAGCCTTGTATTTCCCGTAATATTCGAGATCGTCTTCCTTGAGCCCAAGCCTCCCGGCTACCTGGCTTATAGGCAGCATCTTCGCCGCCTGGGCTATTTCGATGTCGCTGCCCACCTTTTTCTTTGCCATTTAATATGCCCCCTTTCGGTTTAAACAGCCAAAAATGCCGACGCAATAAATTGCGCCCCTACAAAATTCACAAGCTCGTCACCCCCGCGAAAGCGGGGGCCCAGAGACTTTATTTAAAGACACTGGGTTCCCGCGTTCGCGGGAATGACGTACATTACTTAACTGGCAGTTAAAGAAACGGGGCGGCCATTTAACGACCGTCCCAAGAATGATATTTACACTCCGCCGACACCCTTATGGGCATGGGCCGCTTCTTCCAGCTTGCGGCGGTCGGCCATGGACATGAGCACCTTTTCCACGCCGAACTTGCCCTTCTCGTATTTCCGAAGCTTCAGCGCCTCGCGCTTTTTGTCGATATGCGCAAGGGTCGCCGCGAGCATCTCTTCCTTGCCGGGGATGAATTCGAGCTTCCCGCCGACCTTCTTCTCCCATCCCTCGCTCATTATTTTCTGGACTGTCGGCGAGGCCGCAATCGGGGATTCGACCCCGAATATTACGTACAGGCCGGATGCAACGGCGTAGAACGCGATCGCCAGGGCCTTCTCGCTCATCCACTCAGGCGCGATGCCGACGACCGGTATGTCGGAGATGTCGTCTCCCAGGCCCCCTTCCTGCGCGACGGCGGTGAGGACGGTCAGGATGCGTGAGTTGTCCACGCATGAACCCATGTGAAGCACCGGCGGGATGCCTATCGCCTCGCAGACTTCCCTGAGTCCCGGCCCCGCCAGTTCCATCGTCTCAGGCCTGAGTAGCCCGGACTTCGCGGACGCGTGCGCGCCGCATCCCGTCTGCACTACCAGCACGTCGTTTGCGATAAGCTCGCGCACGAGGTAGTCGTGCAGGCTGTCCTGGTCCACGCGCGGGTTGTTACAGCCGACTATGCCGGCAAGGCCGCGTATGCGCCCTGCAATGATGGCGTCGTTAAGCGGCCTGAACGAGCCCCTGAAACGCCCGCCCTGCATGTATTTTATATACTCGTGCGAGAAACCGGCGACCATGGTCTTGCCGTAGTCCGGTATGCGGGTATCCTTCCTGTTGGGGAAGTTGTCGCAGGCGAGCCGGACAATCTTCTTGGCCACCTCAAGGGCGTGAAGCTCGTCGAACTCGATATGCTCCGCGCCGGGAATCCTGCCCTTCGGCGAGGTCGTCACGAGCTTCGTATGGAAGCCTTTCACCACGTCGGCTATGGCGGGCATTATGCACTGAACGTCCACGACCATCGCCTCGACGGCCCCGGTAAGAACGCCGAGCTCCTGGTTCAGGAACCCGCCTGCGGACTTTATCCCGTGCCGGAGGAGTATCTCGTTCGACGTGCAGCACATGCCGACAAGGTTTATGCCTTCCGCGCCCTTGGACTTCGCGTAGTCTATCAATTCCGGCATCTCGGATGCGACGACAATCATTTCAGAGAGCGTCGGCTCGTGCCCGTGCACGACGATATTGATGTGCTTTTTCTGGAACGCGCCGAGGCTGTCCTCGCTCTTTATGGGCTTCGGCGTCCCGAAGAGTATGTCTGAGAAGTCCGTGCCTATGCGCGAGCCGCTCCAGCCGTCGGCAAGCGAAGTCCGAAGCGCCGCGTCGAGTATGTCTTCCGGGTCGGTGTCCACGCCCATCGTCGTTCTGTGCATAAGCTCGCAGACCTCGCGGTCCACGCCCCTTGGGACGAGCTTGTGCTCGCGCCATAGTTCCTGGCGCTTCTTCGTGGCGGTGCGTATGAACGACACCTCGCCCTTCTGCTGACCGAAGTCCTTGAGCACGAACTCCGCCACTTCCTTCGCGACCTCGTTCTTCGTCCTGCCTGAGGTGTCGATGCCGAAATTATTCGCGACCGCCAGGAGCTTCTCCACGTCCTTTATCTGGTAATCCTTCGTGTGCTCCTCCGCCGCCGCGAGCAATGTGTTTGCTACGTCTCTCGCGTGGTCGGAGTGTGCCGCCGTGCCTCCCGCGACCATGCGGGCGATGTTCCTGGCGGTAACCGTGGCGAGGCTTGCGCCGCACACGCCTTTAAGGGCGTCTTCTCCGTCCTTGCTCTTCAGGCGGCACGGCCCCATCGCGCATATTTTGCAGCACGCGCCCTCGGCGCCTATGGGGCAGGGCTTCAGGCTGTCCGACCTCGAAAAGGCTGTCGGGATGCTGCATTCCTCAGCGTATCTTAAAAGGTCGACCGCGCACGGGTCGATGCTCGACGCCTTCCTTTTTTCCTTTTTTTCTTCGCTCATCGTATTACCTCCTACAGAATTGAATCCATCGTAAGCGCCGGGTGGCCCTTTTCGCTAAGGAACTCCAGCATCTTTTCGCTGTCTTCGGCTATCGTCTCGTCGCATATCATGTCGATGAAGCCGGGGACGCCCTCTTCCTCGGAACGCCTGACAAGGTCTTCGCGCAGGGCTTCCTTAAGGGATTTCGGCATCCAGACCACCCTCTTAAGCCCGCCGTCGGCACTCAGAAATTTCTTGGATGTAATGAAGTATTTGCCTATGCCTCCGAAACCCGGCGCCTGCACGCCGCCGCCGACAGTGCCCGCGAGCGTCGAGAACTTCATGCCTATGGGCGTCATGCCGGTATAGCCTCGGTTTACTATCATAAACCCGTTGGCCTCCGGAACGAGGGCCACGATGCACTCGAAACAGCCGCACGAGGTCATCGGCGCGTCCATGATGGAGTATGCCGAGAATCCTTCCAGAGTCTGGTGCGATGTCTGGAAGACATACCCGTCGACGCCCTTCCAGCGCCCCTTGACGGGGTCCGTGCATTCGCCCTTCGCCACAGGCTGGTTCGGGCCTGTCGGGTCTATCTCGTAGGCGGCCCTGGCGTCGAGCCAGTTATATGCGCCGCAGAGGCCCAGGCGCTCAGGCGAGATGACGCAGACGTGGTTCGGTGCGAACGACTGGCAGAGCAGGCACGAATAGAAGGTATCCACGGACTCGTCGTTGAGGCTCGCCACCCTCTCGTTCCTGGCCTTGTATACCGCCCTCGCCTGCTCCTGCAATTCCTTGACCTTGTCGTCGTCCAGGTATATTTTCACCTGCACCTTGTCCACGATGGCGGGGAACTTGTTCTTCACCATCACGTAGACGATGTCTCCCAGGTGCTTGATGCGGAAACCGTCGCCGAACGCCTGCTGGGAAATCCTCATCCAGTTCACGTCCCTCTGGCCCATGTGCCAGACGCCCTGGGCGCAATTGACGTAGTCGTGGAGTTTTCTCTCTATGACCGGCTCGAAGTCCGGGTTCATCTTCCTTCCTGCGACGTCTATCACCAGCCCCATCGGGAGCCGGACGGCCTTGCCGGGGGCGGCTGATTCCATTTTTGCCAGCGTCTCTGCGGAGGCGATGACCTCTATCCTGCCGTCCTCGATTTCCGACAGTTCCTTCGTCGATACCCACTCGAACGACGCCGTCTTCTGGCCGCCGAACTCGAATACCGTGTCCTCTTTCCTGATGCGCTCGCCCTCGAACGCAGGCCCGTATGCGACCGGGACGGGGACCTTGGTGATTGTTATCTTGAGGCCCCTGGTCTCGATGCAGGTATCCACGAGCTTCTTGTGGTCGGTCTGGCTGACGACGTGTTCGTAGGTGCATACGCCCGTCGGACGAATCTCCGGGACTTCAGTGTCGCATATCGCCGGGAAGCCGTAGGTTATTGCGCCTGCGCCCGTTGACCATATCAGGTCGCTCATCGGCCCCAATACCATTGCGAACGCGAAGATGCGGTCTTTGTTATATTTCAGGACGGAGAGCGCGTCGCCGCCCTTCTTGCCGCCGAAGGTAAGCGCGCCCCTGCACGCCCAGTCGCCGGCATAAAGCGCGTGATACGTCTCCGGACCGAGAGCCACTAGTCTTGCGTCCCAGCCCAGATCAACGCCTTTCCTGAGAAGCTGCTTCGTGACGCTGTCGCCGTCCACGTTGCCGCAGAGGAAGGTCAGGATATTTCTCTGCTGGAGGTCGCGGCATATCTCAACGGCTGTCTCGTCCGTCGGCGCCTTGCCGATTATGACGGCAAACCCCGGCATCGAGCCGTCAACGAGCTGTATGCCAAGGTCTCTCAGGATAGTGTCGGATATGAAACCGTTGTACGTGAAGTCGCTGCCGTCTATTTTTTCTACCACCGGCTCAAGCCCCAGGACATAGCGGCTCGCCAGCAGTATCTCTTCCGCAAAGAGCGTCGCCTGGCCGGCGTCAAGGGTCTCGCCGAGGTACGGCAGGTATTCCTCCTTGGCGGGTTCCGCGGAAAGCATCCCCCTGGCGTAGTCCAGCGCGTCTTTCATCTGACCAAGGGTCTCAACCTTCATGCCTGTCATCCCGAAGATATGCGGGAGATAAAACGCGGTGTCCGGGAACTCGAACCTGTAGTCGTCTCCCTTCGCCGCTATGGCCTTGTTCAGCGCCTCCGCCGCCTCGGCGACTATTTTGTGGGAGCCGCGTATGGCCGCTGCTGCAATGTGTCTCGACATAAATACAACCTCCTTGCCCGCTTAAGCGGCAGCAGTCTTGTTTTTCAAAAATGCCGGGAGAGCGTTCGCCTCTCTCGGCCCTACCGTTATTTTCCAGCCCGGCAGCTTGTCTTCGAGCGCGCCCGAAAGAACGGCCACGTAGCCGGGTATTATAAGCTCCTTGTGGGATATTTTCCCCTCTATGCCGGATTCCTGGATATACTGCGCAATCTTCGCCGCCGTGAACTTGCCTGCCGCCCACGCGGTCAGCACGGACAGCCCTTCCGTCTCCATGACGGCAAGCCAGGACGGAACCTTCGAGTTCTCGACCTCGCCCAGGACGATGAAGTATGTAAGCGAGAAGTTTGTCGTGACAAGAAGCGGCGCATTTTCCTTCGCGTCGCCCACCTTGTATACGTTCTGGCTTACCTGCATCGGGACCTGCGGGTCGGTGTAGAGGTTTTGACGGAGCGCGATAAGCCCCAGCGTCTTCCAGTTCGATATGTCCGAGAGCACGACGATGGATGCGTATTTTGCGACGGCCACGGACGCAAGCGCCTGTTCGACGAACGGGTCGTCGCTGAACGCGCAGGTGATAATCGGGAAACCAAGCGCCTTGAACCCCTTCTTCAGCGCGGCGCGGCGTATCTGGGTGTACTGCTCAATCATGTCCTTCGGCTTCCTTGCGCCGGTATCTATGACTATATCCTTGAAACCCATTCCGACAACCTTCTCGGCAAGCTGGGAGACAGCGTCTATCCCGTCGGCCCTCACCGCGAGCGACGCCCCGTTCGCCTTCGCAAGGGCGACCATGTCGTCCGCATTGTCGGCGGTGGCGCCGTCGATAAGCGGCTTTTTGCCCGCCAGAGCCGGGAGCGCCGCCTCAAGCGCGGCCTTATTGGAGCTTTTAAGTATAATACCCGCGTTGGGGGCGGCAGAGACCGCTTTCTTAACCGCGTCCGCGAACTTGCCAGCGTCTCCTGATTCGTTTTTCACGGCTATCAGCTCGACACGGAGCTTCTGGCCCACGCGCTCGATCTCGGAGTCCGCGACGGCCTTCGCCTTCGCCTCGACGTCCGCATCCGTGTCCTTTATCAGCAGGGCGAACCCGCAGGGGTTTACGAATTTTTTCTCGTGCCTGAAGAGCACCGTCTCCTCGCCGACCTTGAGCGCCTTGTCCCCCGCGCCTATTGTTATGCCTTTTATCGGCGGCTCGCTTGCCGCGCCGAGGAACGCCTTCGCCTCTTCCGAGGCGTCCGGACATGCATCGAGCGTGGCCTGCTTCGCCGCGAGTTTCATCGCGAAGGCGAGGCAGGTGGGGTGTCCGCATTTCTTGCAGTTGGTCTTCGGCAGGTGCTTGAAAATCTCTACGCCGGACAAAGCCATAATATACTGTCTCCTTTCCCTGATATATTAAACGAGTCCGTCTATCATTGTGACCACGGTATCCACAGCCTTCGGGTGACGCATGATGAGCAGGTCAGACCCGGCCATCAGGAATCCCATCGCGGTCGTGGCCTCCCAGCCTATGCCCCTGTCGGCAACCGGCCCCCACGAGGGCTGGTCTGCCTCCGGCGCCATGGTCTCCTTCACCTTCCACACGTACATGCCCACGTCGTTCACCATCGGCGGGGCCATCGTCTGGTCGTTCTGGAAGAGCGCGGCGGCGCGTATCCTCTCCATGACGGAGTAGGTATACTCTATGCCGTAGCCCAGCGCGGAGGACATCGGGTCTGTAACGATTTTATCCTTGTCGAAACCCATCTGGGTGATGAGTATGTTAAGCTGTTTTGCGAGGTTCACGTCGAGGTCGCTCATGGCAATGAGCTTGTGCCCGGAGGCCATCGCGGACGCGACTACGGTCTTGTAATTCGCCTCCTGCGCCTTACCGATAAGGCAGTTCCTGCCGGAAGCCGCGTCGCACGCGCTTTTCAGGACCTGCGCGTCCTTCTCGGCATTATTGCTTCCCAGGATTATAAGCGGCACGTCGATGGCCGCAAGCACGTCCTTTACGGTCTTCGCGGCATCTTCGGCGGCGCGGTTCTGCCTGTCCGGGTGCGTGCCGATAAGCCTGAGGGCTATCATCTGCGCGCCAAGCTCGTCCTGGCAATGCTTCGCCCATTTCGCGGGGTCTGCGCTTACGTCCTTGTAGACGTCCTGCAAGGTCTGCGGCCAGTCATCCGGCGGCACGTCCTGTACCTCGTATGCGATAGCCGGCTTATTGGGCACGGCACCCTCGAAGGCCAGGAACGGCAGCGCGGCCTCCCCGCCTATTTTTACGGCCCTCGGCCCGGTCCCTATCTCGACTTCGCAGACCTTGCCGTTATACGTTTCCTTTGGAACGACGAAAGCCATGTATTTCCTCCTTTACATTTCCAGATACGAGTGAGCGTAAAGAGTCTTGCCCATCAGGATGTCCACGGTCTTTATAACCTCTACCATCTCCCTCTCCAGCGGGTCGATAATCGCGGAGTCCAGCCCCTCGTACATGAGAAGCGCCGTATACACGCGGTTCAGGAGCGGGCGCAGGGTCTTCGGCGCGCCGTTGGATATGTTGGACAGGCCGACGACCGTCTTCATGGCCGGGTCGTTAAGCTCCTTGAACATCCTTATCGCGCGGATGGACTCAAGGCTCTTCTCCTGCGAGAACGGCACGGGCATGATGAGCGGGTCGAGATATATGTCTTCCATCGGGACGCCGCACTCCACGGCCTTGCCCATAATCTCGGCGGCGATGGCGCATCGGTCTTCCGCCAGGGCGGGTATGCCCTGTTTGTTAAGCGTAAGTCCGATGATGAGCGAGTTGTATTTCCCGGCGAGCGGCATCATCACGTTAAGCCTCTCCTCCTCGCCGGAGGCGGAGTTTATCATGGCGCGGCCCCAGGAGTTGTCATGGGCCTTCAGACCCGCTTCCATCGCCAACGGGTTCGTGGTGTCAAGGCAGAGCGGCACGTGCGCCACCTCCTGCACCGTCTTCACAATCCAGTCCATAAGCTCGTCGCCCTTGTCCTCGGCGGGCCCTATGTTTATGTCGAGCATCCCGGCGCCGCTTTCCACCTGGTTAATCGCCATCTCCTGGATCGGGCCTTTGTCCCTGTCCTGCATCGCCTGCCGCTGGGCCTTGGTTATTACGTTAATCCTCTCTCCGATAATCAGCATATCCCTCCCTGTCTCCTTTCGTCAGTTAAAGTTATATCGGCAACATATAATCTACGTCGTCCCCGATATGGTTTAGTCGGAGACCCGGGGCTTTAAATTCCTGGATTCCCGCTTTCGCGGGAATGACGGTGCTTGCTTTTATTAATCCAATATCTCTATAAGTCTTCCCGCATCTTCTTTTTTCAAAGAACCCTTCGCAAGGCCGACCTTGACCGTATGTCTGCCCAAGGCCTTGTATAGCGGCAGCATATCCGGCAGATATTTCTCAAGCGCCTCGATGTGTCCCGCGACCGTCTCCACGTCGCCCCTCGCTATCGGCCCCGTAAGAGCGTCCGGCACGCCGACACGCTCCACATTATTCACCGTGCCCCGGACAAGCGGCATGATGGCCTTTACCGCCTCGTCCCGCCTCATCCCAAGGGCCTCGTAAATCATCACGGCGAAGTCCAGCGCCGCGACAAGGTAGTTGGAGGCGACCGCGGCCCCGGCGTGGTAAAGGGCCTTCTTCTCGCCCGGTATCATCACCAGCAGGCCGCCCAGCGCCTCGACAATTTCCCTTCCGTCGGCTATTGCCTCCGCGTCGCCCTCGACGCTGAAATATGAACCGGGAAGGTTCTTTACCGCCTGCTCTGAGGACGCGAGGCTCTGTATCGGGTGTATCGAGAGCGCCCGCGCGCCCGCCTTCCTTGCGGAATCCAGGACGTTCGAGCCGAGCGCGCCGCTCATGTGAATCGCCAGGGAACCCTTGCCGAAACCATTCCCCCGCGCTATTCTCCCGCAGGTCTCTTTTATTGCTTTATCAGGCGTGGTAATTAAAATCCAGTCCGCGCCCGACGCGCCTCCCACGGGGTCAATCCCCGGCTCGCCCGCGCCTATGAATGCCGCCGCGACTTCGGCCTTTGCGATGCTCCGCGCCACGACGCCCTTTATCTCGTATCCCTTCTCCCGCAGGATTCTGCCGACCGCCTGCCCTACCACGCCCGCGCCTATTATGGAAACCGACTTCATGGTATTTCCAACCCGTCGAGAATCTTATACAGCGCGCTTACCGCCTTGGATTCCTTCGGCAATTGCGCAAGCGGCCTGCCCTGCATGTCATAGCTCGTTACAAGCTCGTCAGCCGGGACAACCCCGGCAAGGGAAAGCCCCTGCTTTTCGACAGCCTCCTCAAGCTCTTCCGGAAGACCGTTTCCGTTTACCCGGTTTACGATAAGCGCGCGCCTGCCCACCTTAAGCCCAAGTTCGTCAACTATCCCGTTCACCCGCCCGGCGGTAAGTATCCCGCGCGCGGACGGGTCCGATATGATGAGCAGCAGGTCCGTGTCCTGCGACGTCCTGCGCGAGAGATGCTCCAGTCCCGCCTCGTTGTCCGTAACGATATACGGGTAGCTGTCCATCAGGTGGTCCGTATATTTCTGTATGGCGTTATTGGCCGCGCAGTAGCAGCCCGGCCCTTCCGGGCGGCCCATCACGAGCAGGTCGAACCCTTCAGACTCTATCATCGCCTGCTGGACACGCATGTCGAGGTACTCGTACAGCGACATGCCGTGCGGGCGGGAATCCGCAGTGTCGGCGGCCTCCTCGCGCACGTGTCCGATGGTCTCGCCGCACTCGACGCCGAGCACCTCGTTTAGATTCGAGTTGGCGTCCGCATCGACGGCAAGAATCGGGCCTTTCCGTCTCTCTATCAAATATCGGATAATCAGGCCTGTCAGGGTCGTCTTGCCCGTGCCGCCCTTCCCGGCGACGGCTATCGTAAATGCAGACATTATAATTCCTTGAACTTCTTTCGCACTTCCGCAGACTTTCCGCAGCTCATCTTTCCTTCCGGGCATTTACTCTTAACGCATCCCGGGCCTGCACCGCTAAACAATATCGGCGATGCTTTCTTTACCTCGCGCAGCATCTGGGTCGCCATCTCGCGTATCTCCCACTGGGCGCGGTTGCAGCAGCGCACGCGGAAGAAATGCAGAAGCTCGCGGGCGTTCATCGTAACGACTATCTTCGTCTCCGCCGCGTTCGGAAGCAAAAACCTCGCGTCCTGCGACGCGTTTTCGCCCGTAATTCCCTGCTCCCCAAGGCCCTTTATCATAACATCATATGCCTTCTGCGCCTGTTTCATGTATTTAATGAACGCGGCGGTCAGCTTCCTGTCGTTTTTCACGGTCGGCGGAATGACGTAGTCGAACTCCGTCTCCCTGACGTATCTCTGGGACTGCTGGGAATACGAAGCGACCCTGTGCCGCACGAGCTGATGAGAACACGCCCGCGATATGCCTTCTATCCCGAACGTGAACGAGACATGCTCGATGGGCGACATGTGGCCGATGGACACCAGCTTTTCCACGAACGCCTTCTGGTCTTTCGCCAGGATCTTTCCGCGCAGCCCCTCCACGTCGGACGGGCTGTAGCAGAGCTTCGCGGCCATCGCCACGACGTTCTCCGGGTTCGGAGTATGCTCCAGCAGGACGACTTTTAATTTAGCTTCCGGCATTTTTACCTCTTTAATGAAAACTCTGTTCGTCCGACGGGAAATCGCCCGACTCGACTTCCTCTTTGTATTTTGCGATTGCCTTTATAGCCGTCTCTTTTATGTTCGCGTAGCGCTTTACAAACTTCGGGACAAAGCGGTCGAACATGCCGAGCATGTCGTGCATGACGAGCACCTGCCCGTCGCAGTCCGGCCCGGCCCCGATGCCAATCGTGGGAATGGAGAGCGACTCGGTGATTTTCTTCGCAACATGCCTTGGGATGCCTTCCAGAACAACGGAGAACGCGCCCGCCTCCTCAACGGCCTTCGCGTCGGAGAGGAGCTTCTCGGCCTGCGCGTCGTCCTTCCCCTGCACCTTGAACCCGCCCATCCTGTGGACGGACTGCGGCGTAAGCCCGATGTGCGCCATGACCGGGATATCGTAGCGGGAAAGCGCGGATATAAGCTCCGCGACCGACGAGCCGCCTTCGAGCTTCACAGCCGCCGCTCCGGCCTTCAAAAACAGGCCCGCGTTCTTTACGCACTCGGCGACGCCCGTCTGGTAACTTAGAAACGGCATGTCGCCCACGACCATCGCGTTCTTCGCAGCCCGCGCGACCATCCCCGTATGGTAGAGCATCTCGTCCATCGTGACGGGCAGCGTGTTCGCCCAGCCCTGCACGACGACGCCAAGCGAGTCTCCGACAAGGATTACGTCCATGCCCGCCTCGTCCGCCATCTGCGTGAAGGGGAAGTCGTAGGCCGTGAGCATGGTAATTTTTTTGCCCTCGGCCTTTTTCTTGTAGAGTTCCGGAACCGTTACCGCCATTTGTTCCCCCTCTCCCCGACCCCTCTCCCACAAGGGGCGAAGGGTGAGAAAGAAGACGCATCCTTTTTTAATTTCCCTCTCCCTCCGATGGGAGAGGGATAAAGGGAGAGGGTGCGCCTTACGCTATCCCCGCCCTTTTAAGTATCTCCGGCACCTTGTTCTCAAGGCCAATGGCCATCACATGCGCGCCGTCCGCTATTCCCTGCTCTTTTATGATGCGCACCTGCTCGGCGGCGATGTCCATGCCGCAGTCCAGCGCGCCTTCCTTGCCCGCGGCCTTCAGCCTGTCGATAAGTCCCTGCGGGACGGTTATGCCCGGCACGAATTTGTTCAGGAAGTTCGCCATGCCCGCGTTCTTGAGGAGTAGTATCCCGGCGAGGACCTTGACATTAAACTTTCTCGCCCTGTCCATGAACCTCTTGAAGTTGTCCATGTCGTATATGGCCTGGGTCTGGAAAAAGTTCGCCCCGGCCTTTACCTTCTTCTCGAACTTCAGCATCTGCGGCTCCAGGGGATTTGCCTCCGGGGTAACGACCGCGCCCTGGTAGAGGTTTGTCGCGCCCTTCATCTCATTGCCGGCTAAGTCGTGTCCGCCGTTTAAGGCCGCGACTGTCTGGAGAAGCTGGACGGACTCCAGATCATATACGGGCTTCGCCGTCTTGTGGTCGCCCGCCGAGACATGGTCGCCCGTCATGCACAGAACATTCTTTATCCCAAGGATATGCGCGCCCATGAGGTCGGACTGTATGGCCAGGCGGTTCCTGTCCCGGCACGTGAGCTGGAATATCGGGTCGTGCCCCATCTCGGAAAGCAGCCTGCAAACCGGGAGCGACCCTATGCGCACCACCGCGCTCTGGTTGTCTGTTACGTTTATCGCGTTTATCTTCCCGAGCAGGTGTTTTGCGTGCTCCAGCATCTCGGCGATGTCGGTACCCTTGGGCGGGCCGCACTCCGCCGTTATCGTAAATTCACCAGCTTCAAGAGCCTCCTTCAGCTTTTTCATGGATGTTATTTCTCCTCCTTCTTTTTCTCTATTACGAAAACCTTCGGGGACAACTTCTTTGAGTAATCCTTCGGCGGGATTATCTGTTTCATCTTCTCAAGCTCGCCCGTGCGCTCCATGCGCGCGTATATCTTCGCCCATGCGCATTCGATGTCCGGGCTGACCTCGCAGAAGCCGTTGTTCGTGCCGCCGCACGGGCCGTTCAGGATGCCCTTCGGGCAGGTGGTGACGGGACAGATGCCGCCAGTCTTGTCTATTATGCATTCCCCGCACATCGAGCAGCGTTCGTCGAAGTGCTGGAAGCGGGTCATGTTCCCAAGGAACGCGGTGTCGTTGGCCGGATATACCTTCTTGTCCTTGAACACCTCGACCATCGACTGCGTTCCCGCGCCGCAGGACATCACAAGTATTGCGTCCGCGGCGTCCACCTCCTCCTTGTTCGCCTTCAGCTCAACCTTCGTCCCCAGCACCTGGCATCCGGTCTTGGCGACGAACATCCCGGTTACCTTCTTGCCGATGCTTTCAAGGGACTCCTTCATCTCCGCAAGCGCCTCGGGGCTGCCCGTTCCGCAGAGCGACGCGCACTCGCTGCATCCCAGCAGGAAGACGCTGCTCACGCCTTCAAGCATGTTTATCACGTCCTGTCTTTCCTTCGCCTTCGATACGATCATTTCATACCCCCGTTGCTTAAGTAATCACTTCTTTATCAGTTCCAGCATCTCCTGCCTCGTCGAGGCCTTGGAGCGGAATATGCCCCGCACCGCCGACGTTACCGTGCGCGAGCCGGGCTTCTTCACGCCGCGCATGGACATACACAGATGCTCGCAGTCAATGACGACCATCGCGCCCTTCGGGCCAAGGCTGTCCATTATCAAATCCGCCAGCTGGGCCGTGAGCCGCTCCTGCACCTGCGGCCTCTTGGCAAGTATCTCAAGCGCCGCCGCAAGCTTGGAAAGCCCCACAATCTTGCCCTCCGCGGGCACGTAGGCTATGTGCGCCTTGCCGAAAAACGGCGTTAAATGATGCTCGCACACCGAAAAAAACGGTATGTCCTTGATTAACACCATCTCGTCGTGGGACTCGCCGAGTATGGGTTCCAGAAGGCCGTCCGTGGACGCGGAAAGTCCAGCGAATATCTCCTCGTAGAACTTCGCCACGCGCTTCGGCGTCTCCTTTATGCCGGGGCGCTCAGTGTCTTCGCCGACGCCTTCGAGGATCAGCCGCACGCCCTTTTCTATTTTTTTCAGGTCCATTCGCGCTACGCCCCGATTACCCTTTTCTCCGTGATTATCCTGTCCGCCTTCCTGTCGTGCGGGAGACTCGGCACCTCGTCCACCACCTGCTCCTCAAACGCCAGCGCGACAAGCCTTACGTCGGGCCTGAGCTTCGTGGCGAGCCTGTCGTAATAGCCGCCGCCGTAGCCAAGCCTGTTTCCCTTCTCGTCGAAGCCCACGCCGGGCATTACAACCAAATCCGGCTCGTCCGGAGAGGCCTCGCGCGTCCTCTTCTCCACCGGCTCGTAGATGTTCATATAGCCGGCCTCGAGGTCCGTCGAGAGGTCTTTTATCTCGAAGAGCCGAAGCTCGCGGCGGCGGTGCTCCACCTTCGGCGCCAACACCCTTTTCCCGTGAGATATGGCCTGCTCAATCATCCTGCGGGTCGAGACCTCGCTCCTGAAACTCACGTAAAAAAGAACCGTCCCGGCGGCTTCGTATTCCGGAAGGGCGAACAGGGCCTGAGCTATCGAAGCGCTTCTGCCGCGCCTGTCCTCCGGAGAGAGCGCGTCGCGCCTTGCCAGTATCTCGCGCCGAAGCCTCGCCTTAAGCTCGCCCTCGTTCATGCCGCCTTCGCAGGTTTGGTAAGCCTTTCCTTTATCGCCCTTATCTCCGCCACAAGCCTTGGGCAGCTCCCGTAGACGTCCCGGCCATTCAGGTCTGCGTCGATAACGTCCGGGTCGTAGCTCATGAAGCCGACGACTTCCATCCCCGGCAGGTTTACGGATATGAACTCCCTGTCCGCCTCGGTCCGGACCTTGTTGCCGACGACGTACACCTGCCTGACGCCCAGGTCGTCCGCGAGGGACTTCACCTGCCTCGCCGTCTGGACGCTCCTGCCGCCCGGCTCCACGACGACGATAAACGCATCCACGGAACCGGACGTCCCGCGCGTCAGGTGCTCTATGCCCGCTTCCATGTCGAGGATTACGACATCGTCCCGCTTGAGTATCAGGTGCCTCACGAGGCTTTTCAGGAGCGCGTTTTCCGGGCAGTAGCAGCCTGCTCCGCCGGTCTTGTATTTCCCCATTACGAGGAGCTTTATCCCGTTATGGGAATAAGAGAACCTCTCCGGGATGTCGTCCACCTTCGGGTTCAGCTTGAATACGGAACCGGGCGCGCCCGGCTTCGCCCCGGTGCGCTCCTCTATCAGGTCTCCCATCTCGGCGATGGGCGTAATCCTGTCGATTTCCTCCTGGGCAATTCCCAGGGACTGCGCAAGGTTCGCGTCCGGGTCCGCATCCACGGCGAGCACATGGCTCCCGTCCTCGGAAAAGGCCCTGGCGAGCGCGCTTGAGAGGGTGGTCTTGCCTACTCCTCCCTTGCCTGTGACAGCTATCTTCATTCAGTTCGCCCCTGCGGTGAAAACCAAAATCAAAACTTTAGCCCGAATAATATTAAATATTTTTATGGATTGCTTCACCTTGTTTATTACCTTATTTAAGCTGTTTATTTTAAACGGAAAGTTCACTATATTATACAGGAATCTGTAATAAATGCAATCTTATTAGGATTAATTTTTAATAAATACGGAAGCTCCGGTAAAGCTTAATGAATAAACTTTGATTGGCGCTCTAAGGCATGTCAAAACGGAAAGACCATGCGTAAGTGTCGGCCCGAAAAACGATAGCCGAGGGCATGCTGCCCGATGAAATTGTCAAAGACTGTCTTAGGACAGGGTAACGCCGTTATGCCCAAGCCTGCGCGAAATGTCTTGAGCCGCGGTCTTGAGAAGAGGCAGAAGCTCCGCCTCCATCCTTTTCCTGGTCATGCGGCAGCCCGGTCCGGATATGCAGATACCCGCTACGGCCCTGCCGGTGTAGTCCATCACCGGGACGCTTATGCACATGACCTCTTCCTCGTATTCCTCTATGTCCAGCGCGTAACCCTTCCGGGCCACTTCTTTCAGGTGCTCCAGAAGCTCTTCCCTGTCGATAATGGTGTTCGGCGTAAATCTCTCGAGCTTCTGCGCCGCGAATATACGGTCGAGCTCCTCTTTGCTCAAGTATGCAAGCTGAGCCTTTCCCACCGCCGTGCAATACGCCGGGAGGAGTTGCCCGACTCTGTTCGCCACCCTTACCGACTGGCTCGTCTCGGCGATGTCGAGATACACCACCCTGTCGCACCGAAGCACGGCCAGGTATGCCGATTCGTTGCAAGCCTTGGCAAGCTCCTCGATTACGGGCCTGGCCTGCTTCAGAAGCCCCGTCTGGGACAGGAAACACTGGCCCATCTCGAAGGTGCGTATGCCCAGGCTGTAGTTGCCGGTAAGCTTGTTCTGCTCTATGTATCCGCGCGTCTCCAGCGTCGCCAGGAGCCGGAAGACGTTGTTTTTGTGGAGCTTCAGCCTTTCGGCAAGCTCGGTGACGCCAAGGTCGTCCTCCGATGCCCCCCTGAATGCCTCCAGTATGTCGAGAGCGTGGATAACGGACTGTATCGTATAGTCATGTTTATCCCGTTTCGCCTTGCCGTTAGACATCTTAAATACACCTGCCGCGAAAATTTCCTGATGCTGTAATGATAATTTGTTGCCATTTTAAAACAGGGTTTTATTTCTGTCAAGCACAAAAAAACGCGGGCCTCTGTTTTCAAAGGCCCGCGTCGGGTTTGAAGCTGCGTTTCCCCTTTATGGGAGCGTCGGCGTAAGCGTGTCGGTAGGCGTAGAACCGTTCGCTGTCGTAAAGAACTTAGACCACGAACCGGCGTCTATGACGTTCCCGCTCCCGGTTACGGACACCGTGTCCCCTGCCGCCAAACCAAAGTTCTGGACGTTCATGTCGAAGTCCCCGGAGGAGTTCGTGAGTGCGGTGTTGCCGCTCATTTCGAGCGACGCCGGGCCGCCGCCGTATTCGTTCAGCACATCGGCGTACAGACCGTTGTAGTAGTTATTGC
>JAJYJM010000038.1 GCA_021789495.1 Nitrospirota bacterium
GACATGCGGCGGTACCGGGAGCAAGCCGGGCACGCACCCGAAGACCTGCTCCGCCTGTCGCGGCACCGGCCAGCAGAGGATGAACCAGGGGTTCTTCACCATCGCCCGGACATGCCCGGCCTGCAAGGGCGAAGGGCAGGTCATCACGGACCCGTGCCAGGAGTGCAAGGGCCGCGGGACCGTCGAGCGCGAGAAGACGATGAAGGTGAAGATACCGCCGGGCGTGGAGACGGGGAGCAGGCTGAGGCTTACGGGCGAGGGCGAACCGGGCCTTCACGGCGGGCCGCACGGAGACCTCTTCATCGTGATTAAGGTGAGGGAGCATCCGCTGTTCACGCGCGACGGCGACGACGTCTGGTGCGAGATACCGATAAGCATCACGACAGCAGCACTCGGCGGAGAGATAGAGGCGCCGACGCTCAAGGAAAAGACGAAGCTTAAAATCCCGCCGGGGACACAGACGGGAAAAGTTTTCCGCTTGAAGGGTAAAGGGATTCCTAATGTGCGCGGCTACGGCGTCGGGGACGAAAATGTCCGCGTGGTCGTGGAGACGCCCTCGAACCTTACCGCGCGGCAGGTGGAACTCCTGAGGGAATTCGAGGCCATCTCCAGGAAGGACAACAACAACCCTATCGGCAAGGGTTTCTGGGAGAAAGTCAAGGAGCTTATCGGCTCGGCCTCCGAATAGCTCTTTCTCCCTCTCCCTTGATGGGAGAGGGCCGGGGAGAGGGTGAATCCTGAATGGCAAGAATTTTTATAGAACCGGCGCGAATAAAAAAAGACTCCGCAACACTGCCGGAAGACGACGCGAAAAAACTCCTCCGCGTCCTTAGGATGAAGCCCGGCGATTCCATAACTCTTTTCGACGGTGTCTGCGAATACTCCGGGATTATAAAATCCTTAAACCAGAAGTCGGCTGAAATCGCCATAACCGGGAGCTTCGAGAACGCAAAGGATTCCCGCCTGCATGTATTGCTCGGCCAGGGAGCTCCGAAATCCGAAAAACTTGAGTATGTCGTGCAGAAGGCCGTGGAGCTTGGCGCGGCGGAGATTGCGCCTGTAATCCTTGAACGCTCCGTAAAAAGACCCGATGCAGCCGATGCGGAGAAAAAACTCTCGCGCCTCCGAAAGATTGCCGTCGAGGCGTCGAGGCAGTCCGGCAGAGTGTCAGTGCCGGAGATTTCGTGCTTTATGGACCTGCCGATGTTTGTGGAGCGCGCAAGGTGTTTCGACCTGAAAATAATTTTTTACGAGGGCGAAAAAACCCGCGGCCTGCGCCAGATCCTGCATCATGCTGGCGCGGTTAATAGCGTCGCCGTGCTTGTCGGCCCGGAAGGCGGGTTTACGGACGACGAGGTGCTGGAGGCGGAGGCCGCAGGCTTCGTTGCCGTCGGCCTTGGGCCGAGGATACTTCGCACGGAGACCGCCGGGCTTGCGGCGATGAGCATTATCCAGTATGAATTGGGAGATATGGATTAATCTAAATTTTCCGTATTGAAGGAAGCGAGTTTTATCCCGTTTTCAATAATAAGATTTTTCGCCTCCTTATCCGTTACCGCCGCGAGTTCTGTCCCCCATCCCTTGCCCCAATCGTTTTCGGCTAAGGTTTCGCTCGGAAGTCCGGGGTGACACATAAGCTCGCTTGTGCCGTCCGGCAGATATTTAATGATGTTTATAAGAGAATCCCGCGAGAGCGTCCCGGTCTCGGCAAGGCCGAAGAAATAATCCGGGGTTTTTATGGCGGCTTCCTCGATTGCGCGCCGGTTTCGCCTTGAGATGCCTTCGAGGATAAGCTTCTCAAGCATCCTGAGGCTGGCTCGGAGTTTTGCCTCTTCGCCGCCGGTAGACCGGTATCCCACGGGCCGGCGCATGGCGGGGATGTTGTATTCCTTCGCAAGCTTGAGCGCGATGTCGAATACGCCGGGCATCATATGCACGTGCTGATGGCCGTCGATGTGGTCGGGCGTTATTCCGAGGGTAAGCATCCGCTCTATCTGCGCGCGAAGCTCAAGCTCGATTTCGCGTTTCTTTATCCTGCCTGCGAGCAGGCGCGTCATAAGGGCGAACGGGCCGGCGGGCAGCAGTCCGTCCGGCGCGAGCGCCGGGAGATTCGCGGGGCTGGAGACCGGTTTTATGAGCGTCAGGCAGAGGTGTATGCCGATGCCGAGCGAGGGATTGTCTTTGGCGAGTTTTGCGGCGTGTTCAGCGGCCCCGGCCCCGGCCATGAAAGAAGTTGAAGTGATTATCCCCTCTTTATGGCCCTTGATGATTCCATCGTTGACGGACTCCGCCATCCCGAAATCGTCCGCGTTCACAATCAGCCGCTTCAAGCCGTGCCCCTTCCTTTTCTTGCCGGTTTCGAGGTATTTCCGGGTGTCGGCCAGGCATTCAGAACCTCCGGATGGGCCGTGAGCAGTTCACTCACGAACTTCTCTTCGTCCGCGCGGGTCGGGAGTCTGCCGTCCATCTTCGCTTCGAGGAGGCGGGAAAGAAGCTTCTTGAAGTGCGGGCCGGGCGAAAGCCCCATTGCCAGCAGGTCCTTTCCGGTAAGCTCGGTCCGGGCGTCCTTATACTGTGTCAGGTGCATGGATATGTTTTTCTTTGTTTTTTCGGTCCTGGCTTTCGCCATCATGAAAAGCAGAACCTCGACCGGGAGCGGCGAGAGCATGAGCCGGACCTGGTACGGCGAAATATCCGGCTTGCCGTAGAATTCTCCGAGTATCCGAAGTCCTTCGCGCCTCGACAGCGCAAGTTTTTTTACGTGCCGCTCAGGTATTGCGAGCCGGGAGACGAGATCGACCGCTTCCTTCTCGATAAGGGTATTCAAAAGTCCCATGAAATAAACAAGCCACGGATCGGATTCCATGCCGAGAAACAGGAGCCGGAACCATACGAGCGTCTCGGAAATGGACGAAAATATGGATTCCACCTCGCGCGTAACCGTAAGTTTCGGATGAATGAACCGGAGCAGGCCGAAGTCCTCAAGCCGCTTCAGGGCGGAAAGCGGCGCGGTCTCCTCGAATATGAGCCGAAGCTCAGAGTATATCCTGCCCCCGGAAAGGCGGTGAAAGAGATCCATGTTCACCGCACTCCGGATAAGCTCCTGCGTGTGTTTTGAGATATTGAAGCCCATACGCACCGAAAACCGTATCGCCCTGAATGCCCTCGTCGGGTCTTCCACGAGGCTTAAGTTATGCAGGACGCGGACGGTCTTCTCCTTTAAGTCGCGCTGTCCGCCGAAGAAGTCCATCAACTCGCCGAATCCCTTCTCGTTTATCCTTATCGCCAGGGCGTTGATGGTGAAGTCCCGCCGGTAGAGGTCTTTCTTTATCGAGCCGAGTTCCACCGTCGGAAGGGCCGCGGGATATTCGTAATATTCCGTGCGGGCCGTGGCTATGTCGAATTTCGAGCCGCCGGGAAGGACGACGACGGCGGTGCCGAACTTGTGGTGCGGGCGTATGCGCGCGCCGAATTTTTTTGCGATTCTGTATGCGAAATCTATCCCGTTTCCCTCGACGACAAGGTCGAGGTCGAGGTTATCCGCGCCAAGGAGGAGGTCGCGCACGAAGCCGCCGACGGCGTAGGCCGAAACGCCAAGCTCATCCGCGGTTTCGCCCAGTTTGTGCAAAAGCGCCTGTGTCGCAAGAGGCAGGCGCTCCTGGATTATGCCGGAGACATTTCTGCCGAAACCCTCCTCGCCCCTGTATTCCGGTTCGGATTTCTCGCGTTCCAGGAGGCCGTCGTGCAGGGCGCGCAAAAGGTCCGTCCGGGTTATTGCGCCGACGATCTTTTCCATCTCCACGACCGGCAGGAAGCGCTGCGTGTGCCGGATCATTATGTCCTCCACCATTCTGAACGGAGTATCCGGCGATACCGTCTTGAAGTCCGTGTACATCAGTTCACTGACAGGACGTCCGCCAAGCCCGTGGAAGATGGATTTCTGCACCACCTCCCGCGTTACGAGACCTGCGAGCCTGCCGGCACTTAGCGCAGGCAGGACGTTCACGCTGTAGCGGGTCATGTTCTCCCCGGCCTCGCTGATGGTTGCGCCATCAGGGATGGTTATGACAGGCCGCGTCATTATGTCACGCGCAAGCTTCGCGGGACGCACGCGCCTGTTCAGAACGTCCACGAGGCGCTCGACTACATTATCCAGTTCCATGTCGCGTATTGTCGCCGATGCGGCGGTCGGATGCCCGCCTCCTCCAAGCTCCAGGGCTATGGCCCCGGCGTCTACCTCGTTTATGCGGCTCCGGGCGACCACATGCACCCGGTCTTCCATCCGCACCACGCAGAAAAGCGCATCCAGGTTCTCAATGTCCCGTATCTTGTGCGTGAGCACGGCCAGGTCCTGCACGTATTTTTTCGTCGATGCGCGCGCTATCGCCACCTTTATCCCGCCGATGGTATAGGCGGTAATGGACTTCAGAAGCTCGTCGAGCAGGCTTATCTGCTCTGCGGAGAGTTCGCGCGTTATGAAGTCCGAGACGATATTTAAGTTCGCTCCCCTGGACAGGACCCATGCGGCGGCCTTTATGTCCCTGGGGGTGGTGGACGCGAAGACGAGGGAGCCGGTTTCCTCGTATATCCCGAGCGCCATGACCGTGGCTTCGAGCGGCGTTATGTCTATTTTCCTGTCCTTAAAAATTTCCGCGAAGATTGTCGTGCAGGCCCCGAGCGGCTCGACCATCTCGAACTCACCGCGTATGTCGTCGTCGGCGAATGGGTGATGGTCGTAGACGTGTATTTTAAGCCCCGGCTTGTCGAGTATCCCGGCAAACTTCCCGATGCGCTCCCGGCTCTTGGTGTCCACCAGTATCAGCCGGTCGATTTTATCCAGGTCTATGCTTCTTATTCTATCGAACTTAAGCGCGTAGAGCGTGGAGCTCAGGAAGAACTCGCGAATGCTCCGCTCCTGCGCGCCGGGGAATACGAGCCGGGCGTCCGGGTAAAGTTTTTTCGCCGCCATCATCGATGCGACGGCGTCGAAATCCGCGTTAAGGTGACAGGTGATTACGTCCATAATTATCGCATTATGTTCGTCATTCCGAGCAGCGCGAAGGATCTGCCGTTAAATTCAACTGCGGATTCTTCACTTCGTTCAGAATGACAGCTTTTTCACGTCTTTTTACCCTCGCGGGTGCATTTCCTCGTGCATTTTCTTAAGCCGCGACACCTCTACTTTAGTGTATATCTGCGTCGTAGAAATATCCGCGTGCCCAAGCATCATCTGCACACTCCTGAGGTCCGCCCCATGCTCCAGGAGGTGCGTGGCGAAGGAATGCCTGAGCATGTGCGGGGAAATCCGCTTTGTTATCCCGGCTTTCCGGGCATATCTCCCGATTATCTTCCAGAAGCCCTGCCGCGTTAGACCCCCGCCCCTGCGCGTGACGAAGAGGTATTCGCATTCCCGTTGTTTCAGGAGTAGTGGCCGGGCCGTTTCGAGGTATCTCCGGAGCGCATCCAGCGCCGCCGTTCCCAGGGGAACAAGCCTGTCCTTCGAGCCTTTGCCTGTAACCTTGAGGAACCCGACCTCGAAGTTCACTCCGCCCGTGGGAAGCCCCACAAGCTCGCTTACCCGGAGTCCCGCCGCATACATCGTCTCAAGCATAGCCTTGTCTCGTAGGCCCTCGAGGGCCTTCAGGCCGCTGGCCGTACTTGGGCCGCTTTCCAGCAGGGGCGCGGCAAGGATGGCCTCGACCTCGGCGAACGTGAGGGCCTTGGGCAGCCTTATGCCCTGCCTGGGCGTCTCCAGCGCCTCCGTCGGGTCGGTACTGGCGAGACCTTCAAGCATAAGGAACCGGTGCAGGCCCTTTACCGCCGCAAGCGTCCTTGCCACGGACGCCGCCTTCAGGCCGGAGGTCCTGAGGCACTCCACAAGCCCCCGCATCTCCGCCCTCCCGGCGGCGGAGAAATCAGAAATCCCTCTGCTTTCAAGAAATTGGACGTATTTCCCCATGTCGCGGCCATATGACTCCAGGGTGTTTTTGGAAAGCCCCTTCTCCACGGCAAGGTAATCGAGATATTTAAGAACTGTTCGTTCCACCCTCTCCCCCATCCCCTCTCCCATAAAAGGGCGAGGGGCGTTTCTCCTTCATTTAGCATAGTTTACATCACTGTCGTTTGCAAGGGAAAACTCCTTGACTTTCAAATGCCCATACCCTATCATTAACATTTCAATTTTTATGGTAAATTTAAGCATGTAACGCGGCGGTTTGGAGATTCATGGACATAAACTCGATTGCCAGGGGTATTTCGATATGGGCGATGCCGGTGCTCCTCGCGATTATACTGCACGAGGTGATGCACGGGTATGTTGCGGAGAAATTCGGAGATTCCACCGCCCGGCGGGCGGGCCGTTTAACCTTAAACCCCATAAAACATATCGACCCCATCGGCACGGTAATCCTGCCGCTCGTCCTGATAGTCTTGGGTTCGCGGTTCCTTTTCGGATGGGCAAAGCCTGTCCCGGTCAATTTTTCCGCCCTCAGGAACCCGAAGCGGGACATGATATGGGTCGCCCTTGCGGGGCCGGGGACGAACTTCGTCCTCGCGGTATTGAGCGCGCTTATGCTGCGGATGATTATAACGTCCGAGCCTGGGGCGCTGATGCTTGCCAATTCGGCCCCGGACGCGCTCCAGACGCACGGGATAACCATGTCGTTTCTTGTGCCCATAGTCCTGATGCTTAAGGCGTCCATAACCATCAATGTCGTCCTGATGGTGCTGAACATGATACCGGTGCCCCCGCTGGACGGCGGGAGGGTGCTTGTGGGGCTTCTGCCTGGGCGCGCGGCATATTCCTACAGCAGGATTGAGCCGTTCGGTATGCTTATAATCGTCCTTCTTGTATTCGTTATTCCGCAGACGCAGATGTTTTTCGCGGTAGTGGTAAACGCATTCATTGTTATTTTTCACCTGGTAGCCGGAACCCTGAGTATTTAGAGGTGTTGCAGATGTCCGTAAAACGAGTTCTTTCGGGTATGCGCCCGACCGGCAGGATGCAGCTTGGGAACCTGCTGGGCGCCGTCGAGAACTGGAAGTCCCTCCAGGAGAAATACGAGTCCTTTTTCTTCATCGCCGACTGGCACGCCCTCACGACGAACTACGAGGACACGAAGGAGCTCAGGGCGTCGAAGCGCGACCTCCTGGTGGATTTGCTTGCCGCCGGGATCGACCCCGATAAATGCACTATATTCACCCAGTCGAGCATACTTGAGCACGCCGAGCTGTTCCTCTATCTCTCGATGATTACGCCGCTCCCCTGGCTTGAGCGGAATCCGACGTACAAGGAGCAGCTGGAAAACATCAAGGACAAGGACCTGACTAATTTCGGCTTTCTGGGATACCCCGTGCTTATGGCCGCAGACATCCTGATATACAAGGCGGACGTTGTGCCCGTGGGCGTGGACCAGCTTCCGCACCTTGAGCTTGCGCGCGAGATTGCAAGGCGGTTCAATAACTTATACAAGCCCGTTTTCCCGGAGCCGCAGGCGCTCCTTACCGAGGCCCCGAAGGTGCCGGGCATAGACGGGCGCAAGATGTCCAAGAGCTACGGGAACGCGATTTATGTCTCGGATACCCCCGACGAGATGCGCAAAAAAATAAAGGTCATGATTACCGACCCGGCGAGAGTTAAAAGAACAGACCCCGGAGACCCGGAGGTCTGCACCGCGTTCGTCTTTCACAGCATCTATACCCCGAAGGCCGAGATACCGGAGATTGCCGCCGCCTGCCGCGAGGCCGCCGTCGGCTGCGTGGACTGTAAGAAGCGCCTAAGCGAATATATGCTCGCCCAGCTTGAGCCAATATATAAAAAGAGGCAGGAGCTTCTGGCGAGGCCGGACTATCTCGATTCCGTGCTCTCGGCGGGCGACGCGAAGGCAAAAGAAGCGGCGAAGGCGACGATGGCGGAAATCCGGGACGCGATAGGGATATGACCGACTACAGCATAAAAATTCCCCTGTTCGAGGGGCCGCTGGATCTGCTGCTTCACCTCATCCGCAAGGACGAGGTGGACATATACGACATCCCCGTCGCGCGGATTGCGGAGCAGTATCTGGAATATATCGAACTGATGAAGGATCTGAACCTTGAGGTCGCGGGCGAGTTCCTTGTCATGGCGGCGACGCTTGCGCAGATAAAGTCCCGGATGCTCCTCCCGCCAGCCGAAGGCGAGGGCGAGGAAGAAGGCGCAGACCCCAGGGCGCAGCTTGTAGAGAGGCTCCTTGAATACAAGAAGTTCAAGGAAGCGGCGGAAACCTTGGGCGAGCGTGAGAACCTCTGGAGGGATGTCTTCGTACGCTCGGCGAAAGGCGCATGGGAAGACGGGGGCGAGCTTCAGGACGAGGCGCTTTTCAACTTCGGACTCATGGACCTGCTGGACGCATTCAAGAAGGTTCTCTCGAATGCCCCCGCCGGGAAATTCCATGACGTCGGTTCCGAGGGCATAAGCATCACGGACAGGATAAACCAGATTCTTGAGCGGCTATCCGGACTGGACAGCCTGACGTTCGACGGCCTCTTCGAGGGAGACTGGACAAAAGGGCAGATAGTCGTAACGTTCCTTGCCCTGCTGGAGCTTGCGAGGCTTCGGGCGGTCAAAATATTCCAGACCGAGCAGTACGGCATAATCCGTATAATGAAGGCGGTGGCGGATGGAACTCCATAATCTCAAGGCGGCTGTCGAGGCGCTTCTGTATGTCTCGGACACCCCGTTGAGCCTGAAGAAGATAAGGGATACCCTGGACGACTCCGGGGCGGGCGCGGAGGAGATAAAGACCGCCCTGCTTTCCATACAGGAGGATTTCGGTTCCGATGGCCGGGGCGTGCGCATAGCGGAGCTTGCCGGCGGCTACCAGATTGTCACAAGGCCCGAATACGCGCCGTACATAAAACGCCTCCAGAAGATAAAACCGCCGAGGCTTTCCTCCCCGGCCCTCGAGACGCTGGCCATTATCGCCTACCGCCAGCCGATAATACGAGCGGAGATAGAGGCCATCAGGGGCGTTTCAGCGGACGGAGTGCTGAAAACCCTGCTGGAGAGGCGGCTTGTGAGGATTGCCGGGCGGCAGGACGTGCCGGGCAAGCCTATAATGTATGCGACGACGGCGGAGTTCCTCCAGTATTTCGGCCTGAAGGACCTGTCGTCCCTGCCGTCGCTTCGGGAGCTTGAGCGTGAACTCGGCATGGAGGAGAATTCGATTCTGGGGAACCTCGAGCCGGAGCTTCCCGGACTGGACGGGCCGGAGATGGAGCAGACGGCGTCTGTATCCTGAAAAAAGTTTTGACATTAATGCCGCTACTCTGATATTATTTAAAACCTTTCCCGAACTTTAAGGAGTTTTAAACTTGAAAGAGACCGAGAAGATATGGATGGACGGCAGGCTTGTCCCGTGGGCCGACGCCAAGGTGCACGTGATGGTGCACAGCCTCCACTACGGCCTTGCGGTATTTGAAGGCATCCGGTGCTACAAGGGCAAGGGCGGCTCGTATATCTTCCGCCTGGACGAGCACATTAACCGGCTCTTCGACTCCGCCCATATATTCCAGATGGACGTGCCATACAAAAAAGCGGAGATAAAAAAGGCCGTCGTCCAGACCGTAAAAGCAAACAAGCTTGAGGAATGCTATGTCAGGCCGCTCGTCTATATCGGCTACGGCGCGATGGGGCTTTACGTCTCCGGCCCGATTAACGTAACAATCGCCTGCTGGCCCTGGGGCGCATACCTTGGGGACGACGGCATAAAAAACGGCATAAGGGTCAAGACGAGTTCCTTTACAAGGCACCACGTCAACATCACCATGACCCGTGCCAAGGCTACCGGGTCGTACATGAACTCACAGCTTGCCAAGCACGAGGCGAGGGCGGCGGGCTGCGACGAAGCCATGCTGCTCGACCCGGAAGGATACGTCGCCGAAGGCAGCGGGGAGAACATATTTATAGTCAGGAAAGGCGTTATAAAGACGACGCCGCTTACGTCCATCCTTGAAGGCATCACGCGGGACTCCATAATCGAGCTTGCGGCGGAGATGGGCTATCAGGTCCGGGAAGAGCGCTTCACGAGGGACGAGGTCTATATCGCGGACGAGGCCTTCTTTACCGGGACTGCGGCGGAGATTACGCCTATACGCGAGGTGGACGGCAGGGTCATATCAAACGGCAAACCCGGCCCGGTCACGCTTGCGCTCCAGAAGGTGTTTTTCGATATAGTCCAGGGCAGGTCCCGGAAGCACAAGGACTGGCTGACGAAGGTATAAAGAACATAACGCCCCCTCGCTCCCCCTCTTATCTTAAGAGGGGGATGAAGGATTTTGCCGGAGTGGTGGAATGGTAGACACGCACGTTTGAGGGGCGTGTGGGGAAACCCGTACGAGTTCGAGTCTCGTCTCCGGCACCAAAAATAAAAAAAGGCGTTCCTTCCGGGACGCCTTTTCTGTATAATGAGCATGTGTCGCGCCGCACGCAAACCGGCATATCACGGATTCATTCGAGTAGAGGACGAAGAATGAAGAGATTTATTTTAATTGTAATATTAATCCTGGCTTGTTCTCCGGCCTTCGCAGCCGAGCACTGCTGCCGGGTAAAGACCTTCAGCGACAAGGAGATACAGGAGCGCCAGAGGCTCGTCGCAGGAAGGCCCGTCGGCGCAAGGATTGCCTTCTGGGCGGAAAATTTCGTGGGTTTCCCGTATGATACCGACCCCCTGGGGAGGTATGTAAGGAAAAAGCGGATTGTAACCGACCACGAGATGGACTGCATGTATCTCGTGTTCCGCTGTGTGGAGCTTGCGCTCTCCAATACGCCGGAGGGGGCGGTAAAAGAGGCGCTATACCTGCGGTTCAAGACGCGTGGAAGGCTGGACAAAAACGGCGACGTCCTGAATTACAACGACAGGTTCGCCTATGCCGAGGATATGATAGCCTCCGGGAAATGGGGCAGGGACATAACGTCGAAGATAGCCCCGACAAAGGAGATTCCCGGCTCAAGAGGTTATAAGATTGTGAAGTATATCCCGAAGGCCGAGCTTATGAAGGAGAAATACTACTCGCGCCTCAGGAGCGGAGACATAATTTATTTCATAAAAGACCCGAAAAGGCGCGTCGTCGGCGAGATTGTGGGGCACCTGGGCATCATAAGCCGCGAGGCGTCTCTGGACGGAACCACCGTATACGTCATTAACGCCAGCGGAACAAAAAACTCCGCCGCCGGCAGACCGGCATCAAGCTGCGGCGGAGGCTTTGTAAGGAAGGTCCCGTTAACCGGTTATCTATCAAAAACGGCCTTCATCGGGGCGAAATTCACGCGGTTCTGACGCCCCGGGACATGCCGGTTGCGCTCTTTACCGCCCCTCTTCGCGCTGTTTTGGCCGCTCCTTCTTCGCATTCCCTTTGGGCTTGGCGGGCCGTTTCCGCGTCTTTACCGGCGGCCTTGCCTGCCATCTCGCCTTGGGCCGGGTCTGCGGCCCTGGGGCCTTCCTGCCGGCCTGGGGCGCCCTCCTGACCGGCGCGGGCGCGGGCCTGCTGCCGGCCCTCTCCTGAAACGAAGGCCTCCCTGCCCCTTTGCCGGGCGATTGAACTTCCCGCCCCCCGGCCCTCGACGGGGCCTGAAATTCCTTGCCCCTGAAGCCGGTCGACCGGCCCGGCGAAACCCGATGCTCCCCGCCCCTCTCCTGAATCGCGGGCCCTGACGGGGCCGGTTTACTCCTTTCCGGCGCCTGGGGTTGCCGAAGACGCCCCCGTTCTCTCGCGGGTGCAGCTCTTCTGCCCGGAGGCGCCGGGCGGTTCCTGTTGAATTGCGTTCTCGGCCACTGCTTGCCGCCCTGGAAATTGCCGGGCCTCTGCCCTCTTATTACAGGCCTCACAGGCGCAAGTCTTCTGCCCGGAACGGCTCCCGGTCTTCCAGCCGGGGCTTTCCTGCCGAGTTCCCTGAACGGCACCCTTTGCGGTTTTCTTCCGGGCTTGAACGCGGACGCGCCTTTAGAGCGCGCAATGGCTCGTTTCTGCAATACCCGACGCACCTTCTGTATACGCGCGGGCGGCAGATGTTTCGGCTTTACTCCCGGCCTCGGATCCATCGTGGCCCGTATCGGCTTTATGGCCCTCGCCGGGGTTCCCGGCATGACCCTCGCGCCCATCGCTCCCCTATGCAGGAAGGGGTTCTGCCGCCCGGATATTACAACGCGGGTAGTGTGGCCCTGAAGGAAGTTGTTCCTGTTTACGACGACGACGGCGTTATTGACCCTGCTGTTGATGTATACGTTCTTTATGACCGTTACATGAGTGATGTTCAGGTTGACGCTATGCGGGCCGTAATAGCCGTAGCCGTAATATATCTCGCGCGGGCCGAGCGGAACCCACGAGACCACGCCGCCGCTCCATGCCCAGCCGACATAGCCCGGAGACCACCATACTCCCACAGACGGCGCGGGCGGCAGCCAGAACCAGCCTGTCGAGATGGACCATGACCACCTGCCGTAATGGAAACAGGCATAAAACGGGTCGTACGGGAGCCAGGTATAGTCGCCGTCCACCCAGACCCATCTGCCGTTGGAATAGGGAGACCATGCCGGGCCGACCGCCGGGGCCCATACCCAGCCGTAGCCGGGCGAATCCACCCAGTGGCCGTTATCGTCGAACTCGTAGCCGTAATCGTCAAGGGCAGGCGGAAGATAGCGCGCGCTCCTCGACGGGCGGGTGTAGCGGTTCCACCGGGCGTCCACCCACCTGTCCCAGGAATCATTTCCGGGCAGTGCGCTGGTGTTTATGCTGCCGTCCGTTTCTATCTCGACCATCTCGCCCGCGCTAATGTCGGAGATGCCGGACGTGCTCTCAAGCTCCACCCTCCCCCGCGCGACGCCTATCTGCGTGGTTCCGTCACTCAGGACGGTCACGCGGAAGCGGGACTTGTCGTATGCGCGGACGGACGCGTTCGGGGTATCCACCTGGAAGACGTCGTCACGGCCCATTGGCCTCGTGGCAAAGGAGGCCTCGCCTGAGGCGAGACCTACCTGTATGGCCAGCCCCTTGGCCTGCTCCATGTTCGTGATGTCGAGCTCGGTCTGGTAGTTAAGCCAGGCCATGTGCCCGCCGGAGAACTGGACTTCGATCTTTGATTTATCCCCGGCCCAGAGCCTGTCGCCGTCCTGGAGCGAGAAATTGGGCGAAAGTGCGGCCCAGGCGTTCGTGTCCTTGCCGTTGAAGGAGCCGTCTCCGCGTATCAGCGTGACGCGCGCCATTCCGAGGCCGTTCGGCGCGTCCGCGCCTGCCGCAAACGCGCGGCTCCGGTGGCCCGACACCAGGAAAATGGAAAAGATTATGCCAAAAACGGTTATTGCGCGGCGGAAAATAGTTCTCATTTCTTCCTCCATGACTTATTGCTGGTAGTCTAACCTCATTATATCATTATAAACTTGAAGAGTATCCCTGGAAAAGTTATCATGGTTAACGTGTTAGACGCGGGATCTGGCGAAAAGATTACAGGAATCGGCGCGGAGGAAAATTGGAACTCGACGACGACCGGATGTGCTTCGTGTGCGGGCAGGACAACCTGGGCGGCTTAAGGCTTGAGTTCAGCCTGGACAGGGAGAATAAATCGCTCTCGGCGGATTTTACGCCCGCCAGGACCTGGCAGGGCTACAAGGGCATAGTCCACGGAGGCATTATCTCCACCGTCCTCGACGAGGCGATGACAAAATTGGCATACAGCCTAGGTATGAATGCGGTTACCGGGAAATTGACCGTGCGGTTTAAAAGGCCGCTCATGGTGGGCGAGAGGGTCAGGGTTACGGGCAGGATACTCAAGGAATCGGGGCGGACGGTTGAGGCCGGTGCCGTTGTCGTAAAAGACGACGGGACGGTCGTGGCGGAGGCGGAAGGGCTGCTGGTAAAGATAAAATAGCATAAAGAGGCTATTATGCGGAAATACCTTGCCGTATTCGGCCTGATGGGTCTCGTTGTCCCGTTCTTTTTCGAGTTCGCCTGGCACTTCATAAGGGATGACTTCGGCTCGTGGTTCGTGGTGTTGCTCTGGCCGGGTTCCGTCTTCCTTGCCGACCCTGGACGGCCCATGAACGCGAGGTTCGGATACCTGGCGCTCTCGATAGCCGCAAACGGCCTCTTTTATTCGGCGGTTGGTCTTGTCTTCTGGGGCATCGTCCACAAGAGCCGGTGGTTCCTGCTCGCGTTCATCCTGCCCGTAATATGGTTCTGCTACAGGGTGTTCGTGCTGGTAAATTCGTAAGCCCTCACCCCTGCCCCCTCTCCCGGAGGGCGAGGGGAGAACGGTGGAATAAATTTATGGAACAAAGAAGCAAAATCCTCGCCTTGATGCGCGAGAAGACATACCGCCCGCTCCTGATGAAGGAGCTTATGCGGAACTTAGGCGCGCCGAAGGAGGAGAGGCAGGATATAAAAAGAGCCGTGCGGGAGCTTGTCCGTGACGGCGAGATTGTCAAAATCCGCGGCAACCGCTACGGCCTGCCCGAAAAGATGAACCTCATCGTCGGGACGCTCTCCGTCCACCCGGACGGCTACGGCTTCGTGATGCCGGGACAGCCCGCCAGTGCCGGGAGCCGGTCTACCGACGCCGCGGACGTTTACGTCCGTTCCATTGCGATGATGGGCGCGATGCACGGGGACAGGGTCGTGGCGAGGATCGAGCGGGAGAAGGGAGAGGGCCGGTCGGAAGGCCGCGTCATACGCATACTTGAGCGCGCGACGGACAGGGTGGTCGGTAAATACGAGTCCGGGCGCGGCTTCGGCGTGGTAATTTCAACGAACCCGCGTATCAAGCACGACTTCTACATCCCGCCGAAAGAGAAGGGCGGCGCGAAAGACGGCCAGATGGTCGTGGCGAAGATAAAGAGATTCCCGGAGCCGCACAGGGCGCCGGAGGCCGAGGTGATAAAGGTCCTCGGGCTTCCGGGCGAGCTGGGGATAGAGACGGACATTGTAATCGAGGAGCACGGGCTTTCTACGAGGTTCTCCGGCGCGGCGCTGGAAGAGGCCGTGGCCGTGGCCGGTAAGGTTAGGCCGTCCATGCGGGAGGGCCGGATCGACCTCCGGGACAAGCCGACCGTTACGATAGACGGGGAACGCGCGCGGGACTTCGACGACGCGGTATCCGTCGAGCCTGCGGGCGGCGGAAACATCCGGCTCTTCGTATCCATTGCCGACGTTGCCCATTATGTAAGGCCCGGCTCGGTCCTCGACGAAGACGCCAGGGAGCGGGCGACGAGCGTATACTTCCCCGACAGGGTGCTGCCGATGCTGCCGGAGGAGTTGTCTAACGGGATATGCAGCCTGAATCCCGGCGTGGAGAGGCTTGCGCTCACTGCGGAGATGGTCTTCGACAAGGACGGAAACCGCATATCCTACGACATATACGAGAGCGTTATCAAGAGCCGCGCCCGCATGACGTATACCGACGTAGCGGCAATAATCGAAAGAGACGACCCGCAGACGAAAGAGAAATACTCCGAACTGGCCGGCGGCTTTCTCCTCATGCGCGAGCTTATGGAGCGGCTTAATAAAATGAGAAGGAGGCGCGGGAGCATAGACTTCGACCTCCCTGAGCCGGAGGTGATACTCGATCTGACGGGGAAGACTACGGCTATTGTTAAGGCGGAGAGAAACCAGGCCCACAGGCTTATAGAGGAATTCATGCTTGCCGCGAACGAGACCGTCGCCGCGCATCTGGAGGCCCGCGGCGTGCCGTTTCTGTACCGCGTCCACGAGGAGCCGGACGAGGAAAAGATGGAGATACTGGGAGACTTGGTGAAGAGCTTCGGGCTTCCCTGGCCTGCCGGAGGCAGTGTCAGGCCGAAACACTTCGCACGTCTCATAGAGAAGCTTGAAGGCAGCCCTGAGGAGCGCTTCCTCAATACCGTGATACTGCGCTCCATGAAGCTTGCGAAATATACCCCGGAAAACGCGGGTCATTTCGGGCTTGCCGCGAGGTGTTACTGCCACTTCACCTCGCCCATCAGGAGATACCCGGACTTAAGCGTCCACAGGGCCTTGAAGGAGCTTTTAAGAAAGAAATCGCTTTCTACCGAGCGGAAGTCGGAAATCGCCTCCTCTCTCGGCTCGCTCGGCCGGCACTGCTCGTTCATGGAACGCGAGGCTGAGGAGGCGGAGCGCGAGGTGGTGGAGATAAAGAAGCTCCAGTTCATGACGGACAAGGTCGGCGGAGAGTTCACGGGGTATATCACTGGCGTGACGGCGTTCGGGTTCTTTGTGGAGCTTGATGAATATTTCGTGGAGGGCCTGGTGCGGCTGACTTCGCTCCACGACGACTATTACAGCTACCTTGAGCGGGAACACGCCCTACGTGGAGAGCATACGGGGCGGCAGTTCCGCCTGGGGGACAAGGTGGATGTTATACTTGAGAGGATAGACCTTGAGCGGCGGCAGATGGATTTCTCCGTGGCGGGTATGCAGGAGACAAGGAGGCAAAGGGGCGAGCCGGTCTGGGTGAAATACAGGACGCGGGGCAGAAGAAGGTAACATATTTTTATCTTGACAACCCGCGCGTTATAAGGTATAAAAATACCTTCGATTTTCTGGAGGTGAAATAATGTATGCCATAATAAAGACCGGCGGAAAGCAGTACAAGGTCGCGCCGGGCGATGTCGTGAAGGTGGAGAGCCTGGGGGCGAAGGCGGGAGAGACCGTCGAGATTGCCGACGTGCTCCTTATGGAGAACGCCGGGGACGTGAAAATAGGCAACCCATTGGTCTCCGGGGCGAAGGTTACCGCCGAGGTGGTGCGCGAGGGCAGGGCCAAGAAAGTGCTCGTCTTCAAGCACAAAAGGCGCAAGAACTACCGCAAAATGCGTGGCCACAGGCAGGATTTTACGGAACTTAAGATCAAGGAAATAACGGCGTAGAGAGCCGTGTCCGGTAAGATGACCGCTCAGGCGGACATGAGCCAAGTTATTTTGGAGGTTAGGTAAAATGGCACATAAAAAAGGCGTCGGCAGTTCCAGAAACGGGCGGGATTCCAACTCTCAAAGGCTTGGAGTGAAGCGCTACGAGGGCGAACTGGTCACTGGCGGAAGCATAATCGTCAGGCAGCGCGGCACAAGGATACATCCGGGGACGAATGTCGGCCTGGGTAAGGACGACACCCTGTTCGCAAAGATACCGGGAATCGTAAAGTTCGAGCGCTGGGGCAAGGACAGAAAGAAGGCAAGCGTCTACGCCGTCCCGCAAGGGGAGGCTTAAACCCGCCGAAAGGAAAACGAAAGCCCCGCCAAGGCGGGGCTTTTTTATTTGCTAACCAGTTAACATTCCAGGACAATTCTGAATATTTGGACGAGTTCCAAATATCCAGAATAAAGAATCCATGTTCGTTGATCTTGCCAAAATATATGTAAAAGCGGGGGACGGAGGGCGCGGCTGCGTAAGCTTCCGCAGGGAGAAGTATGTCCCGAAGGGCGGCCCGGACGGCGGGGACGGAGGCAAGGGCGGGAATAT
>JAJYJM010000008.1:0-24487 GCA_021789495.1 Nitrospirota bacterium
GGTTTTGACGGCCCGTTAAAATCCGCTGGAAACGCAAACTTGGATTTCAACGCACCCCTTACCCGCGCCCGTTTTTTGGCCCGAAACCCGCCCGCAGAGGCCAAATTTTACCCCGTTTCCGATGCCGGGGGAAAGTTGGGATTTTTATGAGTTTTTACTTAAACAATCCACGGGTTCCGAATGCAATCGGGAACAGATATTGACAATGAACTTCCCCGACCGATTAGTTTCACTATTGTGCGTTTAGTCCAGATTATTAGCAAATAGCATCACGCCGGGAGAGGGTTAACCGAGTGGGCACCCGATCCCATCGGAGGAAAAGGGATTATAGCCGGGCGCAACAAGTTGCGCCCCTACGGTGGGCGGGAATGACAGGGCCGATTTTTTTACTTTTTGCCCAGGCCCCGGAGGGCTTTGGTGTTTTTTGGGTCGAGGTTAAGCGCCGCCTCGAACGCCTCTTTTGCCTTGTCCTTTATCCCGGCCTTCTGGTATAAAAGTCCAAGGTTTGCGCGGTGTTCCGCGTTTTTCGGCTCAAGCGCGACAGCCGTGAGCATCGCCTCCTCGGCCTCGGCCTCCCGGCGCGGCCTTTGGAGGAGCGCAAGCGCCAAGTGACTGTAATAATTGGCATTTACGGCATCGAGCTTCACGGCTTCCTTGAAGTGAACGGCGGCGGAGTCGAAATCCTTCTTCCTGAAGCTCTCGATTCCCTGGTTAAAAATTTCCTTCGCCTTTGCCGCGTCCCTGGGCTTTTTCTTCTTTGTTACCAAGCCCTTATCCGTCATAACCGTCGCAAGTGAGAGGTCGTACTCCCACCGGCGCGAGTCGTCGGATAGTATGGCGTAGGCCTCGGAAACCTTCGAGAAAAGCTCGCCAAGTTCCCCGGCCAGCTTTTCCATGCCGGGCCTGAACTGCCCGTCCGGGTGGTAAAGCCTCGCAAGCCTTTGATATGCCTCTTCTATTTCTCCCTGAGACGCCTCGGAGTCAAGGCCCAGAACCTCGTAGTGGTTCTGTGTTTTCGCGTCGAAATACGCCTTTTCGATTGCCGTTTTGTCTATCGCCGGCCCTTCCGCAGGAGAGGCTGGTTTCTGGTTTTTATCGAGTTTCCCGTTGTCTTCCTCCAGCATCCCTATGGAAAAAAATGCGCATACGGCCTTCAGGGCCTCGAAATCCCCGATGTCTGAACTGGTTATGACTTCCTTTATCGTCCGCTTGCCGTCGAACAGCCCAAGTATTCTTTTCTCCTCCGGCGAGACGTCCACGTCCTGGTAGAGCTTCAGGGGGTCGGAAGTCGGCCTTAAGACCGCTTCCATGGGCGGGATTCCGCGCGAGATCCGCGTCCAGTCGTTTATCCTTTTCACGCCGTCCATTATGAGGTTTGCCGTGGACATGTGAAGCGTAATCACCTCGCCCGGCGGTATCTCGCCCGGAAGGAACTCGTAGCTTCCGTCAGCCAGGTCGAAGAGGCTTGCGACAATCTCCCGCACCTGGTATTTTACGCCCCAGAAGAGGTCCTTCGGCTTTAAATATCCGAGCTCCACGAGTATCCCGCCCAGGCGTTTTTTCGTCTTGGACAGAGCCTTCGAGGCCGTCTCGAACTGCTTTACGCTTATCTTCCCGGCCTTTAAGAGCACCTCTCCCAGGCGGTCTCCCTCGTAGTTGGAGGAGGCGAAGATTATCTCCCCGTTCTTTATGTATAAATTCTTTATCACGTCCTCGCGTGATACCGAGAGCGTGCCGGATGTCTTTATCCGGTGCAGGTGTGTCAATATGCCGGGCAGGCCGTTTTCCGCAAGCCTCCCGGACAGAGGAGCTGGAGTCGGCATGGATTGTGATTATACGCGCAGGCCCGTCTTTGTCAATCCCCATAATTTCAAAAGATTTTCATGCTATACGCGATTGACAGGAGTTTTATGCATATGATAGTATTTCTAAGTTTATATAACTTTTTGAAAACTGAAATATTTGGCCGTAATTTATAAGGTCCACGAAAGGAGAGCTTTTTATGAAGCACAGGGTAGGCATCCTCACCGGAGGCGGGGACTGTCCGGGGCTGAACGCGGTTATCAGGGCGGTTTTCCGGCGGGCCGAGCAGTACGACTACGAGGTAATCGGCATACGGGACGGCTGGAAGGGCCTGATGGAGATGCAGTGCGATCCCCTTACGCGCCAGCAGGTATCCGGCATACACCTCTTCGGCGGGACTATCCTCGGCACGTCCAGGACGAACCCGTTCAAGAAAGAAAACGGGGCGGAGACAGTCGCCGAAAACATGATCAAAATGGACCTTCATGCGCTGATAGCCGTCGGCGGCGACGACACCCTGGGCGTCTGCAACAAGCTCTCGAAGATGGGACTCAATACCGTGGGCGTGCCGAAGACCATAGACAACGACCTCTCCGCGACGGACGTGACCTTCGGCTACGACACCGCCGTGTCCATCGCCACGGAGTGCATCGACAGGCTTCATACGACGGCGGAGTCCCATCACCGCACGCTGGTGGTCGAGATTATGGGACGCCACGCCGGCTGGATAACCTGCGCGGCGGGCATAGCAGGCGGCGCGGACATGATACTCGTCCCGGAGGAGCCGTTCAATATCGTCGAGGTCTGCGACGTCCTTAAGAAGCGCGCGGCGAGGGGCAAGAAGTTCAATATCGTCGCCGTCTCGGAGGGTGCGAAGTTTTCGGAGGCGCCGGGGGTCGAGGGTTCCCTGGTGCTCCAGACGGCGGATAAGGACGCCTTCGGGAACGTCCGGCTCGGCGGTATAGCCAATATCCTTGCCAAGGAGATAGAGACCAGGACGGGCTTCGAGACCAGGGCGGTCATCCTCGGCCATATCCAGAGGGGCGGCACACCCACGGCATACGACAGGATACTCGCCACCCGCTTCGGCGTGAAGGCGGTGGACATGGTGCGCGAGGGCAGGTTTGGGGTGATGGTGGCGATACGCGGCACGAATATAGAGGCCGTGCCGCTCGAGGAGGCCGTGGGCAAGACGAAGACGCTCGACATGGACGTATACGAGACGGCCAAGATATTCTTCGGCTGAGTTGGTGTAAAATAAATATATGAAGACTATAGCTCTTCTCACTTCCGGGGGTGATTCCTCCGGCATGAACGCCGCCATCAGGAGCGTCGTGCACACTGGCCTCGACATGGGTATGCGGGTGATAGGCTTCATCCAGGGCTACCAGGGGCTTATCGAGAACAGGTTCGTCGAGATGGACTCCGGTTCCGTGGACGGCATAATCCAGCGCGGCGGCACGATACTGCGCTCCGCCCGGAGCAGCGAGTTCAAGAGCGACTGGGGCCAGAAGACCTCACTCGAGAACCTCTCGAAAGACGGCGTAGACGGCCTTGTGATAATCGGCGGGGACGGCTCCCTGCACGGCGCGCAGGTTCTGCACGACCTGGACGTCCCCGTCGCCGGGATACCGGCCTCAATAGACAACGACATCTACGGCACGGACATGGCAATCGGCGTCGATACGGCCTTGAACAACATCGTCCACGCCGTGGACATGCTCCGTGATACGGCCTCCTCCCACGACCGCGCGTTCATCCTCGAAGTCATGGGCAGAAGCTCCGGATACCTGGCATACACCTCCGGTCTTGCCTGCGCCGCGGAGGCCGTAATAATTCCCGAAGTCCCGTACGACCTCGAAGCCATCGGCACGCGCCTGCTGGAGGCCAAGAGGCGCGGGCGGACTAACAGCATAGTCATCGTCGCCGAGGGCGCGGCTTCCGCCTATGCCGTGGAACTGAAGCTGAAGTCCTTCGCGGGCTTCGAGACCAGGATTACCGTGCTTGGGCACCTCCAGCGCGGAGGCGAGCCTACGGTCTTCGACAGGCTCCTTGGAAGGCGCCTTGGGACGGCGGCTGTCAAGCGGCTGGACAAGGGTGAACGCGGCTTCATGGTGGGGCTTATAAACAACGAGATAATCTCGACCTCTATCAGGGATGTCTTCGCAAACAAGAAGGTGTTGAGCGAAAAGAGCCTTGCAATGGCACGCCAGCTTTCCGGGGCAAACATGCATAATCCGGAAAAGGAGTCTTGAGTATGACCGATAACGTGGAAGAGCTGTACATGCGCGGCAGGGACGCCTTCAATAACAAGGAATGGGACGAGGCCCGGAAATACCTGGAACAGGTGGTTGCGATACGGCCTTACGCCGACGTATTCAACAAACTCGGCCAGATATACCACGGAAGGGGAGAACTCTCAAGGGCGGCGGAGGCTTTCAGGAAGGCTCTGGCCCTAAACCCCGGCTATACCGAGGTCTCGCTGAACCTCGCCGTAACCCTAAACGACATGGGCAAATATGCCGAGGCGAACGAGATATTCGGCAAGGCCGCGAAGATCGCCCACGGCTCGCCTTTTTCCATCGACCCGTTCATAAAGGGGAAACTCGCCAACGAGCACGCGCGGATAGGCGACATATACTACGACATGGGGCTTTTCGGCGAGGCGGTCGAGGAATACAAAAAGGCCATAAATCTTCGCCCGGCATGTGTGGACATCCTGACGAAGGTCGGCATCGCATACCGCGAGAAGGGTATGTACAACGAGGCCATCCGCGAATTCATGAAGGCCAGGGAGATACACCCGCGCTACATTCCCGCCCGCATCAACCTCGGCATAACGTATTACATGAAGGGCTTCATAGACTTAGCCGTGAAGGAATGGACGGAGACGCTTGAGATGAACCCGGAGAACACGGACGCCAGGATGTATCTGAAGTTCATCCAGAGCGAGCAGGAAGGCGGGGAGACCCTGGAAAACCTGTAGTATGCCTCCACTCATTTCAGTAAACAACCTCCGCACCGAGTTCCGCACCCGCGAGGGGAACTTCTTCGCCGTTGACGGCGTAAGCTTCCACGTGAACCAGGGCGAGGTGCTGGGACTTGTCGGCGAGTCCGGCTGCGGCAAGAGCGTAACGGCCCTGTCCATAATGCGCATCCTCCCGGCGCCTCCCGGACGCGTCGCGGGCGGCGAGGTGATATTCGAGGGAGTCGATCTCCTTAAGCTTCCGGAAGCGAAGATGAGAGCCATCCGCGGCGGCAGGATCGGGATGGTATTCCAGGAGCCGATGACCTCGCTCAATCCCGTCTTTACCGTCGGCGACCAGGTCGCCGAGGCGATAATCGTCCACAAGGGCCTGAAAAAAGACCAGGCGTTAAGCCGCGCCGCCGAGCTCTTCGGGATGGTCGGCCTGCCGGAGCCGGAGAAACTCATCTCCAGCTACCCGCACCAGCTCTCCGGCGGGATGCGCCAGAGGGTGATGATCGCGATGGCAATCTCATGCGGGCCTGGGCTTGTAATTGCGGACGAGCCCACGACGGCGCTCGACGTTACGATTCAGGCCCAGATACTTGCGCTCATGGGCGACATCCGCAAAAAGACCGGCACGGCGATAATCCTCATAACGCATGACTTGGGAATCATCGCGCAGATGGCGGACAGGGTCGCCGTTATGTATGCCGGAAGGATTGTCGAGGAGGCCCGGACGGACGACATATTCCACGACCCGCTGCACCCTTATACGGAGGGGCTTCTTGCGTCCATCCCGAAACCCGGCGAGAAGCTCAGGAGACTGAAGGCCATACCCGGCATGGTGCCGAAGCTGTCCGAACTCCCCCGCGGCTGCAAGTTCCTTCCGAGATGTCCCTACGCAAAACCGGAGTATTCAGAGTCTGAGCCGGAGCTTGTCGAAGTGAAGCCCGGCCACCGCGTGCGGTGTTTCCGCGCGCAGGAGAATAACATCTGACGCCGATTCTTTTTGAAGTCAATACGCCCTGACGCCTTAATACTTTCTGAAAAGCTCTCCCCATTTCGTTTCGAGCGCCCGGCGCACTCTCTCTTTCCCTATCGTCGGATACCAGTACCAGTCGTGGTAGGCGATGGACGCGGCGTACGACCACGGCGCGATGAAGGTGCGCAGAAGGAGTTTTTCCAGGGGCTTGAGCGGGCCCCAGTATATCATCTTCTGGCCCTTCGAGGCGAAGGTATTCTGCCCTTTGCTGAAATGCCAGTTCACCTCCGATATATCCTCCCCCGCTATTTCTATGTCCTTTATCTCCCCGCAGCCCAGGCCCCGCTCGTGCGCGAGCCTTATGAACGGCAGCTCCATTGGGTTAAAACCCATCATATGCGCCGAGACGGCGTCTATGGCGACCTGGTCGGCTGACGCGAGGATATAGTCCTTCACGTGCGGGACCATGCACCGGGGCCCCGGGCCGTCCCCGGCGAACGTCCCGTCCATCACGGCGAATATACCGGAGTGAATCTCCTTCTGGATGGTCAGCAGGTCCACCAGCGTCTCGTGGATTACGGAGTGGGTGAAGTGCCTTTTCTCGTGGAGGAGTCCTCCGAAGGCGTTTTTCATCGCCCCCGTCATGGTCGTGAACACGTGGGTCTTCATCGTCGGCAGGTGTATGATGTTCTCGCCGATGAATCTTTTGGGAATTTGTATCCCGTCCGGGTAAATTTTATCCAATACGAGCATCTCCCCTTTCGGCTCGTAGCGTATCCACTGTTCGCCCTCGTAGAGATGCACGTTCCTCAGGCCGTATTTGTCGATGACGGGCTTGTGCTTGTTCGCAACCTCCCCGCGTTTCGCCGAGACGACTACCGTCCTGTTGTGACAACCGTGAATCAGCTCTCTTTTATAGCCGTCATCCAGCATGGTCTTGATTACCCCTTCGAGCTGCCAGGGAGTGGTGGAGCACGCCGGGTAGAACACGTGCCAGGAAATGTTTATCTTTAGCGCCGTGTCGGCCTCTTTTTTAATATGCTCCTGATAATCCGCCATCCGCATGAGGGCGCCGTAATCCTCAAGCACGGTCTGCGGCTGCGTCTTAAGGACGGCGACTTTCGATTTCGACATGTTTCCTCACATCTTGGGGTTTATGTAGATAAGCAGAATAACGGACAGGCCCCAGAGAACGACGTTTATCAGGAGGGGCTTGTCGCTCAGGAACGACTCCGACGGGCTGCCGCCCTCTTTTTTCAGGTATACCAGGTAGAGGTAGCGGAATATCCCGTATATCACGAACGGGGTGGTGAAGATAAGCCGGGTGTCTCCGAACTTGCCCACGGCGTCGCCGGAAACGGTATAGAGTATATACCCCATGAGCGCGCTTGCCGTCGTGACGTTTATCATCTGGTCCAGGAAACGCACGCTGTATTCGTCGAGGCTCTTCCTGTAGCGGAATGCGCCTTCGCCGTTCGCTTCGGAAGGCGCAGGCGAGAGCGACATGCGCTCGTCGACAAGCTCGCGCTCGTGCCTCCTCTTCGCCAGCACCAGAAAAAGCGCGAGCAGCGTGGTGCACAAAAGCAGCCAGTCGGACACCTCGACACCTATCACCACGCCCCCTGCGGCTGCGCGCAGGACAAAACCCGTCGAAACGACGAGCACGTCCAGTATGACCACCTTCTTCAGGCGCAGGGAATAAGCGATGTTCAGCGCGAAGTAAAAGGCGCACACGGCGCCGAAACCGGTATTCAGGGCGAAGGCCGCCGTAAGCGATGCGACGGAGAACAAAGCGAAGAACGCCCATGCCGAACGCCTGGAGATGCGTCCGGACGGCAGAGGCCTGAGTCTTTTGCGCGGGTGATGCCTGTCCTCTTCCTCGTCCATCAGGTCGTTGAAGATATAGACGGAGCCGGAAAGAACGCAGAACAGGCCGAAGGCCGCGAGGCTTTTAAAAACATAGCGGGCTTCCAGGAGGTGCCTGGAAAAAACGAGCGCGGGCAGGACGAAGAGGTTCTTGACCCACTGGTAAGGCCTCATCATCGTTATAATGTCTTTTATGAACCTCAAGACTGTTCACAACCTCGGATTTCGCGGATCCTGCGGGGGCGTTTTCTGCCGCGCATCGGATATGCCGGGGACGGATTTGTCCAGTTTCCAGAAGATGACGCTATAGGGGATATCCATGGAATTGTAGGTATAGACACGGGTAAGGCCGGGGATTCCCGCGAACCGCGACTGCGATTCGGGATTGTCCTGCCCGATAATCTCTTCGACGATATAATCCGCGCCTTCTTTCCGGCCATACGCCAACGCCATCCATGGATTGCCGTAAGGGAGGAAGACCCATCTGCCGCCAAGGTAGCTGACAAGCCTGCTCCAGGGCATCATGTACGTGACGTTCGTGCCGATGTTCGTTCTGCCCCAAAGCCCGGATTTCAGGCTCTCTTCGTTAATCGCGTTTTTTGTCTGGACTACACTGACCGTCTGGGGCCTGCTGTCGAACTTCACGCGCACCGCATAAAAATCCCAGGCGGCGGCAGACAGAATCAAAACCAGGAGGGCCGCCTCCCTGTTCCGGACAACGAGGGAAACCGCCCGCGCCGCGCCGCCGGCGGCGAGCAGGATAAGGAGAGGCACATAAGGGACGTGGTACATCCAGAAACCGCGCGTAAACACGGCGTATACGAAGAAGTTCGCAAACGGCCCCCAGATAAGAAATGCGACCCATCTCTCATTCCCGCGAAACAAAATTACGATAAATCCTATCGCCGCGAAGATGCAGATTATTGTCGGGTATACCGGCGGATAGCCTTCAAGCTGGCTGCTGTTACCCACCTTCCACGGAAGCTCGCTTACGAAGTCCCGGAAATATACTCTTACAAACCTCGATGGGTTTTCCCTGAAATAACGTAAGACCATGCCCGACCCGCCCTTTTCCTGCCATACAAGCCTCAAATCCCCGGTAAGCCCCTCGATGTTCTCGGCATAAAGGGGATAGCCCAGGACCTTCGACCTCATCGCTATGGACTCGTAAGGCAGTTTGGAGCTTATAACGACCCTGCCGTAGCTCCTGGTCAGAAATACCATGTACGGGAGGGCGAATATCAGGAAGCCTGCCGCAAGCATGGCCGCGTTTTTGTATAAGTTTTTTCCCGCCCGCAGACGCCACAACCTCCATACCGCCAGCAGGAAGAACATGGCGAAAATAATCAACCCTTCCGGCCTGGCGAGATAGGTCAGCCCGAGACTTGCACCGGCGATAAACAGGTTCAACATGCCGGGCCTTGAGAGGGCCTTGTACCCGAGATAAATCGAGAGGACAACCATGAAGGAATACAGCGATTCCGTCGTATCCCCGCCGCCGATGGCGACAAGGTGCGGATATGGTATCGCAATGAGCACTGCGGCGACGGCGGCCTTCCTGCCGAAAATATCCCTGGTAAGCAGGTAGAGGGGCGCAAGCATAAGCACCCCCGCCGCCTGCGACACCGTCGAAGACAAAAACTGGAGATTTGCTATGCCGGTTATGCGCGAGGCGATGGAGACCATTATCGGCTGGAGCACCGGGAATATCATCGCTTCCCAGCCGAGACCGTCTCCGTGAAGTATGTTGCGCGCTATCTGGGTATAATAGACGCCGTCGTAACTGGTATAACCGAACGGAGGGATGCCGCCCGCGATGGTCTTGAACATCGGCCATGCCCTGTAACACAAAGCGGCAAAGCAGGCCAGAAATAGAAAAAGACCTTCGGCTTCAGGTCTTTCAAGCAGATTGCTCCCGCCTCTCGGCTTCATATCCCCCCGGCTTTTTTAAGATCCCGCTTTTATTTCCTCTATTTCCTTGCGTATTATTTCCTCGGCAAGGCCCGGAACAACTTCCCAGACCACCTTCTCCACCATGGCCGGAACGACCTCCCAGACGACCTTCTCGGCGATAGACGGAACGGCCTCCCAGACCGCCTTTTCCGCCGCGCCGGGCATTACCTCCCAGACGACCTTTTCGGCAACCCCGGAGGAATCTCCGGAAATTATCTCGCGTACCTTCGCCTCGATAAGCCTGCGGAGGTCTTCTCCCGCAGGAAAAGCGGCTTCAGGCGCGCCTGATACCGGGCGGGCGGCTGCCGGGGCGGGAGACGCCGCCGGGGCTTCCGTTTCAGTTTCCCCGGCTTCTTCGGCCATGAAAATGGAATCGTCGTTGTCCGCCAGGAACGCATCCGCCGCGGACTCTTCCTCCTCGACCTCAGCCTCGACAGGCAGGCTGTCCCAAGGCATGCCGTTGTCCGCCGGGCCTGTCGGTAAACCTGCTTCGGACGCCGCTTCGCCTGGACTCCCGGCAATATCCGCCTGAGGCGCGGGCATGGGGCTGCCGGGCTCGCTTGCGATGTTAGCGCGCTCCCAGAGCTCGTCCTCGGATATTACCTCCGTGGCCCCGGCAAGCGGCTGGTCGGGGCTTTGCATGTCCACGACGCTCCAGAGGTCGTCCACGGGGTCGGCATCGAGAACTTCCTCCGCAAATACGGCTTCTTCCAGAGGCTCGGCTTCAAGGACTTCGGCTTCAGGCGGCCCGGCCTCAGGCACCTGCGTCGTCCTCCCGGCAATAAGATCCTTTACCTTGTTTATAAGCTCCGAGGACTCGAAGGGTTTGACGATATGGCCGTCTGCGGCAGACTCGACGGCAAGGCCCGCGTCGAAATTCTCGAAGGTACCGGCAAGCAGAACGACCGGGATGTTTTTCAATGCGGGGTCTCGTTTTACGGCCATCGAGAGCTGATAGCCGTCCATGCGGGGCATGACAATATCCGCCAGGATAATATCCGGAGCGGCCTTCCTTGCCGCATCCAGCGCGGCCTGGCCGTCGCCGAAGGCGGTAACCTCGAAATCCTCTTCGGAGAGGGTCAGTTCCACGACCTTCTGTATCGTAATGCTGTCGTCCGCCAGGTAAACCTTGTATGGCATAATTCCTCCATAAGGGCGCACGTCCACGTCCTTTTATAATACAAATGTGGAATAAAATCAATCTATTTGTTCATAAAAGAACGCCTGGATTGGCTCCTGGCGCAAATATGAATAACTTTTAATAATTCGTCCGGGGCCCTTCAAAACCGGCGAAAGCGCGAAAATTTACCCTTGTTTTTCAAGCGGTTACAAAGCGGCCTCCGCCAAATAAGCGGTTATTTATAAGACGCGCAACTCCTTGACAAGCAAGGGCAATCCAGCTTTCCCCCGTAAAAACGCGCCCTTTCCCCGCGCCCGTTTTTTGCCCCGAAAATGCCCGAAAACGGCCTGTTTTCGGCCCGTTTCCGATACCGGAGGAAAATTGCGATTTTTATAGCTTTTTACTTGAACAATCGGCGGGTTCCGGAAGTAATCGGGAACAGCTATTGACAACGAACTTTCCCGACCGATTAGATTTACTCTTGGAGTTCGGTCCGGAAGTATTAGTAAATAGCATCGCCATTACCGAAACCTTTAAAGTCAACTTTGGATTCTTCACTTCGCTCAGAATGACAGAGGAAGTCGCTGGGTTCCCGATTAAGACATTCGGGAATGACAGGCTGGGTGGGGCGGGAATGACGGGCAGCGCATTTAAATTATTGAGCTTCATTTATGCCTGTGATATTATCGCGGGCATGAACACCCTATTCTACGGCGACAACCTCAAAGTCCTGCGGGAGAGTATCAAGGACGAGTCGGTTGACCTTGTTTACTTAGACCCGCCGTTCAACTCCAAGCGGGATTACAACATTCTCTACCGGGAGCCGATGGGTTCGTCGTCCTCCGCGCAGATTACCGCGTTTGAGGACACCTGGCACTGGACGGACGAGACGGAGCGCACGTTCCAGGAATTAATGGATACGGCCTCTCCACCGCTTGCGGAGATGATGCGCGCGTTCCGGGGATTCGTCGGGGTTAACGACGTGATGGCGTACCTGACGATGATGGCGATACGCCTCGTCGAGCTTCGGCGCGTGCTTAAGCCCACCGGGAGCTTATACCTGCACTGCGACCCGACGGCGAGCCATTACTTAAAGATATTACTGGATACGGTGTTCGGGAAAAAGAATTTTAGGAATGAGATTGTTTGGAAAAGGACATCTTCGCATAATTCGGGTAAAAGATATGGCCCAATAAACGATATTATTTTTTTCTATACCAAAAACGACGAATATACCTGGAACACGATTTATCAATCATACAGCGAAAATTATTTAAATAAATTTTATCGTCATACAGATAAAGACGGTAGACGATACCGCTTAAGTGATTTGACTGGTGCTGGTATTCGACATGGAGAAACCGGCAAAAAATGGAAGGGCATAAATCCTACCGCTAAAGGCAGGCATTGGATGCGTCCTCCTTCGGAACTCGATAAATGGGAGAAGGAGGGTAGAATTTATTGGCCGAGTAAAGGAGGAATGCCGGCATTTAAACGCTATCTGGATGAAATGCCTGGCGGCCCTTGCCAAAGCAATTGGACTGACATTAACCCTATAAGCGCACAGGCCGCCGAACGTCTCGGCTTTCCCACGCAGAAACCAGTCGCGCTGCTTGAACGCATAATATCCGCGTCCTCGAATGAAGGAGACGTTGTCCTCGACCCGTTCTGCGGATGCGGGACGACCATTGCCGCCGCCGAAAAGCTGGGAAGGCAGTGGCTTGGGATAGACGTTACATACCTGGCTATCAACCTGATAGAGAACCGCCTGAAGGAACATTTCCCGAATTCAAAATTCGAGGTAACCGGGACGCCGACGGACGTCGCCAGCGCAAGAGACCTCGCCCGCCGGGACAAGCACCAGTTCGAGTGGTGGGCTATCTCGCTCGTGGGCGCGCGGCCTAATAACGACAAGAAAAAGGGCGGGGACACCGGCATCGACGGGATAAGGTATTTCCGCGTAAGCCCGACGGAGACGGTAAAGGTGGTGGTATCCGTGAAGGGCGGAGAGCACCTCGCGCCGACTATGGTGCGGGACTTAAAAGGCGTGATGGAGCGGGAAAATGCCGCGATGGGAATCTTTATTTCCCTTGAGAAGCCGACCGCGGGAATGAAAAAAGAAGCCGCATCCGCAGGCGTTTACAAAACCCCTCTCGGCGCGACATACCCGAAACTCCAGCTATTCACGATAGAGGAACTCCTGAATAACGCGAAAGTCCATGCGCCCTCGCAGGACGAGACGTTCAAGAAGGCGGGCTTCATCGACACCTCGAAGCAGCAGGAAATAGAATACTGAAGAAAACCTCGATTCCCGTTTTCACGGGAATGACGGGCAAAGAGGTGGATTCTTCGGCGATGCCTCAGAATGACAGGCAAACCAAACGGCCTTGCGGCCTTACAGGTAGTTCGTACGGGAGAATGTCTCCACTTTTTTTATTATGCCGGCCGAGAAGAGCGCGTAGAGCGCGCGCAGGCACCCAAGCCGTGAAAGCCCGCTCATAGCGACAATCTCTTTCACCGCCCTCCTGCTGTTCACAAGCCCAAGCACGAGCCGCTCGTCCGCCTCAAGCGAGACGCTGTTCAGCTCGTCCTGGCCGTAGACCATCCTGAAGACAATGTCCTCGTTCGGTATTTTTTCGAGGATGAGGCGGCTCTCGCCGATCCTCCGCACGCCTTCGAGAATCAGATCCTCCACGCGGAGTTCTATGGGGAAGTCGTTTGCGAAATCGGGGAGCTCGCAGAGCCGGAAATAAAAAAGCCCCTCACCCCAGGCCATCGCGCGGTATGTCGAACGCTCCGTCTGCTTGTAGAGCGCGTCTTTTATGTCCTCCGGCGTTACAAGCCCTTCCTCCGCCAGCACCTGGCCAAGCCTCCTGCCCTCGCGCGCGCACCTCGAAAGCGCACGCTCCAAGGCGTCTTCCTTCACCTTGCCCATCCTGAAGAGGATGTTGCCGAGCTGCTCCCGGTAGCCCCGCTTCTCTCCGCTTGCGAAGGCGACGTGGCCGTCCCGGAGATATATCTCGACGGACATCTCGTCGTTTATGAGAATGAGCCTGCCGGTGAGCCTCTGGAAGGCGAGCATCTGGAGCACCTCCGGGAGCCGGAAGTATGCTATGTCGCCTGAGAGTATGCTTATATCTCCGCCCATGGCCTCGGTATGAAGAGATCCTGGTAAAGTTTCAGGGCATACCTGTCCGTCATGCCCGATATAAAATCGCTGACTTTTCTCGCCCTGTCCGCGTCGAGCCTCCCGTAGATGCCGGGGATGGACACGTTTTCATCCAGAAAGTAATTATATATCTCTTTAAGTATCTTGATGGCCTTTATGAATTCCCCGTGCGTCTTCTTGTCCTCGTAGACGTTGGCGAAGAGAAACGCCCGAAGCCCTTCCGTCGCCTCGCGGACTTCCTCTCCCATGACAATCTCGCTTAAGCCAAGCTTGAGGCTTGAGAATATCACATCTTTGACCATCGTGTCTATCCTCTTCGCGTGGGTGCCGCCGAGGGCCTTTATTATATCCTTCGGCACGTCGGAGTGCTTTATAACCTTAGCGCGGACGGCGTCGTCCAGGTCGTGGTTCGCATACGCGATGCCGTCTGCGATTCGCACTACCTGGCCTTCGAGCGTCTCGGAACGGAGTTGCCCCCCCCTCGGCAATACCGAACCTTTGCCCTTTGAATGTTTTAAGATGCCGTCCCGCACCTCGTATGTGAGGTTTAAGCCCTGCCCGTCTTTTTCGAGGACGTCCACGACCCTTAAGCTCTGCTCGTAGTGGTTGAAGCCGCCGGGCAGGATGGAATTCAATACCGCCTCGCCCGCGTGTCCGAAGGGGGTGTGGCCGAGGTCGTGTCCGAGCGCTATGGCCTCGGTGAGGTCTTCGTTCAGCCTGAGCGCCCTGGAGATTGTCCGGGCTATCTGGCTTACCTCAAGCGTGTGCGTGAGCCTTGTCCGGTAGTGGTCGCCCTCCGGGGCGAGGAAGACCTGGGCCTTGTGCTTCAGGCGCCTAAAGGACTTGCAGTGGATTATGCGGTCGCGGTCGTGCTGGTAGGCGGTGCGTATGATGCCTTCGGCCTCATGCCGGGCGCGGCCCTTGGTCCCTGCCGCCTTCGCCGCGCGGGGGTGAAGGATTTTCTCTTCGATGTCTTCTGTCTGCTGGCGGATGTTCACGGGTTTAAAATCCCAGGGCGGACATGGCAGCCGCCCTGATTTCTACTGCTGCTTCGTAAGCCTCGACAGCTTTTTCTTTCGTATATCCGCTCGGCCAGTGGACGGGATAGCGGGTGTCTATGTAGCAGCTGTCAAGTGCGTTAACCGCGTCCAACAGATTGCCAAAAGGATAGCCCGCATCTTTGCAGGTTTTAAGCAGGGCGGCCAGGATGTGAGTTTTTGCAAATGGAAGGTCTTTTGCGATAATAAACGCTTTTAAATATTTTTCGGCGGCTTGCTGGCAATTGAAACATGCATGGGCATAGTATTCGGTATCCCGGATGGTATATTCCGCATACTTCAGGTCGTCATCCGCCTTCCGCACCCATTCCTGAACGAGATTGAGGTCAGCCATAGAGAAGCCGGCCTTCATTGATTATTTTTTTTATAAACGGGTCGCCCATTTCAAGGAGTTCCGCAACCTCTTCCGGCTTGTAAACCAATATGTCAGCACCGGATCCTCTGTCTATCACGGAGTTTACTTCATATAGCCGGTCTATTCCAAAATGCGGAACGTTGCTCTTTATTACCAGAAAATCCAGGTCGTTTATCTCCGTGGAGTTGCTGTCCGCCGCGGAGCCGAAAAGGATTACCTTCTCAGGATGATATTTTTCGAGGAGCTGGTCGAGGATATATTTTATCTCCCGCTCCAGGTTCTCTTTTGTGAGCATCGCGCGCTCCCGATATGAGTATGTTTATTAACATAAATTATATGGCGCGGGAAGTCAATATCTTCCGCCGATTTTCTTTACAAGCTCCGCTCTCGCCCCGCCGATGGTGAGCGGGAGCGCGGGGAACCGGCAGATGCCTTCGCGCTCCAGCAGCTCGGCCAGGTGGGCCACGCGCGGGAGCCTCAGGTTATAGGCGCGTATCAGGTCCTTCCTGGCGAACACCTCCTCCGTGGAGCCGGACAGTTTTATCTCGCCCCTGTCCATTACGTAAACGCGGTCGGCAAGCAGGGGGACGGCGTCAACGTCGTGTGTCGCAAAGACTACGGTAATGCCGAGCTGCCTGTTTATGGCGTTAAGCAGCTTTATTATTTTGGCCGCGCCGAGAGGGTCGAGCGCGGCGGTGGGTTCGTCAAGCACGAGGACTTCCGGCTGCATGGCCAGCACGCCGGCCAGGGCGACACGCTTCTTCTCGCCGCCGGAGAGGTTGAACGGGCTTCTGTCCTCGTAGCCTGCCAGCTCCGCCGCCTGAAGCGCCCATGAAACCGCCTGCTCCATACGGTCTTTCGCCATGCCGAGGTTTGTCAGGCCGTAGGCTATTTCCTGGCGCACCGTGCCGGAGAAAAGCTGGTCGTCGGGGTCCTGGAATACCATGCCTATCCTGCGGCGCACCTCTTTCAAATACGCCTTTTCGACAGGTCGGCCCTTGAAGCTCACGACTCCCTTCGCGGGCATGAGAAGGCCGTTGAACATCTGGAAGACCGTGCTCTTACCCGCGCCGTTCGCCCCGAGCAGGGCCACCCTTTCGCCGGACATGATGGAGAGGTTTACATCCGTTAACGCCCGCGTGCCGTCCGGGTATGCAAAACTTACGGATGACAGCGTTATCAGTTCCATGCCGCATGTCCGATCGCAAAGTTGCACACGAGCAGGGACAGAAGGACGAAACCCGCCAGGACGCCTGCCAGCAAATCTCCTGCCGGGATGGGGCCGGCATAATAGGGCGGCGTCTTCGCGTCTTCGTCGTATCCCCTCGCAAGCATGGCCTTGTAGACCCTTTCGCCCCTGCCGAACGCCTTTATCATGAGGTTCCCGGCGAGCCTCCCCATGTCCCTCGCCTGTCTGTGCCAGGGAAGCCCCCCGCCTCCGCGCGCGAGCTGGGCCTTGCGCATGGTCGCGGCGATTTCGCTCAGCGAGGACGCGTACCGGTAAATCATGTCCGCGAGGTCTATGATTAATCCCGGCGCTTTGAAAGCGCGCAGCGCGGCAAGTATCTCGACCATCGGCGTCGAGAAGGAAAGCAGCATGGCAAGCGAGACGGACGCGAGGATGCGAAGCATGATCAGGAAACCGAGCGCCATGCCTTCGCGGTAGACCGGCAGGGAAACGTGCAGGAAACGGACCGTGCCGACAACCGTATGGCCGGTGGTGAATACAAGGCTTATGAGCACAAGCCAAGCCACGCCGAACGGGGCGGACATGCGCCACAAAACCTTCCTTGCCGGAATGCGAAGCGTGAACATGAGGGCAACGGCGGCAGCCAGGACGCCCGCCGCCAGGGGCCGGCTGTCAAGGACGCTGGCGACGACTATGGCGCATAGAAAAACGGCGGTCTTGACCCGCCCGTCCAGGCGGCCAAGGTAAGTGCCGCCTGCCGTAATGCCGCACCCTGCGCATTGCATGTCAGCCCTCTTTTTCCTTTTCAAACAGCTTCTTCCAACTGTGCCCGACAATCATGCCCGCGAAGAAGTTGGCCACGGAAAAGGCGCCCACCTCGGCGTCTCCGGGCAGGCTGATGAAAGGGTGCGGCCTTGCATGGGCGGACAGGGAGGCCATGGCGTTTACGGCGTCGTCCGTGCCGCCGCCCTGCATGCCGTGCATGTCCATGTATTTGGCCGCCGCGAAGATTACAGCGAGGATGGCGAACATGATTATCAGCATCCAGCGCGTAAAGGAATCGAACCAGGGGGCTTTTTTTGCCGTGCGGTCTTTATCCGTATTCATGGCGTCTATGCCTCCATGCCCGGGCTTGCCGTTTCGTTCAATATCCTGCGGCCCGCCACTCCGGGCAGCAGGTCCGGCCTGCGGCTGTACATTGCCTGAAGGACGGCGGCTGTAAAAACCGCCTCGGCAACGGCAAGCGGCAGCTGCGTCGGCCCGTAACCCGCAAAGAAAATCATCCACTGCCTGACAATCGGGACATGGCCGTGCAGGCTTAAGGCCAGCTCGAATGCCGACGTGAGATACGTCATGACGTCTCCCGCAAAACCGGCAACACCGCCCGCAAGCCAGAGCGGCGCGCCAAAGCGCCTGAAAAGCCTCCAGCAGAGCCAGCCGGAAATCCCCCCGACTATGCCCATTGAAAAATCGTTTGCCCCGATGGTCGTAATACCCCCGTGCCCCAGGAAGACGGCCTGGAAAAAGAGCACAATCATGGAGATTACAGCCGTGGCAAACGGGCCGACGACAATGGCAGCCAGTGGTGTCCCGCACGGATGGGAACAGGAGCCGGTCACCGGGACGGGCAGGTGCATGGCCGAGATCACGAAGACCGCGACACCCACCATGGCGAGAAACGGCTTGTACGAGAGGTTCTCACGCACCCGCCTTTTTATTTCCCTTATGCCCGGAACGATGAAAAGCATCGCGGCGCCGTACCAGCCCGCCCACGCGCCGGGCGGGAGAATTCCGTCTTCGATATGCATGGTTTGAGTCTCCTTTTGCCGAAAAAAAATCCTCCCCCGGTGCGCCCTGTGCGGGCCGGACGGGGGAGGATTATACGTTTTTATAATCCGTTTGCCGCTCTCTTTTTCCATCGGAGAGGCAGGCTTTGTTATTTCGGCAGGTCTTCTGGCTTCCGGGTTATCCTACTCCCCAAGCCTTCCCACCCTTCCGGGCCGCCTTCGGTCGTCTGACGGCGTTGGCTTCGTCGCAAGCCCCTTAGGCGTATATCTAAATACGCCCGCGTCGCTCGTTTCCTTGCCGCCTTGTCATACTTCCGAATTCGGGCCGGTTACGGCAGTGGCTGAGTTCTGGGTTTCGTCGCCGGTTACAGCGGCGGGTCCGCTCCCGATTTATCACGGGATTCCCTATTAAGCCCCGAAAGGGGCGCCGAAAATCTCCTTAAAAATAGCTTAAGCGCATACTCTTGTCAAGTCGAAAGTGGCCGCCTCCTTCCCGGGATTACAGACTCGCGGAAATTACCGCGCCCCAGATTATATTGTCGTTTTTGTGGTTCTTCGTCCTGATTGTCCTGTCAAGGACGGTGGAATAGCTGATGGTCGGCGTAACCGAAACATGGCTTGAAACTTGTGTCGGCAGACCCGCGGTAAAGACCGCGTCCGTAAACGCGCTGTGTTTTGCGCCCCAGCTGTAATTGTTAAAGTTCCTTGATCCCCAGCCGGCCTGGCCCGAGAGCGAAAGAGAGGGATTCAGCCACTTCGCGGGCCGGGGCAGGCAGAACGTGTGGCCCACGGAGAATACGCCGTAGAATCCGTCCGCCTGCCAGTAGTCGTAGTAGACAATAAGCTTCGGAGAAAGGAACGTGTCGTAGCTCACGCTGCCGTATACCTCCGCCGTGTTCGGGGCGCTTACGTAGTCGTAATATATCGCACCGCCGGATAGTCCGAGCTTCCCTGCCGAGGCGGAATAATCGAGCGTGAAGTCGAACTCCGTGAACTTCCCGTCCTTGTAGTTTTTGTCCGTAAGGTCAACATTGGCCCAGATGGTCGCGGTAAGGTGCTTGTAGGAGATCCATGCGTCCGGCTCGAACACCGGGCCGTCGGTCATGTCAACCCCGCGCGAGACATATTTGCTGAAGAAGGACACGTCGGCCCCGGAGCATATCCCCTTCTCCGGCTCCGCGCATACCGGCGCCTGCACCTGCTTCTGCGTCTGTCCTCCGCCGGCGGCGGCATCCGGGCAGGACGGCTGGACTGTTTGTCCCTGCCCGGAGGCATCCTGCGGCTGCGCGGCGAATGCCGGGACGCGCAAAAAAACCGTGAGCGCAAGGAAGGCGAAAACTAAGATAACCGGCAGTATGTTGAACCTGTAAGACTTTTTCATTGTCGCTTTTATTTTTACGGTAAAGTGTTACGAAATTTTAAAAAGTATTACCATAGCGCAAAGGGGGCTGTCAATGAAAAAAATCGATTATTTTATTTTTGCGGAAAATCAGACGAGGTTCTTGCCCGTGGTGGCCATGGTGAGCTTGCCGTGGACGACGCCCCTGGTGCCTATCAGCCTGTCGGCGATGCTCTTCACCGCCGAGCTTTTCCCCCGGACGACCATGACCTCAAGGCAGTTGTGCGCGTCGAGGTGAACATGCAGGTTGGATATTATGGAATTGAAGGAGTTGTGCTGGATGTCGTTCAGCGTATCCGGGAGTTCGCGCGTGTGGTGGTTATAGACGAGCGTGATCGTCCCGACGACCTCCTTGTCCGCCTCCCACTCGTCCTCCACGAGGGAGTCCCGTATCAAATCCCGCACGGCCTCGGAGCGGTTCGTGTAGCCCTTCTCGCCAAGCGAGCGGTCGAAGCGGTCGATGAGCTTTCTGTCTATGGATATGGCGAAGCGCGCAAGCTCTTTTTTCGTCATGACTCCTCCCGGCGAATAAGTTATTATTTTTTGAAATTCCAGTCAAGAAGAAACTACGGATTCCGAGCAAAACCCGGAACGACACCCTTCGTTACTTTCATACCCGAAACCCTTTTTTTAAATCAGGGATTTACACACATTTAACTTGACAAGAGAAGTATAGATTGGTATTCTGTCCGGGCCTTGAATTTAATTTATGCCGGCAGCTTATGTACGAGGCCAGGACATACAGGGATTTTTTTAAGTCGGCGGACCTCGTCTCCTTCACGGTAGTCGTAAAGGAAACGGACCTGTTCATACTGGCCCGGACGGACCTCCGGGAGCCTGCTCTCGAAACCGTCATAAACCACCGGCACAAGCTGGAATCGTTCATAGAGAAATACCCGGAATTCAGGACGTCGCTTAAGCCGGTGAGTATCCCCCTGGGCGCGCCGGAAATTGTCCGGATGATGGCGGAAGCGGGCGAGGCCGCGAACGTGGGGCCTATGGCCGCGGTCGCCGGGGCGTTCTCGGATCTCGTCGGCAGGGCGCTTATGGAGCGCTCCCCGGAAGTGATAGTGGAAAACGGCGGGGACATCTTCATAAATACCCTGCGGGAGCGCACCGTTGCGCTGTTTGCCGGGGACTCTCCGCTCTCAGGCAGGGTCGGGATAAAAATATCTCCGGGCGACTGCCCGATAGGCGTATGCACGTCGTCGGGGAAGGTCGGGCCTTCGCTCTCGCTCGGCGTGGCCCATGCGGCATGTATAACAGCGAAGTCCGCTTCCCTTGCCGACGCCGCCGCGACCGCCGCAGGCAACGCCGTGAAGGCCGAGGGAGACGTGAAGGCCGGGCTGGACGCCGCCGGGAGCATACCGGGCGTCCTGGGCGCGGTGATTATATCCGGAGATAAACTGGGCGCCTGGGGCAGGGTGGAACTGGTGAAGATACAGTAAAAGTGAACCGTCATTCCCGCGAAAGCGGGAATCCAGGGACGTTATTTGATGATAGACTTTGACGGCTTATACAGATTTCACGGGCACAGATGCCCGATGTCCACGATGGGCGCGAGGCTCGCAGGCGCGGCAATGGAAGCCCTGGGCGTCGGAAAGGGCGACCAGTTCCTTATCCGGGCCGAATACGGGATTAAGAACTGCGCCCTGGACGGCATACAGTTCGTGACGGGCTGCACGCTCGGCAACGGTAACATTGCCTGCTCCGAAACCGGAAAGCCCATACTCCTCCTCGGTATGCGGGACGGGAGCAGGAGGGCTGAAGTCCGCGTATCGGCGGGGGCGCTCGCAAGGCTTGCGGCGCACAAGGACACGAAGGCCGGGCTGCTCAAGGAACGCGAAGTCTCCGGCCTCGCCCGCGCGAAGGAGATAGACGGAATAATCGAACGGGACTTCCTGTCCCTGGTGGGCTGGGTGCAGGATGTCCCGGACGGGGAGCTTTTTGAAGTAACGGTCTCCGGGAGGGAGCGGTGAACGCCAGGGTATACGCCGGGATGCTTGAGATGATAGGCCGCACGCCGATGGCGCTGATAAGGAACATGACCGGCCCCGGCGACGCCGCCGTATATGCAAAGCTCGAAGGCCATAACCCCGGCGGGAGCGTCAAGGACAGGATTGCCCTTGCGATGATAGACGAGGCGGAGAGAAGCGGTCTCATAAGACCCGGCGGAGTGATAATCGAACCGACCAGCGGCAATACCGGCATCGGGCTTGGGATTGTCGCGGCGCTCAAGGGCTACAGGCTCATCCTCACGATGCCGGACACAATGAGCGTCGAGAGGCGCACGCTCCTTGCCGCATACGGGGCGAAGCTTGTGTTGACTGCGGGACGGGACGGGATGCGCGGCGCCGTGGAGAAGGCGGATGAGCTTCTTAAATCCACGCCGAACTCCTACATGCCCCAGCAGTTCAATAACCCAGCAAACCCTGAGGCGCACAGGAAGACTACGGCAAGGGAGATTCTCTCCGCCCTCGGAACGAGGATAGACGCATTTGTCTCCGGCGTGGGGACGGGCGGGACGCTCACGGGCGTGGGCGAGGTGCTGAAGTCAAAGAACCGGGACATACGTATAATCGCCGTGGAACCGGCCTCGTCGCCGGTGCTCTCCGGCGGAAACCCCGGGCCGCATAAAATCCAGGGGATAGGTGCGGGGTTTATGCCCGCCGTCCTGAACACCCGCATCTATAACGAGATAGCGGAGGTAACCGACGAAGAGGCCGCCCGCGCGGCGCGGGAGCTTGCGATAAAGGAGGGCATCCTTTGCGGAATATCCTCCGGCGCGGCGCTCCATGCGGCCCTGAAGGCGGCGAGGGAGCTTGGCAAGGGCAAGAGCGTTGTCGTGATATTGCCGGACAGGGGGGAGCGATACTTGAGCACGGGGCTGTTTTCCTGAAGCCGCCAAAACCGTCCGGACAGGGCTGACTTACGGGAGGGGAGATATGCAGCTTTCTACGAAGGGGAGATATGCGGTGCGGGCGATGTTCGACCTCTCCTTTTATTCAAAAGGAGAGCCGGTGCCGCTTTCGAGGATTTCCGAGCGGGAGGAGATCTCGCTCCATTACTTGGAACAGCTTTTCAATAAGCTCAGGAAAAGCGGCGTGGTGGAGTCCGTGCGCGGACCGTCCGGCGGATTCCGGCTTTCGAGAAAACCCTCCGAGATTACCATCGAGGAGATTGTCCGGGTGGTGGAAGGGAGCATAACTCCCGTGAAGTGCATGGACACCAGGGACAAAAAGAAGGTATGCCACCGCGCGGACAAGTGTGTCACATTCATCCTCTGGAAGAGACTCGGCAACCACATCACCGAATACCTCTCTTCGGTCACGCTCCAGGATCTCGTGGACGAGGCCAGGGAGATGATGGAGTCCGGCAAGGTGAGCCACGACTACGTATTTTATATTTAACAAGGCCAGGGTGAGAAAAGATGGATGACCACAAGCTGAAGGTTTTCTGCACGGTCGCCGAGACCAAGAGCTTCTCCAAGACCTCGGAGATAATACACCTTACCCAGCCGGCGGTAAGCCTCCAGATTCAGGCCCTCGAAGAGCTCTATGAGACGAAACTCTTCGACCGCTCCGGCGGCGCGGTTACCCTGACTCCGGCTGGAGAGCTCCTCTATAAATACGCAAAGGACATCCTGGGGCTGTATGCCTCCGCCCGGAGGGACATAAACGCCATGATCGGCCTTGTGAAGGGAAACCTGTCAATCGGCGCCTCGACCACCGTCGGAAACTACCTCCTGCCGTCCGTGATTGTAAGCTTCAGGAAGAACCACCCGCGCATCTGGACAAACCTCGTCGTCGGCAACACGAAAATAATTGTTGAGAAACTCCTCTCCGGCGAGATAGACCTGGGGATTGTCGAAGGGGACGTGGCGAAGCACAACCTCGTCGTCGAGAAGCTAATCCCGGACGAGATGGTTATAATAATGAACCCGGACCACGACTGGGCGGGCAGGAAGAACATATCCGTCTCGGAGCTCTCCAAGGAGCCGATAATCATGCGGGAGAAAGGCTCCGGGACGAGACAGATGGTGGAGAAGTTCCTGGAGGAAAACCAGGTCTCGCCGGACAGCCTCAAGGTGTCCCTCGTGCTCGGCTCGACGGAGGCGATAAAGACCGCCGTGGAGGACGGGCTTGGTGTCTCCGTCATGTCCGGTTGGGCGGCCAGGAAGGAGCTGCGCGCGGGGCTTCTTGTCGCCAACACCTTCAAGGACGCCCGGTTCGTCCGCTACTTCAGCCTCATCCAGAGGAAAAAGGGCTTCACGTCTCATACGTTGGGCGAATTCCTCGAGTTCCTGCGGATTTACCAGTACGGCAACCCTCTCGGCGGCTCATAAGGCGTCCCGTTTCTCACAATCATATTGATTCGGCGGAAAGTTCAGGTATAATACCTTCCCATGAGGCTCACATCTCAACAGATCCGTTTGGTTTCGGAAGACGTCGTAAAAGAGGCCGTCAGGCGGAAGGTCGTCAGGCTCATAGTCCCGGAGAAAGAGGCCTTCGCCCTCGTCGAGAAGGCGATAACCGAGGATTTGATGGTGGAAGACCGCTTGAACGATGAAGTGAAGGACATCCTGAAACAGCACGAGCGCGAGATTGAGCAGGGACGCATGGACTACAAGACCATGTTCGACCTGGTAAAAAAGAAGCTCGTCCGCGAGCGAGGGCTGGTGCTCTGATGAGAATCTCCGAAGACAAGATAGCGCACCTCTCGCACATAGTCTTCGACGCCCTTGTCAAGACAAAGGCCGCGGAAGCCCTGGAAGAAGACGCAAAGGTGCGGCGCGAGCTTAAGCAGGATATCGCCAAGGCCCTGAAAGGCGAGGAGGA
>JAJYJM010000008.1:24587-63946 GCA_021789495.1 Nitrospirota bacterium
CGCACCTCTCGCACATAGTCTTCGACGCCCTTGTCAAGACAAAGGCCGCGGAAGCCCTGGAAGAAGACGCAAAGGTGCGGCGCGAGCTTAAGCAGGATATCGCCAAGGCCCTGAAAGGCGAGGAGGATATGGAAGAGGCCGTCAGGAAGAAAGTCCTCTCCTACTCCCGGAAGATACAGGAAGGAAGCCAGGAATGGGACATACTCTTCCGGAAGCATTACCAGGAGGAACTGAAAAAGAGGGGTAGAATGCCATAGCTCATGGTGAAGGAGCATCCTCTCCGGAAAAATATTGTTCACAACAATGCTTCATCGGCTATCGCTCTATTTTACGTTCAAGATATTTTTTCTACGAGAATACTCCTTCACCCGAAAGGCGACTTTTTGACACTAACCGGTTCCGGCAGTTTCTTACGTAAAAACTACCTGGCGGTCTTTGCCTTCCTCGCGTATGCCGGAGCCGCCATAATCCCCTTCATGAGGCTTGGGTGGGATTCGCCGTTCCTCGTTTTCTGGGCCGCCCTGCTTTTAATTATTCTTTCCGTCAGTTTTATAAAGCTTCTCCAACCCTCGGGGCCTCAGACCGCATCCGACCTAAGCTTTGTCATCTCGCTTGTGCTTACGCTCGATTTATTCTCCGTCCTGCTCGGCCCGGAGAACCATTGGCTCCAGCCGATGAACTACGTCCTGATAGCCCTCTGCGCGGTATATTACTCGCTCGGCTTTAATTTCATTGTCGCCGCTTTCATATTCATTCTCCAGCTTTCAAACGCGCTCTCCGCAGGGGCCGCGCCAAAGCCGCTCGCCGGCCTTGCGGTGTTCGGCGCATACCTCCTTGGGACGGCGATAATCCTCGGCAGGCTTTTCCAGTCCGAGCAGAAGAAGAAGGAAAAGGCGATGCTCGCCGTGCGCAGGCTGCACGAGGGCGCGGCGGGCATGGCCGACGGCGCGGACAGGCAGCTTTCGTCCATCTCGCCGCAGGGACGTCTGTCCAATCTCGTGGAAGGCGCGGCGGAGCTCGACATGGTGCTCGAAGAGCTTTTAAGGACAATCAGGACATCCATCCCATGCGGCAACGCCCTTATTTTCATGCCCACGGAGGGCGCCGAAAAGCTCTATCTCCGGCTGTATATCGGGGACGCCGCCCTGTCCGACATCCCCGAAATCGCCATCGGCCGGGGGCTTGTCGGATGGGTGGCGAAGGAGAAAAAGGCGGTGCTTGTAAAAGAGGGCGCGCACGGCCTCGGATACCTAAGCGACGAGCGCGATACCGGCGCATTCCTGGCCGTGCCGATAATGAACGGCGGACTCCTGGAGGGCGTTATCGCGCTCGACGGCGCCGATGGGACATTCACGGAAAAAGACAAGGAAAGTCTTGCCGGTTTTGCGTCCCTCGCCCTTCACGTCCTGAAGAACGCAAGGGCGTACAAGCGGGTTGACATGTCGGCGAAGGAGTCCGAGGCCCTGCACCGAATAAGCGCGGAGTTGTCCTCAAGCCTCGACCTGAAGACCATACTGGAGAAGCTCGCGACGCTCTCGCGGGAGATAATAGCCTACGACTACCTGACAATCTCGCTTGTAGATGGAACGGATTCTGCCGTATTCAGGACGCTCAAGGGCTACGACGGGTTCAAGGTCCCGGAGGGGCCTGTGCCTTTTGCAAAGAGCCTGCTGGGGTGGATAGCACAGACCAGACAGGAGCTTTTTTTTAACGACATTGACCAGAGAACGCAAAAGCTCCCCGTGTTCCCGAACGGTCTGCTTAAGACGGACTTCCGGTCATTCCTCGGCATACCCCTCCTGAGCCGCGACTCCTGCCTTGGCGTCTTCACGATTGCCATGCGCGCGCCCGGCGCGATAACGCAATACCAGCACAATACGCTTTCCATCATCGCAAACCAGGTGGCAGTCAATATCGCCAACGCGAACCTCCATCAAGAAATGGCAAAGATGGCGACGACCGACGGGCTTACGGGGCTTACGAACCACCGGACTTTCCAGGACAAGGCCGACCTGGAGTTCGACAGGGCCTCAAGATACCCGGAGCCTATAGCGATACTCCTCTTCGACATAGACCACTTCAAGAAAATAAACGATACCTACGGCCATCCCGTCGGGGACGCGGTGCTTAGGAAGATTGCGGCTCTCCTTCGGGACACTGTGCGGACTGTGGACATCGCGGCACGTTACGGCGGCGAAGAATTCATAGCCCTGCTCATCAACACGGATATAAAAGGCGCGTCTCTCATGGCCGAGAGGATACGCGCAAGCATAGAGAAGAGTCGGTTCGTCCTGGACGGCACGAGGATACCCGTAACCGTGAGCGTCGGCTACGCCGTCTTCCCGGAAGACGCGAAGGAAAAGAGCGGACTCATAGAGAAGGCCGACCAGGCCCTCTACGCCGCGAAGAACGGCGGCAGGAACCAGTGCCGCGCGTATCGGGAGATTGCAGCAGCGGCGTCAAAATAAGCGCCGGGCGCTTACGGAGAGGGTATTCTCTCCGAAAAATTATTATTCACAATAGCGATCTTACGGCAATAGTTCTACTTTACGTTCAAGATAATTTTTCTACGAGAATACCCCCTCCTTCTCTATTCAGGGGCTGATGGGTTGACTCCCGCCTTTTCGTCATATAATATATAAAAATGGCTCCCGAACCTCTGCACAAATTCTTCAACCCCTCTTCCGTGGCAGTGATAGGCGCATCGAGAGACGCGGCTAAGGTCGGCCACAGCATCCTCGGCAACCTCAAGCGCAACGGTTATGCTGGAAAGCTCTATCCCGTCAACCCGAATGCCAAAAGAATACTCGGTCTTAAAGCATACCCGGACATCTTAAGCATCCGCGAGGCCGTAGACCTGGCCGTAATCGCGGTGCCCGCGAGGTTCGTCCTGGACTCCGTGCGGGAGTGCGCCAGGAAGGGCGTCATGGCCGCAATTGTCATAACCGCCGGCTTCAAGGAGACCGGCGATGAAGGACATATCCTTGAGCGGCAGGTTCTCGAAACCGCAGCAGCCGGAGGCGTCCGAATACTTGGGCCGAACTGTCTTGGGTTAATCAACACGGCGAACGGCCTGAACGCCTCCTTCGCGCCGCTTATGCCGAGGAAGGGGAGTATCGCTTTTTTTTCGCAGTCCGGCGCGCTCTGCACGGCAATACTCGACTGGTCCTTGGTGCGCGGCGTCGGGTTTTCCAAGTTCGTCTCGCTCGGCAACAAGTCCGACATAAGCGAGCTGGATATGCTCGAATACCTTGCGGACGACCATGAGACGCGCGTTATCCTTGGCTACATCGAGGGAATAACGAATGGCCGCGAGTTCATGGAGAAGGCGGCGGAGGCAGTGCAGAAAAAGCCTCTGATAGTAATGAAGGGCGGCGGAACCGCCGCCGGGGCAAGGGCCGCGTCTTCTCACACCGGATCGCTCGCAGGCTCGGAGAGGGCCTTCGACGCGGCCTTCAGGCAGACCGGCGTCCTGCGCGCGCATACGATAGAAGACCTGTTCAACTTCGCGCTTGCGTTTGCCGATAACCCGATCCCGGAAGGGCCGGGGCTGTGCATCGTTACAAACGCGGGCGGACCCGGCATAATCGCGGCGGACGCGTGCGAACACTCGACGGCGAGTATGGCGGAGCTATCTTCCGGCACGGTCTCTTCGCTTCGCAGGAGCCTCCCGCCTACGGCGGGATTCTATAACCCGGTAGATGTCATAGGCGACGCGAGGGCGGACAGGTATGCGGCTGCGATGTCGGCTGTTATGAAAGACCCCGGCGTTGACGGCGCCCTCGTTATACTCACGCCCCAGGCCATGACGGAAGTGGAAGAGACGGCTAAAACGATCCTCCGGCTTAAGGGCAGGAAGGCGAAGCCGGTTTTGACCTGTTTCATGGGCGGCGACAGCATAAGGAAAGGAGCGGAGATGCTCCGCTCCGGCGGGATACCGACATATCCCTATCCGGAAGACGGCGTGCGGGCCTTCGACGCATTGGTCAGATACCGCCGCGCAAAAGAAAGGCCGGATCCGGGTTTCGCGCATTTTGACGCGGACACGGAAAGGGCGCGCGTGGTAATATCGAAGGCGCGCGGGGCGGGCAGACACGAGCTTGGCGAGAAGGACGCGCGGGAGATAATCTCGGCCTACGGATTCCGCACGCCTATGAGCGCCCTTGCCAGGACTTCGGGCGAGGCGGTGAAAGCGGCGGTCAGCATAGGATTTCCCGTCGTGCTGAAAATCTCGTCCCCGGACATACTCCACAAGACGGACATCGGCGGCGTCAGGGCGAGTCTTCGCACGCCGCGCGACGTGGAAACGGCATTTCTCGAAATAACCTCCAACGCCCGGAGGCTCATGCCTGGGGCTATGGTATGGGGATGCCTGGTGCAGGAGATGGTAGCGGGCGGAAGGGAAGTAATCCTCGGAATGACGCTCGACCACACCTTCGGCCCGCTGATAATGTTCGGCATGGGCGGGATTTACGTGGAGGCTCTTGGCGACGTATCATTCCGGATTGCGCCCGTCGGAACGCTTGAAGCCGGCGCCATGATGGATGAGATACGCTCTTCCAGGCTGCTCAAGGGGCTTCGCGGCGAAAGGCCGTCGGATCTTGACGCCGCGAAAGAGTGCATATTGCGGCTTTCCCGGCTCGTTACGGATTTCCCGGAGATTGTGGAGATGGATATAAATCCCCTGCTGGTTCTGCCGGAGGGCGAAGGCGCGGTCGCCATCGACGCTAGGGTCGTGCTGGGATAATAATAACCTGTCATTCCGAGCACAGCCGAGGAATCCACATTTGAATTTTAAAATCAACTGTGGGTCCCTCCGCTACGGTCGGGACGACAAACATGGCAACCGCCCCATTTCACTGGAGGATTAAAATGGTCCCGCTATATGTAGGTTCCACGGCAGGCTACTCCGGCAAAAGCCTCGTCTCCCTGGGCCTTGCGCTCAAGATGCAGGAAGACGGGCTTCGGGTGGCGTACATGAAGCCTTACGGAAGGGTGCCGACTGTCGAGGGCGGCATCCTCTCGGACGGAGACGTCCTTTTTATGAAAAAAAGACTGGGCCTCGCGGGGCCGCTTGAGAGGCTCTGCCCGGTCGTATACTCGCACGACCTCATGGCGGAAGCCCTGCGAGGGCGCGGCAAAGACCTCCTGAAAAAGGTCATGGCGGCATACAAAACAATCTCCTCCGATGCGGACGCCGTAATCCTCGGCGGGGCAAGGAACATCTTCGACGGCAAATCCATAGGCATTTCCGGCGCGAGGATAATCAGGGAGACGGGCGCAAAGGCGCTTATAGTAGACCCTTTCAACGGCGAGACGTGCGTGGACTGCCTGCTTTCCGTCAAGGATTTCCTGGGTGAAAACCTTGTCGGAGCCGTCATAAACCGCGTCCCCCCCGAGGGCATGGATTACCTGAAAGAGTCCGCCGGGCCGTTTTTAAAGAGAAAAGGCATACCCCTCATGGGTATAATTCCGGCAGACCCGGTACTAAACTCCATGACCGTCCGGCAGGTGAACGAGTCGATAGGCGGGACGGCATTGTGCTGCGAGGAGAACATGGACGAACTCGTCGAGAACCTCTCCATAGGCGCGATGGACGTCGAGAGCGCGCTGAAGTATTTCAGGCGCACGCACAACAAGGCCGTCATAACCGGCGGACATCGCTCCGACATCCAGCTCGCTGCGCTGGAGACCTCGACAAAGTGCCTGATTCTGACTGGAGACCTCCTGCCGAACGCCCTTATCATCGCAAAGGCGAAGCTCTCCGGCGTGCCGGTGATAACGGTCAAGGGCGACACGCTCTCGACCGTCGAGCGGCTGGAATCCACGCTCGGCAAGGTGCGCATCCGCGAGGAGAGAAAGGTTGCGCGGGCAATGGAACTGATGCGCGCGCATTTCGATTTCTCCGCCCTATACAAGGCGACGGGGATAAAAAAGGCGGGGGCAGGGAATTAATGGAAAAGGCATACAATATCGAGTCCGGGGAGGACAAGGCCTGGCGGGAACTTGGGGAGGCCGACCCGCGCGAGGTCGAGACGAACAGCGGCGCCGAATATATCGAATCGAAAGACACCTACAGGCTTGAGATACTTGGCGGAGTGCACGAGGTGTCCGTCCGCGAGAGAAAGACAGCCTGCATATCCGAGCCGGGCAGGAAACCTGAGTATTTCATAAGCCTCACGGCGCCGATTTACCTTGTGCAGGCAAAACCGATTCTTCCTTCCGGCGAGCTTGTGAAGGAGGTTGCCGGCGGGGGATTCTTTTTCAGGGGGTCGCATACCCTGCCGCTTGACTCCATTGCCGGCAAATACGGGGGGAACAGGGATTTATTCCTGCGGGCGGCGGCATGCGTGGGCGGGGTTACCATTCCGGGCGGAGACGCGGCTTTTGCCTTCCATGCCTATCCCAGGATAGTCATGGCGTTCATGCTCTGGCTCGCGGACGAGGAGTTCGAGGCCAGGGCGAGTCTCCTTTTCGATTCAAACGCCCATCTACACATGGCCCTCGACGCCCTCTGGGCGGTTGCGCTCACTGCCTGCCGGAGGATACTGGCATTTACTTCCTGACGTATTCATTTACCAGCCTTAGAAGCTCCGCCGTCTGGATCGGCTTGGAGAGGTAGGCGTTCGCGCCCAGGGCCAAACCCTTCTTCCTGTCCTCCTCGGCGCCCTCCGTCGTTATTATTATTATCGGCATGTCCTTGTGCTGGTCGTTCCCGCGGATAAGCGAGACGAGCTTAAGTCCGTCCATTATCGGCATGTTTATGTCCGTCAGGACGAGGTCGAATTTCTGCGCCGAGAGCTTCTTCAGCGCGTCTATGCCGTCCGTGGCCTCCATTATCTTGGCCCCGTGCACCCTCTTCAGGGCGAAGGAAATAAGCTGCCTCATGGTTGGCGAATCTTCGACTATCAGGAAATTTATTTCAGCCATTTTTATGCTCCTTATGCAAATGCGGCCTGCTTAAGCCGGTTTCTCTTTTATGAGGTCGAGGAAACTCTGGATGGTAACGAGCTTTCTCTCCGACTGAGAATAAAGCCTTGAAGAGAATATGGCCGTCGCCGCATGTCCGGCGAGCATGGAGAAAAGCTCGTAGTCCACTTCCGTGAACTCCTTCTTCTGCACGAGCAGCTTGTAAATCACTATTACGCCGATTACATGCTCCTTTATCTTAAGCGGTATGCAGACTATCGGGAGCAGGAGGTCCGGCTTTTCGCCGGGGGCGTCCGCGGCATAATAGCTTTCTCCCTCGGCTGCGACACGGCCTATTATACCCTCGCCCGTGGCTATGGACGGCATGTCCTCGACCGCCACTCCCTCAGTCGCCACCGCGGAGAGCTCCATTGTCTTTTCGTCCAGGAGCATTATCGCGAACTTCTCCGCGCCGACAAGGTTCATTATAATCTCAAGCACCGTCTTTACGGCTTCGGAAAAATCGAGCGTGGAATGGAGCTGGTAGCTTGCGACGTAGAGATTCGCCAGGTTGTTGTTCTCCTGCTCGACCTCAAGGTATTTCTCCGCGAAGCTCTTGTTCTCCAGTTCAACCTCCCGGTACCGTTCCATCAGCCGACGGTTCTCCTCCACGAGTGAAGCCATCTGCTCTTCGAGCGTCTTTACCCTTGCGGGATCGACTTCCCTGGCCCGCTTGTTTTCTTCCTCGAGCTGGACAATCTTGAAACGGAGCTTCTCGTTCTCAGCCAGGACCTCCTGGGTAAACTCCTCCCCTTTCCTGAATATCTGGAGGAATTCCTCCGTCCTAATCTTCAAGTCTTTATGTCCTTCCCTGCTGTCCAAATCTACCTCCCGCGCATCGGCCCTGACATCAGCAGAGCCTTATTATCTCGGCGGCTATCCTGTCCAAAGGCACGGATATGTCCACCGCCCCCGCCTCAACAGCCTCTTTCGGCATGCCGTATATCACCGCGGTCTCCTGAGATTCCGCGATGGTTATCCCCCCAAGTCCTTTTATAAGCGACATGCCCTCCCGTCCGTCGTTTCCCATACCCGTCAGGATGACGCCCATCGTCCTCCTGCCGTAATTCTGCGCGGCTGACCGCATCATAACATCCACGGATGGTATGTATCTGTCGTCTTCATGCGCTTCCTTCAGCGAGACCGCAATCCCGCCCCCGCTCCTCCTGAAGGACATATGATGCCCTCCGGGCGTCACGAGGGCCGTCCCCGGAATAAGCGGCTCTCCATCGACGGCCTCCCTCACGGAAATCTTGCATACCTTATTCAGCCGCTCCGCAAAGAACCTCGTGAATATCGGCGGCATATGCTGGCTTACCGCGATTGCCGCTGGAAACTGCCTTGGCAGGCCTGCCAGTATCGCCTGCACTGCTGGAGGCCCGCCGGTGGAGGCCCCTATCGCGACAAGGTCTACATGCCGCCTTGAGGGCGCCTGCCTCTCTTCCTCGTCCTCCACGGGGCCGATTCTCCGGAGCAGGTCAACCGACCTGCTTACCCTGGATATTTCGATCCCGGCGAAAAATTTTACCTTCTCGAGGAGGTCCCGCCCGAGTTCCTCCATGTCTTCCGGCGACACCGGCTTCGGAAGGAAATCGACAGCCCCGAACTCAAGCGCTGTAAGAACGCTCCTGTCGTCGTTCCTCGAACTTATTACCAGGGTCGGCGTCGGCGCGACCCTCATCAGCCACCGAAGGAACGTGAAACCGTCCATCCGGGGCATTTCGAGGTCGAGCGTGATGAGGTCGGGCCTCAGCCTTACGACCTTCTCTATGGCCTCTTCGCCGTCAGCGGCAACGCCGACGACCTCTATTCCCGGCGATTGTCCCAGCATCCCGGCCAGGGCATTCCTGTTCGGGAGCGAGTCATCGACCACAAGCACTTTTATTTTTTTCATCCGGGGCAGCGTCCGTTAAATCTATTTCTATATTGGCATCGCTTCCCTGACTGAAACCGGCTTCTGGTAAACCATGTCGTTTCTTAGGTGAACGAGCCTGAATGCCGTCGTAACGTTCAAGAGCGACTCCGCATGCCCCAGCAGGAGATACCCGCCCGGCGACAGCTTGTCGTAGAACATCTTTATGAGTTTCTTCTTCGACTCAGGGTCGAAATATATCATCACGTTCCGGCAGAATATGACGTCAAATCCCTTGAGGAAGCTTAAGCGGTACGGGTCGAACAGATTCAAATGGGAAAACGTCACGAGCTTTTTTATATCGTCCGATATCCTGAAGCTCCCGGGCAATTCCTCTTTGAAGTATTTGCGCATCATGTCGTCCTTGATGGCTCGGAAGGAGCCGCGTCTGTAGACGCCTCTGCGGGCGGCGGTCAGCACCTTCTGGTTTATGTCGCTGCCTATTATCTCCATATCTATTCCGCCTATGTGTCCGGCCTCGGAGAGTATCATGCCTATCGTATACGGTTCCTCGCCGGTCGAACAGCCCGCGCTCCACACCTTGAGCGTCTTCTGGCCTCCGGGGCCTATGATTTCCGGGAGAATTTCGTCCCTGAAAGCCCTGAGCTGCGCCTCTTCCCGGAAGAAATACGTCTCGTTCGTGGTAAGACTGTCCACTACCTCCACAAGCTCCGCCTCCCTTCTTCTGTCGTAGGACAGGAAGCGGTAATAGTCGAGGAAGGTATTGAGCTGGTGCAGGCGGACGCGGCGCGAGAGCCTCTTCTCCAGGAGATATTTCGATGTGTCGTCGAAATAAAGCCCGCAGTAATCCCGGATAAAGTCCCGAAGCAGCCGGAAAACGTCGTCCGGAAGCTCCACTATGTCCTCGGTAAAAATCATTTGCCTTCCCCGACAAGCCTCGACGCGGCCTCTCTTACGATGCGCTCCGGGTCGCTTTCCGCCGCCGCGGCCAGAAGCTCCGCGCTCCCCTCAATCCCCGCGCGGACCAGCGCTTCGAGCGCGGCCTTCCGGACGCTCCAGTCCGGGTCTTTCGCAAGCGTCTTCAGATTAAGAAGCGGCTCCGGCGCGTTCAACGACAGCGCGGCGGATATGCCCGCCTTCCTCACCTCCGGGTCCCTGTCCGTCATCGCGTTAAGTATATGCTTCCCGGCCTCCGGTCTTCCCGTCCTTCCGAGCCCCTCGACGGCCTCCATTTTGACAGGGCCGTAGACATCCGACAGAAGCGAAAGGAGCGCGGCGAAAACCCTTGGGTCGGATTCGTAAGATAAGGCCCTTGCGGCCTGCGCCCGCACCCAGGGATCGGAGTCTTTTAAAAGCAGGAACATCGGCTCCGCCGCTCCGGGGACGTTCTTCCCAGTCAGGGCGTTTACCGCGGAGAGCCGCACCCTCGCGTCCTCGTCCACTACGCACCTGAGCACCGCTCCGAGCGACGCATCCTCGTCCGCAGTGGCAATGGAATCGACAGCCGCAGCGCGGACTTCGGCGTCCTCGTCTTTTAAAAGCCCCTCAAGGACCGGCGCGTTCCCCTTCCCCAGGAGGCCGCACAAAAACGCGATGTTCCTCCTGAACGAAGGCTCCGGGTCCTGGGCGAGGGCCTTCAGGTTAAGTCCGTCCCTGACGCCGGGTATGGATGCGACGGCCTTTATCGCCGTTTCCTGGACGTCGGGGTATTCGTCCCGCAAAAGTTCCAGCATTCTGAGCGCGGATTTCTCCGCCTTAAGCCTGCCCATCGCCGCCACCGCCGCAGAACGGGTGTGCCCGTCCTCGTCGTCGAGGAGCGGCAGGAGAAATTTCGACGCCCTGGCGTCCCCCGCAATTCCCAGAAGCTCCGCGCAGGCGCGTCTCACCGCCGCGTCTTCGTCGTTCAGCAGGAATATCAGCGGCTCTACTCCGTCCCTGGAAATCTCGAAGAGCGCGGCCATCGCGTCTTCACGCAGTTCGTCGTCGTACAGAAGTCTTGCGACGGCGCCCACCGCGCCCCGCTCCCTCATCCACCCGGCCAAGCGGGCTGCGGACTTGCTGAGCTCCGGCTCGTAGGAACTTATAAGTCCTTTTATGAATTCCATTTCGTCCGCGCCGAGCTCCGACTTAAGCTTGCGCGCGAGCGCGCCCGGCTCCGGCGAGGACGCCATTATCCTGGCCGCGCCCTTCACGGCTATTTCCCGAATCACGGGGACTTCGTCTTTCAGCGCCTCCTTGAAAACCGGCCAGGCCGAGGGATCGCCAATCCTGTATAGCGCGTCGAGCGACGGCTCCCTGAGGAAGTCGTCCTTCGAGGCCTCCATGAGCGCGCCGACGGCTTCCTGGTCTCCGAGCTCTCCGAGCGCGGCGGCAGCGTTGAAAGCGAGCCACTGCTCGTCCGCCTTCAAAAACGAGACAAGCGCCGGAATCGCGCTCTTCGCCTTCATCTTGCCCAGGTGTTCCATGGCCGAGGAGCGGACGTTCATGTCGCTGTCGCCGAGCGCCCTTATCAGGGCGTCCACGCAGGATAAATCGCCTATCTCGCCTATGATGTCAACAATGAATTTCCTGACGTCCCTGTCCGGCTCGCCCAGCCGCATGGAAAGCGCCTTTGCCGCGGGAGGCCCAAGCCTTATCAGGCCTTCCGCGGCAGAGTTGCGCGCGCCTGCGTTGTCCTCGGAAAAAAGCGACCGGTACAGCCCCTCGAAGACCTCTTCCCCGCCGTAGGAGACGAGCGCGTCGAGAGCGGTCTTGCGCACCCGCCAGTCAGGGTCGGCGACGGCCTTCAGGAGCGCAGGGATATATTCGGCGGAAACGTTTTCCGCCATCTCCGCCGCCGCGAGACGCCGGGCCTCCGGGTCTTCCGCCTCGAGCCTCTTCAATATATCCATCGACAAGTCCTGTTCCTTAAATATCCGGAGTCGTGCGCGCACGCTCCAGTTCCGCCAGTTCGCCGGGGTTAAGGAGCTTCTCCGGGTCGAGCACCATTATAAGCCTCTCGCCCGCCTTGCCTATACCCTGGAGAAACTGCGCCTCCGGCCCCTTTACTATTTCAGGGGCATCCTCTATCGAGCCCATGTCCATGTACAGAATTTCCTTCACGTCGTCAACCACGGCCCCGACTTTCCTGCCGCCTATAAGCAGTATAAGAACCTTGCTCCTGGAACCGGCGTCTGAGCCATGTGTTATACCCAGCCTTTTCCTGATGTCTATAACCGGGACGACGCCTCCGCGCAGGTTTATGACGCCCTCGATAAAGTCCGGGGCCTTCGGGACGAACGTGAGTTTCTGGGGCCTGATTATCTCCGTTATCCTCATTATATCCACGGCGTATTCGCCCGCGCCGGCGGAGAATACCGCCAACTGGACCCGCCTGTCTTCTTTTTTTACCGCACTTTCCTGCATCGCCGCCTCTTCAAGAGACTGAGTAATCTATACCGTAAAGCCTTTTCATCATCTTCCTTATGGCGTCGTATTCCCCGTCGCTTACGTCCGTAAAACCCTCGCATTCAGAGTCTATGGCCTTGAGTATCCTGGCCTGTGCCGGGTCCGATGTCGAAAGACCGACAAACGCCTTCTTGAGTTTTTCCCGAATGGCCGAGTCCACTTTCTTGCCCGCCGAGAAATTAAAGTTCGCAATCGAGTCCGAATAATGGATTATCTTTAAGCCCTTGTTCAGGTATTCCCTGGCAACGGATTCCATCATCCCGCCTGCGTCGCATTCCCCGGCCAGGACGGCCTTTGCCACCGCGTCATGGCGATCAAGGTACTTGTAGGATTTCAGGTCGTAGAGTCTTATCCCCGCGTCGCCCAGGATTGCTCTCGGCATCAGGTGCGAGGAAGTGGATTTTTCGCTCCCGAAGGCGAAACTTCTGCCCCGTATGTCCTTAACGGCCGTGATATCCGAACCGTCCTTAACAACAATAACCGAACGCGTGAAAATGTTCCCCCTGCCTATGGATTTTACGATAGCCTCGACTCCGTACTTGTATCTCGCTTCAACATAGGTCGCCGGGCCGAGCCAGCAGACGTCGGTAATGCCGAGGCCAAGGTCGTTCACGGCGGCGGCCATGTCCTGGCCCGGAACCACCTCCACCTCCACGCCAAGGCTGTCCGAGATATAGCCGGCAAGCGGCATGAAACGTTTCTTCATGTTTTCCGGCTCCTCGAGCGGCAGGACGCCCAGGCGCATCCTGCCGGACGACAGGCTGTACTGCGACATGAGCGAGAAGTGGTTTATTTCCTCCCTTAAGAGATCCGCCTGGCTGGAAAGCTCCGAAACGGACTGGTCCATCTCCCCGGCCAGTTTTACGGAAACGGCCGTTATTTCCCTTATCTTGCCGAGCGCCCGCACTATCTCCTGGCTCCCCTTCTTCTGCTCGGATGTGGCCGCGGCGATATTTTGGACCTTGTCCGAGACGTTCTCGACGGCGACGGTAATCTGTTTGCTGCCCTTCGTCTGCTCGGCCATGGCGGTCTTTACCTGACGGCTTATGTCGTTCATGTTCTCGGACGCCACCATAATCTGCTCGGAGCCCTGGCTCTGCTCCTGCGTGGCCGCAAGTATCTGCTGCACCATGTTTGAAATAGACAGCATCGCCGCGGACACCTGGCGTATCCCCTCTGCCTGCTCCACGGTAGCCTTTTCTATGCCCTTGGACATCGAGGCGGCGCGGGTGGAACTCTGCACTATCTTCTTTAGCGCCTCCTTGGCCTCGTTCGCTATCCTGACCCCCTGCTCAACGCTCTCGCGGCCCGTCTTGATGGATTTTACCGCGTCCTTGGCCTCCGTCTGCACGGCGCTTATACGTTTCGCTATCTCCTGGGTAGACGAGGAGGTGCGCTCCGCCAGGTCTTTTATCTCGTTGGCCACGACGGCGAAACCCTTGCCGTGCTCGCCCGCCTGGGCGGCGAGTATCGCGGCGTTGAGCGCAAGGAGCGAGGTCTGGTCGGTAACGTCGTCTATGACGGTAAGTATCTCGCCTATCTCTTCGGAACGCACGCCCAGTTGTTCTATTACCTGCGCCGCTTTCTCGACGGTTTCCTTGATATTGCTCATGCTCTCGATGGTCTTTTCGACCGACCTCATGCCGAGCCCGGACGCCTCTTCCGTAACCTGCTCCGAGAGATATGCCGATTCCTTCGATATGGCCTCGACTTCCTTTATGGAGGCGCCCATCTCGGTTGCGGAGGCCGTGGTCTCCTCCGCCGCGCTTGAGAGCACGTCCATGTTCTCCGCGACCTGTTTTATGGACGCCGCCATTTCCATGATCGAAGACGAGGTGGATTCCGCAGAAGCGGAGAGCTGTCCGGTACTGCCCGCGACCTGGTCTATAGAGGCAGCCATTTCCATTATCGAGGACGAGGAAGATTCGGCAGACGACGAAAGGGAATCCACGCTCTCGGCAACTTCCTTTATCGAGGCATTCATCTCCTCCATGGAGGACGAGGTGGTCTCCGTAAGGTCGTGCTGGGCCTCCGAGCCTTCGGATATTTTCTTTGCGTTCATGGCTATCCGCTCGGTGGCGTTGGCGACGCTTATGGAGGCATCCTTTACCCTCGCCAGCATGTTCTTGAGGTTGGATACCATACCGTTAATGGCGCTGCCGAGCTCGCCCAGTTCGTCGTCCGAATCCGTCTCGATAAGCTTTGTCAAATCGCCGCTCGCTATTTTTTTGGCGGTGATTACCAGGCTTGATATTCTGCCGGTGATAAACTTTGAAACGAAGAAGGCGAAAACGATAATGGAGAGAATCATGGAGCCGACGGCTATGAGCATTGACCTGAATATCAGTTTCCGTTTCTGAGCGTATACGTTGTCGTAGTCCAGGCCCAGCCTGATGGAGCCTACATGCTTACCCTCCGGGTCGGAAAGCGGTATGACCGTGTCGTAATAGCTCTTATGCCCGTACTCGAATACCGGCGCGCTCTTCCTTTCCTCCGTGGTTGCCCTCGCGGCGGCCATGCTTACCGGGTCCGTAAGCGCCTTGCCTATGTCGTCCGCCTTGTTAGAAAACAGGACCTTCCCGGAAGGGTCCACCACCATGCAGTATCCGATGTCGGAGTCCTTGCCGGTCAACTGCGCGCAGCGTTCGTTGACGCCGGAGAGGGATTCCAGCGGTAGCCCGAGGTTCAGCGAATCCTGAAGGTTCTCCTTGAAAGAATCCCCTACCGCGAACGCCTTGCCCAGAAGGGCCTGTGTGTAAAGGGTCGTAAACCCGTACGTCAGGGCGGCGGTGGAAACGGATATAACGCCCAGCAGCACCAGGGTCACGATTGCGAGCACCCTTACCCGGAGGGATTTAAGACTGATTTTCATTGCCTTCCTCCTCCTACTTGATTACCTTCGTCGCCGCGTTCAGGACGTCGAAAGGCACCTTTATGGACAATGCGTTCGCGGCCTTCAGATTAACTACAAGATTTATCTTCCTGGCGCTTTCCATGCCGATCCTCGAGACCGGCACTCCCTTCAGTATCTTCGCCGCCATCATCGCGGCGTCCGCGCCCTGCTCCTCCGGAGACGGGGCAAGGGCAAGAAGGCCTCCGTTTTCGGCAATCCCGGAGACCTGCGCAATTACCGGAATCTTCTTCCTGTCGGCTGCCGCGATGATTCCGGATTCGCCTTTGCCGACAGCCGCGCTGCACGATACATAAACGCAGTCTGCGGCGGTCTTCTGCACTATCGACTTCGCCGCCTGGGCGCTCTTAACCTGTACTCCAACAGGGCTGAACCTCAGGGCGGGCGCATTCCTTACAACCTCGTTCCACTGGACAACGGAATCCTTTTCATACGGGTTATAAAGCACGGCAAGCCTGGTAAAGGGCTTTATCGACTTCATCGTTCGAAGCAGGGTTACCATCGGAACCTTTGAACTTACCCCCGTGGAGTTTGCCCTCTTAGACCCGCATGCGGCGGGATCGTACACGTAGGCGAAAACGATTGGTATCCTGCCTGTCTCCCTTACCGCGGTAGTCGCCGCGCCCGCCCCGTAGGCGACTATGACATCCGCCTGAATCCCGATAAACTTTCTCACGCTGTTCGTCCAGGACATCGGGTCGGGGTTGGGCGTCTGGACATAGACCGAGACCTTGCCCTGGCCGAACCCCGCCCTGGCAAGGGTTGACATAAAGGCCTTCTGGGCCTCCTGATAACGCGGCAGATCGCCTGAAAACACCACGCCGATAGTCTTCTGGGCCGCGAATGCTCCTGGCACGCAAAAACAAGCCGTCATAAGCAGAAATAGAAAAGTGAAGATGGCTTTTCTAAGAGGCATTGTCTCCTCCTACCATTTTTTGGTCGCCAGCATCATTACCGTCTGTGCCGTGCCGTTCTGGGGCCCGTCCTGGGGCTTGTTCTTGAAATCGACGAAATTGTTTATTCCGTAAGTAGCCGATAACCCCCAGCCCTTGTGCAGGGCATATTTCGCCGTGATGCTGCCGCCGGTTTCCCTGTCGGCCAGGTCGGCAAGCTCGCCAATCCCTGCGGTGCTGCCTGCGCTGCCAGTCTCGACAATTCTGAATACACCCTTGCTGAAGCTCTGGTGAAACTCCGCATCCAGCGTGAGCGGAATGACGGCAAAGACATAATCGCCGGAGACTGAGTAGACGTGGGACTGGTCGTCATACGGCGCAAGCTCCTCCGAAAGCGACACCACCGTGAGCGGCGGGGGCTGAAGAATGATTTCCCTCTTCATGTTGTACCGGAAGTAGTCGTAGTTCACGGACATCGTGAACGGCCCGCCGGGAGTCCATATCAGGCCGACGCCGGGGTTGTTGTAGTCGGAGTGCATATCGGAGGTGTTGTTGTCGTTCACGGTGAGCCTGTAATGCAGGTTCGCGCTTAATGCCGACATCGGGATAATGTTCACGTCCGCACGCGCCTTGTAGGAATTCTTCGGGTTTACCGGGTATGCGGGCTCTCCGGTATAGGTATATTCCACGCCGCCCCTGAAGTTTATCCATCGGGCCGGGTCGGAGGTTACCCCGGCGGTTACTTTATGGATGTTCTGCTGGGATGGTATGCTCTGGAACGGGATTATCGGAGCACTGGTGCCCGGGGATACGATCGCATTCCATGCATCGACATTGTATCGCTGGAGGTTCTCATAGGAGTATTCGGCGTTGAATGCGAGCACGGTAATCGGGTTATAGCGGACGGACACCTCGGCCCTGTTCGATCTGTAGCTTATCGGATTTGTCGGGGTAACGGTAGGTGTCAAGCTGCCTGTCCCCGCCGGGACGGCCTCGACGGTCTCGTCCGTCCAGTTGCCGCGGTAGCGTATCGCCACCGTCAGGCCGTTCGCGGGTATCAGAGTAACGTCGCCGTATGCCCTGCGGTATTTAAGGTCGGCCTCCGAGTGTTCGTTCCTGCGCTCGCCGTTTATGAACGTGCTGTCGGCCACTATCCTCCCGGTATAGTCCGTATGCAGTTTAACGGTATCGAGGTTGTCGTCGTATTGCGGCACATGGCTTGGATAAAGACCGCTCTCAAGGATTGGGATTTCCACTTCTCCGTGCGGGTCGAACGTCTTCGCCGTATGGCTGTATTCCGCCTCCACCGGGCCGAAATGGCCGTTTATCCCCACGTTCAGTTTCGTGGTTACCCAGTCTATATCCCTGGAGAGGGACTCTTTCGCATGTAGCGTCTGAGACACGTCGAAGAACCTCGCCTGGATAGTCCCTTCCTTCTCGAAGTGCCGCATGTTCACAAAGACGTGATACGGCCTGTCCGGCCATTTCAGCACCAGGGACAGCCTGTTGTCCCGGTCGTCCGTAAAATAATTGTCACCAATATCCGTGTCGCGAGGCGCCCCTAACGGGTGCAGGCCGCCCGGTATGGGGCCTCCTATCAGGCCGTAGTGGTTGTAGTTGCGCCAGAGCGCCCACCCGGTATAATCGACCTTTACCATGTCTTTGTATGCGAAGGAAAGATCCGCATCCCAGCTGTTTGGATTCACCCATTCGAGGTTCGCCTCCCACCTCGTGGGCAGAGGAACATAAACCACATTGAATCCGCCCACTACGGAGCCGTATGGATATTCATATTCGGCGGCCTTCCTCGAGCCTTGCAGGTCGAAGAAATTATAGCCCAGCCATGCGTTGCCCTCCGACGGCATTGAGTAATCCGTGTTCCCCTGCGCGCCGCCGTCGGTCACGGTCTGCCCTCCATCCGGCGCGGGTTGACCCGCCGCCGCATTTTCATCCGCAAATGCCCTGCCGCCCGTGAGAACGGCCATGAGGACCAGCAGGGCGATCAATATGTTCTTCATATAAAATCCCTCCTTTTGGTCCTTAGCGTGTGAATGCGCCGCCGTTACCCAGGTCCGGGGTATCGGAACCATGAATCTCGGTGTGGCAGTCCGTGCATATCGTGCGCGCCTGCTGATTAAGCTGGTCCGTCACGGGGTGCTGGGCCTCGTGGCACTGGTAGCACAGGTACGGCAGGCGCACTTTAAGCAGGTGCTGGTTCACCGAGCCGTGCGGGCGATGGCAGTTCAGGCAGTTCTCGGTGACGTCGCCGTGCTCGAAGGCGAACGGCCCGGCCTTCTCCGCGTGGCAGTTGCCGCAAAGCTCCTTCATGCTCCCGTCTTTCAGCATGTGCCTGTTGGGCGAACCCATCGGGTCGTGGCAATCAAGGCATGTGACCGCACCTTCGTTGACGGGGTGATGGTTCGGAAGAGAGAACTGCGCCCTTATCTCCGGATGGCATTTGTAGCACAGAGCCACCACGTTCCTACGGCCAACTTTCAGGTCCACGCCCTTATGGACGTTATGGCAGTCGAAACACGACACTCCGGAGAGGTTGTGTATGCTCGTGTTCCAGTAATGCAGGCCGAAGGTGGCGTTCGCGGTATGGCATTTAAGGCAGATGAGGGACTGCGCCTGCTTCGGGAGGCGCTTTAAGTCGATGAGCGTTGAGTAATCGCAGGTGCGTCTTCCGTTTATCACCCTGATATTAGCGATTGCAAGGCTTCCCGGGCCGTGGCAGGACTCGCAGTTAACAAGCGGCAGGCCGGAATCGGAGCTTAACTGCGACCCCATCGTCGATGCGTCGAACCACTTCTTGAGCTGGTCGTGCGCATGGCACTTTGCAAGACATGCCTGGTCGCCCACGTAATTTGCGTCCAGTCTTCCAACTATCAGCTTTTCGTACTCGCTTACCGGTATTATCGGCTGGCTTTCCTGCATGCCGGCGCATCCCGCGACGGCGGCAACCGCCGCCAGGAATACGGCCAGCAATACGGCCTTTCCCCCTCCTCGGAACATCCTGTTGGCCTCCTTTTTGTCCTTAGAGCTAGTTAAAAGCTGAAAAACTCTTGCCTGCCTGTAAAGCTTCCCTTAAGCCGCCAGCGCCCTGGACGTCTTTATTAAAATAAGCAGCCTGTTCCCGCCGTCATCCGCCCTTCCGACGCCTTCGATAAACTCCGCCTCGTTCCCGCTTATAACCGACGGAGGCGGCTCCATGCCTTCTCTTGACATGAAACTGACGCCCGTTATACTGTCAACCACCATCCCGCTTAAAGAAAAACCGCCATCCGAAACGACTATAATCCTCGCCTGGCGGGACGGCTTGAACTCTCCAAGGCCCAGGCGTTTTTTCACGTCGAAAACCGGCAGGATTACGCCCCGAAGCGAGATTATGCCGATTATATGCTCCGGCGCGCGCGGCACCTTCGTGGGTTTTCTCCACCTGATTATCTCCCTTGCCTCTTCCATCTTAAGCGCGTATTCCTCGCCCGCGAGCATGAACGACAGAAGCTCAAGCCTATCCGGAAACGCGGGCGACAAGGCATCCGCCACGGGCGCAGAAACGGCCTTTTCCGTCCCCGGCGAATCTCCCGGTACCGTTTTAATGTCCGCCTCGAACGCGGCGCCTGGTCGACCTGCCGGCTCTTGAACGGAGGTATCGCATGGCTTTTCGACCGGCCCCTCAACGGATGCGGAGCCTGGAATTTCCTCTTCGTTATAACCCTCCCCGACCGGGGAAACTTCAGGCCGGGTGGAGGCTTCTTCCGTCTGCGCAGGAATGGTTACCGAATCTTTTATACCCTCCGCATGAGGCCCGGCGTCAGCCGTTTTTCTCCGCGATGCCTTCTTTTTCCGGGGAACTCCCGACCGCCCTTTACGCTCCTTCGCAGGCTGCTCCGCCAACTCCGGGGCAGGCGCATCGCCTGAAATCTCTCCTGCCGCCGGTTGGCCGGCCTTGGCCGCTTTGGCCTCTTTCGCCTCCCTGGCTTTTTTCCTTATCTCCAGTAAATCCATACTGTTAACCCTTATCCGAGAAACCCGAGGTCTCTTACGGCGTCCTCGACAAGCCCCGCGCCGACCATGCTCTCTCCCGCGCCGAAACCGGCAAGAAGCGCGCCCGTGGCTATGGTATTTATGAGCCTCGGCACACCACCGGAGCGGGCATGTATAAGCTCGATCGCCTTCTCGTCGAAAATCTTTTCGCCCCTGCCCGCCACCTTAAGGCGATGCGCCAGGTAAAGCGCTGTCTCCCGGGCCGTAAGCGGCGGAAGATGATATGCTATGCCTATCCTCTGCGTGAGCGCCCTGTATGCCGGACGCTTCAGCCTGTCCTTTATCTCCGTCTGGCCGACAAGCACAAGCGAGAGCAGGTTCGTGTCGTCGAGCTGGTAGTTGGTGAGGAGTCTTATCTCCTCGAACGTGTCCTTGCCCGGTATCAGCTGCGCCTCGTCTATTATAATTACGGGGCACTGCCCTCTCTCGTGGAACTGGTACAAAAAGGAATTTATCTGCTCCACGAGGTCTGCCTTGTAGTGCATCGGCTTCTCGGCGCCGAGCTTCTTCGCCAGCGCCCGGAGGAACTGCGCCGGGGAGAGCCTCGGGTTCGTAATGAGCACGGGCTTGAAAGAGCTGTCCAGGGAATCTATCAGGGCGCGCGTAAGGGTGGTCTTGCCGGAGCCGACTTCGCCCGTCAGGAGCGCCACCTCCCGCTCCTCCACGGCGTACTGAAGCCTCGCCAGCGCCTCGGCGTGAGAGCGGCTCATGTACATGAAAGCCGGGTCGGGTGTCTTGGAGAAACATCTCGTTTTCAGTCCGTAAAACTCTTCGTACATAATCCTTTAGCGCATCTGCCTTTTCTTGGTCGATTCGTTTATAAGGGATTCAAGGTCCAGAACGAGCACAACCTCGTTGTCGCCAAGCTCCGTCGCCCCGGCAATGCCCGGCAGGTCCTTCAGCTTCTCACCCAGGCTCTTTATTACCACCTCCTGCTGACCGAGGAGCCTGTCCACCACGAAACCTATCCTGCGTTCCGCTAGCCCCGCCACGACGACATAAATAAACTCCTGGTCTTCTTTCTTCGGAAACCGGAATACCTCGTCGAGTCTTAGAAGCGGCAAGGTCTCGCCCCTGAGCGTTATCACCTCGCGCCGCTCGACCGAGTTCACCTTCTCCGGTTCGAGCATCAGCGTCTCGGACACAGCCGAGAGCGGCATTGCGAATTTCTCCCCGCCGGACTCCACCATCAGCCCCTTTATTATCGCGAGGGTGATGGGCAGGGTTATGGTGATATTGGTGCCCCTGCCGATTTCTGTGTCGATGTCTATGATGCCGGAGAGTTTTGCGACGTTCCGCTTGACCACGTCCATGCCTACGCCGCGCCCGGAAACCTCGCTGACCTCCTCTTTCGTCGAGAAGCCCGGCAGGAATATAAGGTCGAGCATCTCTCGCCTTGTCAGCGTCTCGGAAGGCTCGGCAAGTCCCTTCTCGACGGCCTTGCGCCAGACCCTTTCCGGGTCTATGCCGCCGCCGTCGTCCTCGACTGATATGGCGACCCTGTTCCCCTTGGGGTATGCGTCCAGGCGTATCTTTCCGCGCGGAGGCTTGCCTCGCCTGGCCCTTTCCTCCGGAGGCTCTATGCCGTGGTCGATGGCGTTTCTTATCAGGTGCATCAGAGGGTCGGAGATTTCCTCTATCACGAGTTTGTCGAGCTCCGTGTCCTCGCCGAACATCTCCATTCGTATGTCCTTGCCCACCTCTGAAGAGTATTTCCTTACCGCCTGCGAGAGCCTGGTGAATATCTGGCCGACGGGGACCATGCGGGCTTCGATGACCCCCTCCTGAAGCTCGGAAAGCTTCCTCTCAAGCCCGCGCGAGGCTTTGTACAGGTCTATTGCCAGCCCCTGGAATCCCTGCACGGCCCGAAGATCCTTCGAGAGCCGGGTAATGACGTTCTTGGAGAGCACAAGCTCTCCGACTATGTTCATTATCCTGTCAAGACGGGAGATGTCCACCCGGATAGTCCTGGACAGACTCCGCACCGTCTTCGATTCCGGCTCCGCCTTCTTCTGGACCGCCTTGTACTTGATTACCGAGACTACGACGTCCGGCCCGGACAGCTCCGAAATAAATTTTTCGACCGACTCCTTTGTCCCGACAAGTATATTGAACTCTATGCCTGCCTCCGGGCCCGTTCCGGTAGTGGGCAGCGTGCTGATTATCTCGCCCATCACCTTCAGCCGGTCGTTAAGCGATGTCAGGTCTTTGTCGAAGCTCGCAAGGTCGAACCGGGCCTTTACAAGGAGTATGGAATGTTTGGCCTTGACGTTCTCCCGGAGGCGATGCTCCTCATACTCGGTCAGGACCTTCAGTATCTGGGCGTCTATCTCTATCTCGTCCGTGAGGTCCTTTGAATCCAGGCCATGCCCCTTGGATAGCGCGTCCTCTATCATGGAGGATATGTCGGCGTAATCCGAGCGCTCGGCCCCGCCCCGGCTTATGTCCTCGGAGAGTATCTTAAGCCTGTCCAGCGCGGCGAATATTACGGAGGTCATTTCATGGGAGATGGGCAGCTTGCCCAGGCGTAGGGCGTCGAGGAGGGATTCGAGCTGGTGGGAGAGCTGCGAGATGCCCTCAAAACCGAACATGCCGGAGAGGCCTTTCAAGGAATGGACGCCGCGGAATATCGCGTTGACGACATCCGGGTCAACCTCTCCGGACTCGGTCATTTCGTCCATGCGGGTAAGGTGCTGGCCAAGGTCTTCGAGGATGTCCTCGCTCTCGGCCAGGAACTCGCCCCTGGACTTGTCGTCCTTTCCTGCCATCCGGAAATCCTCCTACCCAAGCACTTCCTTTACAAGTTCCTGAAGCTCGTTCCCCTTGAACGGCTTTATGATATAACCGGATGCGCCAAGCTTCAGGCCGCGCTCCATGTCCTCGTCGCTCCGCTCCGTGCTGACAATGATGAGCGGAATGTCCTTGTAGTCCGGATGTCCCTTAACGAAGCTTATCAGTTCCAGTCCGTTAATGTCGGGCATGTTGATGTCCGTAATGATAAGGTCATACTTTCGCGCGGGAAGGTTCTTCAGGGCGTCGAAACCGTTCGCGGCCTCAAACGTCGAAAAACCGGGCATCTGCTCTACGGTTGCCCGGATAAGCCCCCTCATGGCCCTGGAATCTTCCACTATCAGGACGGAATACGACATTACGGCTGTTTCCTCCCGCTCTCCGCCTGTTTTGTTCCGGGATGAACGCGTCCTGCCGACATCTGTTTTTCGAGTTCCGAAATCTTACGCTCAAGAAGCGCCTTTTCCATGGCAAGACCCGCCTGGTGCACGAATATTTCCAGGCCGGAAATGCCGGGGATAGGCCTGCCGTCCGGGAGGTTGTCGCCGTACAGGATTGCCGCGACCCTCCCGTTGCTTATCATCGGCACCAGGAAATACCCTTTCGGTTCCCCGCCCAGCTCTTTCATAAGATACATATCCCAGGCGCTGTCCGTGAAGCAGCCTATCTTTGTCCGCTTGTCGCGGATGACTTCCGAGAAGATGGACGACTCCTTCACCGGGACCCGTATCTTCCTGACGCGCCTGTCGGGGGACTCGTCCGGGAATTCCATCCCGAACTGCCCAAGCCCGCGTATCTCGTCCCTCGTAACCATAAAAAGCACCGCCCGGCTTACAAGCTCGCTCGCATACCTGAGTATCAGGAGCGTTATCTCCGCAGTGGCCGAAGGGAATCTCAGTTCCTCAAACATGGACTTAAGCTGGTTAAGCTCTCTGTCCTTATCCGTCGCGGCCTTTTCCTCCGGTGACGGAACCGAAGGCGCAACCCCCTGCTCCTGAAGAAACTGCGCAAACTCGGAGACCTTTGTCTTGTCTTCGGGCTCCTGGCGGGGTTCGCCGCCCGCGTGCAAGGACGGCTTTCCCTTTTTCCCCCGCTTCCTCTCGTCCAGAACGCGGGCGCTCTCCATGAGGAGATACTCCGGGTTCAGGCCGGCCTTGAGCAGAAAATCCTGCGTCACGACTTCTATCTTGTCGGATACCGAGACAGAGCCCAGGTCGAAGTTGAAGAACCCGTCCTCCCACGCCAGCAGGGAGTAGACCATGCTCTCTATCTGCTCCCTTATCGTCTCTTCCAGCACCTCCTGGGAAATCGCGCCCGTCTCCACGAGTATCTGGCCCAGACGCTTGACGCCCTTCACGTTCTTCTGAACGTTAAGCGCGCGCGCCAGGCTGTCTTCCGAGATATATCCTTTCGAGATAAGGATATTACCAAGCGTGTCGCGGATGTCGTCCGTCGCCGCCTGAATTATCTGCCCGTTTTTAAAAACTACAACGGCGGAACCCTTCGTCTTGTTCTTAAGGATAAGGGTTCCTGTTTTTTTGCTAAGGCTTATAATCTGGAAGATATCTGCAAGCGCCAGGTCCTCCAGACGTCCAACAAGGCTCATTCTGTCTCCATCGGATTTTCCGAGTCCGCGCGATTATAACATCTTAAATTAAACTTGTAAATACAATCATCAAACCCCTTACGTTTCCTTAGCTTATTATAAAAACTTTTTATACCGAAAATCCTTGACAGCACAACCCCCTTGATATATAAACTTCCGGTAGTCTAAAATTTCATAATCCATAAGAGATAGAGGTAGAGATGAAAGAAGCGCCGCTTTTCATACATGGTCTTACCTTGGGGTCGTGGCACGTGCCCCCGTTTGTCGTCTATACCTGGCTTGTGATGGCCATCCTCATCGTCGTCGCGCTCATCGTCCGGAGCAGCCTCAAGCCCGTGCCGGGCAAGCTTCAGAATATAGTGGAGGCGTTCGTCGGCGGCCTTCGGGATTTCACAACCACTACAATGGGCCCGAAGGGCATGGACTACTTCCCGCTCATCGCCACGGCGGGCGCATTCATCCTCCTCGCTAATATAATGGACGTAATCCCGGGGTTCGAGTCCCCGACGGATAACATAAACACCACCTTGGCCTGCGCCCTCGTCGTCTTCGTCTCCACGCATTTCGTCGGCATCAGAAAGCACGGCTTTCACTACATAAAGCACTTCCTGGGGCCGGTCGCGTGGCTCGCCCCGGCAATGTTCTTCATAGAGCTTATCGGCCATCTGGCCCGTCCGGTATCCCTTTCCCTTCGGCTTTTCGGGAATATCAAGGGCGAGGACCTGGTCGTCGCCGTGCTCCTGCTGCTCGTGCCCCTCGCCGTCCCGTCTATAATGGTCGGACTCCAGGTCTTCACAAGCTTCGTCCAGGCCTTCGTGTTCATACTCCTGACGATGCTCTACATCTCCGGCGCCGTCGAAGAGGCGCACTAAAGGGGGCCGGGGTTGCGTTAATGGCCGTCATTCCCGCGAAAGCGGAAAGCCGGCGACTTTAAAAATTTCCAGGTTCCATCAATTAGGAAAGGAGGAAATAACAAAATGAAGAAATCGCTTCTTCTCGTGCTCTTCAGCCTTATCGCAGTGGCAATCTCCGCGCCTGTCGCACTGGCGGACCAGGCGGCGGCAGCGGCGACCGGCGGCGGCAAGGGCGTGTACGGCCTCGTGGCGCTCGGCGCCGGCCTCGGCATCGGCTTTGCCGCGCTCGGCACAGGCATCGGGCAGGGTATCGCCGCCAACGGCGCTCTTGAGGGCATATCAAGGAACCCCGGCGTCTCCGGCAAGATAATGACCACCATGATCATCGCCTTCGCCATGATCGAGTCCCTGGCCATCTACGCCCTGGTCGTTTCGCTCATCCTGCTCTTCGTGAACCCCTACAAGATATTCTAAAGCGGGCACGGGCAGGTTGGGCCGGGTGGTTGGCGCGGCAAAAAGTTCGCTGACCGAACAGTCCGGATTTATCGAGATTCAGGCCGATCCAAACTCGCAGGAAAAACATAAAGCCCCGCAAATCGCGGGGCTTTTTTTTGTGGTATTTTTTATAGGCCGGGGAGCAATCTTATTAGAGCCGGCAGGGCCTGCGGAGGCCGAAAACGGGAGATTATGCCTATCCGAGGTGACTTTTATTCCTTCATCAGCGACGTCTCTTCCGGGACGGTAAGGACGGCGTCGATTGTGCTTTCGTTCCACTTGTGCGAGGGCGCCCAGTCCATAATAACGAGCACGGGCTTCATCTCGAACCACCCTTCCTTTATCCCCTTTATGTTCTCCTTGTGCGGGAGCGCCCCGGCCACGTCCGCATGGCAGAATATCGCAAGCCCTTCCTGGGCGTTCTCCCTGATAACCGCCTCCAGCAAATCCGCTTTGTCCAGGCGCGCAAGCCTCTTGTCCGTGTCCACCTTCGATATGTCGTCCGAGCCGAGCTCCTCAAGCGCAAGGAGCGCGGTGTCCAGGCACCTTGCCGCCGGAGAGGACACCGCCTTCTGTATCCGGTAGCGCTCTCCGAGCTTGCCCTTCACCATATCCACCACCTGCTCCACTTCATACCTTCCGGTAAGGGAGAGCCGCTTGGGCGGCCTGTTCGCGGTCTTCGCATGGGTTATGATGACAATCTTCATTTTTTCCTGCCTCCTCGTTTTTGTGTTGCTTCTTAAAAAAAATTAATATAGGATTAACGCCTGTTTAACAATCACGCATTATAATTCAGCCATCGATATCGGATGGCTGAATTATTTTAAAAAGTTTACGGAGTTAAAAATGCTTAAGCGTATCCTCCTGTTCGTCGTGCTTCTCGGCGCCTATGTAGGCCTCGGTATGCTTAACTACACCCTCTCCGGTCCCGCCGGATATTAAAGCCGGGCAACCCGCCTTTGCGTGAAATTCGCCCGATAAATCGGGCAGCTACGGTTTTAATTTGGCGGCCAGCCAGTCCGCAACCTGCACAAGCAGCTCCGGGTCCTTCTGAAACATCTGCGCGCCGTGCCCGGCGTCGGAGAGTATCACCACCTTCTTCGGCCCCCGCGCGAGCCTCGACAATACCCCCACCGCCTCGTATGACGTCGTATCCTCTCTCGACGCGGCGATGAAGACGGGCCTTTTCCCGTATTCCTTCATGGGCAGGGTCGTGTCTATGTTGTGATAGGCAAGCCCCGGCGAGAGCATCACGAGCGCCTTGACCTCCGGGTGTTTTGCGGCGTAGACAAGCCCGGTGGAGGACTGTATCGATGCCCCGACAAGCCCCACGAGCGCCTTGTCCCCGACGTAATTTCCGCGCAGGTATTTCAGCACCGAATCAATGTCTGTCGTCATGTTCTCGAAGTCCTGGTCGGAAAAACTCTCGAACGTCTCCCGTCTGCCATTATGCAGCGTGCTCTCTCCGTGCCCGCGCGCGTCGTATGCGACGACGTTATAGCCCCTCGCGCTCAGTTCCCCGGCGAGTCCGATGAACTCGCTTCGGTCGCTCCCCAGCTTGTGCATCAGGAGGATCACCGGCATTCCCTTTCTGCCGGGATAATACGTGCCGTGGAGCGTCCAGCCGTCGGGTGTGTGAACGATTATCTCGCGGGGCTTTGCGGCGGACGCGGCGGCGGGGAAGAACGCCAGGATAAAAAATATCACTGCCAGACTTTTCATGGGCAGGCTCCCTTTCGTGGAATTGGTATTTTCCCGGAAAGTATAGCAGACGCAGGATTGTATCACAAAACTGAAAATATAAGGTTATAAATTCCGGCGCCGCGTTTTAAATACATATCTTAAAGTCGCAGCTTTAGATTAATCGGTTTTTATTATTGACAAAATATGTCAGATACTATATTAATAATCAGGAGCAATACGCAATACGGGGGGGCGGCATGAACTGCTGGGAATTAAGGAAGTGCGCGGAAGAGGTAATGAGAAATTGCCCTGCGTATCCTGAGCAGGGCGCAGACTGCTGGAAGGTTACCGGGACACTTTGCGATTCCGGGAAGATGAGGATGAAGACGCGGGCGGAGAAGATAGAATACTGCCGGAGGTGCGATTTCTATATCAGATACGCGAACCGGTTCTGACTACTTGAACCTGCACCACTCCACCTTGTCCTTGCTCCAGGGGCTTTTCCTGCCTTCGAGATAGGCCTCCATCCCTTCTCTCTGTTCCGTTCCCGGGCCGAACGACTCCCCGAACGCGTTAATCTCAGCCTCTTCGAGTATGTCCGAGAAGCCCTTGTCCAGGCTTGAGTTCACGAGCGTCTTGGTCTGGCGCACGGAGTCCGGCGCGTTGTTGGCAATCCTGAAGGCGAAATCACGCGCCGCGTCCATAAGTTCGCGCTGGTCCTTGACGACCAGGTTCACAAGACCTATCTCGAGGGCCTCCCTCGCCCCCACCTCCCTGCCGGTAAAGAGTATCTCCTTCGCCCTCCCGGAGCCGATTATCGCCGGGAGGCGCGCCGTCGCGCCGGATGACGGCGGGACGCCTATTTTTATCGTGGACATCGAGAACACGGCGTCAGCCGTGCATATCCGCAGATCGCAGGCAAGGGAGAGCTCGAAACCTATGTCGAACGCCTTGCCGCTTATGGCCGCGATAACGGGCACCGGGAGTTCCTCAAGGCCGCGCATGGCGTTATGGCCTATGCGGGAGAGGAGCTTGGCCTCCTCGCGCCCGACCTTCACCATGTCCTTTATGTCCATGCCGGAGGAGAAGTTCGGGCCTTCCCCGGTTATGACGACGCTGCAAAGCTTTATCTTCGGCCTTAAGTCCTCTTCTATGAACCTGTTTATGTCCGCCATCACCTTTCGGGAGATATAATTGTCCGGCGGGTCGTTAAGGATTATCGCGCCGATGCACTCCGGGTCGGTAAACGTTACGTAGGCCATATTACACCTCCTCCCACTTCTTTCGCTGGAATATATAATACAATACCGGTATCACGACAAGCGTGAGCGCCGTGGATGCGGCCATGCCGAATATCAGCGACCATGCAAGCCCGCTCCAGACCGGGTCGGACGCGATTACGGACGCGCCGAGTATGGCGGCCATGGCGGTCAGGACTATCGGCCTCGTGCGGATCGCCCCGGCCTCGATTAGCGCGCGCTCTATGGGCATGCCCTCGTTCTTCTTGTCCTGTATGAACTCGATCAGGATAATCGAGTTCCTTACTACTATGCCCGCAAGCGCTATGACGCCGATCATGGACGTCGCCGAGAAATATACCCCCGTGACGGCAAACCCCGGCATTATGCCTATCATGGCGAGCGGTATCGGGCCCATGATGATGAACGGCACGATGAACGAGCGGAACTTGCCCACGAGCAGGAGATATATCAGGATAAGCGCCACGGCCATCGCCGCGCCCAGGTCGCGGAAGACGTCCTTCGTGAGCCTCATCTCCCCGCCCCACTTGAGGCTGTAGCCGTTCGGGAGCGGGTGTTTTTCAAGCCGGCGCATCATGTCTATAACGGCATAGAGCGGCGGCCTTCCGGCCATCTCGCCGTATACGTAAGCCACCTTCCTCATGTCCTTGTGGTATATCGGCTTGTCCTCGTCCGAGGGCACGACATGGGCAAGCTCGGTCAAGGGTATCCGGCTTCCGTCCTTCCCCATGACGTATATCTGCCCCAGGCTCGAAGGTGTCGCCCTCACGGCGCGCGGGAAGCGCAGGAATATGTCCACGGGGTTCTTCTCGCTTGGGACGTGCAGGGTCGTGACGGATACGCCTCCAAGCGCAATCCTCATCGCGCCGATAATCCCTTCCGTGGATATGCCGTTCTCGGCGGCCTTCGTCTTGTCAACGATTATGTGATACATCGTCGAGTCCGCCTGGAGGCTGTCGTCCACGTCCGTAACGCCCGCCGTCCTTGAGAAAAGCCCGCGCACCTTGCGCGCAAGCGCGCGAAGCTCCCTGTAATGCGGGCCGTAAATCTCCGCCAGGACGGTCGCGCGCACGGGCGGGCCGGGCGGGTCTTCGACAATCTTTATGTTCGCGCCGTATTCTCTGCCGAGCGCGGCAATCTCCGGCCTTATCTTCAGCACGAGGTCTTCGCTTGAGATGGAGCGCCTGGACTTGTCAACTATGTTCACCCTTACGTCCGCATACTGCGGCATGTTCCGCGCGCCGCTTCCGCGAAGGAGACCGTTGAAGTCTATCACAGAGGGCACGCCCACGAACGTCTCGTAGTTCTTCACCTCCGGTATCGTGTCAATATACCTGCCCACGGCCCTCGCCACGCGATCCGTGTCTTCGAGCGCCATGCCCCTCGGCATGTCAACGGTAATCAGAAACGTGTTCTTGTTCGCCTTCGGGAGCATCCGGAACTGCACCCACTCAAGAAACGGGAAGGTCATCACCGAGACGAACAGGAGTATTATCACGGCTATGAAAATGCGCCTCTTCGACCTGTTCTCCAGGAGCGGGCCGAGTATTTTCCTGTACAGCCTGAATATCCGCGTGTCTTCCAGTTTTCCCTCGCCCGCGTGCCTGACCTTGACCAGCCTGAAGGCCGCCCAGGGCGTGACGATGAACGCAATCATAAGGGACGCAAGCATCGCCACCGGGACGTTGAAGGGTATCGGCGCCATGTACGGCCCCATCATGCCCGTCACGAAGAACATCGGCAGGAACGCGAGTATGACGGTAAGCGTCGCGAGCACCGTGGGGCTTCCGATTTCGTTCACGGCGGTTATCGCGGCCTGGAGGCGCGGCATCTTCTGCGCCTGGTAGTGCCTGTGTATGTTCTCCACGACGACGATGGCGTCGTCGACAAGAAGACCAAGCGACAGCGTGAGCGCAAACAGCGTAATCCTGTTTATAGTCTGGCCCGCGAGCATCCCCGTCCCGAGCGTGACGAAGAGCGTAAGCGGTATCGCGAGCGCGACTATCATGGCGTCCCGCCATCCGAGCGCGACGAGCAGGAGCATTACGACGATGATTATGCTTAGCACAAGGTGCCGGACGAGTTCATTTACGGCGTCGTTTGCGGTCTTGCCGTCGTTTCTTGTAACCGTCGCCTTGATGCCCGGCGGCAGCGAGGCTTTAAGCTCGTTCATCTTCTTAAGGATGGCCTCAGAGACCTTGACGGCGTTCTCGCCTTTTTTCTTGGCTATGGCAATCGTCACGGCGGCGTGTTCCGTCATGTCGGAGGCGCCGCTTCCGGGGCCGAAGGCGATCCTCGTGAAGTGCGTAGTCGGCTCCTTTCCGTCCACGACGTCGGCCACGTCCCGGAGGTATACGAGCCTGCCGCCTGATGCCGGGCGACCGGCGGAGCTTCCGACGACGAGATCTTTCACGTCGCTTACGGAACTGAAAAACCCGCCGGTCTCGATGGAAAATCTCCTGCCGGCGGACTCGAAGCTTCCGGTCCGGAGGTTCGCGTTGGCTGCCGTCAGCGCCCCCTGCACCTGCAAGGGCGAGATGTTGTGCGCCGCGAGGCGGGCGGGGTCGAGCGTAACGCGCACCTGCCTGTTGCGCCCGCCGACGACGTAGGACTTCGACGTCCCCGGCACCTTCTGAAGCTCGATCAAGACATTGTCCGCGACGCGTTTCAGTTGATAGTCGCTGTATCCGCCGCCGGAGAGCGTGATTGCGACAATCGGCACGTCGTCCACCTCGATAGGCTTCACGAGCGGGGGCATTACCGCGCCGGGCGGGGCGAAATCGACGTTCGACATGACTTTGTTGTAGAGGTTGAAGAGGCTCTTCTCTCTGTCCTGCCCGACATAGAACTTCACCGTCACGACGGCCATCCCGTTCATCGAGATGGAATAGACGTTCTCGACGCCCTTTATTTCGCGCACTATCCGCTCAAGCGGCCTTGCGACAAGCTCCTCCACTTCCTTCGCGCTCCCGCCCGGGTACATTATGTATATGTTCGCCGCCGGGACGACTATCTGCGGGTTCTCCTCGCGCGGCGTGTGAACGAGCGCGAAAATCCCGAACCCCGCCGCCGCAACCATCAGGAGCACGGTAAGCTGGGAGTTTATGAAATACTCGGTTATCCTTCCCGCCAAATTCAACTTCAAGGAGAAACCCTCCGAACTAAAAATCAAAGTCGCTTGGCCCCCGTTTCCACGGGGGTGACACTCTTATTATCGTCATGCGAGCGGAGAGTGGATAAAAAGCAAACTCCGCATCCCGTTTTCACGGGGGCGACACTCTTATTATCGTCATGCAAGCGGAGAGTGGATAAAAAGCAAACTCCGCATCCCGTTTTCACGGGGGCGACACTCTTATTATCGTCATTCCCGCGAAAGCGGGAACCCAGCGACTTTTATTTTATCTTCATCCCCTCTCGCAAACTATCCAGGTTTCCGACCGCGACCCTCTCGCCGCCGGAGAGGCCGGCCAGGACCTCCCTTTCGCCGTCCGCCTCGGCGCCGAGCCTCACGGCCCGGAAACTTAGGGTATTTCCAGCCGCAACCACCCAGACGCCCTCCATGCCTTCCTTATCGACGAGCGCGGCGTCCGGCACGAGGACGGCGCGCGTCTTTCCGAACGGCAGCCACGCCCGTCCGAACATGCCGGGCCTTAAGTCGTCCGTCTTCGGCAGGTCTATCTTTACCGTGAACGAGCGGGTCGATGGATCTGCCGCCGGGACAATCTCCGAGACAACGCCTTCTATCTTCCTGCCGCCCAGCGCGTCCACCGTAACCTTGACGCCCTCGCCCTTATGAATCCCCGCGATGTCGTCTTCCTTCACGCCGCACGCGAGCCTCAGCGCACTGTTATCGACGACCGTGAGAAGCGGCCTGCCGGGCGCGGCCATCTCGCCCACGTTCGCCGTCTTCGCCGTAACCGCCCCGTTAATCGGCGAGCGTATGACGGCGTATCCGAGCATTACATCCGCCTCTTTTATGGCGGCGTCGGCCTGGGCGATTTTCGCCTGCACCTGTTTCTTTTTGGCTATGGCCTGCTCCTCCCCCGCCCTTGCCATCCTGAGCTGCGTGGACATGTCGTCGAGCTCTTTTTTCGTTACGGCCTGCTCCTTGTAGAGGTTCCTGAATCGCCCGTAGTTTATCCTCGCGTTTTGAAGCGCGGCCTTCGCCCCGGCGATCGCGGCGTTTGTCTCCTTAAGCGCCGCCCGGCCTTCGGCCCCGGCATCGACGGCCTGCTGCCTCTTGGCCGCGATGTCGGCGGCGTCGATGGTTACGAGGACTTCTCCCTTCCTGACGGGGCTTCCCTCGCTTACGTTAATCGCCGTTATGGCGCCCATAATCTTCGCAGAGAGGGTGGCCTCTTTCTTCGCCTCCACCGTGCCCACCGTCTGGAGCGTTCTCGTTATTTCCCTCGCCGAAACGACCGCAGTCGGGACTTCCACCGGCGCGCCTTGCCGTGCGGGCGCCTTTTGCGGCCCCTTTGCGCAGCCTATGAACAAGGTAAAAATCAGTGAGTAAAGCAGGAGTCGTCTCATTTTACAACACCTCTATTAATCTCTTATGCCAGCCGACGGAACCGTCAAATAAGACCATATCCATGTTCTCAATATTTCTCTCCAATCGCCAGCCTTAGCGCGGCCCCGGAGACGTTATAGTCGTAGAGCGCAGAGGCGTAGTTCGTGCGCGCGCGGGTGAGCGCCGTGTCCGCATCTATCACGTCGAGGGACTTCGCCATCCCCGCCCCGAAGCGCTTCGTGATTATCCGCAGGCTCTCCCTGCCTTCACTCACCGCGGCGGATTCCACGTCCATGCGCTTTTTCGCCTCCAGCAGGTCGTTATAGGCCTTGCGCACCTCGAATAGCGCGCCCTCCTTCATCTGGTCGTACATGTACGACGCCGCGTTTCTATCGGCCCTCGCCTCGCGCACCTTGTTCGTCGTGAGGAAGCCGTCGAAGACGTTCCACGTAAGTCTGCCCATAATTGTGTAGGAGTCCCCGCCGTGTCCGAAGGCGTCTTCGCTGTCCCGGTCGTATTGCCCTATCAGGTTTACGTTCGGCAGGTAGTCCGTCTGCGCGAGCTTTACGCCATCGCCCATGTTCTCCACGTTGAACTTCATGCCCTTCAGGTCCGGCCTGTCCTTAAGGGCCTCGGCCTGGAGGCTTTCAAGGCTCCCGGGGAACGGGCTGTATTCGAGCCTGTCGGCAATCGCAACAGGCGTGTCCTGCGGCCTTCCGAGTATCATGTTCAGCGCGGCCTTCGCGAGTGCCTCGCGGTTCTCCGCCTTGATGAGCATCTCCTCCACGTCCGCAAGATGCACCTTCGCAAGCAGCACCTCCGAGCGAAGGAGCATCCCCTGGCCGTATAAATCCTGCGCGAGTTTAAGATGCCTTTCCGTGGACTTCTCCGCCTGCTTCGCCGTCTTTATATACTCGCCCGCCAGGGCCACTCCCCAGTAGGCCTGCACCGTTTCGTAGGCCGTCTCCATGCGCGCGCGCTCGTGTTTCATCTTCGCGGACTCAAGGGCGAGCTTCGCGCGCCTGTAGCCGAGTATCTCCTTGCCGCCGTTGAAGAGCGGCTGGATTACCTGCACCCTGAAGTTGAAGTCGTTTATGGGGCTTGGGCTGTTCAGCTTGTCGATTGCGAAGTCCGACGCCTGGAAGTTTCCCTGGTTCAGTTTCGAGCCGAAAACCGTCACAGGGTTGTCCGAGCGCACGAAGGTCTCCGAGACATCGGCCTTCGGCAGGAATGCGGATCTCGCCTCGCCTATGCCTGCCTCCGACGCCTTCAGCTTCTCTCCCTCCGACAGGAGCGGGCGGTTGTGCGCAAGCGCGGCATTTACCGCCTCATCGAGCGTCAGAGGCGCCGGGCCTCCGGCCAGAGCCGCCGCTGGAGCGAAAATAAACACGATGAACAAAAGCCGGACGACCGTTTTCATAACCTCATGCCTTCAGCATCCTGCAGAAATTAAGCCACAACCTCTCGCCCTCCTCCGAAAGCGAAAACGAAAGGCCGCTCAAGGACCATCTCATGGCCGCGAACTGTATCATGCCGAGATACGTCCTGGCCGTCTCCTGTATGTTTATTTCCGGTTTTATGCTCCCGTCCTTCCTGCCTTCCGAAAGGACGTTCTCAATCGTGGAGAGGTAGCCTCCCATGCACATGACGAGCTTATCCCGAAGCGCCGGGTATTTCACGTGCATCTCCTCGGAGAAGAGGAGCCTTGGGATCCCGCTCCTCTCTTCCACCTGGGAGACATGGCTGGCCATTATTTTTTTGAGTTTCTCCTTCGGGGAGATCTCCTGCCTCGCAAGCTCGAACGCCCTGCCTGTGATGACAAGGGCGATCTCGTCTATCACTGCTGAAAGTATAGCCTCTTTGTCCTGGAAATGCCTGTAAAGCGCGGGCTCGGACATCCCAAGCCTCTCGGCCAGCTTGGCGATGGTAAGCCCGCCCACCCCCAGCTCGCCGATGACGGCTATAGCGGTGTTTATAATCTCCGCCTGCCTGATTTTCGTATTCTTCCGTTCCATGCGTCTTGACGCTTTCTCCCCTCGCCCTTCGGGAGAGGGATAAGGGGTGAGGGTGCCCTCTTGTTAGTATTTACTAACATAATATTCCGAGGATGTCAAGTATTTTGTTAGCGCTCATTAACAAAAACCGGAACCCGGATTTCCGTTAGAGGCGTTCGGGAATTACGATGCTATTTACTTATAACACCGGGCCGAGCTTAAAGAGTAAACCTAATCGGTCGGGGAAGTTCATTGCCAATAGCAATTCCGGATTGATTCCGGAACCTGCCGATTGTTAAGGTAAAAACGTGTAAAAATCACGAATTTCCCACGGTCTCGAAAACGGGCCTGAAAATGGCCTCTGCGGGCGGGTTTAAGGCCAAAAAACGGGCGCGGGAAAGGCTTAAAATTCCTCACCCGGCGCAAGGTATCTCCACTTCCCCTCAGGCAGGCTCCCAAGCCGGATTTCCCCGATTCTGACACGCTTTAGGCCAGTTACCCTGAGATTCACCTGCTCGCACATCCTGCGTATCTGCCGCTTTTTCCCCTGCTTTAAAACGAACCGGAGCTGGTCGTTGTTAAGACGTGTAACTATCGCTTTTTTAAGGGGAATCCCATCCAGAGACAGGCCGAAATTCAGGAGATTCAAAGCGTTTTGTGCAACATCTCCTTCCACCCGGACGATGTATTCCTTTTCAATCTCCGAGTGCTCCCCGATGAGCTTCTTCGCCACCCGCCCGTCCTGTGTAAACACGATAAGTCCTTGAGAATCAATGTCAAGTCGTCCCGCGGGCGCAAGGTTTTTCATGCTTGCGGGCGAGAATTTCATGCCGGATATATCCCCCTTTGCGCGGTTCGCGGCGGTAAGCAAAACGGAGGCGGGCTTATAACCTTTCTCCGCCTGGCCGGAGACGTAACCTACTGGTTTATTTAGGATAATTGTGGCAAGACCCATCTGCTCGGCGACGGCCCTCTGGTCGAGAGTCACCTCCGAGGACGGGTCCACCTTAAGTCCCAGTTCGCTTACGGATAAGCCGTTTACGAATACAAGTCCGCGTTCTATAAAGGAATCCGCCTCGCGCCGGGAGCACATCCCGCGCTCGGACATGAGCTTGGAAAGCCGAATTTTTTCCACTTGGATAAACCAAGGGCAGCTAACTGCTGCCCATTCCCCCTGCAACCTGACGTTTTCTTTACTTTATTTGATTTCCAGCATCCTGTCCAAAGCGCGTTTGGCGGGAATGCGTATATCTTCCGGGACCTTAACCACACAGTCCATATGCTCCAACGTGCGCAGGACGCTCTTGATGGTCGTTTTCTTCATGTTCGGGCAGAGCATGTCTTTCCTGAGCGGGTAGAACGACTTACCCGGGCTGTCCTTCCTTAAACGGTACATAAGCCCAAGCTCGGTTCCGATGATGAATTCCTTCGCGCCCGATTCCCTGCAAAACCTAAGCATCCCGGATGTGGACGTGACAAAATCCGCCTTCTCCAGGACTTCCATCGGGCATTCCGGATGCGCGATAAGCAGGGCATTCGGGCACTCTGCGCGCGCGGCCATAACGTCCTGAATCGTCACCCTGTCGTGGATGTTGCAGAAGCCGTCCCAGGCGATTATTTCCTTGCCGGTATTCTTCGCCGCCCAGGCGGCCAGGTTCTTGTCCGGGACACAGATTACACGCCTTGAATCCAGGGATTCGACGACCTTTACAACGTTCGCCGACGTGCAGCAGATGTCGCTCTCGGCCTTTACCGACGCCGTGGTATTGACATAACTGACAACGGGTATGCCGGGATATTTCGCCTTTATATCGCGCAGGCTGAAATCCTCCGGGTAGGTATAGCAGAACTCCTTCCCGGCACCGGGGAAATGCGTGGAATAAAAACGCGGCCCGGAAACCGTAACCATCTCGGCCATCGGGCATCCGGCCTCGGCCTCGGTCAACAGCACGGTCTTGCCGGGCGAGAGGATGCTTGCCGATTCCGCCATGAAATGCACGCCTGCGAAGACGATGACGCTGTAATCCGTCCCGGCTGCGATGCGCGAAAGTTCAAGGGAATCGCCGGTATAATCCGCCACCTCCTGCACCTCGTCCCGCTGGTAGTTGTGCGCGAGAATGACGGCGTTTCGCTCAGCCTTGAGCTTAAATATCTTTTCGGAGATCTCTTTGAACTCGGAAGAATCTATCAGCAAGGCCGAAAACCTTTCAAAATGGCCATTAAATTCGCTCCCTGTGGATTCGTTCGGGAAATTATACGGTCCGCCAAGAATTTCCAACTCGTGAATCCAATGTCCGCTCATTTCAATGGCCATTGGGAGTTTAATAATTTATTATATTGAAATTGACCTTACTCGGCAAGAGAAATATCTTTTGCGGAGGACGAGACGGGGGTTTCCGTGAACAAAATAGAGCCGTCTTTCATCTCGACTTTGTATATCGGCCTTGAATAGTTCGTGCCGGTGACGGGGTTTTTGGACAGCCGCATAACCTTTCTCACATAGTTTCTCGTCTCCGGGATTGCCGGGACGCACATGCCGTTCCTGATAACCCTGCCCTGGCCGCAGTTATACGCCGCGACAGAGAGCTCCACGTCTCCATTAAAGCAATTCAGCAGGTAGTGAAGGTACTTTACGCCCCCGTCTATGTTCTGGGCCGGGTCGAAAATCTTGCGGACGCCCATGTCCGCGGCGGTGGAAGGCATAAGCTGCATAAGCCCCCGCGCGCCCTTCTGGGACACGGCGGACGGATTGAAGTTCGATTCAGCCTTTATGATGGAGCGCACAAGGTTGGGATCCACGTCGTATTTCTCGCACTTGGCATTGATTATGCCCGAATAGGGCACATCGCCAGGCAATTGCGCATTTGCCTTGCGGCAGGCTTTTTTAAGGGGCTTACCGCCTGTGGCTTTTGCGATTTTCACGCATGGTTTCTTCGGTTTGACAGCCGGGATTGTCTTCGGGATTTTATGCCGTTCCCGGACTACCGTCTCGATTTTTCTCTCGTCGGCCCTTGGGACGTTGGTAAAGACGATCACGCCTTTGCTGTTTATGTATTTGTAGATGTCGGCGGAGGCCTTACGGGATGAAAAAAACAGCATGACCGGCAGGATGGCAGCCGGCAGTATGAGGAACTTTTTGAAATCTAACGGCGGCATTATTCTCGTAACGCTTGGTGCGGCCTTAAGAAAACCGGCCTGGAATCTGCCCTTTTAAAGAAGGGCCCGAAATTTTTATATCAAAAAAATGCAGGAAAGTCAATAAAACCGGGCCGCCGGAGCGGGATTATTAAAATATTTTAAGATTAAAATACCAACCGGCATGGCACCGGTCAGCTATTTAACCCCCGCCTTTGCACGCGGGTCGGGTATCGGTATCGCGGCGAGGAGGGCCTTGGTATACGGGTCCTTCGGGTTATTGTATACCTCCGCCGCCGAACCGGATTCCACGATCCTGCCCTGGTTCATAACCGCAACCTTGTCGCAGAAATATCGGACGATGTTCAGGTCGTGCGCAATGAAGAGGAAGGAAAGCGAGAACTCCTCCTGGAGGTCCTTGAGGAGGTTCAAGACCTGCGCCTGGATGGAGACGTCGAGCGCGGAGATAGGTTCGTCCGCGACAATCAGTTCCGGCTTTACCGAGAGCGCCCGCGCGATGCCTATCCTCTGCCTCTGGCCGCCGGAGAACTCGTGCGGGTATTTCCCGACGGCCTCCGGGCCTATGCCGACTTTCTTCAGTATCTCCGCCACGCGGTCTTTGAGATCGCTTCCTTTGGCCAGGCCGTTTACGTATAGCGGCTCGCCGACAATCTCGCCCACCTTCATCCGCGGGTTAAGCGAGGCGAACGGGTCCTGGAATATTATCTGCATCCTGCGCCGGAGCTTTCTTAGGCCCTCGCGGTCAGCCTTCAAAACGTCCACGCCGTCGAAGCGCACCGTCCCTTCGGTAGGCTCGATAAGCCGAAGAACGCATCTGCCCGCCGTGGACTTCCCGGAGCCGGATTCTCCGACAAGGCCCAGTACCT
>JAJYJM010000008.1:64046-73891 GCA_021789495.1 Nitrospirota bacterium
CGGTCAGCCTTCAAAACGTCCACGCCGTCGAAGCGCACCGTCCCTTCGGTAGGCTCGATAAGCCGAAGAACGCATCTGCCCGCCGTGGACTTCCCGGAGCCGGATTCTCCGACAAGGCCCAGTACCTCGCCGCGCTCAATCTCGAAATCCACGCCGTCCACGGCCTTCACAACGGCCTTCTCGCCGAAAAGGCCCTTATGCACCGTGAAATGTTTCTTTAGTCCGCTTACTTTCAGCAATTGTCCCATGCCTATGCATTATCCACTAAAGGCGCCGGGCTGTCAATGACTCACGGTAACCCCCAGCCCCTTGTCCGAGTTGGATATGGGATAGAGCCTGTATCCGCTTACCCTTGGCCCAAGCACGACATAGTCCTTCTTGTGCCAGAAGAATACCCAGGGGGCCATTTTAACTACCCGCGCCTGGGCCTGCCTGTAAAGCTCCATGCGCTTTCCCGTATCCGGCTCGGTCTCTGCGCGGGTTATAAGCTCGTCGAATTCCTTGTCCTGAAAACGCGCGCGGTTGCCCGCAGGGCCCGTATTCCCGCTATAGAAGACGGGATAAAGAAAATTCTCCGGGTCGGGGTAATCCGCCTGCCAGCTAAGCCAGAAGAGGTCTGCGTCGCCGTTGTTTATCGCCTGCTTGAATGCAGACCACTCAAGCTGGACAATGGACGTTTTGATGCCGACATCCGCGAGATACTGCTGTATCACCTCCACCATGTCGAGCGTCTCCTGCTCGTTTCCGATGTAAATCTTCAGGTCTGTTCCCTTGGGATACCCGGCCTCCTTCAGCAGGCGTTTCGCTTCGGCGGGGTCGTAATTATACGGGCCGCTTGAGGCGTTTTCCGGAAGCAGGAAATCCGGCACCGGGCCACTCGCCGGAACGCCCCTGCCCTCGTAAATCGTCTCCAGGATACGTTTTCTGTCTATCGCCATGGAGATTGCCCGCCGCACGCGGACATCATTCAATGGCGCCTTCCGGCAGTTCATCCCCAGATAATACGTGTTCAGCCCCACCTGGGACAGAAGCCTTTTGCTCCAGCGCGGGTCCTGCGAATAACGCCTGAACTCCGGCGCGGGCACGTTCAGCGCGTCGAGATTCCCCCTCTCGAACTCCGCCACGGAGGTCAACTCCTCCGGTATGACGCGGTAAGTGATGCCTGCCACCCTGGGCGCGCCTCCAAAATAGTCCGGATTCGCCCTGAGTGTAATGCGGCTTCCGTGCTCCCAGCGCTCAAGTATGAACGGCCCGGTTCCAACCGGACGGTCGGAGAAATGCGTCCCGTATTTTTTCACTTCTTCCTTCGGCACAATATATGCGCCGGGCATGGCGAGAAGCCCCAGAAACGGCCCGAACGGCGCGGAAAGCTCGATGACGAGCCTGTGCGCGCCGGGGGTCTTTATCCCGGAGACGTCCGCGCTTTTGCCGTCCATGAACCGTCTCGCTCCCTTTATCCTGTCGAAAAGCCAAGTCCTGGGAGAATTTGTCTTGGGACTAAGCACGCGCTCGAAGGAATACTTAACGTCCGTCGAAGTCAATTCCCGCCCGTTTGAGAACTTTACTCCCTTCCGGATATCGAACGTGTATGTTTTGCCGTCCGGGCTTACGCTCCACGAGCTTGCAAGCCCCGGTATTATCCGAGCCTTGTCGTCGTAGGATACCAGGCCGTCGAATATCTTCGCGGCCACTACCCCGCCCTGCACGTCCACGATATACGCCGGGTCGAGCGTCGTGGGGTCTTCGCTTAAGCGCAGGTGCAGATACGATGGATTTTCATGCGAAGAACAGGAAACCAGAAGAAGCGCGGATAAAAATGCGAGGGTGCATTGGCCGAACGAAAATGCGATGACTGAACTGGTATTTCTTGGCGAACGTGAGCGGCGGCGAATCTTGCCGCATGGCAGAAACTGTCCGAGCGAAGCGAGTTTTTCTGCCATAGCCGAACGAGCCTTAGAAATACCCGAAGGAATCGCCTGGAGAGAGACCAATAGCGCCGGAGCAATCATAACTGCTTGCATTCTCTTATGAACGCCTCGAAGAGCCGCCGCGACGACTCCTCTTCCTGCATTCGCTCCGGGTGCCACTGAACTCCCACGACGAATCTCCCGCCGGGAAGCTCCACGGCCTCAACCATCCCGTCGTCGGACACGGCGGACGGGTAAAGCCCCGGCGCGAGCCTGCTTACGGCCTGGTGATGATAGCTGTTCACGGACAATCGTTCCGCGCCGATAATCTCTTTCAGCATACTCCCGCGCGCGAGCGTCACCATGTGCCGAATGTCCCTGCCCTTCTCTTTGTGGCCCGGAATATCCTGGTGGAGCTTGCCTCCGAAATAGACGTTCATTGATTGAATGCCGAGGCATATCCCAAAGACCGGCTTTCCCGCCGCGAGCATCTCGCGCAGAAGCGCGAAGTCGAAATCGGTCCTTGCGTCGGGAGAAAGAGTCGCGCCGTCCATGACCTCTTCCGAATAATATCTTGGGTGTATGTCGTCCCCGCCTGAGAGGAGCAGGCCGTCGATTTTCCGCGCATATTCCTCCGGCACGGACGCGCCCTCTACGACAGGTATCATAAAAGGCATCCCGCCGAAACGGTATACGGCGTCGGCGTAACTTTTGTCGAGATATGTGCGGAAGCCGCCCGATTCCTTGAATTCTATGTCCTGCGTGATGCCGATTATAGGACGCATATATCCTCCACCCCTCGCCCGCCACTGGGAGAGGGGCCGGGGGTGAGGGCTATCTTAATATCCTGCCCGCTCTTAGTTCCGTCTGCTTCCCGCCGCGCACGGCGAACCTCCCGTTCACGAGCACATGTTCTATCCCATGCGGGAATTGATACGGCTCCTCGAATGTCGCCGTATCGATAACCGTTGACGGATTGAATATGACCATGTCAGCATATAAACCTTCTTTTATATATCCACGGTCTTCCAGTCTCAGCCTGTCCGCCGCCATTCCGGTCAGCTTCCTCACCGCCTGCGGGAGGCTCAGCAGTTTTTCTTCGCGGGCGTATTTCCCAAGCACCCTTGCAAAGCTCCCGAAGCCGCGCGGGTGCGGCTTGCCCTGCCTTGTCGCTCCGGATGTCCCGCGCGCGGTGGAATCCGACCCGACCATCATCCAAGGCAGGGACAGAAAGGTTTTCAGGTTGTCCTCGCTCATCGAGAAGTATATCGCCTGGGCGCGCGCGCCTTCCTCTATCAAGATGTCGAAGAGCGCCTCCACAGGCTCCTGCGCGCGGATTATGGCGGCTTCCGCAAGCGTCTTACCCTCAAGCTTTCTGTTGCCTACCGTGCCGACCGACGCGATCATCACGCGGTTCCAATATTCCGGAACCGGGTGGCCGGAGAGCACCTCGTCGCGCAGTTTCGCCCGCGTCGCAGGCGCCTGGAGGCGCTTCACTTCCTCGACATTGCCCCCTTCATATGCCCACGATGGAAGGATTGCGTCGAGGTCGGTGCTCGATGCCGTGTACGGATAGCGGTCAGCGGTTACGTCCAGCCCTTCCGCGCGCGCCTTTTCTATCGTATCGATGATTGTTGATATTTTGTGCCAGTTGGCCTGGCCTGCGGTCTTCAGGTGCGAGATCTGCACCGGGATTCCCGCCTCGCGTCCGACGATTATCGCCTCCTCAACCGCCTCGACGACCCTTGCGCCCTCGCTCCGCATGTGGCTCGTGTACACGCCGCCGTATTTCGCCGCGGCCTTCGCCAGGCGCACGATTTCTCCCGTTTCGCTATAGACTCCGGGAGGATAAATCAGGCCTGTGGACAGGCCCAGCGCGCCCGCCTGCATCGCTTCCGCAAGGAGCGCCTCCATTTTCCGGAACTCGTCCTCTGCCGGTTTTCGGTTGACGTATCCCATGACCGATGCGCGCAGGTTCCCGTGCCCGCAATATGTCGCGAAGTTCAGCGCGGGCCGGGCCTGCTCCAGGGCGTCGAAGTAGTCCTTAAAGTCCACCCATGTCTGCTTGATTCCGAGTTCGGCGAATTCGCTCGCTCGCGCTTTGGCGGCTTCGCCGATGAGCGGCGCGGCGGACATGCCGCAGTTCCCGGAAACCTCGGTCGTTACGCCCTGCATAATCTTCGACGGTGCGGCAGGCTCGGCAAGGAGCGAGAACTCCGAGTGCGCGTGAATGTCTATGAACCCCGGCGCGGCGGCAAGGCCCGTGCAGTCGATTACTTCGGCACCCGCAAAATTGCCGTCATTCCCGCGAACGCGGGAACCCAGTGGCTTTATTATCCGTGCGATTCTCTCGCCGTCGATCAATATGTCGGCGGGATAGCCGTCCTGGCCTGTGCCGTCGTAGAGGGTGATTTTTTTGATGAGGAACATTTTATTTTTTTGCTTCTAGTTTTTTCATTTCCTTGTATAATTCTTCGACACCTATATATAAATCGTTTTCATTGCCTTCTTTTCTCAGTTCTTCAATTATTTTTCCTATTTCAAAATCGTTTGCTTCGTAGACATCAATAAGATAATCACTAAAAAGATCATATACCATTTCCTTGTCAACCAATCCCTTTTTATCAAAACTCCAAATAGTCTCAAAAAAACCTAAAAAATCATCAAATTCCCATTCATCATATCTTTCCCGTCTTAAACGTTCGCTATCCGATCCTTTAAAAATCCAATCCCTTGCTGGTTTATGTTTGCGTAACCATGCATCTAAGTCTTTTGAAATTGTGTATAAAAACTCTGCCCTTAATTGGTTTGTATATCTGCTTAATTGCCACCAGGCAATAACAGCTAAGCTTGATGTAGCAAGTGCAGTAACTATCGCTGAAATTTGTTCTACTGTTCCCACTTTCCGCTTAATCCCCCTGTATATACCCGATAAACTTCCCCCGCGTCTCTTCGGATTCGTCCAGCTTTTTTATGTCCTCGCCGGAAAGCTCTCGTGGCCTGTCGCGCTCCGCATCCACGATGCAGATGAAGCCGAATGGGTCGGGGCCGGGATTTATAAGCTGGTGCGGCTCGTTCGGGGCGACGTATAGCGCGTCCATGAAGCCGACGTCGAATACCTTGTCCCCGGCGAGCGCCTTACCCCTGCCCCGGACGCAAATCACGGCGTGCTCGTGCTCGTGCTTCTCAAGGGAGCTGTGGCCGCCCGGCTCGACCTCGAAATAGCGGACGTGGAACTTCACGGACTCGCCCCTCAGGCCGATGAGCGTCTGCCGGTCGATGCCGCAGAAGGCCGGTTGACCGGCAGCAGACTCATTCGGCGCGCTTCCTTCCGTAACCCCTCTACCTCCGGGAGAGGGGCAGGGGGTGAGGGGAATCTTATACGCCTCCCTTGCCACCTCGCTCCAGGTATAGTCCGGATTGAACTTGTGCAGTCGGCTCTTGCTCATTGCTCCTCATGTCCGAGGCCGGTCGACCGGCTCATCTGCCTGCCCATGGGCGCTTGCCCTCGATTGTGCCGCGCTCGACGAACTCGCTTATCCTGTCGGCTATCTCCTCCGGCTCGTCGAGGAATGTAATAAGCTCCAGGTCGCCTGGGCTTATGGTCGCCTCCCGGAGGAGGTTGTCGGAGAGCCAGCTCCAAAGCCCCGACCAGAACTTCCTGTCCACCATGATGACCGGGATCGGGCGTATTTTCATCGTCTGGATGAGTGTGAGGGCCTCGAAGCACTCGTCCATCGTGCCGAAGCCGCCTGGGAAGATGATGAAGCCGAAGGAGTATTTCACGAGCATGACCTTGCGTATGAAGAAGTGCCGGAACTGCACGGCCTTGGTGAGGTAGGGGTTATGTTCCTGCTCAAGAGGAAGCTCGATATTGAGCCCGATGGATTTGCCGCCACTCTCGAAGGCGCCCCTGTTCGCCGCCTCCATGATGCCGGGGCCGCCGCCGGTGATGACGGTGATGCCCTTCTCCGCCATTATCTTGCCCAGGCGGCGGGCGGTCTGGTAGCGCAGGTCTGTTGACTTCGAGCGGGCGGAGCCGAACACGGTTACCGCCGGGCCGACTCCGTGCATCTGCTCGAACCCCTCCACGAACTCGGACATTATCCGGAACATCCGCCATGTGTCGCCGACCTTAAGTTCGTCTACGAGGAACTGCTCTTTTGTCAGGAAGTCGCCGTTGTTTTTTTCGTACGGGGGCCTTCTATGTTCCATAAAACCTCTTTTCAGAAAATTCCTATCGCTTTCCTTCCAGGTGAAGCATAAATCTTCTATGGTTTCATTTTACTCCCAAAAGCTCCACCTCGAACTTCAAAGTCGCGTTCGGAGGGATTACTCCGCCCGCGCCCCGCTCGCCGTAGCCCAGGCTCGGCGGTATTATAAGCATCCGTGTCCCCCCGACTTTCATGCCGGCGACGCCCTCGTCCCAGCCCTGTATTACCTGGCCCGCGCCAAGCTGGAAGGTGAACGGCTCGTTTCTGTCCTTGCTGGAATCGAACTTCTTCCCGTTCATCAGCCAGCCGGTATACTGCACCGTGACCGTCTCTCCGGCCTTCGCAACCGCGCCCGTGCCCACCTTTACGTCATTGATAATCAACCCGTCCTTCATCTTTTTCCCCTTTGCGCATGCCGTCATTGGAATCACCACGACCAACATCGCCGCGGCCACAACCGACAAAAGCTTTTTCATCCCGTCTCCTCTCTCCTTAGTGTTATTTGCAACCCTTGAGGCCCTATAGAGTTTAGTTAATTCCCGGCGGCAAGTCAATTAATTCTTGACAGGGCAGGGCGAATAGTGCTACGTTTCTTTAAAAAAGTATCACGGAGTCAAAGAACAAAATCCCATGCACATCCCGGACGGATATTTATCTCCGCAGACGTTTGTGCCGATGTATGCCGTATCGGCGGGTTTCTGGGCCGTTGGCCTCCGGAAACTCAGGCGCGAGCTGACGGTAAAGCAGGTGCCGTATCTTTCCATGGCCGCCGCGTTTTCCTTCCTCATAATGATGTTCAACATACCCATACCCGGCGGCACGTCCGGGCACGCAGTCGGAGGCGGGATTATCGCCATACTCCTGGGGCCGTGGACCGCCGTGATAGCCGTGTCAGTCGTCCTGATGATACAGGCGCTCGTTTTCGGAGACGGCGGGATAACCGCCTACGGCGCAAACTGCTTCAACATGGCCATCGTCGCGCCGTTTGTAACGTGGTTTATATTCCGGGCCGTGGCCGGAAACAAAAAGAGCGGCTTCAGGCCCCTGGCCGGGGCGTTTCTGTCCGGCTGGCTGGGGCTTTCCGTCGCCGCCGCCTGCGCAGGAGTGGAATTCGGCATACAGCCGATTATCGCGCACGGGCCGGGCGGCGCGCCTCTTTACTCCCCATATCCGCTCTCCATTGCCCTGCCGGCGATGTTCTTCGGGCACCTGCTTGTGTTCGGCCCGTTTGAAGGCGTCGTAACGATGCTCCTGGTCAAATATTTCTATGCCACTGACGCCGAATTTGCGGCCGGCGCGCAGACTGCGGGCAAAAGGCGCTGGAAGCTCTGGCTTGCGCTCGCCGCCATTGCGGCGCTTACCCCTCTCGGAATTATAATCCCGGCGAAATTTAACGGCGGGAGCGCATGGGGCGAGTGGGGGTCTGAGACGCTCAGGAAGATGCTTGGATATGTCCCCGCCGGGTTTCGGGGGCTTCATAATCTCTGGAACCCGCCGATGCCGAATTACGGCGCGGGGGCGGCCTCGTCCGGCACGGGCGGGTATCTCGCGTCGGGGTTTACCGGCGCCGTCCTGGCCGTTGGCCTGATATACCTGCTCTCAAAGTTCCTGAAAAAGGGGCATAAGTCCTCCCGGCTTTCATACCTCGACAAGGGCCTCTCGCACATAGCGAAGCTGACGAAGAACTCCTACGTGCAGTGGGAGCTGTCATCCAGGAAGGGTTTCCTTCAGGAGCTCGACGCGCGGGTAAAGGTAATATTTACCCTACTTATGCTCGTTGCGGTAAATATACGCAAAGACCTGCCGACGGAACTCATCATCGCGGGCTTTATCTTTTCCCTCGCCCTGGCGTCGAAGGCCGGTCTTAAGCTTATATACGCGAGGGTCGTGTTCATCGGGTTCTTCTTCGGCTTCCTTGTCGCCCTGCCGTCCGCGCTTAATATAATCACGCCCGGCAGGCCGATATTTACGCTGATCACCCTTCACGAGGCCCACTCGTTCTGGACATACAGGATACCCAGGGAAATCGGGATTACGTCCGACGGACTTTTCGGCGTGGCGATGCTTACGATGCGCGTGACGAACTCGGTGTCGCTTGCCATGCTCGTCCTTTTTACCACGCCCTTCACGGAGATAATGCGCGCGCTGAAGACCTTTCGCGTGCCGGATTCCGTCCTGGCCGTCGTGAACCTCACGTATAAATATATTTTTATATTCGCCAAGACGGTGGAGGACATGCACCTGGCGAAGATAAGCAGAACGGCGGGAGCGGTGGACGTCTCCGAGGCCAGACGCTGGGCCGCAGGCAGGATGGGGGTTATCTTCAAGAAGACTCAAACCCGGTGCGACGAGATATTCAAGGCCATGCTATCAAGGGGCTTCACCGGCGAGATTAAGCTCCGGGGTCAGGGGGCCATGAAAAAGTCCGACTGGCTGGCGCTCCTTGCCGCCTGCGCGGCGGGGATAATTCTGATTGCCGTTTAGGAGATGAAATGGAAATCGCGGTAAAGGCGGAGAACATAACCTACAGCTACTACGGCAGGATAAACGCCCTTTCCGGCGTGAACATGGAAATCGGGCGGGGAGAGCGGCTCGCGGTAATCGGCTCCAACGGGAGCGGGAAATCGACCCTCCTCCAGGTCATGGACGGTCTGATAAAGCCGGACGCGGGCAAGCTCTTCTATATGGGCCGCGAGGTCAGCCACGAGGCCCTGAAGGAGCGCGAGTTCCAGAGGTTCTTCCGTGGCGGGATGGGATACGTCTTCCAGGACTCGGACGTCCAGCTCTTCTGCCCGACCGTGCTTGACGAGATGGTGTTCGGCCCGATGCAGCTTGGGCTTTCCGAGGAAGAGTCGCTCTCAAGGGCGCACGACGTTATGGCCGAACTCGGTATCGAGGCGCTGAAGGACCGTCCGTCCTACATGCTCTCCGGCGGAGAGAAGAAGCGTGTTGCAATCGGCTCCGTGCTGGTGATGGAGCCGGAGGCGCTGCTGCTTGACGAGCCGACGAACGGGCTGGACCCGAAGTCCCAGATGTTCCTGATAGAGCTGATGTTCCGGCTGAACGAGAAGGGCAAAACCATCGTCGTTGCGACGCACGACCTTGCGCTCGTGGACGAGCTTAACGGGACCGTCGCCGTGCTCTCCGAGGAACATAAAATCGAGAAAATCGGCCCGGCGGACACCGTCCTCTCAGACCAGGAACTCCTGCTGAAGGTGAACCTCGTGCACGAGCACGTCCATGCGCACGGCGACACCACGCACCGGCACGTCCATTCTCATTATCAGTTCCACAGGCATTAAACGACTTGAAAAAACCGTTCCGGGTAGTATTATAATTACATGTTTTAAAGGAGGCAACGTGTCCAGGGTATATTTCACTTCCGCGCGCGGCACGCGCTGGGACTACCGCTTTAGCGTCCTTGGGCGCTTCGAGAGGATGCTGTCCGGGTGCGGGCTTATGAACTACGAGAGGGGCGAATACGTGGCCGTCAAGACCCATTTCGGCTCCGAAGGCGCACACAGAATTGTCAGGCCGTCGTTTCTGCGGAAAGTGACGGACGCTGTGAATAATGCCGGCGGGAAACCCTTCGTCACCGACACCGTGCGGATAATGGGAGTCGATTACCTGGAGGTGGCCAATCAGAACGGCATAAACCACCTCTCCGTGGGCGCGCCGGTGATACTCGCGGACGGCCCGTTCGGCAAGGACAGCCTCATCGTGC
>JAJYJM010000039.1 GCA_021789495.1 Nitrospirota bacterium
CTGAACCGATGTTCCCCGGTAGCTCAGTCGGTAGAGCAGGTGGCTGTTAACCACCCTGTCGCTGGTTCGAGTCCGGCCCGGGGAGCCAAGAAAAACAAGGGCTTACGGAAATCAACCGTAAGCCCTTGTTGCCGCATATAAGCATAATGAGTCACTGCCGCCAATGCAGGGCGGATGCCTGCGGAATACTTGGCCACGATGACGACATGGAATCGGAGACCGTCATGGCTCAGATAGGCGAGCAGTATGAAGAGATGGTGGCTTTATAGGCGGCAAACGGTTGAAGCGGTCCTTGGGTTTAGTCCACGAAATAGTTGCTCCATGCCTTGTCGATGGCTTCTTTTGTAAGAGCCGGTTTTTCGTTCCGAAAATGCGCCATATCTATTATCTGGTCGATCAGGTCTCTGGGATGGCAGGAATTTAATTCTGCATTCTTTTTTTCATAATGTTCCTTCAGCAGGTAATCGAGGACGTCGGGCTTAAATTCGATGGAGTTTCTCTCGCATACAAGCCGGAATATATCCGTGAATTCCTTTTTCGTAGGATGGTCCATCTTGACCTTGTACCGGATGCGCCTTAAAAAGGCCTCGTCTACAAGATCGCGCGGCTCGATGTTGGTTGAAAATACGACAAGCTGTTCAAAAGGGATCTCGAATTTCTTGCCGGTATGGAGCGTAAGGAAATCCGTCCTGCGTTCGAGCGGCACTATCCATCGGTTAAGAAGATGCTTGGGGCTGACAAGCTGTCTTCCGAAATCGTCTATTATGAATACTCCGCCATTTGCCTTTAGCTGCAGCGGCGCCTCATAAAATTTATAGGACGGATTGTATTCCAGGTCGAGCATACTCAGGGTCAGTTCTCCTCCGACAAGCACAATCGGCCTCCGGCAGCGCACCCACCTGTCGTCCGACGAGAGATGGTTTTCGCCGTTGGCCCGTAATTCCCGGTGGTTAATCGGATCGAAGACGTTTATTATCTCCCGGTCGACTGAGATTGCATACGGGATATAAATTTCATCGCCCATCAGCGGGCCTATGGCCTCCGCCAGGGCCGTTTTACCGTTACCGGCCGGCCCGTAAATAAATATCGATTTACCCGAATTGACTGCCGGGCCAAATTGCTCAAAGATCCTGTCGTTCAATATAAAAGGAGAGAACGCCTCCCGTAGTTTTTCTTCCGGGATGAACACGTTCCTGGCCGTTTGATAATCGAACGCCTTGGTATAATCTTCCAACGACACCGGAGCGGGTCCGGCATAACGGTTGTTTTCGATAAGCTCGGCGGCACGCTGTCTTCCCGCCGACGTGACGGAAAACGTGTAGGTTATAGGAGCAAAACCCGCCCCGCCCTTCACCTCGCAGAACTTATCCTGCCTGAGGGACTGTACGGCGATGTCAACTATGTTTGAAGGCAGTTTTATCCTTTTTGAAATCTCGCCGATTGTAAACGTCCCAAGCGGGAATACAATCTTCAGCGAAAGCTCGGAAATGAATTCGAGCGGCAGACCAGTGTCGTCGAGCGTGGCAGGTCTTTTAGGCTTATGGTGAAGAAAGGCATCAAGGGTTTCCCTGCTGATGAATCCCATGGATATCAGGTTCGCGCCAAGGCGCCCTCCGTATAACTTCTGCCGTTCAAGAGCTGTTTCCAGCTCTTTGTTCGTTATTATTCCGGCAGTTGTAAGCATTTCACCAAGCGACTGACCCATATCTCACCTCCCCTGCATTTATGTATAACAGACAAGCGGTTTTTTTACAACAAATTATGCTTGTTTATTTTATTTTTATTAAACATTAATATCGATGATAATTGACCGAAGAACCCATAATCTTTTGAGATATATTAAAGATTTTTGACAAAGCTAAGAAGTTCTGTTACCTTTCTTAAGTAAGAAAACAATTAATATCAACCACGAGGAAAATAAAGAATAATTGCTAATGATAAAAACAAAAAATATTTGAAATATGGTTTGACAGGATATTGAGAAGTTGTTATATTGTATTCCCTCGAATTAAATACTTTTAATGAAAGGAGGCGCGGGAAGGGCTGGGGCAGTGGCTCGTAATAACAGGAAACAGGCGTTGATTAACGAAACGGAGGACGAAAATGATTAGCAAGCTGATAGGAAAGTTTAAGGGCTTTTATTACATGGAGAAGGCAAAAGACGCTTTGAAAAACGAAGAAGGGCAGGCCCTTGTGGAATACGCCCTCATCCTGGCGCTTGTCGCCATAGTGGCGATAGTGGCGCTTGGGATCCTCGGCGGTCATGTCAGCAACACTTTCAATGCTATAAATAACAAACTATCAACAGTCGGGAATGGGGTGTAAACCGCAAACCGAACCGCCCCGCCGGAGGTCATGTCCGGCGGGGCCGGACTGCAAGGCGTATTTGTAGCGTTTTGATGTAGGAGGCAGCCATGAAAGCCGGGGGCAATACCGCCATAAGAAACCGCAAAGGACAGGCGCTGGTGGAATCCGCCCTCGTGTTATCCCTTTTCCTGGCGCTTTTATTCGGCATCATTGAATTCGGGAGAGCTTGGTTTTATTCCAATAATCTTGATAATTCCGTCAGGGCCGCCGCAAGGTATGGCGCAGTGCTGGGCAATTCATCCACCTCGGCAGCGCTGATTGACAGCTATCTCAGAACCGAGATTGCCGCCATAATCCCGCCGGATGGGATTCAGAGCACAAACGTCGAGGTGTTTGACAAAACCACGGATGCCCTGAAGCCTGTAAACGACGCAGCTCACGGGGACACGCTGAGTGTCTCGGCGGTCTATAACTTTCAGGTCATTCCGGGCAACATAATACCCAACTTCAGCGGTATTGTGCCGATAAGGAGGTCCGCGTCCACCCTTATCGAGTAGGCGGCACGGATTATATTGAATGATAAATTCTGCGGATGCCAAAGACAACCTGCGCAGCGCCAGGGGCCAGGTTCTTGTCGAATTTACATTGGTGGTTCTTCTTCTTATCACGCTGCTCCTGGCAATAACTGAGTTTGCGCGAGGCTGGCATTCCGCCAATGTCATGACAAACGGCGCGCGCGCAGGCGCGCGTTTTGCGTCCGAGCAGCCGCAATCGAGCGCCCAGACCTTCATATCCAATGTCAGAAACTACACCTTCGGACAGATAACCGCGCAGATTGGCGCCGTCCCGAACCAGGACGTCTTCGTAAATCTTTCCGACATAGGCCCGTCAGGCCAGGTGAAAACCTTTGACAACGTATCGTCTGGCGATGTGATAAGCGTTATCGTAACATATGATTTCCGTGCCTTAAGCGGTCAGATAATACCGGTTCTGGACGGGACTTTGCCCATAGTAAGGCGGGCTGCCATGATGTATGAGCAGGGTTCGTAAAGGGCCCATGAAAATGGAGGCATGATTATGGCCACACCGACAAAATTGAGAACCGCGACGGTCGCCATTGCGGCGCTGATACTGGCATCCATAGCGGCATATATGGTTTTTAGTTATTTAAGCGCAAAGAACCGCGAAGTAATGCAGGCGAAGACGCAGGTTCAGCAGATAGTCGTTGCGGCGTCGGATATACCCTTCGGCGCGATTATACAGGCGCCCATGCTTAAAACCGCCTCCTGGCCTGTAAGCAGCATACCGAAGGGCGGGTTCATGGACGCCGGACAGATAGAAGGCAGGTTTGCGGTTGCCGATATACCGGTCGGGACTCCGGTGCTCGCATCCTCTCTCGCGCCCGTCAAATCCGACACCGGGGTGATGAGCTTTATCATACCGCCCGGGGACAGGGCAATTACGGTGGCGGTAAACAACGTGGTTGGGGTAGCGGGTTTTATTCTCCCGAACGCAGTGGTCGATGTCATTGCCACGGTCAACTCTCCCTATCGGCCCGCGTCTTCGGGCATCGATGCGAGAATAAGCAAGATAATACTCCAGAACATAAAGGTGCTTGCCGTAGGCCAGATACTGGAGCAGAAGGAAGGCAAGCCTGTAACGGTGCCGACGGTAACTTTGGATGTAAAGCCGGCCCAGGCGGAAAAGCTCGCGCTTGCGAGCGAGGACAAGATCCAGCTTGTCCTGAAACATGTAGGCGATACCCAGAAGGTCGACACAAAGGGCGCGACGGTATATTCGCTTCTTGGCGGCTTGCCCGTGAGACCGGCAGGACCAGCCCGGAGAATTCGGCCAAGAAAGAAGGAGCATCGCGCAAGGCCTAGTATTGATTCCATTAAAGTAATAAGGGGCAGCGCAATAAGCAATCAAACTTTTAAATAGATAATCCGGACCTTAAAAAGGAGAGCGGTGATGAACAATATATATAAACTGTTTAGGCGAGGGGTCGGGCATATGCCGTCGATAGCCCTTGCGCTTGCAGTTGGGTTATCCATTACGGCTTCGGCAGGCCTCGCGGAAGCTAAAGCCGTGCCCATTGAGGTCATCGTCGGCAAGGCCACCGTCATTACTGTCCCGGTGGATGTAAAAACGGTCTCCATTGCTGATCCGGCTGTAGCAGACGTCGTCGTTGTAGATCCGAAGGATATCCAGATAAACGGCAAGAAAATCGGAGACACAACGCTTATAGTCTGGGAGAAAAACGGCAGCCAGACGTTCTTTGACGTGAATGTCAAGGTGGACTTATCAAAGCTTAAATCACAGATAAAAGAGATCGCTCCGGGCGACAACATTAATTTCAAGATGATAAACAGCAATACCCTGGTGGTTACCGGCACCGTATCGACGGATTACAGGCTCCAGAAGGTAAGGAATCTCCTGCTCGGGTTCGGCAGGGACATTACCGAGAAGGAGCTGTATATCCTTCAGGGAGGGGTAACAAAAGAGGTTCGCCCCGTTGGCGCCGGTTCGGGTAACGGTTTTAAATTCGTGATGCTTCTCGAAGTGGCCGGATCGCCGCAGGTCATGCTTCAGATAACGGTCGCTTCCATAGACAGGGATGCGTCATCCAAGCTCGGCATCAACTGGTCATATGCAAGCAAGTATATGACGTTGGATTCCGCCGTCGCGCCGATTACCGGCGGCCTGACCGCTATTGGGCCGCTCCTCCAGGGCACTCCCAGCGGCGGGCTTACCACGCAGAACATAAGCGGCGCCACATTCGGCGTTGTAGACTGGCATAACGGCGTGCAGTACCTGCTGCAGGCGCTTGCGTCCAAGGGCCTGGCCAAGATACTCGCCGAGCCGAACCTCATCGTGAGGAGCGGCGCGGAGGGCACGTTCCTGGCCGGCGGCGAGGTGCCGGTGCCGGTGGTGACTTCTATTGGCGGAGGCACTGCCGCCCCGACCATCAGTGTCTATTACAAAAAATTCGGAGTGCGGCTCAACTTCAAGCCGGTGGTTACGGAAACCGGACTTATCAGGCTGAGCATAGATCCGGCCGAGGTCAGCAGCATATCCAGCAACCAGGCTTCAATCAACGGCGTATCCATGCCGATATTCTCGACTGACAGGGTCTCGACGGCGGTCGATCTGAAAGACGGCCAGTCGTTTGTCATTGCGGGCCTTATAAACAACACCTGGAGCAAGCAACTTGCCAAACTTCCGGTGCTTGGAGACATCCCGATCCTTGGGGCGTTCTTCAGGTATCAGACCATGGACAAGAAAGACCAGGAACTCCTGTTCTTCATAACGCCGAAGCTCATACAGCCGATGGCCGCAGGCGAGAAGGTAAAGCTCCCCGGAGCAAACGAGCCGAACCAGAAGCAGAAAGAGGACTTGAGATGGGTGCCTCTTATGCCTACGCACAGGTCTCTCGACCTGGAGAAGGTTAAATAACACAGGCTGTCCATGCGAGAGGGAGCCATGTTTAAAGCGGTTAAAAACGAAAAAGGGTTCTCACTGGTCATGCTGGCGCTGTCTATAACGGTGCTCCTGGGGATGGCCGCCCTGGCCATAGACGTCGCGCATCTGTATGAGGTAAAGAACCAGCTCCAGGTGGCGGCGGATGCCGCCGCCCTCGCCGGGGCGGCGGACCTCGACGGCACCGCCGATCCGACCCAAACCGCCGCCAGAAACGAGGCCCAGAGAATTGCGGCCCTGAACTTTGCGGACGTCGCCTCTTCGGATGTTCCGGCATACGGGCAGTCTGCCGGAGCGCCGGCGGGAGCCCCGATTCCGGTAGCGCTTCAGTTGCCGCAAAGCTCAGGGGATATAATCGTCGGGAACTGGGACGGAAGCTCCTTCACCCCAGCCGACGGGACTACGCCCATTAACGCCGTCGAGGTAAACGCCCGGCGCATTGGAACCATACCCGCGCAGCCTTTGGTCGAGAACTGGTTCTCGAGTATATTCTCGATATTCAATACGGGAATATCCGCGGTGGCCATCGCCGCAAAGTCCCAGAAGATACCTTTCGTTCCCATAGCCGTAAACGAATACTGGAACGAGAATGGGAGCAAAACCGGCACTTACCCCCCAGGGAGCCCGTACGGCCAGAAGTATCCGGACAGTTTCATGAGGTCGCTGAACGCGGACCAAAGCACCCAGGGATTTGGAGGGAAGACGTTTGCCATAATAGGCACGAGCGCCAATGGCAACGAGCAATCATTCAATATAGACAGTTTCATCGATGTCCTGCTCCGGAGCCAATATCACGACGGTTCCGGTAGTTGGTGGGAGGTTCAGCAGAATTCCACCACCGGCACATGCAGCCCCTCGTGCGATAACAATCTTATCCCGCTGCCTCCCCCGACCTCCGGCAACGTCAATCCGCAGAAATACGACGCCAACTTCAGCTACCTGTTCAACGGCATACCGTCCAATGTCATTCCGCCGAACGCCGTGAGGGAGATAATCAGAACTTCTCCAACTTATACAGGCAGCAACTATAGCGCAGCCAATGGAAACGACCCGTCTTTGTGCCCTTACGCGACGATTCCCTATTTCGACAGCAGCGGTTCGGGGCCGGTCATCAAGAAATTCCAGACGAGCGACAGCTTTAACGGAATAAGGTTCTGGCAGCAGTATCCAAAAGGCTCCAGGATGGCTGTGATGGTCTACGACGGCACGCACCTGAAGAATCTCGGAAATAGTAGCGTGGCGGATGCGGTAACGGTGGTCGGATACGGCATAATCCAGATAGACGGCTACATGGACGGCAACTTTAACGGAGACCCCTCGACGCTCGACCCGGGCGGGCCTAACGGCAAGGGCGGAGGCACGGCGTACGGACACGCCGTGCCGCTGCCGCCGGAACTGGGGGCGGACGACACTTATCTTTTGCAGCCGCCGACAACCGACCCCGCGCCGGATTGCAGTTTCACTCAAAAGCTTAATGAGCTTATGAAATATGCAGGGGCTGCGGGCGAGGTAAAGCTCGTTGACCCGAATCTGAAATATGGACTTCAATAACTAATCTCATGGGAAAGAACAAAAATGGCTGAACTTGCAACTGCATTTATCATAGACGGAGACCAGGATTCGAGAAGCGCGACGACGGAGATATTAAGCCAGTTCGCGGGCATGACTGTGGCCGGAACGGCGAAAAATTTCTCTTCCGGATACGAAAGCGTTCTCAAGCTGAAACCAACGCTTGTGCTGATAGATTTGGATGTTGACCTGCAACAGGCTTTCCAGACAATGGAAAGGATGCTGGAGGCAGTTCCGGGACTGTTCATATTTGCAATATCCCAGGACAGTTCCTCCGATATAATCCTGAAGGCCATGCGCTCCGGCGCAAGTGATTTTCTGCCAAGGCCGATAAAACCCAGGGATATTTTCAATTCGTTAAAGAAAATCGGATCGCTCGCCTCCTCTCCCTCCGGCAGCGAGGAAAACGCTCACGGCAAGGCTATACTCTGTTTTTCTCCAAAGGGAGGAACCGGCAACACCTCCATAGCCACCAACCTTGCCGTAAGCCTTCACCTGGGAACCGGCAAACAGGTGGTTTTGGTTGATCTGGACCTCGAAGGCGGGGATGCGGGCATATTCCTGAACCTGAAACCGAAATATACGATTTCAGACGTTACGGCCAATATCTCCAGGCTCGACGCCGTCTTCCTGAGGGGAGTCCTCGCAAAACACCCGTCAGGGATTTATCTGCTCGGGGAGCCTAAAACAATCGAGGAGGCGATAAGCATTACTCCCAATGACGCAAGGTCCGTAATAAACCTCTTGAAGAAGATGTTCAGCTATGTCGTCGTCGATACCGCAGGCTCGTTCAACGAAATGAACCTCGCGGCCTTCGACGTATCTGATTTGATAGTCGCAGTCGGAGTCATGAGCCTGCCCTCAATCAAAAGCCTCCAGAAATCGCTCACTGTGTTCAGCAGGCTCGACATGAGAAGCAAGGTGAGGCTTGTAGTTAACAGGTATCTGAAAAGAGGAGATATAAGCATAAAGGACGCTGAAAAAACACTCGGCTACGATTGTTTCTGGGATATACCCAATGATTTCAACTCCGTAATCACATCCATAAACAGGGGGCAACCCCTGCCGGTTCTGTTCCCGAATGCGGAGATCAGCAAATCATACAGAGACTTCGCAGCCAAGATAGAGCATTATTTTGCCGGGAGGCCGAAATGACCCTAAAAGAGAGATTGTTAAATATAAAGCCGGGCGAGGCGAATAAGCAGGGCCCGCCAAAAGCGGCCCTGCCCAATGAGGAAATGGAAAGCCGGAAAGACCGCTATCAAGAGCTTAAATCCAGGATACACAGGCGGCTTATAGAAAGGCTCGACCTCGGCAACCTCGAAAACATAGCGAAGAACCAGCTTAGAAACGAGATAGCGCTTATTCTCGCGGACATGATAAGCAGTGAAAACGTCCCGTTAAACCAGATAGAAAGGGAGCGCCTGATTGTAGACATCCAGCACGAGACGTTTGGTCTTGGGCCCCTGGAGCCCCTGATGGCCGACCCTGACATATCGGATATCCTTGTGAACAACTCGCAGAATGTATATGTAGAGAAATCCGGAAGGCTGCACAAAGTGGACGTTGCCTTCCGGGACGACGCGCACCTTATGCAGATAATAGACCGCATAGTTTCCAAGGTGGGCAGGAGGATAGACGAGTCCTGTCCGATGGTGGATGCGCGCCTTCCGGACGGCTCGCGCGTAAACGCGATTATACCGCCTCTTGCGATCGATGGCCCGACGCTCTCGATAAGGCGGTTCGGTATAGACCCGCTCAGGATGGAAAATATTCTGGCCAAGGGCTCACTGACCGAAAACATGGCCCAGGTCTTGAGGGGGGCGGTAAAAGCCCGCCTGAACATGCTTATCTCAGGCGGGACGGGAAGCGGGAAAACCACCTTGTTGAACATCCTTTCCGAATACATACCCGGGGACGAGCGTATAGTAACAATCGAGGATTCAGCCGAGTTGCAGCTCAAACAGGAACACGTGGTGCGCCTGGAGACCCGACCGCCGAATATCGAGGGCGCAGGTCAGATAACACAGAGGGACCTTGTCCGGAACTCGCTTCGGATGCGGCCCGACAGAATAATATTGGGCGAGGTAAGAGGCGGCGAATCCTTGGACATGCTGCAAGCCATGAACACCGGGCACGATGGTTCCATCTCGACCATCCACGCCAATTCCACGAGGGATGCTCTATCCAGACTTGAGACTATGGTCATGATGGCGGGCATGGACCTTCCGGACAGGGCTATAAAAGAACAGATAGCATCGGCCCTGAACATTATCGTACAGCTGGCCCGTCTTTCGGACGGCACGAGAAAGGTAGTAAAGGTCTCCGAGATTACCGGCATGGAGGGCAGCGTGGTAGTGATGCAGGACATCTTCCTGTTTGAAAAGAAAGGGATAAACCAGGACGGAGAGGTAATTGGCGAGTATAAGGCAACCGGGGTGCGGCCCACATTCGCCGAGAAACTTCGCCTTGCCGGGATAGATCTTCCCTCGAATATTTTTGAGGAAAAAGGAGGGGGCAAGTGATGCAGATCCACATTATAATGATAGTTGTCTTTGCGGCAACGCTCCTTTCATTTCTGGGTATTTACTATGGGATCACGTTATCCAGGGGATCTGTCAAAAGCGCGGTGCGGCGCAGGCTTCAGTCGATATCAAAGGAGGTTTCCGCCACCGGGGGCGCGTCATCCGGGGGCACGCCTTCAATATTAAAATCCCAGCTTTTCAGCGAAGTGCCTTCTTTTAACAAGATGCTTTACCAGTTTAGTCCTGCGCGTAAAATGCAGAAACTGATAGAACAGTCGGATACGAAACTTAGCGTAGGAGTGCTGATATTGCTGACTGCCCTGCTTTTTTGTGTTGGGCTTTTGGGATGCCTGATTATTCACCGGGGGGTTCTCCTCGGCGTTATCCTGGGGGTTGTGCTGGCGTTCATGCCGTATGTCTTCTTATCCGGCAAGGTGAAGAAACGCCTTAGGAAATTCACGGAACAGTTTCCGGATGCGCTCGATATGATGGCCTTGTCTCTAAGGGCCGGGCATTCATTTGTAAGCGCGATGCAGATAGTATACCAGGAGTCTTCCGATCCGGTTGCGAAGCTCTTCAAGGCAGCATATGACGAGCAGAATTTCGGGCTCCCGCTGTCCGACGCGCTCGATAATATGACAACTCAAATGCCGAGCATGGACCTGGAATTCTTTGTGACTTCTGTGAACATACAGAAGGATACGGGCGGGAATCTGGCGGAGATATTAGAGAAACTGGGCGTTACCATAAGGGAGCGCCTGAAGATATACCGGCAGCTCAGGGTATATACCGCCCAAGGCAGGATGTCGGGATATATCCTTGCCGCCCTGCCCGTTGTTCTTGTGCTTGTAATCATGTTTATAAACCCCGCCTATTTTGCGCCGCTTTTAAAGACGAAAACAGGTCTTTATATGGTAATAACCGCACTGTCGCTGCAAGTGATAGGTTTTTTCATCATCAGACGGATAATAGCCATAAAGGTATAGGAGGCGGCAATGCCTGTCAGTATTTATTTTATTTCCATTTTAGTTTTTATTGTATTCGGTCTTTTTGCCTTTTTAATCCTGAGGACGCTTGTTTCACGGAAGACCGGCGTCGGCGAGCGGCTGATGGAATTGAAATCTGCCGATGCATCCGGGCATTCCGGAAGCGTATCCAAAAAGACCGAATCAGGCTGGTCGCAGAAGGTGGGAGCGGTAAGCACTGTCCTGCCGATGTCCGCCCGCACTCAATCGTATTACGGGCGGCTGCTTATGCAGTCCGGCTACCGATCCCCCGGCGCGGTCGGGATATTCTTCGGTATCAAAATAATATTGAGCGTAGGCCTGTTCGTTATTGTTACCATTGGGCTTTATCCTGTGATAGGCATGAAGTTAGCCTTGATTGGAGGAATAGGCGGTTTCATAATCGGCCTTTTGGCCCCTAATATTTATTTAAGGTCCAAGCTTAGAAAAAGACAGACGGCAATATTTCATTCGCTCCCGGACGTGCTGGACCTCATGACCGTCTGCGTGGAAGCGGGACTGGGATTGGACGCCGCGATTATGAAAATAATTCAGGAGAACCTGTTCTCGAATAATCTCCTGGCCTCCGAGTTCAAGATTGTAAGCCAGGAGACAAGGGCCGGCAAGCCTCGGGCGGACGCATTGAGGGATATGGGCGAAAGGACCGGTGTCGAGGACATAAAGACGCTGGCAGCGCTTCTCATCCAGACGGACAGGCTTGGGGCAAGTCTGTCGAGGTCGCTTAGGGTCCATTCGGACACCCTCAGGACCAAGAGGCGCCAGATGGCCGAGGAGGAGGCTGCCAAAACGACAATCAAGCTGATATTCCCTCTGGCCACGTGCATATTCCCGGCCATGTTCGTGGTGTTGCTTGGCCCGGCGTCGATAAGTATATACAGCGCAATATTCGGGCACGTGGTCAAATGAAGGAATATCCGGGATGGAAAAGGTCAGGATAATAAACAAATCAAACAATACCGTCCTGGCGTATGCGGAAGTCGCGAGGAAGACTTTTCCGAGGATGAGGGGGCTTTTGGGCCGGGAAAGGCTGAGCGAAGGCGAGGGCCTTGTCATAACGCCGTGCAGTTCGGTTCATACGGTCGGGATGCGTTTCCCGATAGACGTTATATTCTTCGACAAGCAGGGAAGGATAATCGCCGTCACGAGGAACATGAAGCCCCTCCGCATATCCGCATGGCATCCGAGAGCCGCAGGTGTGCTTGAGGTCGCGGCTGGAACGGTTAAAGACCTTTCGGCCAGGCCGGGGGACGAGCTTGTTCTATGGCCCGTCATGGAATGAGATGAAGAAATGCCGCGGATACAAACGCATAGCCGTGAAAAAGAAGAAGTCAGGGGTATTGCGGTCATTCGCGCTATTCTCCGTGCTGTTCCATTTGTGCGCGGCAATCGCCCTTACGCAGGTATCGGTAGTCTACGGACATCCTGCGCGGGAGACGCTCTCTTTTATACATCTTGTAACCCTTCCCGAAGAGCATCCGCCTGCCCCGGCTCAAGTGGAGCACAAAGCGGCCCGGAAGATTAAAGCCGCCGCCCGTAAAGAACCACACAAGCCTTCCCTGGTTGCGCCCGCAAGGAAAACCACCCCTCAAATCGGTAAGCACTTCCCCAAAAACAGCGAATACGGCGCCGTTTCCGATAACGCCCCCAAAGGCGTTTTAGTCATAAGAGGCGCCCAAAAGGAAGTCGTGATGGCCTCCGCGGGGCCGGTAATACCCGTATCCGACGAGGGAAACGGCCCTGTTTTCCAGCCGATGTCCACGGATAATGCCGCGCCGCTTTCCGGGTATTCCACCACCGAGCCACCTGAGGAATCCGCCCTGTCTGCTGCTTCAGCCCCTGAACCGGCTCCTGAACCTGGGAATATTACGGCTCTGGATAATTTTTCGGGAACGGGGAACTGGACGACGGTTTTGAGACCGATATTCTCGAAGGCTGACGATGCCGGGATCGGCGTGCCGATAAAGCCTGACATTCTGCCTGGAATAAAGATACTTCATCCCTCCGGGGGGATTGCGATAAGGAAGACGATAGAGGTTTCCGGGGCCGTTATCGGGGAAGGAATAAGTTCCGTGAACGTCCTGGTCAACGAATCCCTGCTGGAAGTGCCTGCGAAGGACGGAAGATTTAAAGCGGAGGCGGCCCTGGAGGAAGGAATAAACAAAATCCGGGCGTCTGTGCGTGACACGCATGGCCGGACAGCTGAAGACGAAATATCCATAGCATACAACCCTGCCGACATAGCGGTAAGTTTTGTCTTTGAGGGCCTCCATAAGTACAGGATTATAAACAGCTGGACGCCTTATCCGCCAAAGCCCGGCGCAACCCCTCAAGCCTCCGGCGTGCCGGACCTGAAAGAAGACGGGCGAACCGCTTCTTTTTCCGTAAGTCATGCGGCGCCGGGTATATATACCGTTGCGCTCGAATACGATGCATCACAAAATCCCGCCTGGGTTTCCTTCGACACTGCGCTTTACGGGTACGACCCTGCGAGGCGGAGGATGCGCTCTTCGGGGCCGATAAAGCTTCAGGGCAAGGGCCGGCTCGCCGCCGTGAGGGTGCTTATGCCCGAAGGGATATTCTGGGAAGACAACTCGTGGTTTTCCGGGATAATACGGAACGGTTCCACGACGATAAAATATAAAATGCCGGAAGGAATAATATGGAAGGAAAACGAATAAGCGGCTTCCGGGATTAAGGATTTCCCGCCGCTTTATCCGTTGATTTTATAGCCGCCGGGTAGTAGTATTAGAAAATATAACTATAGAGGAGGGCGGCGCCTTATGTCCGAACTCAGGCAGGATGCGACTACCTACGACTGGATAATCATAGCGAAAGAGCGGGCGAAACGCCCTGACGACTTCAAGCGCAAGACCGCGCCGGTCGAGGTTCCCGCGCACGACCCCAAGTGCCCATTCTGCGTCGGGAACGAAAATCTGACCCCTGAGATTACCGCCGTTTTCAACGAAGACGGGGCCTGGAAGATACGCGCCGTGCCGAACAAGTTCCCGGCTCTCACGCCCGAAGGGGACATGGTAAGGGCGGAGTGGAAGTTCTTCAGAAAGACGCACGGCTACGGCAGGCACGAGATAATCATCGAGACGCCGCTTCATAACGAGACGATCCCGTTTATGGCGGACGGACACGTCGAAAACCTGATAAGGATGTACCGGGACAGATATATTGCCTTCAAAAAAGACCCTAAGATAAAGGTAATAATAATCTTCAAAAACCACGGCAGGGATGCGGGCACGTCTCTTGAGCACCCGCACACCCAGATAGTCGCCTCACCCATTGTGCCGCCCCACATCAGGAGAAAATACGAGGTTGCGACGCAGTATTACGACAACACCGGGCGCTCGCTCCATTTCGACATTCAAAAAGCGGAGCTTGAGGAGGGCAGGAGGATTGTCGCCTCGACAAAGCATTTTACCGTAATACACCCATTCGCCTCGCGTTACCCGTTCGAGACGTGGATAATGCCGAAGGAGCACAAGCCCTCTTTCGGCCATATAACCGAGGACGAGATAACGGACCTCGCCCGCGTTCTGAAGGAAGTCCTTATGAAGATGTACTTGAGCCTCGACAACCCGGATTATAATTTCGTGATAAACACCGCCCCGACGGACGACGAGCACAAGTCCTACTATCTCTGGCACCTTCAGATAATACCGAGGCTTACGCAGGTCGCGGGCTTCGAACTCGGCTCCGGGATATTCATAAACGTGACGATCCCGGAGGAGACGGCGGCCTTTATGAAGGATTTCCGCATCGTATGATATACTTGAGATAAAGTTTCGGGAGGCGCGCTATGAAACAATACCTGAGGCTGGGCCTGGGACTGGCGGCGGGCATGGCGGCTGGAGTCGCGGTATACCTGATTTTCAGGAGGCGCGAAGCAATGCCGGAGGAAAAGCCGCCCTTTGCGGAGGCCGCTGAGAGCGGCGATATTTAAGGCTGCGGCGTGTAACCCGCCTTAGTATCCCATCCTGTGCAGCGTGAAGACGACCGCCGAGGCGAAGATGCAGTAAAAGCCGAATACCTGCCATTTGCCCTTCTCAAGCCAGTTGGAAAGCCAGGCGAGCGCGAGCAGACCGGAGATAAAACTGAATACCATTCCAAGCAGACTCGGATAGAACATCGTGAAGTTTATCCCGGCCTGGGACGTCATTTCCCTGGCCTTCCACAGCCTCCAGACCTCCCTTGCGACAACCGGCGGCGTAAGGACTACCGCAAGCGCGAAGCTGAACTCCTCGGACTTGTCTTTTGCCATGTTTAAAAGAAGTCCGGCGGATATTGTCGCTCCTGAACGCGAAAACCCCCGAAACGGAAGGCAAAGGCCCTGCACGGCCCCGATAATCGAGGACTCGCGCATGTTCAGATTTTTAATTTTCCAGGGTTTTTTCTTCGCCAGCCCCGCGATGATTATCATAACCCCCACCGCGGCCAGGGACACGGAAATGAGCGTCATGTTACCGAAAATGAGCTCTATCTGGGCGTGCGGGATACTCCGGAGCATGTATTTTTCGATGAAATATTTAAGTGCCAGCCCCACCACGCCTGTGAAAAAGGTGGCTATTATTATATACTTAGCCGCCTCGACGAATCTCTCCCGCGACGAAAAAAAGCTCCTCTTCCAGGACTTCCAGAAATAAATAATTACCGCGAACATTGTGCCCGTATGGAGCATCACGAGCAGAAGCGTCATGGACGGGCTGGTCGGGTTAAGTCCCATAAGCTTTTCAGCGATAATGACATGCGCGGAGCTTGAGACGGGCAGAAGCTCGGCAGCGCCCTGCACAGCCGCAAGCAACAGTATTTTAAGGAGCATTTTAATCCTCGGTTATTTTTCTTTAGAATGCCTGTATACCAACACCTTCGCCCGCTCGACGGTTACAAGACCTTCCTCCATCATGCGGTCGAGGTCGGGCAGGAAGCCCTGTATCTTCTCGGTCGAGTCTACTATCTCGATTATTATCGGCAGGTCTTCGGAGAGCCGGAGCAGTTTCGCCGTGTGCATCCGGCTGTGCGCGCCGTAGCCCAAAAGCCCCCGGAAAACCGTTGCCCCGCCGAGGCACTGCCGACGGGCCTCCTCGACTATCGCCTCGTAGAGCGGCCTGCCTTCATACCTGTCGGACTCGCCGATAAATATCCTTAAAAGCTCAGCTTCTTCCGGGATTTTCATCACTCCCCCTATAATGGCCCTATCCTTAATTACCCTCTCCCGTCGCTGGGAGAGGGGGGACCGGCTCCTGCCGGTGGGTGAGGGCTAAATTATCCTTGCAATCCAGACCCCTGAGACTATCGCCCCGAAGCCTAAGGCACAGTTTGCGGCGACGTTCAGGAATGCGAGCGTAAACTGGCTGTCCCGGACGTAGTTCATGGTCTCGAATGCGAAGGTGGAAAAGGTCGTGAAGGCGCCCATGAAACCGACGAGAATGACGGTGCGCGTGGCTGCGGAAATAGCCATCCTGTCCTCGGCCAGCGCCCAGACGATGCCGAACAGAAGGCAGCCGATTACGTTCACGGCCAGGGTGCCGTAAGCGAACCTTGCGCCCAGAATCTGGTAGGTAAACCCGGACAGCCAGTAGCGCGACAACGTCCCGGCCACCCCTGCCGCCGCAATCAGGAAAATCCTCTGCCACATAACATGCCGCTCCTGGAAACGAAAAATCCGGAGACTGCCCATCATGTAAGCCTACTGGAATAGGTATCCTGTTGTCAAGAATATAAAAACGGCGTGCAGGCGGACTAAATATAAGCCCGCTTGTCCACGAATTTTCGCGGGCGACAAAAGATGCTTCAGGGACGGCTTTTATGGCAAAAAGGCAGTGCGCGGATGCTGTTGCAGATGCCCCGTTCATGGGGTGTTTTTCTCTTTATTTATAACCAGTTGTATCGCAAAAACCCGTCATTCTGAACGCAGCGAAGAATCCGGTTTTTCATGCCCGGCCTAATCCGATAGAGGAACATTTATCCAACCTCTCCCGGAATTAAAAATATTGATTAAAATCACGGGTTATGATAGATTTGCAACTTTGAGGTTTCCGCGAGAGTGGCGGAACTGGCAGACGCGCCGGACTTAGGAT
>JAJYJM010000040.1 GCA_021789495.1 Nitrospirota bacterium
GTGCGCGTCCGGGCCGACGGCAATCTTAACCCCGCGATTTTTCGCGTATTTCAGCTCCCGCCAGTCTATGTCGAGCCTCTGAGGGTGCGCGTTTAATTCTATTGCCGCGCCGAGGGACGCCGCCGCATCGATTATCTTTTTCATATCAACAGGATAGCCGTCCCTGCCCAGGAGCAGCCTGCCGGTCGGGTGGCCGAGAATGGTGAAATACGGGTTCTCCATCGCCCTGATTATCCGGTTTGTCGCCTCATCCTCGGTCATGTTGAACTTTGAGTGTATGGAACATATTGTAAAATCAAGGTTTTTAAGTATCTCGTCCGGGTAGTCGAGAGAGCCGTCGGGCAGTATGTCCACCTCCGCGCCCTTGAAGATATGGACGCCGGAAACCTCCTTGTTTACCCGGTCGATTTCCTCGGATTGTGCAAATAAATCAGAGACTTTCATCCCGCCGGCGTATGCCGCGACCTGGCTGTGGTCGGTCAGCCCGACGTATTTGTAGCTGTGCCTTTTTGCGGCCTGGGCAATCTCCAATATAGCGTCTTCCCCGTCCGAATACCGGCTATGAAAATGGAAAAGTCCAATAATATCGCGCTGTTCCACTAATTTGGGTAATGTCCCGGCTATCCCCGCCTCCACCTCGCCCATATCCTCGCGAAGCTCCGGCGGGACGTAATCGAGGCCCAGTTCCCGGTAAATGTCGGCCTCTTCGAGGCACGCAACGAGCGAGTTGTCCTTCACCCGGAACAGGCCGTATTCATTGAGTTTTAAGCCTTTTTCCCTAGCGATGCCCCGAAGCCTTACGTTATGCTCCCGGCTGCCCGTGAAGTATTGAAGGGCATACGGGAACTGCTCGTCCGTAACTACCCGTAAATCCACGGCAATCCCGCTCGCCAGGGTAACGCTCGTCTTGGTCTCCCCGGATGCGGTTATACCCTCCACGGCTGGGAGTTTCGTAAATAATTCCATGACTTCCGCGGGTTTGTCCGAGCTTGCGAGTATGTCTATGTCCCGGATGACCTCTTTCCCCCTCCGGATGCTCCCGGCTATGGCTATTCGTATGATTTTGTTTGATTTTTGTAGCGGCGCAAAAACACTCTGCGCCTCGGAAGCGGCAAAGGAGTAGAGATACTGGTCTGCGTGTTTCTGTAAAAAGGCAATGTTTTCAAGTATTTTTTCCTGCGTCCTCGCGCCCATGCCCGGCAGGCCCGCGAGACGGTTCTCGTTGCAGGCGTATTGAAGCTCGTTTATGGAAGAAATGCCGAGCCGCTCATAGAGGATTTTCGCCTTTTTCGGCCCCAGGCCCGGCACCTTGAGCATCTGGATAATCCCCGGCGGGAGGGATTTCCTTATGTCCTCGCAATATGCGCACTGTCCGGTTTCGTATATCTCAATTATTCTCTCGCGGATGGACTCTCCTATACCCCTGATTCCCTTTAAATCCGTGGACTTGATTATCTCATCCATCTCGCCGGGCACGGCCAGAAGCGCCCGTGCCGCCCTGGTATAGGCGAGCGAGCGGAAGGAGCTTTCGCCCTTCATTTCCAGGAGGGTTCCTATCTCCTCAAGCATCGCGGCTATGGATTTTTTGTCCACAGGTTGCCTTCCCCCTGAAGCCGGTCTACCGGCTATTCCGCAATCCGCTCCTGGGCGAGGAGCCTCGATATTTCCTCCAGGTGCCTTCTCTCCTGCTTTGCGAACTCCTTGAAGAGCACCTTGACGTATGAATCCTGCATCCTCTTTGCGGCCTTTTCGTAAAATACCGATGCCTGGCCCTCCTGTTTGACCGCCGCCTTCAGGGCGTCCTCCCGGTCGAGGAACGCGACATCAAGCTCCTTCAATGCGTCCGCGAGAAGCCTGCCGCCTTCCATGAACGGCCCCTTTGCGGCCTCCGACATCTCTTCTATGGATACGGGGCAGGCCTCGTTCTCCATGCCGCAGTACAGAAGCCTTATCTCGGCCATATGGCCCTTTTCCACTTCCGCCATTGAAAGGAAGACCTCCCTGCTTTTCGGGTCTTCCATCTTAGATGCCGCGGTCATATAGAAATCACAAGAGCCTTTCTCAAGTCCAAAAGCGAAAAGGAGCGCATCCACCAGGCTTTCGTCGCCACGCAACATTTTTCCCTCCCCGGAAAATTTTTGAAGCCGTCTTTGCAACCTGCGGAGAAATTAAGACTTTTCTAAAATTATACCAGACTTGGCGCTTTATAGACAGTGTTTTTTAGGAGCCTCTATTACGACTTGGGCTTGTCAGGTGAAATTTATCTGGTATATTCATATGTAACGTGCATTGAATCCAAATTGAAAAGCGTTTTGCGGGAGGTGCGAGGATGAAAATATTCGTGACAGGGGGTTCCGGCTTCATCGGCTCGGCAATTACAAAGGAACTCGTAAGCCTGGGACACGAGGTTACAGGGCTTGTAAGGAGAAAATCGAAAGCGGATATAGTAGAGCAGACGGGCGCGAGCGTTGTGGCGGGAGACCTGCTTGAGGCGGACTTGTGGACTATGGCCCTTCGGGACGCCGACCTTATAATCAGCGCGTCGCAGCCGGTAAGGCACGGAGAGAAGGTCTCTCTGAGCGAGGCCCGGCGCAGGTCTTATTATCACGGCCAGATGGTGGGCAACCTCTTTCTGGCTGCGGAAGGCTCCGGCGTAAAAGGCGTTATCGTCACGTACGGGGTCGAGGGTTTCGGGAACCGGGGCGAGCAGTGGGTGATGGAGAACGATGAGATAAACCCGTACGGCTACGAGCGCTCCATAGCGGGAGCTTACTGGCACATCGACAAGACCTCGCGCAAGACGCGGGTGCCGCTCGTAAACGTATTCACCGGCTGGGCATACGGGCCGGGCAGCTGGTTCGAGTCCCTCGTGCGGGGCATGAAAAACGGCACAATGCGCGTCATAGGCGAGGGCAACAACTACATGAGCTTCATACACATAGACGACCTGGCCCGCGCATACGGGAAGATGGCCGAACTTCTGCCATTCGGGGAGCGCTACTGCATAGTGGACGGAAAACCCGCCACCCAACGCGAGATGGCGAATTTTATAGCCAGGCTGGTAGGCGGGCGAACCCCGAAGAGCGTCGAGATAGACGCGTATGCCCGGCTTGCCGGAGATCTGGCCGCCGAATCGTTTTCCTGCTCCACGCGCGTCCTTGGCGAAAGGACGAGAAAGGCCATCCTCCCGGAGCTTAAGTATCCATCCTATCTCGAAGGCATGCCAGCTGTCGTGGAAGAGATGGGCATAATGCACAAGGAGGAGAAAGCGGAGGAAAGGGCGGCATAAGGGCCGGAGACGACAGGCAAAAACTTACATGCAAAACCCGCCGGTTATGGCGGGTTTTTATTGTCCCTCACCGTTTTTCCTCCCCGTGCTATACTTCATAGGTATAACGGGATTTTCGGGCAAGGAGGTGCATCATGAAGGTATTTCTTACGGGAGCCGGCGGATTTGTCGGCTCGGCGATTTTAAAGAAGCTCGTTTCCGCCGGTCACCAGGTAACCGGCCTTATACCGGACAAGGAACACAAGGAAAAAATAAAATCCGCGGGCGGGACGCCTATGGTGGGGGATCTGCTCGTTCCGGGACCGTGGAAGGAGGCGGTGTCGGAGCACGACGTCGTCATCAGCGCCTCGTGTCCCTACAAGATTACGGACAAGCTCTCCAAAGACGAGGCGAAAAGACGCGCGAACGCGCATACGGAGATGATAACGAACCTGATAAACTCCGCGCACGGCTCAAACGTGCAGGCGGTAATCCTGACCTATCACGTCACCGCGTTCGGGAGCCAGGGCGAAAGCTGGGTAAGTGAAGTCATGCCGGTCAAGCCCGTGGGGCTTGCCATACCGATTGCGGAAGGATACTGGGACATAGAGAAGGCGGCCAGAAAGGCGAACGTGCCGACAATCGAGGTCTTTCCGGGCTGGACGTACGGGCCGGGGAGCTGGTTCTCCGAATACCTTGTCGCCGGGCTTACGAACGGCATGCCTGTGCTTATCGGGCCGGGGCTTAACTACAAAAGCCTGATACATATCGACGACCTTGCGGAAGGCTACAGGCTTATACTTGAGAAGATGCCAGCCGGGGAGCGGTACTGCCTCGTGGACTCCCACCCCGTAAGGCAGAAGGAGCTTGTTGACTTCGTCGCCAGGGAACTCGGCAGGCCTATGCCTGAGTCTACTGACTACACGATGTTTGCGAAGCAGCATGGCGAGGTGCTGGCCGAGACGCTGGAGTCCTCCGTCCGGGTAAGCAACAACAAGGCCAAACGCGAGCTGGGATTCATGCCGAAGTGGGACAGCTTTTGCCACGGCATCCCGGACGTCCTGGGCAAGATGGGCCTCGGGCCTGAGAAGAAGGAGTTCCCGAAAGCGGCAGGGTTCTGAAACCGCGGATTCCCGTGTGCGCGGGAATGACGGTTAATTTTCACCCTCTCCCTTTCGATGGGAGAGGGGCGGGGAGAGGGTGAAACAAAAGGCGGCCGCTAAGGGGTCGCTTTTTGTTCTTCGTTTTTCTTTTTTCCCGACATTACCAGAAATATTCCCAAGGCCAGCAAAATCAAAATAACACAGGTGCCGGTCACATAATCGGAAAACATGTCGAAGGGGTTTGTTGGGAAAGTGTTAAAGGCGTCATGCGGAAATTTCTGTTGCTCAATCAGCTGCTGTCTGAGCATTTGCTGATTGAAAAACTTACTGAAATTCGGATCCAACCGCATAAAAACGGTCGAGATAACGAGAAAAACCGTCATGCCCGTTCCTGATATAAGCACGGCTCCAACCCCGGTTCTCCACTTTTTAAATCCATTAAAGGCGGCGGCAAGTACCATAGCTGCGCCGGCAAGCAAACCAAACATACCCAGCATGATAAATTTTATAGTAATTTTTTCAATTGGGATGTTGGTTGGCAGAGGCAGGTTCAAAAATGCGGCCCCGCAGAGAGACGAAACAAAAAATCCTGCTATGACATATAAAATGATGCTTATAATTTTTAAAATTTTTTTAAATATCGTCATGATGTCTCCTCGGCGTCCGGTTGAAAGAATTTATTCGCTTTGGGGCTGAGTAAAAAGAAGGCCGCGACGAAAAAAATTAATATGCCGGGAATCATCATAATTTTGAAAGGCGAAGTGAACATGCCGATTATGAAACTTATGACGCTCCAGATTATATAAAGAAATCTCGACCAGTTCCATCCCTTCAGCATCCCGATTCCGGAAACGAAATTGACAATAAGGTGGAAAAAGACCATAAAATAAAAATATTGAACCGCGAACGTAATGGGACTCTGGCTCATTATCTGCTTTACCATAGCCATCGCTGCCGGATCATAAAAAGTCCTTATTATGGAAAGCGCGGTAAGCGGAGCCGATACAATAAGAATCCACGCGATAATCGATACCGAAAGAGGTCTTTTCTTCATAATTCCCCTCAGGTTATGGATAGATATTGTTTACTAATATCATCTTTTTATATTATTTGCAAAACAAAAAGGGCCGACACGATGGTCGGCCCCTGCATAATAAATCAGAAATCAGATTCTTCGCTATGCTCAGAATGACATCTTCCTTAACCCCTCGCCCTCGGGGAGAGGGGCAGGGGGTGAGGGCTATTTGTTCATTGACTCTATGAAGTCCTTGTTCGTCTTGGTGGCGCGGAGCTTTTCTATCAGGAACTCCATCTGCTCGACCGTGGAGAGCGGGTTCAATACCTTCCTCAATACCCACATCTTGTTCAAGGTGTTCTGGTCCACAAGCAGCTCTTCCTTCCTGGTGCCGGAGCCGTTTATGTCGATGGCCGGGAAGACGCGCTTGTCCACGAGCTTTCTGTCTAAGTGAAGCTCGTTGTTGCCCGTTCCCTTGAACTCCTCGAAGATTACGTCGTCCATCCTGGAGCCGGTGTCGATGAGCGCGGTGGCCATGATTGTCAGGCTTCCGCCTTCCTCGATGTTCCTTGCGGCGCCGAAGAAGCGTTTGGGCCTCTGGAGGGCGTTTGCGTCTATGCCGCCGGAGAGCACCTTGCCGGACGGCGGGACGATTGTGTTGTATGCGCGCGCGAGGCGGGTTATGGAATCGAGAAGGATAACGACGTCCTTCTTGTGCTCGACAAGCCTCTTGGCCTTTTCGATGACCATCTCAGCCACCTGGACATGCCTCTGCGGCGGCTCGTCGAACGTAGAGGAGACCACCTCCGCCTTCACCTGGCGCACCATGTCGGTCACTTCCTCCGGACGCTCGTCTATGAGCAGAACGATGAGGATTATCTCCGGGTGGTTCTTCGTTATGGCCTTTGCGATGGACTGGAGTATCATCGTCTTGCCGGTGCGGGGCGGGGCGACAATCATGCCGCGCTGTCCCTTGCCGATGGGAGTTACGAGGTCCATTACCCTCGTGTTCATGTCGCCGGCAACTTCGAGGTTTATCTTCTCCTCAGGGTAGAGCGGGGTAAGGTTGTCGAAGAGGATCTTGTCCCTTGTTTCCTCCGGGGACTCGAAGTTTACGTTCTCCACCTTCAGCAGGGCGAAGTAGCGCTCTCCCTCCTTCGGCGGGCGTATCTGCCCGGCTACGGTGTCGCCGGTGCGGAGGTTGAAGCGTCTTATCTGGGACGGGGAGACGTAGATGTCGTCGGGGCCGGGGAGGTAGTTATAGTCCGGCGCCCGGAGGAAGCCGAAGCCGTCGGGCAGGGTCTCCAGCACTCCGGCGCCGTAGATCTGGCCGTTTTTCTCGGTCTGGGCCTGGAGAATGGCGAATATAAGCTCCTGCTTCCTTAGGCCGCTTGCGTTTTCGAGTTTCAGGTCCTTGGCGATGCTCGTAAGCTCGCCGATGCTTTTTTCCTTCAGTTCAACAATGTTCATCGATGCTCCTTGCTCTTTCATATTTTTCCTGAGAGGGATGTTTATGATACCGGAAGATTGGTTGTTTACAGGGATTGTTCCTAGGAAACTTGAGTTATTCCGCCGGGCGCGCCAAAGGCATGAAAAACCGGCATGGGTTAGATGTTTTATTCGATAGCGCCAATATTAAAAACGCATTGACTCGTGATGGTTCTGAGGTGGTATGGGAATCTTCCGAAAATTCTTGCAGGCAACCCTGCCTTGTCCTGGCAGATAAATGTAATCGCCCGGCCCCTTGTCATACCCAGGCCCCTATGCGGGCTGCGGGCGCGATACTGCTTATAAGGATACAATACTTTTGTTATTTTTGTCAATATTAATTTTTCATAAGGCCTTTCAACTTTCTTGACTTTAACAATAATGTAGCTTAGAATCCCGAAAGTAGAGTATATTGTCATGTTTTCCAGGTGTCCTTTTATGCCCCGCAAAACGGAGATAAAATACGGACTGGCCGGCGCAGTCATAGGCGCGACGGCACCCGTATTTCACCTGCTGCTTCATTACCTCCTTTTCCACCGCGGCCTTCCCATAGGGCAATACCTCCATGAGCACCTCTTCACGTTCGGCGACGACATGGTCACGAACGTCTATATCGCCGGAACCGTGTTCGTGATGGGCGGCGTGGGCCTTTTTGTCGGGAGACTCCGCGAGAGGGACGACCAGCTTCAATGGGAGATAGAGAAGAAGGACTCCGAGATACAGAGGAGCCGGGAGGAGTTCAAAAACCTCTCCCATAACCTTGAAGAAAAGGTGCAGGAAGGCAGGGAGGAACTCCTTGAGACCGCCCGGAAGCTCAAGGAGGCCAACGCAAAGCTCCTCCGGCAGATAGAGATACAGAGAAAAATCGCCGGGAACGTGCCCTCGCTTCTCGCCCTTCTCGATTCGGACATGAACTACGTGGAGATGAACGAATACGGCTCGCGCCATTTCATTAACAAGCCCTTGGTTGACATCATCGGACACAAATGTTACGAGGTGATGGGCGGAAAGGACCAGGTCTGCCACGAGGACTGCGCGGCGCTGAAGGCCTTCAAGACAGGGAAGGAGGCGTCCCATTCGCGCACGGGCGAGCTGATGGGGAAGATTGTCACGACCGAGAACAAGAGCATCCCCATAAAGAACGACGAAGGCGTCGTCACGCACGTGCTGAAGATCGTAACGGACACCACCGCGAAGAAGAAGGAAGAGGACGAGCTCAAGCGGCGGGCGAATATCGACGCCCTTACCGGGGTTTACAACAAGCACTACCTCGACATGTATCTCCAGAACGAGGAACACAAAAACAAGACGGACAAGAGAAAACGCGGCCCCTATACCGTAATATACGCCGACCTCGATAACTTGAAGGAAGCGAACGACGGCTACGGTCACGAGGCGGGCGACATACTCCTTAAAAAGGCGGCCCAGATATTCCAGGACAACACCCGGCATGAGGACATCATCGCGCGGGTGGGCGGGGACGAGTTCGTTATCGTGCTGCCCCACAGCGGCCCGGAAGAAGGCGAGGTATTGATAAACCGCTTCCGGCGCCAGAGCGAGGAATGGTCGAAGACGAAGGACCTGGCCGAGGGCCTGTCGGAGTTGAAGCTTTCCATCTCGTACGGCCTCGGCGCCTCGGTCTATGGAATCGACCTCTACGACACCATCAGGAAGGCCGACCTCACGATGTACCGGGACAAACGCGGCAAGAAGGTAACGGCAAGCGAATAGTATAAACGCGCAGAAGTCATTGCGAAGGCCATCCGGCCCGCGGCAATCTCAGAAGTTAAAAACTGAGATGGCAATATTTACCCCAGCACCCTCTTTATCGTATCCTTCAGGTCTTTCAGGTCTCCGGACTTCACGACATACGCCTCGGACGCCCATACCCCGAAGTTATGCTTGTACTCCGGGTATGCCGTTAGCATTATCATCGGCAGATCCCGCCTTTTTTCCTTCAATACCCGGAGCACCTCTATGCCGTCCATGCCCGGCATCCTGATGTCGAGCGTGACAAGGTCCGGCTGCGTCTCGTCCACGAGGCGTATCGCCTCCGGGCCGTCCGCCGCCAGGATTACGTCATAGCCCTCTTCCGTGAGTTCTTCCTTGAAAAGCTGCCGGACATGTTCCTCGTCGTCCACTACCAGTATCTTCTTGGCCATTTATAAACCCCCTTTAAGTAATTCGCCGGAAGTAACGCCCCCTCTTATCCCCCTCTTAAGATAAGAGGGGGAAGGGGGAGTTATGAAGCCTGCAATTGCAAAGCTCCTCTCGCAATGGCGGCTCACTCACCCGCCGGATTCCTCAATGCAGGGAAGCTTTATGTATACCGTCAAGCCGGTTCCCTCCCTGTTGTCCAGTTCCAGTTCTCCGCCGTGGTTCTTCACTATCTTGCTGGTGATGGCAAGCCCAAGCCCCGTCCCGGTAACCTTCGTGGTGAAGAACGGGTTGAAGATATTGTCCAGCACCTGGGCCGGCACTCCGCCGCCCGTGTCGGCGACGGATATGACGGCGCGGTTTGCGTCCCTGTCCATGAAGGTGCGAAACGTCATCTCCTTTGTGCCCGTCTTCTCCATTGCCTGCATGGAATTGGAGACGATGTTTATAATGGCCTGCTTGAGCTGCTGCGGGTCCATCATCACCGCACATATTTCGTTCGCAAGCTCTATCCTGCGCACGATGCCCTTTTCCCGCAACTCGTCCTCGTAGAACGAAAGCGTATCCTCGCATATCCGGTTTAAGCTGAAGGGCTGGAAGTTCGGCTTCATCTCCCTGGAGAAGTCCAGGACTTCGCCCAGTATCTTCTCAAGCCTCCTGGCCTCGTCCCGGATGATGCGGGCGTAACGCGAATCTTCTCCGTCGCCCTGCTTCTTCACGAGCCTTGCCGCAAATCCGCCGATTACCGTGAGCGGGTTCTTGATTTCGTGCGCTATGGAGGCCGCCATCTCGCCCAAGGCCGCCATCTTCTCGGACTGTATGAGCCTGTGCTGGGCCTCCTTTAGCTCCCTGTTCGCGTGTTCGAGGTTGGAGTAGGCTATGGCCGATTCTATCGCCAGCCCGGCCTGGTTCGCGAACATCATAAGTATACGGAGGTCTTCTTCCCGTATCGGCCTGCCGGTGAATTTGTTGTCCACCACCACCAGCGAGAGCACCTTGTCCTTCGCCACGAGCGGCACCACCGCAAACTCCCTCGCGCCGATTATCGCAAAGGTCTCCGGCCCGGCCATCGGGTCGGTTTCCGAGTCCACGACGGATATTGCCCGCTTCTCGCGTATGGCCGCCGCGAAGACGGTCCTATCGTTCTCGCAGGAAATCCTGAGACTCTTCACAGTGCGGTTGAACGCGGATTCCTTCTGCGACATTACATCGTCGTCCGAGATGTTCCAGTCCTTGAATATCACGGGTTTCCGGCCCAGACGGGACCATATCTCGCCCGCCTCCCACGACGACGACGGCCCTACCCCAAGCATACCCTGAAGCGTATTAGTTTTGTCGTTCACAAGAAAGAGCATGGCCCTGTTGAAGCCCATCCCTCCGCCCATCGTCACGGCGGTGAGGATTATGTGCAGGAGCTTCTCAAGCCGCAGGGTGGTGCGCATCGCGCCCGCGATGTCGTAGAGAAACGCAAGCTCCCGTGCGCGTTTTTCATTCTGCAGGGCCAGTTCCTCTGCCCGCTCGTATATGAATGCGTTCTCGACGGCCATCGAGGCCTGCGAGGCGAGCGTCGTGAGGAGGTGCAGGTCTACCTCCGTAAACTGCTGCTCGCCTATCACCAAGGGATTTCCCTTGTCGTAGAGCGCGATAGTCCCGATTACCCTGTCCTTGGCGACAAGCGGCACGCACATGATCGACCTTGAGACCGCGCCGGTCACGTTCAGAAACTCGGCGCTCTGCAACGCGTCGGAAATGAGTATGGGTTTCCCCTCCTCCACAACCTTCCCCGCGACGCCCTCGCCGATTTTCAGGAAAGTCCTGCGCCCCGTTTCCATCGGCAGTCCGAACGACGCCTTTATCTCAAGGAGGTTGGTCTCCGGGTTTATGAGCCTCAGGATGCAGCCCTTCGCGCCTATCACCTCCGCGCTGGAACGGGCAATCCTGTCGAGCAGGGTCTGGAGGTCGAGCGTGGAGATGAGCGCGCGGGACATCTCGTAGAGCGCCGAGAGCGCCTCCAGGTTCTGCTTCGCGTCCTGGTAGAGCTGGGCGGTGTTTATTATTCCGCCCACGTCGTTTGCAATCGTCGAGAGCAGCGTAATCTCGTCCGGAGAATATACGTGCGGTTCTATCGTCTGGACGGTCATGGCGCCTATACAGTCCTCGTCGAATATTATGGGGACGGAGAGCATCGACTTGTATCTTTCCTCGCCCGTCTGCGGCACGAGCTTGAACCTTGGGTCTTCGGACGCGACCTCAAGCGCGACGGGCTCCTTGTTCTGGACGACCCAGCCCGACACTCCCTCGCCCATCCGGAGCAGGACGCGGTCGATGGACTGGGGGTTAAGCCCCACGGCGGCCTTAAGCACAAGGACGTCCCTCTCCTTGTCCCTAAGGACGATGTAGCAGACGTCGCGGGAGAGCTTCTCGGCTATCACGCGGACGATATTGTCGAGCTTGACGGCAAAATCCTGGGTGGAATTGGCGATCTTCGATACCTCGGCAAGTATCTCCAGCTCCACCTTTTCCGATATAATCATATACTACGCCGCCTTCTCCTGCCTTTCCTTTGCGGCCTCGGCGGCCTTGCCGTAGAGTTTTATATACTCCCTGGCGGACTTGTCCCAGGAGTTGTCCTCCTTCATCGCCGCCAGGACGAGGTTTTTCCAGCCGGTCTTGTCGTCGTAGGCCGAAAGGGCCGCCTTTACGGCCTTCAGGAAAGCCTTCGGGCTGTAGTCCGTAAAGACGAAACCGTTCCCCCTGCCCGTCTTCGGGCTGTAGTTCTTTACCGTGTCCGCGAGGCCGCCAGTCTTCCTTGCCAGCGGAATCGTCCCGTAACGGAGGCTTATCAACTGGCCCAGGCCGCACGGCTCGTATCGGGACGGCATCATAAAAACGTCCGAGGCGGCGTATATCCGGGCCGCAAGCCTTGCGTCGAAGGTAAGGTTCACGGAGATGTTCTTCGGGCGCTTTCTGGCGACATCCGCCAGGAGTTTATGGTATTTTTCCTCGCCCGCTCCAAGCACCACGACCTGGAGATTCAGGCTCATCATCTCGTCTATGGCGGAGGCGATTAAATCAAGCCCCTTCTGGTCGGCAAGCCTCGATATTATCCCGAAGAGCGGCTTGGTTCCCGCCGCGAGTCCAAGCTCGTCCTTCAGCGCCTTTTTGTTCGCCTGCTTGCCCCTCAAGTCCCCAAGGCCGTAATTGCGATAGAGGTTCTTGTCCGTCTCCGGGTTCCATTCGTCGTAGTCTATGCCGTTCACGATGCCGTAGAGGTCTGCTGCCCTTTTCTTAAGCACGCCCTCCAGGCCGTAGCCGAACTCCGGGGTCTGTATCTCCTTGCTGTATGTCTTCGATACGGTATTAATGATGTCCGAGTATACAAGGCCGCCCTTGAGACAGTTTATATCGCCGTAGAACTCCAGTCCTTCGGGATTGAAATACTCCGGCCCCAGGCCGACAAGGTGCCAGTCGAGCGCCCAGAACTTACCCTGGTATCCTATGTTGTGCACGGTGAAGAGCGTCCCGGAATCCCTGAAGAACGGGTCGCCTTCATAAAGGGTCTTCATATACAGCGCCGCAAGCCCGGTCTGCCAGTCGTTAGCGTGTATCACGTCCGGCTGGAAGTCCACGGCCTTCAGGACCTCCGGGATTATCTTCGAGAAATATATGAACCTCTCCGCGTTGTCCGGCAGGTCTCCCTTTGGAGTGCCGTAGAGCACGTCCCGGTCGTAGTATTTCGGAACCTCGGCGAAGAACGCCCTAGCCGGGGCCAGTCGACCAGCCCCGGTTGCGCCTGGAAGCGCGGCCTCCCAGATTGCCGCCTCCACGTCTTTGCCGTCCATCTTCGCTTTAGCGGTCTTTCCGGTCTTTTTGAGGCCCCATTTAACGCGGTCGATGACTTTATAGAGCGGCATTACCGCGCATGTCTCCACGCCCAGCCTTGAAAGGGCCTTGGGGAGAGCTCCGGCAACGTCGGCAAGCCCGCCGGTCTTGGCAAAAGGATAGACCTCCGACGAACATACGGCAATCTTCATATCTTCGCCTCCCTCAGGAACTTAGCCGCCTCTTCGGGGGCGGTCGGGTTTATGTAGAACCCGGAGCCCCACTCGAAACCCGCGACCTTCGTGAGCTTCGGTATAATCTCTATGTGCCAGTGGTAGTAGTCGTTGTCCGGCTCACGGAAGGGCGAGGTATGCACTATGTAGTTATACGGCGGGCAGTTGAGTATCTTGTCTATGCGCCGGAGAGTCCCCTGGAGCATCTCCGCCAGGGACTGGAACTCGTGCGATTTCATGTCCTCGAAGCTTGAGTCATGGTGCTTAGGCATCACCCACGTCTCGAACGGGAACCTGGGCGTGAAAGGCTCCAGGGCGACGAAGTCCCTGTTCTCGGCTACGACCCTTGTGCCGGAGTTGAGCTCCTGCCGGATGATGTCGCAGAAGACGCAGCGCTCTTTGTACTGGTAATACTGCTTCGCGCCGTCGATTTCCTCGCGCACGCGTTTCGGGACGATGGGAAGCGCTATGAGCTGGGAGTGTGAATGCTCAAGGGACGCGCCCGCCGCGTCGCCCTCGTTCTTGAATATCAGGACGTACTGGAACCGGATGTCCTTCTTCAAGTCCACAAGCCGGTCGCGGTAGGACCAGAGCACGTTCTCGACGGCTTTCAGGGGCAGTGTGGACATGGTGGCGTCGTGCAGGGGCGTCTCTATTATGACCTCGTGCGCACCGATGCCGTTCATCTTGTCGAAGACCCCTTCGCCCTGCTTGTTTAGGTCCCCCTCTATCTGGAGCGCGGGGAACTTGTTCGGCACGACACGAAGCGTCCAGCCCGGCGTGTTCGGGGCCGTCCCGTTTTCGCGGTAGGCCAGCACCTCCGGCGGGGTGGTGTGCTCGTTTCCCAAGTCGAACGGGCAGAACCCGCCCTTCTTGCGGGGTGTGGATTCCTGGAAATCCGTCGGCCTCTTGCCCCTCTCCGAGGATATTATTACCCACCTGCCTATGATGGGGTCTTTCCTTAGTTCCGGCATAGTCCCTCCCGGGCGGCCTCGCGTGCCGCCGCTCATGAAATTGTCTTATTGATTATAACATAAGTTTGGTTAAGCGGTTGAAAACAAAGAGGGGGCAAAAAAGCCCCCGGATCAAATCTGTTCCTGCATCTGCCCGATTTATCGGGTTATCGGGCGAATTTAAAAAGTTATGTATAACTTTATAAAATACTTGAAACAAAGTCAATCCTTAAGATATTATGGCAGGCGTGACAGAATCGGCGCCTCTTAACGTCAACCTAATATAAAAAGAAAGGCGCATTAATGGAACCTGCCATATTCACCGCGGACGGCGGCAGTAAGCTTCGGGATTTCATCCGCCTCCCGTTCAGGCTTTACAGAAACGACCCGCTCTGGGTGCCGCAACTCATAATGGACGTGAAGTCCATGCTCGACAAGAAAAAGAACCCATTCTTCGCCCACGGCGAGGCCCGATACTTCGTCGCGTATAACGGCGGGGAACCCGTCGGGCGCGTCGCCGCCGTAATAGACCGCAACTACAACAGATACCACAACGTGAACGCCGGGTGGTTCGGGTTCTTCGAGTGCGTCAACGACAAGGATACCGCAAAGGCGCTCCTTCGCTCCGCATGCGGCTGGCTGAAGGACAGGGAGATGGACGTCGTCTACGGCCCGGCGTCTCCCACGCTTAACGACGAAGCCGGTATGCTCCTCGAAGGCTACGACAAAAGCCCCTGCATTATGATGCCGTATAACCCGCCGTATTACCACGAGCTTATGATTGCTTCGGGCATGGAAAAGGCGAAGGACCTGTACGCCTGGTATCTAAGCTCCTCCGTAGAACCGCCGGAGAGGATTTCCCGCATAGTAGAGCGCATAAAAAAACGGGACAACATAACCCTGAGGCAGCTCGACATGAAGAACTTCCGGCGGGATCTGGAGATTGTCAAGGCTATATACAACTCCGCCTGGGAGCATAACTGGGACTTCGCGTCTATGACCGATGCGGAACTGGAATATACTGCCGCAAAATTAAAACCCATCGTGATGCCGGAGATGGTGCAGTTCATAGAGATTGACGGGCGGGCGGTGGCCGTGGCGATTGTCATGCCGGACATCAACAGGGTGCTCAAAAAAATGGGCGGACACCTGTTCCCGTTCGGCCTGCTGAAGTTTCTTTATTACCGGAAGAAAATCACCGAAGTCCGGCTTATGATACTCGGCGTGCTCCCGGAATACCGGGGCCGGGGCTTCGATGCCGTGCTCTACCACGCGATGCTCATGACGGCCAAGAAGGTCGGCATCACCGGCGGCGAGCTCTCCTGGACGCTTGAGGACAACGACGCCATCAACAAGGGCATCGAAGCGATGGGCGGGGAAATTTATAAAAAGTACAGGGTATATAAGAAGGATTTATAAATTGTAAGGGCGCAATTCATTGCGCCCGCGCGTCTGTCCGGGACCTTCTTTATCGGCCTGCCGACGACGATATAGTGAGGTGGCCGGGTTTGTTTGGACAGCCGGGAGCGGTTTTTAAGTGATAAGCTGCTCTGTTCATGCAGCTACCTGCTCCTTCGGTAGGGTAGCCCAGTAAACCATGTCCGGGGTCTTGCTGTCAAGCCCCTGGTGGTGCCGCCTCCGGTTGTAGAACTCGAAATATTCGCCCAGCCCCTTCCTCGCCTCGGCGATCGAGCCGTAGGCCTTCAGATAAACCTCCTCGTACTTGACGCTCTTCCAGAGCCGCTCGACGAACACGTTGTCCTTCCACCGGCCCTTGCCGTCCATGCTGATAGATATACCGTTGTTTATGAGTATCCTCGTGAACTCCTCCGACGTGAACTGGCTGCCCTGGTCGGAGTTGAATATCTCCGGGACGCCGTAACGGGCAATCGCTTCTTCCAGGGCATCTACGCAGAACGAGGCGTCCAGCGTGTTGGACAGCCGCCACGCGAGCACCTTGCGGCTCGCCCAGTCCATCACCGCCGCGAGGTAGCAGAAACCCTTCGCCATCGGCAGATATGTTATGTCCGTCGCCCAGACGTGGTTGGCGCGGGTTATCTCAAGGCCTCGGAGCAGGTACGGGTAGACCTTGTGCTCCGGGTGCGGCTTCGACAGCCGGGGCTTCTTGTACAGGGCCTCGATGTCCATCCTCTTCATCAAGGTGCTCACATGCCCGCGGCCTACCTTGGGATAGCCCCGGGCCCGGAGTTGGTCCCGCATGCTCCTGCTGCCCATGTGCGGGTGCTTCATGTGAAGCTCGTCGATTATCCGCATCATCTCCAAATCGCGGGGCCTGACGGCTGCGGCCTCATAGTACAGGCTCGACCGCGAAAGCTCAAGGATATTGCTCTGACGCATCAACGGCAGCGGATGCTTCCGGTCTATCATCTCTTTGCGCTCGGATCGCCCACGCGCCCGAGCGCTTTTGATAAAAAATCGTTCTCCATCGAAAGCTGACCTATCTTCGCGTGAAGCTCCTTGACCTCAGGCTCGGAGTCGGGCTTCCTCTCCTTTGCAAACACCTCCTCCGCACGCTCCAAAAGCTGCTTCTTCCACTCCGTAATCTGGTTCGGATGCACCTGAAAACGCTCGGCCAGCTCCGCCAGCGTCCGCTCGCCCTTGATTGCCTCCAGCGCCACCCTCGCCTTGAACCCCGCCGCGTGGTTCCTCCTATGTCTCTTCGACATCTTATCGCTCCTTTCTGAGTGCTGAACGCATCAGTTTAGAGCAGCTTTATCACTTATGCAACTGTCCAGTTTTTCCAGACCAGCTCT
>JAJYJM010000041.1 GCA_021789495.1 Nitrospirota bacterium
CTTGCGGTGGTAATCGGGAAGACCGCGAAGGGCGTGCGCGAGGAGACGGCGCTCGAATACGTCCTGGGATACACGTGCATCAACGACGTTACCGCGCGCGACCTCCAGAAAAGGGACGGCCAGTGGACGAGAGCCAAGTCCTTCGACGGCTTCGCGCCGTTCGGCCCGTGGATAGAGACGGAAATCGAACCGCACGACCTGCTCGTCGAGGCGTACTTGAACGGCGAGAGGAAGCAGTCCTCTTCCACCGCGAATCTGATATTCCCCGTCGCGCATCTCGTCTCCTTTATTTCCCAGGTGATGACGCTGAACGCAGGCGACGTTATCGCCACGGGGACGCCGCCCGGCATAGGCAGGATGGAACGCGGCGACAAAATAGAAGTGAGAATTTCGGGCATAGGCTCGCTGATAAATACAATAGAGAATTAAGGAGGCCAAGGCATTTTGTCCGACAGCTATATTCAAAAACTTTTTTCCGAGAGAATCGGCGGCGGCAGGTTCGGGAAAGAGACTAAGATTTACAAGTTCGAGAAGATAAAGAGGGCGAAGCGCGCGGCGCTGGCGGCCAATCCCGGCGCGGAGATAATCGACCTGGGCGTCGGCGAGCCGGACGAGATGGCGGACAGAAGCGTCGTGAAGACGCTTGCGGCAGAGGCCGCAAAGCCCGAGAACCGGGGCTATGCCGACAACGGCATCCAGGAATACAAGGACGCGGCGGCGGAGTATTTAAGGAAGGTATACGGCGTAAAGGGAATCGACCCGCAGACAGAGATACTTCACTCCATCGGCTCCAAGCCCGCGCTTGCGATGCTGCCTTATGCGTTCATCAACCCCGGAGACGTCGCGCTCGTTACCGTGCCCGGATACCCCATCCTCGCCACGCATACGAAATATGCCGGGGGTGAAGCTTATGCTCTCCCCCTGGAGGAAAGTTACAATTTTCTTCCACGGCTGGACAAGGTCCCGGCGGCGATAAGAAGACGCGCGAAGCTTTTGTACATCAACTACCCGAACAACCCGACCGGCGCCGTCGCAACGAAGAAGTTCTTCGCCGAGGTCGTGAGTTTCGCGCGTGCCAATAAAGTCGTCGTCGTGCAGGACGCGGCGTACGCGGCCCTGGTATACGGGCGGAAGCCGCTTTCGTTTCTGTCCGTCCCCGGCGCGAAGGAAGTCGGCATCGAGATACATTCCATGTCGAAGGCGTTCAACATGACCGGCTGGCGGCTTGCGTTCGTCGCGGGGAACGAGCGGGTCGTCTCGGCATTCGGACACGTGAAGGACAACTACGACTCCGGCCAGTTCAAGGCTATCCAGAAGGCCGGATGCCATGCTCTTGGCCACCCGGAGATAACCGAGGCGACGGCGGAGAAATACGAAAGAAGGCTCGCTGCGCTAGTGGAGATTCTCAAGTCCGCGGGCTTCAAGGCGAAGATGCCCGGCGGCTCGTTTTACCTCTACACGAAGGCCCCTAAAGGGATAAAGGGCGGACGGCGCTTCGATACGGCGGAAGACTTCTCCGAATACCTCATCAGGGAGAAACTCATCTCCACCGTGCCCTGGGACGATGCGGGCGCGTATATCCGCCTCTCCGCGACCTTCGAGGCAAAAAACAGAAAAGGCGAGGAGCGCGTGCTGGGAGAGATAAAGAGGCGGCTGACTGGGATGAATCTGATATTCTAAATGAAAGAAGCCGCTAAAATATGGGTCGAGGACGCTGAATACGACCTGGCTTCGGCAGAGGTTATGTATAACTCCGGGAGGCATTTCTTTGTAATATTCATGTGTAACCTGGCGGTAGAGAAGATGCTGAAGGCCGTGTGGGCTTATGGGAAGGACGAGTATCCTCCCAAGGTGCATGACCTTATCTATCTGATGAGAAAAACGGAGATGGTTCTGCCGCAGGATTTGGACGAATTAATTATTTATTTGTCCGATAAAAATGTTATAACACGGTATCCTGACGGTCGAAGAGAGATAGCCAACCAGCTGACAAAAGAAAAATCAAAGCAGGTGCTTGATTTGACGGGGGGTTTTATAAAATGGTTAAAACCGAAACTGAAGTAACCGAATTAGCCGGAGAATATGCAAAGGAACTCGAAAAATTGGGCATACCGGTAAATGAGATATTACTTTTCGGTTCTTATGCAAGAGGCGAAGCGCGCTCATTTTCCGATATCGATTTTGCCGTCCTTTCGGAAAAATTCGGGAAAAGTGATGGATTGGAATTTTCAGGAATTCTATCGAGAGCCAGGTTGGGTTTTGACGCAATTATCGAGACGATAGGCACAAGTCCTGAAAAATTTTATAAAGCTCCAAGAGGCAGTTTTTTTGAACATATCCGAAAAACCGGAAAGGTGGTTTATAAAAAAGCCGCATGAGCAGATACGACGGACGTAATTTCGATGAGATGCGGAAGTTCAAAATCACCCGGAACTATTTGAAGGGCGCGCCGGGTTCCGTGTTGATAGAGGTCGGGGACACGAAGGTCATCTGCGCGGCGACGCTTGAGGACTCTGTGCCGCCGTTCCTTCGGAACAAGGGAGTCGGCTGGCTCACGGCGGAATACGGGATGCTCCCGCGCTCCTCGCCGCAGAGGATAAGGAGAGAATCGGCGGCGGGGAAGGTCGGGGGAAGAACGCATGAAATCCAACGGCTCATCGGGCGCTCGCTCCGGGCGGTTGTGGACTTGTCCGTCATAGGAGAGCGCACCTTCACGATGGACTGCGACGTCATCCAGGCGGACGGCGGGACGCGCACGGCGTCCATCACCGGCGCGTTCATAGCGCTCTGCGACGCCGTCTCCGACGCGCGGGCGAAGATGACGCTGCTCGTGAACCCGGTAAAAGACTATCTCGCGGCGATAAGCGTCGGGGTGGTCGCGGGCGCGCCCGTGCTCGACCTCTGCTACGCCGAGGACAGCAGGGCGCATGTTGACATGAACGTCGTGCGCACAGGCCGGGGCGGTTTCGTGGAATTGCAGGGAACCGCCGAGGGCGAGCCGTTCTCCCGCGCGCAGATGGACGGACTTATCGAGCTTGCGAACAAGGGCATAGACGAGCTTGTCGCCATGCAGAAACAGGCGCTGGGGGATGTGGTGTCGCCCTGGGTGGTAAGGGTATAAATGGACCTGGTAATCGCAACCCGCAATAACGGCAAGCTCCGCGAGATTAAGGCGATGCTCAAGGGGACGCGCATACGGGTTCTGTCGCTCGATGACTTTCCCGGCTGCCCGGAGGTAGTGGAAGACAAGGAGACGTTCCGTGAGAACGCGCTCAAGAAGGCGCGCGCGGTTGCCGAGTATACCGGGAAGATTGCCCTCGCGGACGACTCCGGGCTTTCCGTGGACGCCTTGGGCGGCGCGCCGGGGGTGTATTCGGCGAGGTTTTCAGGCCCGGGGGCGGACGACCTGAAGAACAACAGAAAGCTCCTGCGCATGATGAAGGACGTGCCGGACGAGAGACGGGGCGCCCAGTTCGTTTGCGTGATGGCGCTCGTTGGGCGGGGCCAGTCGACCGGTTTCGGGACGGAGAAGACGGTAAAAGGGATCGTGCGCGGGCGTATTACGCGCGAGATGCGCGGCCCGAGGGGGTTCGGTTACGACCCGCTATTTTACTATTCACCCAAGGGAATGACGTTTGCACAGATGGGGCCCGAAGAGAAGAACAGGGTCAGCCACAGGGCCCGTGCGCTGGCGAAAATAAAGGATATTATCAACAAAATGCAGCTGCCTCATTCATGGGGGCGCAGTTAATACGCTCGATGAATCGGGCAGCTGCGATACGTAGGACGGAGGTATAGCAATGCCGGTGTATGAGTACAGATGCGACAAGTGCGGGAAAGTGTTCTCGATGATGCGGAGCATGGGCGCGGGTACGGAAGGTGTCTCCTGCCCGGAGTGCAGGGGGACTGAGGTAACGAAGCTCCTCTCGGCGACCTTTTCGCCGGATTCGAGCAAGGCCATGCCGTCAAGTTTCGACATGCCCAAGATGGGCGGGGGCGGCGGATGCTCGTCGGGCATGTGCGGCTCCGGCATGTGCGGGATGTAGAAACGAGTCATTTCAACGGCAGGATATTTCAGGCTACGCTCAGGAGGTTCGTTTGGGCATCTCTAACGGCTCATTCGCTATGCGGCAAAAACTCGGCTTTCGCCTCAGACAGGTTTGCCGCATGGCCGCTCATTTCGTCGAGAGCTGCCGGGCGCTCACCTATTCGCTCGCCCAAAATACCCTGCCTTGCGGGACGGCGAGTTTATGAAAGTTGTTTCCGCCGAGTTTATAAGGGCGGCGGTCGACGAGCGGGGCTGGCCGAAGGATAACCTTCCGCAGGCGGCGTTCGCGGGACGCTCGAACGTCGGGAAGTCCTCGCTTATCAACAGCCTGGTGAACAGGAAGGGGCTTGTCAGGACGTCTTCCACGCCGGGCAAGACGCGGGAGATAAACTTCTTCCTCGTAAACGGCTCGTTTTATTTCGTAGACCTGCCGGGTTTCGGCTTTGCCAGGGTGCCGGGGAGGGTGCAGGAGTCCTGGGGGGAGATGATAGAGAAATATCTGCTGGAATCACCCCGGCTGAATCTGATAGTATTTCTTCTGGACATCCGGCACAAGCCCGGCGAAAACGACATGATGATGAACCGGTGGCTTATCGACCGCTCGCTTCCGGCGGCGTACGTGGCCACAAAGGCGGACAAGATTGCAAGAGGGGCGAGACGGGGGCATGTCGAAGCGATTTCCGATTGTCTTGACATCCCTATGGAGGATATAATACAGTTCTCCTCCGTAACGGGCGAGGGGAAGGACAGGCTCTGGGAGACGATAAGGAAGTCCATGGCCTGATACTTAATATGTTTATTTAAGGATAATCTGCCGGACAAGAAACGGAAAACGGGAAATGGGAAATGGCTGAGCTCCCGTTGTGGTTGGTGATAATTAAATAAGGGAGACGACCGAGAGATGATATTTGTAGGACTCGCCATAGCTATAATCTGCGCGGTTATTGCAGGTTCCGAGGCGGCCAAAAAGGGAAGAAGTAGCGGGTGGGGCTGTTTGACTTTACTTTTTCCGCCTTTTCTGCTTGTGGTTTTGCTTCTGAGTCCTCTTCAGCGGCGCCCGAAAATGGAATCCTTCAAACTCTATAACGGCAAAACCGAAGAGATTATTCAAGACGACGAAAAGGTGTGCCCATTCTGCGCAGAAAAAATAAAAAAAGCGGCGGTCGTCTGCAAACATTGCAAAAAGGAAATAACGACTGGCTGAGGATAATCAAATAAGGGAGGGATATGGTTCTCTCTAAGCATTGTGTGGGTAATCAAGCAGAACATGTAAACAGAACCGTCATTCCCGCGAAAGCGGGAACCCAGCGACTTTAATGAAGCAATTTTATGTTTACATGCTGAGCAGTGGAAGAAACGGGACTCTTTATATCGGCGTAACCTCGGATTTGAAGAAGCGCATCTTTGAGCACAAGAACAAGGTTGTGAGCGGTTTTTCGAGCAATTATAACGTGGATAAGCTTGTCTGGTATGAAATTCATGAGGATGCGGAGGCGGCGCTGACAAGGGAAAAACGACTGAAGAAGTGGATGCGTTCCTGGAAGAAGGAGTTGATCGAGGAGTCGAATCCTTACTGGAATGACTTGTATGAAACATTGTAACAAAAGCCGCTGGGTTCCCGCTTTCGCGGGAATGACGGTTCTGTTATACAGTGAGTTTACCCATACAAAACGAGAGAGAACCATTGTGATTTAATCAGGGTAGAATAGCGAACCAGGGAGGTAATTATGGGCATAATCGGAAAGGCGGTGCTTGCATTGGCTATGATTGCGGTTACAGGCGGTTCGGCGCAGGCGAAAGACCCGGTCGCGGTTATAAAGACCGTGAAGGGCGACATTACAATAAAGCTTCTGAAGGAAGACGCCCCGAAACACGTGGAGAACTTCATAAAGCTTGCCGAGTCGGGCTTTTTTAACGGCCTTACGTTCCACAGGGTGGTGCCGGGCTTTGTCATCCAGGGCGGAGACCCCTTGGGCAACGGCACCGGCGGCCCGGACAAGGCCGCGATGGAAAAGGCTTACGGCGGCAAGATTCCCGATTACTTAAAGCCGGGGCCGGGCGGAAAAGACTATACCCTGCCCGCGGAGATAAAGGCCCCGCATGTGGACGGCGCGGTAGCGGCTGCGAGGCTTGGAGACCAGGTAAACCCCCAGAGGCGCTCGAGCGGGAGCCAGTTCTACATCTGCCTGGGGCCTCAGCACTTCCTTGACGGCCAGTATACCGTCTTCGGCCAGGTCATAAGCGGCATGGACGTGGTAAAAAAGATACAGATAGGCGACAAGATGCTGTCGGTAACAATAAAGGAAAAGTAAATGAAAACCAGGTATTACGCGGTTTTTGCGCTTGCGGCTCTCCTGGCGGCCCTGCCTGCCTGCACCGTATTGAACTGGGGCGGGCCGCCTGCCGGCGCCAAGGCGTCTCAGAGCGATCCCGACAAGATATTCAAGCAGGGCGAAAGCCTGCTCGCCAAGGGCGACTACAAGCAGGCTCGTAAGAAATACAATGAGATACGCGCGCACGACCCGGAGAGATACTACGACGCGCTGGTCGAGGTGCGCCTGGGAGATTCCTATTACGAACAGGGCAGATACGCCGAGGCGGAGGTGGAATACAAGCGCTTTTTGTCGCTTCATCCGAAGAACAAGGCCGCGCCCTACGTGCTGTACCAGGTCGGGATGTGCAACTTCAGACAGATTGATCTCCCCGACAGGGACCCGTCCTTCGCACAGAACTCCGTAAAGGATTTCTCCAAGCTTCTCAAGGACTTCCCCGGCAATCCCTACGAGGACGAGGCCAAGGAGAAGCTTCGGCTTTCCAAGGCCTTTATGGCCAGGCATGAGTTCGTAGTCGGCTGGTTTTATTACGAAAAAGACGACTACAGGGCGGCGGCCAGGCGCTTCAAGGGTATAATCGCCAGGTACCCGGGCAGCCAGGGCGAGCCGAAAGTCCTTTATTATCTTGCGGATTCGTACATCCGGCTGAAGAAATACGACGACGCCAAGAACACCCTTGCGATGCTCTACCAGGGGCACCCGAACAACCGCTACGCCGAGAAGGCGAAGAAGTCCCTGGCCGGCGAAATCCCGGCGAAGTAGCCGTTTTCCGGCCTTCGGCCCGAAAAATTATCCTTGTTTTTCAATGAGTTGCAAAACGGCCTCCGATAGATAAGTAATTGTTTATTTGAGGCGCAACTCATTGAGAGACAAGGGTAATTCCCCTTTTCCCGCAAAATTGAACCACCTTCCCCGCGCTCGTTTTTTGCCCTGAAATTGCCCGAAAACGGCCCGTTTTCGGCCCGTTTCCGATGCCGGGGGGAAATTGCAATTTTTACCAATTTTACCTTGAAGAATCGGTGGGTTCCAAATGCAATCCGGAACCTTTACAATTAGTGAACTTTCCCGACCGATGAGAGTTGCTTACTGACATCCGTTTCGCAATATAAGTAAATTGCATCGTAATTTCCGAAACCTTTAAAGTCAACTGTAGATTCTTCGGCTGCTGCCTCAGAATGACAGGCGGGCCCGTTCATCCCGTCACCCCCGGACGATTCTGAAAGGGGGCCCAGGTTTTGTCCGTCGCCACGATTTTGTAGCTGCCACATTTATGGGGCGAATTTAAAACCGCCCGATGAATCGGGCAGCTACCCTCCCCTTATTTTCCGCTTGCCAGGTTCAGCGCGCCGCCGGCCTTGATAAGCTCTCTGTCTCTCTCGGAGGCAAGCTGCGGGATGACGGAGATTTTCAGGCCCTTTGTTTTGTCTTCCAGTTTCGGCCTGTCGATGTCGGAGATGTCCAGCACAAGCTCGTCCCCCTGGTCGATTCTGTCGTAGTCGCCCGCGTCCTTGAACGTGAGCGGAAGGATGCCGAAGTTGATTAAGTTCGCAAGGTGTATGCGTGCGAAGGACTTCGTTATCACGGCCTTCACGCCAAGGAACATCGGCGCGAGCGCGGCGTGTTCGCGGGAGCTTCCCTGGCCGTAGTTCTCGCCGCCGATTACAAACCCCCCGCCCCATTCCTTCGCGCGTTTCGGGAATTCCGGGTCAACCGCCTCGAAGACGAACTCGGAGATCTTAGGCAGATTGCTCCTCAGCGGCAGGACCTTCGCCCCGGCGGGCATGATGTGGTCGGTCGTGATGTTGTCCCCGGTCTTGATGAGCACGCGCCCGGAGATTTCGGCGCCCGGCCTTGCGGCGCGCGCAAGCGGCGCGATGTTCGGCCCACGGACGATTTGAACCTTGAGAGCTTCTTCAGGCGGCAGCGGTTTAATGATTAGACCGTCGTCTGCGTTATACTTCTTCGGCATCTTCACGACGACGGGCGCGATGCCGAGCGTGCGCGGGTCTGTCATCTCCCCGGTTATGGACGCGGCGGCGCATGTCTCCGGGGAGGCCAGGATGACGCTTGCGGACTTCGTCGCGGAGCGGCCCTCGAAGTTCCGGTTGAACGAGCGCACCGTTACCCCGCCCGTCGGCGGCGCGAAACCCATGCCGATGCACGGCCCGCAGCCGGATTCGAGGATGCGCGCGCCCGCCTTTATCATGGAGGAAAGCCCGCCGGAGGCCGTAATCATGGACAGCACCTGCCGGGAGCCGGGCGATATGCCGAGAGAGACCGTGGGCGCGACCGTCCTTCCGTCGAGCATAGCGGCGACGGTCATCAAATCTTTGTACGAGCTGTTCGTGCAGGAGCCGATGGCGACCTGCTGGACCTTCATCCCGGCGACCTCCGAGACCTTTTTCACCTTGTCCGGCATGTGCGGCATCGCAACCATAGGCTCAAGCGCGGATAAATCGATTTCGATTACCTCATCATAAGTCGCTGACTTGTCGGCCACCAGCTTCTTCCAGGCGTCAACGCGTCCCTGGGCCTTGAGGAACGCCCTCGTTACACTGTCCGAGGGGAATACGGAGGTCGTCGCCCCAAGCTCCGCGCCCATGTTCGTAATAGTAGAGCGCGAGGGGACGTCGAGGCTCTCGACACCCGGCCCGAAATACTCGAACACGCAGCCGACCCCGCCCTTCACGGTCTTCAGGCGCAGCACCTCGAGAATGACATCTTTGGCTGATACAAACGCCTGTAGGCATCCGGTAAGCTTTACGCCGATAACCTTCGGCATCTTGAGAAAGAACGGCCGGCCCGCCATCGCCAGCGCAACGTCGAGGCCGCCCGCGCCCATCGCAAGCTGGCCTATGCCGCCGCCGGTGGGCGTGTGCGAGTCGGAGCCCAACAGCGTCGTCCCCGGAGTCCCGAAGCGCTCAAGGTGCACCTGGTGGCAGATGCCGTTTCCGGGACGGGAGAAATATATGCCGTAGCGCGCGGCTATCGACTGAAGGAAGGCGTGGTCGTCGGGGTTCTCGAAACCGGTCTGGAGCATGTTGTGGTCAACATAGGAGACGGACAGGTCGGTCTTGACTCTGTCGACGCCCATCGCCTCGAACTGCAAATAAGCCATCGTGCCCGTGGCGTCCTGCGTAAGGGTCTGATCGATGCGCACGGCAATCGGCGCGCCCGTTTTCATCTTCCCTTCCGCGAGATGCGCCTTGATTATCTTCTGAGTAACGTTCAGGCCCATGAAGTTTCACCCCTCATAAAATAAAATGACCGGCATTGACAGCCGGGGATTTGTTTACCTGCTACGGTAAGATTATACAAGGGAAAAGGCGGGAGAGGCAAGAGAAATTCCTTACGACGCCTTTTCCAGCCGCGAGAAGCTTTCGGCTGAGGGTTTCGGCAAGGGAAACCCAATAGCAAGCAACAAAACGAAGGCCGGGCGTCAGAAAAACCGCAGGGTGGAACTGCATATAAAGCCTTTGAAGTAATCGGGGCTAATTAAAAAAATGGAATGGGCCCCGGGATTCCGAGGCCCATTTTTTTTAATATCCGGTATAATTAAAAAAACCCCAAACAAAGGAGGCAAGACCATGAGAAAAGTTATTGTCGCATTTACAGCGCTTGCGCTTTTCTTCGCTGGCTACATAACGGGAAGCATCCATACCCGGAATGCGGTTGCCCTCGAACTTGGAGGTTTGGGTTCAACGGTTGAAAGCCTGAAGAGCCTCGGCAAAACTGTCGTCGAGATGCAGGACAACCTGAACAAGCTGCAAAAAAATGTCAATACGGTAAAGACAATAAAGGAAGATCTGGCCAAATACCAGGGCGTTTACAAAGGCGTTACCGGCGGCGGGGCAAAGAAGCAGGTTACGCCTGCGTTGCAGAAAGGATTGCAGGATATACTGCCGGGCAGCCGGCAGCAATAAAAAACCCTGCTATAATTCCAGCAACTGTCAATAAAAAAACCCGCTCCGATTTCAGGAGCGGGCTTCAGTCCTGCATTCCCCTGTTAATAACGAGTGGGAGTTACTTAGTCAGCCCGGTCAGCTTGCGGGAGAAGACGTCGAGGGGAGGCACTGGGCGGACGGCTTGGTCGCTATATCGCCGTGGGCCGCTTCCCCGACTATCAGCCTGCCTTCCGCGTAATTCGTCCCGATGAGCCTGTCAACCCTTACCTCGCCAATCAGCTTCGCGCCCGAAAGGTCCGCCCTGGAGATTATCTTGTCCAAGGCGCTTGGGCTGTTGCTGCCCGGCAACAGCCGCTCGGCAAGGGTGCTGGTCCTGAAGACCGGGATAGCGTCGCCCTTGCACAGGACGGTGTTGTCCGGCGTGTAGAGCTTCACGGTATCTCCGGACTTGGAGACCACGGCGGCCTTGACCTCCGGGTTACTCATCATGCCCGAACTGTGCATGTTTTTCCCGCTCCAGGCGTATACCGAAACCGCCGCCAGGAGACCGGCGAAAACCAGCACATATGCAAAAGACTTCTTCATTTTTCACACCTCCGTTTTTAGGACTAATACTCAATATTATATCACTGAAACGGATATGTGTGAAATCGGGCCGGGAAGGGCTTCCGGCAGACGACCCGTCAGGGAGGCAGATTCAGACGGGGCGTCCGCCGGATTCATGCGGCTGGAGATTGCCGAAAAATTTTATCTTTTTTTGGCGCGCCGGGCGATAAGCATCAGGACAACTCCGGGTTTCAGCCGGCTGTCTTTCAGCGTTTGCATCTGCTCCGGCGTGAGAACCGCCTTAAGGTCGGAAATCTCGTGTGCGCGCTTTACGGCGAGGTCCGCGCCTATGGACGAAATCGTGCCCACCTGCGCCCTGATGGCGGCGTCGTCGATCTTGTCCGCGTTCATGAGCGCGGCAAGCTTCTTTCTCTCGACCCTGAAGTTTTTGAGCAGCGGCTTCATCTCGGGCTTGTATTTTTCCGCCACGGTTTTTATCTGCGTCTTCTGGGCGTCCGTGAGATTCAGGGCGGCAATGACCTTTTTCATCTCGGCCTTCCTCGCGACCCAGCGGCCATGCATAGCGCCCGTGTCTGCGTATGCCGCACCGGCGGTAGTCAAGGCTGCGGCGAAAAGCGTTAAAACTGTCAGTCTTGCGAATATTTTTCTCATAAGCCCCTCCTTGGGATGGTTGCCTAAGAAACCGGTTTCACAGAGATAGACGAACAGGGCCCGGAATAGGTTACAGGCGATGAAGATTATTTAAATATCCTTACGGTATTCCGGCCTGCGAACTTCGCCTGGTAGAGCGCCTTGTCGGCGATGCGGACGAGATCCTCGGCGGAGCCGAGGGCCGGCGGCATCTGGGCGATGCCTATGCTTACGGTAATGGTTACGGATTCATCCCCGGCGCCCGTGGGCACGAGATGCGCCTCCATCGCCCCTCTGATGCGCTCGGCGATCACAGCCGCGCTGCCCGCGTCCGTCTCCGGGAGGATCACGCAGAACTCCTCGCCGCCGTAGCGAGCGACGGTATCCGTTTCGCGGGAGCTCTCCCTCAGAACGAGCGCGACCTGCCTTAGGGCCTCGTCTCCGCTTAGGTGTCCGTAGGCGTCGTTGAATCTCTTGAAATAATCTATATCGAGCATTAACAGCGAGAGCGGGTGCCCGTAGCGTTTCGCGCGGGAGATCTCCGTTTCCAGCCGCTCGTAGAGGTAGCGCGCGTTGAAAAGCCCGGTCAGGCTGTCCGTGATGGAGAGCTGGAGCTTGGCGCGGTACATGCTCGCGTTCTCAAGCGCCATGCCGAGCTGGCCGGCGAGAGTCGAGAGGAGGTTTATCCTGTCGGCGGAGAACGGCGGCTCGTCAAGCCCTCTTTCGAGGAGCACGACGCCCTGGAGCCTGTCCCGGAAAAGTATCGGGACCACGCAGCGCTGGTTGACGGCTCCGCCCCGTCCCTCGATCACCTTCGCCTCCTTTCGCTCCCCGAGCTCCGGCAGCAGGCCCTGCTCGATAACGGGCCGCTCCCTGGGCGAATAGCCAAGGGAAAGCCGTTCCTTCAAGGCGCCGTTCTCCAGCATCATAAGGGCCGAGCGGCGGTAGCCCACCTCGATCTTTATCCCCTGTAGCACCGTCCGCATAATCTCGCCCTCGTCGAACGTCCCGACAATCGCCCTGGTGATGTGCTGGAGGAAGGTCATTTCCTGGAGTTTTCTGTCGAGGAGCGAATTGACGCGGGAGAGCAGGGTCGTTTCGTTGACGAGCGCGCGGGCCGTGACGGGGCAGGCCTTGTCCTCCTTGTGACGCCTTGCGAGCAGGCGCTCCGCCTTGTCTATCAGGTCCTCCACCCCGAAGGGCTTCACGATATATTCGTCCGCGCCGATGGACATGCTGTAGAGCCTGTCCTTGTCCTTGTATTTCGCGGAGAGTATAATGATGGGCATGTCCCAGGTAAGCGGCTCATTCTTGAGCAGCCGGCACACCTGGTAGCCGTTCATGCGGGGCATCATGATGTCGAGGATTATGAGGTCGGGAAGCTCCGAGAACGCCTTCTCGACGGCCTCTATCCCGTTGGACGCGACGATAAACGTCCTGTCCTCTTTTTCCAGCGCGACCCTGACCACGGCCTGGATGTCCGGCTCATCGTCCACGACGAGTATCTTCTTCTGCGGCATAAAACTACCGGTAGTTTGCAAACTGCATGTCTATCCCCAAATCCTGCGATTTCAGGAGCGAAATAACCTGCTGAAGGTCGTCCCTGCTCTTTCCCGCGACCCTCACCTGGTCCTGCTGTATGGATGCGTTCACCTTCAGCTTCGTGTTTTTTATGAGTTTTACAATCTCCTTAGCCTTCTCCTGCGGTATGCCCTGCTGGAGCGTGATTACCTGGCGCACCGTCCCGCCCGCGGCCTGCTCCACCTTCCCGCAGGAGAGCGCCTTAAGCGAGATGTTCCGCTTTATCACCCGCGACTGAAGTATGTCGGTCAAGGCCTTCAGCCTGAAGTCGTCCTCCGTGGAAAGAGTCAGGGTCCCCTTGACCTTGTCCAGGACGATGTCGCTTTTAGAACCTTTGAAGTCGAACCTCTGCGCGACTTCCTTCAACGCCTGGTTCACCGCGTTGTCCATCTCCTGCATGTCGATATTGCATACTATGTCGAAAGAGCTTTCAGCGGCCATTCTCAAAAACCTCCTTTACCAATTTCGTCACCCCCGTGAAAATGGGGGCCCAGTGACTTTTTAAATTTTCAACGAAAGTCGCTGGGTTCCCGCTTTTGCGGGAATGACGGCTTATATCATTCCGAAATCAGACTTGCCCCCTTGGGTATCTTGAAGTCGAACGCGCTGTCCTTCACGCCCCTGTTTATTTTTACGTGGTTGAGCTCGATGGTATTCACGTTGCCGGAGGTCTCGACGAAGGTGAACTTCCGGATGTACGAGCCTTTCGGGTCCATGTCGATATAAATCTTCTCCACGCCCATCTTGTTACCCTTTGGAATAAGCTCGAAATCCGGGCGGCCCTTGGAGCCGGCAGGGACTTCCACGTCGAAGGAGTCCGTAATTTTCCCCGTCCCGGCCAGAAACGTCGTGGGCGTCTTGTCCATCAATGCGCGGGAGAGTTTTTTCGTTATCACCTGGTTCGTCGATTTGACGTACATGATGAGGTTTCCGCCCCTTACGATTATCTCTTCGTTCTCAGGCTTCGTGTAAGTGTAGCGCAGCATCCCCGGCTTCTTTATGATGAGGACACCGGAGGCGGTCTTTCGTAGATTCATCGCCTTCACGACGGAGACCTGCGTGAAGTCCGCCCTTAAGTCGCGCGTCTTGTCGTAACTCGCCTGGAGCTTCGCCGCCAGGTCGTTCGCAGGCGCGGCAAAGGCGGGGAAGGAAATCAAAAGCAATATTAATGCGAATATAAATTTTTTCATTTTACCTTTCTTTTTTCATAACTCCCCCGGCTTCGCCTCCCCCTCTTATCTTAAGAGGGGGATAAGAGGGGGCGTTACTTTTTGAAGTATTCATTTACATGCTTTATCGCGCAGAACTCCCCGCACATCGTGCAGGCGTCCGTCCCTTCGCCCTGGCCCGGGGTATGAAGCGCGCGCGCCTTCTCCGGATTCACGGAGAGATTAATCTGCCCCTCCCAGTCCAGCGCCTTCCTGGCCCTTGCCATCGCGATGTCCTTATCGATTGCGCCGGGAAGCCCCTTCGCAACGTCCGCCGCGTGCGCGGCAATCTTCGCCGCCACGACTCCTTCCTTCACGTCCTCTATGTCCGGCAGGCGCAGGTGTTCCGACGGGGTAACGTAGCACAGAAAGTCCGCGCCAGCCATCCCGGCCACAGCCCCGCCGATGGCGGAAGTGATGTGGTCGTATCCCGGTGCGATGTCCGTAACGAGCGGCCCCAGGACGTAGAACGGCGCGCCTTTGCACAGTGCCTTCTGGATTTTTATGTTCGTCTCCACCTCGTGCAGCGGCACGTGCCCAGGCCCCTCAATCATCACCTGCACGCCCTCGTCCCACGCGGCCTGGGTAAGCTCGCCGAGCGTCACAAGCTCCGTTATCTGGCCCCTGTCCGTCGCGTCCGCGAGGCAGCCGGGCCGAAGCCCGTCGCCAAGCGAGAGGACGAGGTCGTATTTCTTCGCAATCTCAAGGAGCCTGCCGTAGTCCTCGTAGAGCGGGTTCTGCCTCCCGTTTACCACCATCCACTCGACAAGGAACGCCCCGCCGCGCGAGACCACGTCGAGGATGCGGCCTTCTTTTTTTATACGCCCGACGGACTCAAGCGTAACGCCGCAGTGCACCGTTACAAAGTCCACGCCCTGCGCCGCCTGCTCTTCTATCGAGCGGAACATGTCGTCGCCCGTCATGTCCACGACGGAGCCTCCTGCGGCAGCCTCGACCGCCGCCTGGTATATCGGCACGGTGCCGACGGCGACGGAGCTTTTCTTCAGGAGCCTCCTCCGTATCTCCTTCACAGGCCCGCCGGTGGAGAGGTCCATCACGGCGTCCGCGCCCAAGCGAACCGCCGCCTCAAGTTTCGCGAGCTCGTTGCCGATGTCGGAGTTGTCCTTCGATGTGCCTATGTTCGCGTTTATCTTCGTCCGGGTTCCCTTGCCGACAGCGAGCGGGGCGATGCCTTCATGCACCCTGTTTTTGCATATCACGACCGTACCTTCCGCAAGCCCCCTCATAAGGAACTCAGGCGGCAGACCCTCGGACTTCGCCGCCGCCTCAATCTCCGGCGTCAGGTTCCCTTCCCTTGCCAAATCCATTCTTGTCGGCATCAGACGCACCTTCCCATCCTGTATGATCGAATAACGTCCATAATTTCGTTTACCGCAAGCGCCGGGTCGCTTGCGCCGAATACCGCCGAGATGACCGCTATCCCGAACGCGCCCCGTTCAAGGGCCTCCGCAACGTTTTCAGTCTTTATCCCGCCAACGGCGAACACCGGTATACTCGCCTCCCGGCAGACCTCTTCCAGCGCGTCGAGGCCCGCGGGCTTTCCGTATTTCTCCTTCGACGGCGTGCTGAAAACCGGGCCGAACGTAAGGAAGTCCGCGCCGTCTTCCTCGGCCTTCAGGGCCTCTTCGAGCGAGTGCGTAGAAACCGCAATATATCTTTCGTCTCCCAACAATTTCCGGGCCGCATTTACGTCTGCCGCCAGTCCACTGGCAAGATGCACCCCGTCCGCGCCGACCTTGGCCGCGATGTCCGGACGCGCGCTCACGAGCATCTTCGCCTTGTACCGAAGCGCAAGGTCCCGCACGCGCCTTGCGAGCGGGACAAGCTCGGAGTCCGGCAGGTCTTTCTCCCGGAGAAGCACGCCTTTCACCCCGCCTGCAAACGCGGCCTCCAGCGCCTGCTCAAGAGTCTTCCCCTTCGGCACAAGCTTCCTGTCGGTTATGAGGTAGAAACAGAATTCCAAAATTAGAGCATCCCCTCTATCGGACTCGACGCCGTCGCATAGAGTTTCTTCGGTATCCTGCCAGCGTTATACGCCAGCCGCCCGGCCTCCACGCCGAGCTTCATGGCCCTGGCCATC
>JAJYJM010000009.1 GCA_021789495.1 Nitrospirota bacterium
TTACGCTTAGGCGGGAAGGCGGGACATGGACAAGCTCCATGCCCCTGACAATCCCGGAGGACGCCCGCCCCGGCAGGTACAGGGTCAGGACTATAGTCGAGACGGACAGCGCCGGAGATACGAGGGACTTCGCCTTTTATGTGGAAGAACCGCAGGGGCGCTGGAGAAGATAATAGCCGACATACGGAAAACCTGGCCCCGGATAGGGCGGATGACACGTAATTTTGCGCCTTATTGCCGGCGACAAAAAGCCCCGGCGGAGAACCTCCGGGGCTTTTCCATTTTATGCGGCCTTCGCATACTTGCCGAGCATGGACTTTACATAAAGCACGCCCTGCCCATATGCGCCCGCATGTTTGCGGACGATGTCGAGTGTCGCATCGTAGGTCTCGCTCCTGGCCCAGTCGCGCTGATACTCAAGTAGTAACTGGAGCCACGTCAAGGGTATTACGCCTGCCTGCACCATCCTCTGCATGGCATACTTGTGAGAGGCGTAGCTTGACCCGCCTATGGCGTCTGAGACCACGTAAACCTCGTAGCCGTCCTCAAGCGCGGAGAGCGCCGGAAATGCTACGCAGACCTCAGTCCACAGGCCGGCTATAATCAACTTGTTTCTCCTGGTCTCTTTTACTGCATCCACCACGCGCTTGTCCTCCCAGGCGTTCATGGTGGTGCGGTCTATCGGTTTTACTCCGGAGAATACGTCTTCGATCTCAGGCAGATCCGGCCCGCTGAAACTGTCGGCGGCTATTGTGGTTACAATAGTCGGGACGTGAAAGACCTTTGCTGCCTCGGCAAGTCCGACGATGTTGTTGATAAGCAGCTGCCTGTCAATGGACTGCACACCGAAGAACATCTGCGGCTGGTAATCAATCATCATCAGGACAGAGTTTTGCGGCGTAAGCAACCCGCCCTTTTTTATGTCAGCCATAATCAACCTCCCTGTTAACCCCGGCTAAACAATCAGATTTTTACCACTTATCAAGTGTATCACCCGTATTTACAGCCGTCAATGCGGGTTTCCCTGACTACATCCGGGCGGAGAGCTATTGCATTAATCCCCCCGCGGTGCTATGATTCTTCGCGTCGGTTTTTTATTGGCAATTAAGGGAAAGCAATGAAAAAGATACACGTAATAATCCTCGCGGCGATTGCCGTAATTGCCGTATCCTGCGGGGCGAGCTACGCGATAATAACCTCCGTAAACAAAGACCTGCCGGAAATCACTTCGCTTAAAAACTACAAACCGCCCATCGGCACCCGCGTATACTCGGAAGACGGCCACCTAATAGGCCGCATAAAGGTGGACAAGGGCATATTCGTGCCGCTCTCGCAGATGCCGGACGACCTGAAAAACGCAGTCATAGCAGTCGAGGACGCGCGGTTCTACAGACACGGCGCGCTGGACTTCGAGGGCATCGCCCGCGCGATGGTGACGGACATCTTCACGCTCAGTTTCAGGCAGGGCGGGAGCACCATCACCCAGCAGCTCGCCAAGGTGCTATTCCTCACGCCGGAGAAGAGCATCAGCCGCAAGCTCAAGGAGATGGTGCTCGCCCGGAAGATAGAACAGAAACTGACGAAGAACGAGATACTGGAGCTTTACTTAAACAAGATATATTTCGGCCACGGCGCATACGGCGTGGAGATGGCGGCGAGGACGTATTTCGGCAAGCACGTCGGAGACCTGAGCCTCCCCGAGTGCGCCATGATTGCGGGGCTTATCCGCTCTCCGGAGGGCTACTCGCCTTATAACAACATGCAGATGGCGAAGCGCCGCCAGGAAGTGGTCTTGAAGAGGATGGTCGAGGAGCGGTATATCTCCCAGGGTGAGGAGAAGCTTGCGGCGGCGCATCCGCTTGTGCTCAGGAACAGCTGGGTAAACGAAGACGTGGCTCCTTATCTTGTGGAACAGATACGGGCATACCTTGAGAAGAAATACGGGGCGCAGAAGGTCTACATCGAGGGCCTGGACGTAAAGACTGCGATAGACTACCGGATGCAGTCGGAGGCGAACCGGGCGGTGGAGTCCGGGGCGCGGGAGCTTGCTAAACGGGAAGGCTGGCAGGGGCCGCTTGCCGCAAGGAGCACAAAAGCCGTAAAAAAACTCTTCGGAGAAAAACCCGTCGCGGCTTCTGCCTTCCAGCCGGGCGATGTCGTTACGGCAACGGTCCTGAAGGTAGACAAAAAGGGCGCGGTCATATCCGCGCGCGGCGGCAAGGGGTATCTCGCCTGGCCGGACATGAGATGGGCCGCGGGCTGGGGCCCGAAAAAGAAAAACCCCACGGACATACTGAAACCGGGATATGTTATAGAGGTCCGGAGGAAGGGATACGACAGGCATGAGAAGCTCCTCTCGTTCACGCTTGAGCAGGAGCCGGTATGCGAGGCGGCGCTCGTGGCGATGGCTCCCCTGACCGGAGAGGTAAAGGCCCTGGTCGGCGGCGTGGATTTTCAGAAGAGCCAGTTCAACCACGCGATAATGGCCCACAGACAGCCGGGTTCCGCGTTCAAGCCGCTCGTATACGCAACGGCCATGGAAAACGGTTTCACGCCCGCATCGATCATAAACGACGAACCCCGAAGCTACGACAACGACCACTGGAAGCCCAACAACTACGACCACGAATACTACGGCCCGACGCGCCTGAGAGAAGCGCTGGTATTCTCAAGGAACGTCGTAACCATCGAGCTTTTAAACCGCATCGGCGTGGACAAGGTAATCGGCCTCGCGCAAAAACTCGGCATGTCCGGGCCTTTCGCGCGCAACCTTACGCTTGCGCTCGGCTCATGCAGCGCGACCCCGCTTGAGATGACGTCCGCCTACTGCGCGTTCGCAAACGGCGGCTACGCCATAGACCCGATTACCATCCTCCAGGTAACGGACAGGCGGGGCAGGGTGCTGGAGCAGCACGAGTCTTCACATACGGAGGTCATGTCCCCGGAGGCGACATACCAGGTAACGAGTATGCTCGAAGACGCCGTCCTGCGCGGCACCGGCAGGCTGGCCGCGACGCTCGGCAGGCCGGTGGCGGGAAAGACCGGGACGACGAACGACTACAGGGACGCCTGGTTTGTGGGATATACGCCGCAGCTCGTGGCCGGGGTATGGGTGGGTTTCGACGACGGCAGCAGCCTTGGGCACGGAGAGTCCGGCGCGAGGGCCGCGCTGCCCATATGGGTGCGGTTCATGGCCCCGGCGACCGCCTCGGAGCCGCCCGACGACTTCACCGTCCCGGACGACATGGATTTTGTCAAGATAGACGCCGCGACGGGGCTTCTGCCGACGTCCGCGAGCCAGGACGTAATAACCGAGGTATTCAAAAAGGGTACTGAGCCTACGCAGTATTCCTCCGCCCCGACAGAGGCGACTCCGGCATCGTCCCAGGCCCCCGCCCCTACTCCGGCGAAGGCCATCCTGGAACAGGAAAAACAGCTTAAACTGCTTCAGGACGTGGATTGAGAAAGAGAAGAAGGGGAGCTACTGTAACCGCCCGGGTTCCGGCGTGTTGAAATAATCGTCGAAGACCTTGTCCATCTGCTTGTCCATCTTGGCCTGAGCCTTTGCGTCCGCCTGCCAGTATTTATTGAAGAAGCCGTCGAATTTCTTTTCCTTTTCCGCCTGCGCCGGGTCTACGGCATAGTCCGGCTCTGCGGAGCTTGCCTCATCCTCTTGGCTTGGCGGCTGATATTTGCCCTTGTCCTGTAACAAATTCGAGATGCCGGATCCTCCGGTGATTGACTTTACCTCCGAGAGATCGAAAGAGGCCTCGCCGAGAGCGAATTTCAGGTATATCCTGTGTCCCTTTTCATGGCAGGAGTCGGCTTTTATCGTGTTCCCGTTTTTAAGGATTATAATGCAGAACCTCTGCTCCCCGAATGCGGGGGACGCCAAAAAGACCATGAAAAGTATCGCAGGGAGCAAAAATTTGAGATACACATGGGCCTCCGGGAGGTCTTTTTGAACGTAAATTTATGTTCATAAATATAACTAATCTTAAGAAATAGTCAAGGAAAATCACCGCTCTATCGCTCTTTAATACTATTATCATGGCCGCCGGATACTGTCAAATTAGTCTTGACCGGGGAAAGAGTTTGTGCTAATAAGTTACTTTTCTTTCAGGTGAAAGAAAAGTAACCAAAAGAAAGCCGGACATTATTGAGGTGAAAATGTATGTAGACCAGCCGATGCGGCATTTCCTGGACAAGCTCTCCTCCAAATCCCCGGAACCGGGCGGCGGGAGCGCGGCGGCGCTCGTCGGCTCGGAGGCCGCGGCTCTCGTGGGAATGGTATGTTACCTCACGCTCGGCAAGGAGAAATACGCCGACGTCCAGGACGAGATAGAGATAATAAAAGACGAGTCAGAGAAGCTCCGGGCGGAGCTTATGCGGCTTTTGCAGGAGGATACGGAGGCATTCGCGGCGGCATCGGCGGCATACAGGATGCCGAAGGATACCGAGGAGCAGAAGGCTGTCCGCAACAAAAAAATCCAGGAGGGCCTGAAGGCCGCGACGGAGGTGCCGTTTGCAATAGGTCTTCGGGCGCTTAAAGTGGCGAGGCTGACGGTCCCGGCAGGCGAAAAGGGGAATAAGGGTGCCGTGTCGGATGCAGGCGTGGCGGCCTTGTTCGCGGACGCCGCAGTGAACGCCGCCGCCATGAACGTGCGGATAAACCTGGTGTCAATAAAGGACGCGGAATACGTCAAGGAGAAATGGGACACCATGCAGGCGATGGTGAAAGAGACCGGGGAATTAAAAGAGAAGGCGGCAAAGATAACATACGACAAGATAGGATAAAGGAGGCTTAACATGTCTGCGACAATCATCGACGGGAACAAAATAGGCGAGGAGATCAAGCAGGAGATAATAAAGGAGGTCGAGGCCCTGAAGGCGAAGGGCATAGCGCCGGGTATTGCGACGCTTCTCGTCGGAGACAACTACGGCGCGAAGATGTACCGGGGCCAGGTAGAAAAGAATTGCGCGGAGGTCGGCTTTACGTATGTAAACTGCAACCCCGCCGAGAGCTCGACCGAGGCCGAGGTCGTTGAAGAAGTGAAAAAGCTTAACGCCGATAAATCCGTCTCCGGCATACTTCCGCTCAGGCCGTTCCCGGCCCAGATAAGCGACTCCGCAATAATTAATTGCATAGACGTAAACAAGGACATAGACTGCTTCCATCCGTCGAACATGGGCAAGCTTGTCCTGGGCGAGCCCACATTTCCGCCCGCGACTCCGGCGGCCTGCATAGAGATGCTCGACAGGCTGGGCGTTGATTTCACGGGCGCGGAGATTGTCGTCGTGGGGCATAGCAACATCGTCGGCAAGCCCGCGATGCTCATCGCCCTGAACAGAAACGCGACGACTTCCAACGTCCATATCTTCACATCCCAGAAGGGCAACACGAAAAAACACACCCTCGGCGCGGACATACTCATCGTCGCGGCGGGCAAGGCCGGTCTCGTAACGAAGGACATGGTCAAACCCGGCGCGATTGTCATAGACGTGGGTATCAACCGCGTAAACGTCCTGGATGCGGACGGCAAGCCGGTATTGAACGACAAGGGAAAGCCCAAGACCAAGACCGTCGGCGACGTGGACTTCGAGAACGTGAAGGAAGTCGCATCCGCCATCTCTCCCGTCCCCGGCGGCGTAGGCTCCGTTACGAACATGATGCTTATGAAGAACGCCCTCCGCGCCTGCAAGATGCAGCACGGGATTTCTTAATCCGTCATTTCTGAACGGAGCGAAGAATCCGAATTTCGCAGGGGGCCGGCATTGCGCCGGCCCTTCAAACCTTTCCCCTGTTCTCCTTCCCATAAATAATTATATATACGACAAACAGCCCGGCGGAGATTAACGCCATTATAGCGCCGTAGTAGAACGTCGCGGCGGGCGAGACATGGTCCCAGAGCCAGCCGCCGATTATGCTCGCCGGGAGGAGCGCCAGGCCCACCATCATGTTATACAGCCCGAATGCGGTCGCCTTGAATCCGGACGGCAGGACCTCTGCTATGTACGCCTTCTGTATGCCCTCCGTCATTCCCATGAATATACCGTACGCGCCGAATAAATACCATACGTTCCGGACACTTGCATATTCTGCGAACCCGAAATATACCGCCGAGAAAAGAATAAACCCCGCCAGTATTATGCGCTTTCTGCCAAATTTGTCCGCCGCGATCCCGGCCGGCAGGGATACAAGCGAATAAATCGTGTTGAACATCATGTATAAAAGCGGGATGATTGCCGGACTTATTCCCGCGTGCCGGGCGCGCAGGATGAGGAACGCGTCGCTTGAATTACCGGCGGAGAATATCGCAGCGATTACGACAAAAAACTTAAACCTGCCGGACAGCGCGCGGAAAGATAATCCTGACGGGCCGGAAGACCGGCTTCCTGCCTGTCCGGAAACGGCGGTTTTCTGCCGGTTGCCGGCCTGCTTACCCGCGGTTTCGCGGATAAAGAGGATTATCGTGATTACCGCGAGCGCGCCCGGTATCATCGAGACCCAGAAGACGTTGCGGAAGTTACCGGAAAAGGCCCTGAGCATGAAGAACGCCGTCGCCGGGCCTATTACCGCGCCGACGGTGTCCATTGCGCGGTGGAAACCGAAGGCCGCTCCGTACCTGTCCGGCTCGGTCGATTCGGCGATTATGGCATCCCTTGGAGCGGTGCGCACGCCCTTGCCGACACGGTCGAGAAACCGGGCTATCAGCGCCATGTGCCAGCCGGTGGCGAGCGCGACGATGGGGCGGCTCAGTGTGGAGAATCCGTATCCACCCGCCGTCAGTCCCTTGCGTTTGCCGACTTTGTCGGACAGCCAGCCGGAGAATATCTTGACGATACTCGCCGTGGACTCGGCGACACCTTCGATGAGGCCGATTAACTCCTTGCTTGCGCCAAGGACGCTGGAGAGAAAAAGCGGCATCAGGGGATATATCATCTCGCTCGATATGTCCATGAGCAGGCTGACAACCCCGGCCACGTATATGTTGCGGCTGAGGCCAAGCTTTTTCATTGCCCTTGCTCGCTGACCACTGACGGCTGACACCTGGCCCCTGTTTTTTTTACTTTACGATTGTAACTGAGCAGTGCGAGTATGAAGCCACCCGCCTCGAAACCGAGCCGAGCAGCCAGTCGGCGACCTTGGACCTGCCCCTGTGGCCTATCACAATCATGTCGCAGCCCTTCTCCTGCGCGTATTTTACTATCATATCGGCGGGATGCCCGACGATTACCTTGGTGTCTATTTTTACCCCCTTCTTCTCAGCCTCGGCCTTGAGGCCCTTGAAGAGGTCTTCGTAATATTTCGTGATGCCGTCAATTATGGCGCCAGGGTTCATCTCGACGTAATCCATCGGCTCCGGCATCTGCGCCACGGAAACGACTACAAGCTTTGTGGACGCATCCGGGCAGTTGACCGCCATTTCCAGCGCGAATTTGAATGCGTCATGGGCCTTTTCCGAGCCGTCGTATGCGACAAGCACCTTTTTGTACATACCGTCCTCCTTTTTAAAACGGGTTCCTGGTTTACTCGCCCCCTCTCGCTATTTCTATTTAAAAGATATAGTGAACCGGACACGCGGTCAAGCGGAAATCGTAATTTCCCGTAAAAGCACGGTATTCTTGACATCGAATGCCCGCTGGTGATATGATTCCCTATTCTGACAATACCATAATTATTCAAGGATAATAATGGACTACAAAGACACCCTGAACCTACCGCGCACGGACTTCCCAATGCGGGCAAACCTCTCCGCAAAGGAGCTGGATTTCCTGAAGACCTGGAAGGAGTTAGACCTCTACGGGCTTCTCCGGGCGCGCGGCGAAGGCAAGGAGAAGTTCATTCTCCACGACGGCCCGCCCTACGCCAACGGCCATATCCATATCGGCCACGCGCTTAACAAGATATTGAAGGACATTATCGTGAAGGCCAAGACGATGGAGGGTTTCGACGCCCCCTACGTCCCCGGCTGGGACTGCCACGGCCTCCCGATAGAACTCCAGGTTGACAAGGACCTGAAGGGTAAAAAAGACTCCATGCCGCCGGGCGAGTTCCGGGGGCATTGCCGGGAATATGCGAAAAAGTTCGTGGAGATACAAAGAGACGAGTTCATCCGGCTCGGCGTAATCGGGGACTGGCATAACCCCTACCTCACGATGAACTATCCTTACGAGGCCGCAATCGTCCGGGAGTTTGGGAAGTTCGTGGGGAACGGCGGGGTATACAAGGGCAAAAAGCCAATACACTGGTGCGCGTCCTGCGTCACGGCGCTTGCAGAGGCGGAGGTCGAATACGCAGACCATACATCGAAGTCGGTTTATGTAAAGTTTAAGCTCGACGGAACGCTGGCGGACTGGGCGGAGAAGAAGAACCCGGCGGCTAAGGAGACGTTGAAGAAAATTCAGGAAATAGCGGGTGAGAAACCGGTGTACGCCGTAATCTGGACGACTACGCCGTGGACGCTGCCTGCGAATTTGGCGCTGTCGGTGCATCCTGAGTTTGAATATGTGATTATAGAGGTGGACGAACTATCATCTGGCAAGAAAGAATTTTTAATTGTTGCAAATGACCTATTGGGTCCCTTCTTACAGATAACGCTTAACTCAACCTCTGTACCGATTAAATTAGACGACCGCAGAACAATTGAATTTTCGCGCTATGGAACCAGGATTATTTCTAAAGTTAGAGGAGCGTATCTCGAAGGTCTCAATTTCCAGCACCCGTTTTTAGACCGCCTCTCGCCCGTGCTGGTCGGCGAGCACGTTACGCTTGATGCGGGCACGGGGATAGTCCACACCGCGCCGGGGCACGGGCAGGAGGACTTCGAGATAGGCCAGAGATACGGCCTCGACATATACACGCCGGTGGACGACCATGGGAAATTCACGGACGACGTGAAATTCTTCGCGGGCCGGCACGTATTCAAGGCGGACGACGCCATCATAGAGAAATTAAAAGAGGTCGGCGCGCTCCTGGCGATGGAGAAAATCTCCCACTCCTATCCGCACTGCTGGCGGTGCAAGAACCCGGTGCTCTTCCGCGCGACGGAGCAGTGGTTCATCTCGATGGAGAAGAACAATCTCCGCAGGAATGCGCTGGAATACATAAACAAGATTAAATGGGTTCCGGAATGGGGGATAGACCGCATACGCGGCATGATAGAGAACCGCCCGGACTGGTGCATATCGCGCCAGAGGTCGTGGGGCGTGCCTATTACGATATTCCAGTGCGCCGGGTGCGGCGAGCGGCTGATGGACGAAGAAATCGTCGGGCACGTGGCGAATCTCATGGAGAAGGAAGGCGCGGACATCTGGTTCACTAAGGACGCAAATGAACTCCTGCCCGGCGGGACAAAGTGCCCGAAGTGCGGCGGCGGGGAGTTTAAAAAAGAATCCGACATACTCGATGTCTGGTTCGACTCCGGCGTCAGCCAGGCGGCGGTATTGAAGAAGCGGCCTGAGCTTGGATGGCCTGCGGACTTATATCTTGAAGGCAGCGACCAGCACAGGGGCTGGTTCCAGAGCTCTCTCCTCACCTCTGTCGGCACGGTCGGCAAGGCCCCGTTTGTAAGCGTCCTCACCCACGGTTTTACGATGGACGGCAATGGCAAAAAAATGTCCAAATCCAAGGGCAACGTCATCGCCCCGCAGAAGGTAATCGACCAGTACGGTGCGGAAATCTTAAGGCTCTGGGTCTCGGCGTCGGATTACACGGAAGACGTGCGCATCTCCGACGAGATATTGAAACGCCTGTCAGAGGCATACCGTCGCATCAGGAACACGGCGCGATACATATTGGGTAATTTATATGACTTCGACCCGGCCAAGGACGCCGTGCCTTATAAGGATATGCCGGAGCTTGACAGATGGGCGCTGCACCGCCTCCAGGCGCTGAACAAAAAAATCCGGCAGGCATACAACGACAGCCAGTTCCATCTCATATACCATAACCTGCACAACTTCTGCGCCGTGGACATGAGCGCGTTTTATCTGGACGTCCTGAAGGACAGACTATATACGGAAAAGCCCGGCGGAATCCTTCGCCGTTCGGCGCAAACTGCGATGCATGAGATACTCTCCGGCATGACCCGGCTGATGGCCCCGGTGTTATCGTTCACGGCGGAAGAGGTGTGGGGATTTTTGCCGGGCGCGGAGAAGGAGAAGAGCGTGCATCTGGCATCGTTCCCGGAGATGCATGAGGAGTGGACGGACGATGAGCTTGAGGCACGGTGGGACAGAATTCTCGCCATCCGGGGCGAGGCGGCACTGGAACTTGAAAAACTCCGAGCGGATAGAGTCATAGGGCATTCGCTGGATGCAAAAGTGGAAATTTATGTCAACAAAGATTGGTATGATTTTCTTCAAAATTATACGAATGATCTCGCTTCAATTTTCATAGTCTCAGAGATAAACTTGCATGTACCTGACGAATATGATGAGGCCCTGACAAAAAGGCTGAATGATCGAAATAGGGGTATCTGTAAACGATTTCACGAGTTTTTCTTTGAAGCCTCCCCCGCCGAAGGGGTAAAGTGCGAGCGGTGCTGGCAGATTAAGAAGGATGTGGGAAGCTCCACGGCGCATCCGACGCTGTGCGGCAGGTGCGCGGGGGTATCGGAAGGGTAAATAACCCAAAGTATGTCATTCTGAGGCCCGTTACTTTGGGCCGAAGAATCCACAGTAGGTTTTGAAGTTCTGAAAAGTCAAAGGTGGATTCTTCGCTTCGCTCAGAATGACATCCTACTTCCCCCTCTTAAGATAAGAGGGGGAACGGGGGGGCGTTATGAAATGGATTTGGTATTGCCATTGTCCCGAAAAAGTAAGATAATATTAACAGTCGGAAGCGCGATATTCTGCCTCGACCGGCTGACAAAGCTCCTGGTTGCGCGGGACATGACGCCCGGAGAATCGCTCAGGGTTATAAAGGGATTTTTTGACATCACCCTTGTCCATAACACCGGGGCGGCGTTTGGCATTATGGCCTATGCGCCGGAGAGCCTCAGGCTCCCGTTCCTGCTTGTCAGCGCGGTTTTGGCGGTTCTGCTCCTGCTTTATTTTGTCAGGAAGACGGAGGAAAACGAGTCCCTGACGCTTGTCGCGCTCGCAATGGTAATAGGCGGTGCGGCAGGAAATATCGCCGACAGGGCGGCGCTCGGCTATGTCATCGATTTCATAGACTGGCACGCAAGGGAGTTTTACCACTGGCCGGCGTTCAATATCGCCGATTCCGGCATTACGGTCGGAGTGTTCCTCCTGGGTTACGAGTTCCTTGTAAGAAAGAAGACGGGGTAGGATGGCGGAGGTCGTTTTGGATAAGAAACTGAGCCAGGCTTTTAACAAGGGCCAGGATGCGCTCGAGAGCGGTAACTGGCTTATGGCTGTCCAATGGTTCAGGAAGTGCATAGAGATTGACCCGAAGTATGCCCCCGCATACCACGAGCTCGCGGACATATATTTCCATAACGCGCAGTATGACGCCGCGCTCGAAGTTATTATAGAGGCCATAAAGCTCGACCCCGCCGACATGGAATCCACCTTCGCGCTGGCCAGCGTATACGTCGCCCAGGAGAAGTTCCTTGAGGCCCTGCGCGTATTCAAACGCCTGGAACAGGAGGCCCCGGAGTTCGCGCCGGAGCTTTATTACAACATGGGCGTCTGCTACAAGAACCTTGGATACCCGGATTACGCACTGGATTACTTAAAGCTCGCGCTGGAGGATGACCCCTCGTATTTCGAGTGCCTCGAAATCATCGGAAAGCTCCACTTCGAGGCCGGGAGGCTTGAGGACGCCAAAAAATCCTTCAAGGCTGCCCTGGACGCCGACCCCGGCAATGTCGAAGCGCACCACATGCTCGGCGATATTTACGCGAAAGAGATGGACTGGGACGCTTCCATCAGGGAATGGGAGACCGTGCTCGACATCTCGCCCAAGACCGACGAGGCGTTAAGAAAGCTGGCCATAACGTCGATAACCGACGCCAAGGCATTAAAAACGACAAAGGACAAGAAGGAGAGCAAGGAGAAATAATGTACCCGGTACTGTTTCACATTGGCCCGTTTACCATCCACACGTACGGCGTCCTGATTGCCGCGGCGTTCCTTGTAGGGATTACGCTGGCCGCGAGGGAGGGCAAGAGAAAGGGCATAGACCCGGAACGCATGATGGATCTGGGGCTTTACATACTGATAGCGGCGATAGCCGGCTCGCGGCTTTTCCAGGTCGCGGTGGAGCACAAATATTTTTTTCAGCACCCGCTTGAGATAGTAAAAATATGGAAAGGCGGGCTCGCCTTCTACGGCGGATTTATCGGCGCGCTCTTCGCCGGGATATGGTATCTAAAGAGACACGATATGCCGGTATGGAAAGTGGGGGACGCTCTCGCGCCGTCTATCGCGCTTGGGCAGGCAATAGGACGCCTCGGATGTTTCTCGGCGGGCTGCTGCTACGGCCTCCCGACGAACGTCCCATGGGCAGTTACCTTCACCGCGCCGGGGACGCTCGCCATTCCGGGGGTGCCGCTTCACCCTACCCAGCTCTACGAGTCGTTTTCCATGTTTATCCTGTTCGCCGTGCTATGGGCGTTCAGAAAGAAAATAAAGTTCGACGGCCAGCTCTTCTGGATATACGTCATGTCGTACAGCGTTATCCGTTTCATAATCGAGAACTATCGCGGAGACGTGGAGCGCGGCTTTATCCAGATGGGCGGCTTTAACCTCTCCACCTCCCAGGGGGTCGCCATCTTCGCTTTTCTGACTGCGGCGGTAGCCCTGGCGGCTCTTCGCGCGCAGGCAAGGAAAAAGGGCGCCGGAGTTTAAAAGCGGGCAAACCTGATGCAGAGAGCCTGCGACATAGGAAAAAGGAACAAGCTGGACCCGGTGCTGAGGCGCTGGGTCCTGTTCTTTGCATCGATTTTCGGCCTCGCGGGCCTTATCGGCGGGTTTTACCTGGGCTTCGGGTTCGTAACTTCGGAGGCGGCCCTGCGCTCCCCGCTTATGGAGAAGCTGTTCCTCAATACCTTCATCGCCATATCCTGCGCCGCAGCCGGGATGATTTTCGGCGCATTCACGGGGAGCACTATTTACAGGATAATAGAGCGCTCACGGCGCGTAAAACGGACTTGACCCCACCCCGGCGCGCGTTTTTTGTATGGATTTTTACTAAAAATTCCCCCCTTCCCTTGACAATACGGCCCGATTACGTTATCTCTTTAAAAACACCCTTTTCACTTTCCGGAGGAAAATCATGGCGAGCAAAAAGTTGATGGGAATGCTAAACGACGCTATCGCGCGGGAATTACAGGTTAGTATCCAGTACATGTGGCAGCATGTCGTAATACGCGGCATAAATTCCGAATCCGTCGGCGGGACTATAAAAAGTATCTCGATAGCCGAGATGAAACACGCCGAAAAGATTGCGGAAAGGCTCGATTACTTGGGCGGAGTTCCCACGACCAAGCCGACGTCCATAGAGGTCGGAGGCGAAACGAAGGAAATGCTGACCCTCGACAGACAGGCGGAAGAGGACGCGATAAAGCTTTACAAGGAAATCGCCGCCCTTGCCGACAAGGAAGGGGACATCGTTACCAGGAAACTTTTTGAAGACATTCTCGCGGAAGAAGAAGACCACCATAATACGTTCGGCACACTGCTCGAGAAGGACTGATAATAAATTATTTATCTTATCTCGCCGTTTGCCCATCGGTCTATCCGGTTCATAAGGGCGGGTTCCAGGTCGAGGAACCGGATCCCGCCCCTGCTTACCCTACCTTCTCCCCTTTTGAAACTGCCGGCCCACATAACCCTTACCCGGCACTTGATTGCCGATTCAGTCCCAGGCAGGGTAAATTCCATGTCAAGTTCGTCCCCTTCGGCTATCGGCATATAGGTGTGGATAAGCATACCGGTGCGGCTTATGTTCTGGGCATGACCAAAAAACTGCCTCCCGGCGTCCATCACCGGCGTTATGGTGATGACGCGGCCAGTAGAGCTTCTCCTGAAGCCGTACCTCTTCTCCAAACCCGTTGCGCTCATGTCCCCCCTCCCCCCCGGTCTCCGGTTATAACCGCGCATAATCATTATTTGCTAAAAAACCGCATAAGTCAAGAACCTCGGGCAGAAAAGTTCCTGTTGACAAGCAAGTGCCTTTTGGGCTAAATTATCATTCTTTCAGGGCGGTGTAGCTCAGGTGGTCAGAGCATGCGGCTCATATCCGCAGTGTCCGGGGTTCAAATCCCTGCACCGCCACCAGAAACAAAACCCTCCGGCCGGGAGGGTTTTCCATATGTCTGAAAATATCCGACGCCTGTCTACAGGTCTCATCTCAAAAATCAGAAAGTGCTGCCACGCACACAGGATGTTCGAGCCGGGCGATACGGTGGCGGCGGCGGTCTCCGGCGGCCCGGACTCCGTCGCCATGCTGCACGGCCTCCTGGAGATGAAGGACGAACTCGGCATCTCCATCTCCGTGGCGCATCTCGACCACGGTTTCAGGGAAGAGTCCGCCGCAGAGGCCCGGTTCGTCGGAAGAATGGCCGAATCCCTGGGACTGCCGTTTTATACCGAAAAAGCCCGGTTAAAGGAACGGTTCGAAGGGCTCTCCGTAAACAGACAGGCTAAGGCAAGGGAAGCCCGTTACGAGTTCCTTGAGCGGGCGGCCATAGCCTTGAAGGCCGGTAAGATTGCCATTGCCCATACAGCCGACGACCAGGCGGAGACGGTCCTTATGCGGCTTATTCGCGGTTCCGGCACGCAGGGCATTGCCGCCATACCGCCGATTAGGGAAAGGATAGTCAGGCCACTGATATACGCAACCAGAAGCGAGGTGGAGGACTATCTCGCTGGGAAAAATATCGAAAGCGTATCCGACCCGTCCAACTTAAAGAAAGTATACTTAAGAAACCACATCCGGCTTGAGCTTATGCCCGCGCTCAGGGCATACAACCCGCGCATTACGGAGGCCCTCTCTAAAATGGCGGAGCTTCTGCGGGCGGACGAGGAGTTCCTGGAGACCTGCGCCGGGGAGTCGTTTGAGTCGATTGCCGCGCGGCATAGCCCCGAATATATCGCGCTCGACCTGGGCGGGTTTGAGAAACTCCCGGAGGCCATAAAGAGGCGCGTCCTCCGGCTCGCGGTGGAGGAAATCAAGGGAGATACGTTCGGCCTTTCATACGAACATGTCCTGAATGCCGTAAATGAAATATCCGAAGGCCATACGGGCCGGGGAATAGACATTCCGGGCGGCCTGCGGGTGGAGAAAAACTACCGGAAAATCCTGGTGCATATTCCCCATGAGGAGCCGCCTTTCAGTTGTTCCCTGCCCACGCCTGAAGCCGGGGTGTCGTCATCTGCTGAGATTCCCGGCCTGGGGCTTAAGATTGAGGCGGAGGCGCTTCCGGAAACGGCTGCCTGGGCGCAAATAATCGCCTCGGATGATAAAAACACGGCGTTATTCGACGCCGGCAGGCTGGCAGGGCCTCTGACTATACGAAACCGCAGGCCGGGAGACTTTTTTTATCCCGCGGGAATGGAAGGGAGAAAGAAACTCAAGGAATATTTCATGGATCTGAAGCTTCCGAGGGCCTTGAGGTCTCGCGTGCCGCTCCTTGAGTGCGGCGGAGAGATTGCCTGGGTCGTGGGATACAGGCGGGACGGGAGGTTTATGCCTGGGCCGGAAACAAAGAAATTCATAAGGGTCAAAACCTGGATTCCCGATAAAATCATTCGGGAATGACGAGCGTGAATACGGATTCTTCGCGGAGCCTGCCCTGAGCATAGCCGAATGGGGCTCAGAATGACAACAATCCCTATAGAATGACAGCACATGAACGGAGGATTACAGATGCCAAATTACGGCAAGGTGGTATTTTCCAAGGCTGAGATACAAAAGAGGGTGCTGGAGCTTGGAGAGAGGATTTCAAAGGATTACAAGGGAGAGGACTTACTGCTCGTCGGGGTTATGAAGGGCGCGTTCATTTTCATGGCCGACCTTGCCCGCGCTATCAGCATACCCGTATCGATAGACTATATCGGCATCTCGGCGTTCCATTCGCGCTCAAAGGGCCGGGGCGCCGTCAGGCTGTCCTCGGATTTGAACGAGAACATATCCGGCAAGAACGTCCTCATCGTCGAAGACATCATAAACAGCGGCCTGACAGTGGAGTATATTATAAACAACCTTAGGGCGCGCGAGCCGAAGAGCGTAAAAATCTGCACCCTCCTCGACAAAACGGACAAGCGCAGAAACGACTTCCGCCCGGACTACGCCGGTTTTACCATCCCGAACATTTATGTAATCGGCTACGGTCTGGACTACCAGGACAGTTACAGGAACCTGCCCTACATCGCGGCCCTGGAAGAGAATGCGTGAAAAATGAGGATTCTTCGCGGAGCCTGCCCTGAGCATAGTCGAATTGACTCAGAGTGACAGCTTTTTCTAGCCCTTATCATTCACGTCTTTTCATTCGCTCCCTCCGCCGCACGCGAGCATCCCCTTCGCGCAACATATTTCGAGGAAAATCTCGACCATATCCGGGTCGAACTGGCTCCCGGCGCAGTATTTTAGTTCCTGTATCGCGTTATCCACGCCTATCGACGGCCTGTAGGGCCTGTCGTAGGTCATCGTGTCGAATGCGTCAGCGACGGCAAGCGCCCGCGCCATTAGCGGTATATCGCCGCCCCTAAGGCCGGCCGGGTAACCGCCTCCGTCCCAGCGCTCGTGGTGGTGCCGCACCGCTGGGATAATGTCGGCAAGCTCCTTTATGGGCGAGAGTATCTCGCAGCCCTTGTCGGGATGCTTCTTTATAAGCTCAATATCCTCAGAGGTAAGCCTCTCCGTCTTCTCGAGAAGCGTATCGTATGTGCCTATCTTGCCTATGTCGTGCAGGAGGCCAGCCAGGCGTATCCGTTCTATCGACCTCTGGTCCATACTCAGCCGCTCGCCAATCGCCGCCGCGTATCTGGCCACACGCTCCGAATGGCCCTTCGTCCAGGGGCTTTTCGCGTCGATGGCGGAGGACAAGGCGTGGATGATGTCCATCGAGAGGCTTTCGAGGTCCGATATGAGCCTGCTGTTCTGGAGGGCCACGGAGATCTGGCGCGCCACGCCTTTAAGAATACGCATGTCCGATGCAGAAGGCAAAACGTCCGGCGGCAAGTAAAAATTCATAACCCCAAGGACGGCGTCTTCGGATTTTATCGGTATTATAATATGCCCGTGGGCCTTCATGCCGTTGTAGCTCGCGGTATGGTCGGGGTCGTTCATGCAGTTGCGCGAGATTATGCTCTTCCCTCCCAGGGCGGCCTTGCCGCACAGACAGTAACCCAGGGGAATGCATTCTTCTTCCTGGGCCAGTTCAGGGTCCAGGTTCAACGACGCGGCCATCCGAAGGGCGCGTTTATCCCCTTGCTCTTCCACGAGAAAGACAATCCCCTTTTTCATAACGTCAAGGAAATGAAGGTTTATCACCTCCCCCAGGGTTTCTTCCAGCATCTTTCCCTGGTCTTTGTTTTTTGAGATTATCCTGGATATGGAATTGAGCGCGGAAAGCTCGCGGTTTCTCCGTATTATCTCTTTTTTCTTCCTGTGGTCGTCATAACGCATCCGGCCAGCCACGGCCCCGGTAAACGCAAAAACAACCACGGCGCCAAGCAGATACAGCCTGAAAACAGGCTGGCTGTCGATGCGGACGGACGGGAAAAATGCGTTAATCAGGGAATAGAACAGGAAACCGGTGGCGCCGATTGCAGCGCCGCCGAGAGCGAATTTCACGGACAGGCTTAAACTTAATCTCCGCAATGATATAACCTCATTGCCTCGTATTATTTTCTCGATTAACCTGACCGGTGCAATTTACTATAACCGAAAGAAACTGTCAACCCAAAAGGCGTCTTGTTTTATATTGTTTATGCATTCGCAATATGTTATATTTTATTGTTAAATTGTGTAATTCGACGGAGGTTTAATGAACTCGAACATCAAGAATATCGCCCTGATACTTGTCCTCATCCTAACGATGGTCCTGATATACCGCCTCTTCTCTTCCCCGCAGAAGCAGGAGAAGACGCTGATATACTCGGATTTTGTCGCACAGGTAGAGAGCGGGAACGTGCCGGGCGTCGTTATGAAGGAAAACGAGCAGGGTATCGACATCACGGGGAAGCTTAAAAACAACGAGGAATTCAAGACTTTTGCCCCGAAAGACCCTCAGCTTATCCCGCTTCTGCAATCAAAGGGGGTACAGATAACGGCGAAGAAGGTCGAGGCCAACCCCTGGTATTCCCAGATACTCTTCTTATGGGCGCCGATAATCCTGATGATATTCTTCTGGATATTCATCATGCGGCAGATGCAGATGGGCGGCAACAAGGCAATGGCCTTCGGCAAGAGCCGGGCAAAGCTCCTTACCGAGAGCACGAAGAAGGTAACGTTTGCCGACGTGGCGGGCATCGAGGAACCCAAGGAAGAGCTTCACGAAATAATTGAATATTTAAAAGACCCGCAGAAGTTCCAGAGGCTGGGGGGCCGCATACCCAAGGGCGTGCTGCTTGTCGGGCCTCCCGGAACCGGCAAGACGCTCCTCGCCAAGGCCATCGCGGGCGAGGCGGACGTGCCTTTCTTCTCCATATCCGGCTCGGATTTCGTCGAGATGTTCGTAGGCGTCGGCGCATCGCGCGTGCGGGACCTCTTCGAGCAGGGCAAGAAGAACGCCCCGTGCATAATCTTCATCGACGAGCTCGACGCCGTCGGACGTCATCGCGGCGCGGGGCTTGGCGGCGGACACGACGAACGGGAACAGACGCTGAACCAGCTATTGGTGGAGATGGACGGGTTTGAGTCCAACGAGGGCGTGATACTCATCTCCGCCACGAACAGGCCGGACGTCCTTGACCCGGCCCTCTTAAGACCGGGCCGCTTCGACCGCCAAGTCGTGGTGCCGCGCCCGGACATCAGGGGCCGCGTGGGCATACTCCAGGTTCATACGCGCAAGGTGCCGCTCGATACGGACGTAGACCTTGACATCATCGCGCGCGGGACGCCGGGCTTCGCCGGGGCCGACCTTGCCAACCTCGTGAACGAGGCGGCGCTTCTGGCGGCCAGAGAGAACAAGGACAAGGTCTCCATGATAGACTTCGAGCACGCCAAGGACAAGGTAATGATGGGCATAGAGCGAAAAAGTCTCGTACTCTCCGACGAAGAGAAGAAAAACACCGCCTACCACGAGGCCGGGCATACGCTCTCCGCGCTTATGACGCCGCGCACCGACCCGATACACAAGGTCACCATCATCCCGCGCGGGCGTGCGCTCGGCCTCACGCAGCAGCTTCCCGTGGACGAACGCTACACCTATGACCGCGACTACCTGCTCGCCCAACTCGTCGTGCTCCTGGGCGGGCGCGTGGCGGAGGAGCTTTCACTCGGCCATATGACCACCGGCGCGGGTAACGACATCGAGCGCGCGACGGAACTCGCCCGGAAGATGGTCTGCGAGTGGGGCATGAGCGACAAGCTTGGGCCGCTTACCTTCGGCAAGAAGGAGGAGCAGATATTCCTTGGCCGGGAGATCGCCCAGCACCGAGACTACAGCGAACATACAGCCGTGGAGATAGACCTTGAGGTAAGAAAACTCGTTCTCGAAGCCTACGGAAATTCCAAGTCTCTCCTTCAGGAGAATATACGCGGCCTGAACGCGATTGCGGAGGCATTGCTCGAAAAAGAGACCCTCGACGGCAAGGAGGTAGCCGGGATTCTCGCCTCGGTAGGCATAAACATCCCCGACGTCGAGTCGAAAATCAAGGCGGGCGAAAAGGAAGGCGCGGTATTTGCTCCCGGCAGTGAAGGGGCCGTCAAAGAGACGGAAGTCTGATGGACCGCAGCGCCGCGTCGGTAACCATACCTCGCCTCCGGATGAAAGACGGCGTCCTCGATCTCTCAAGGACGCGCATCATGGGAGTTATCAACGTAACGCCTGATTCCTTCTCCGACGTGGGCCGGTTTTTCCAAAATAACTCCAAAGCGATAGAGGCCGCGCTCCATATGGCGGAAGACGGCGCGGACATCATCGACGTTGGCGGGGAATCCACCAGGCCGGGCGCCGGGGCCGTCTCGCAGGAAGAAGAGACGGCGCGTGTCCTGCCGGTAATCGAAGGCATAAGGAAACACTCCGGCATCCCCGTTTCGATAGACACGTTCAAATCCGCCACGGCCCGTGCCGCAATCAAAGCCGGGGCGTCCATGATAAACGATACAACCGGCCTGATGTTCGACCCTGCGATGGCGGAAGTTGCCGCAAAAACCGGCGCGGCTGTCGTCATAATGCACATAAAGGGAACGCCCGCCGACATGCAGGCCGACCCGCAATATACTGACCTACTTGGGGAAGTGAAGGGATATTTAAAGGCCGGCATCGACAGGGCGCTCAAAGCGGGGGTTCCCGAAGACAGCATATCAATCGACCCCGGGATAGGCTTCGGAAAGACTCTCGAACATAACCTTGAGCTTATAGCGAGACTCGGCGAACTGGCGGGGCTCGGTTATCCCGTGGTTCTGGGGGTGTCGAGGAAGGCTTTCATAGGAAAACTGACCGGCGGGGCGCCCGTTTTCGACAGGCTGGAAGGCACCATCTCCGCGTCCGTGCTGGGAATAGCCAACGGCGCGAATATCATCCGCGCGCACGACGTCAAGGCCGTCCGCCGCGCGGCTGATGTGGCGGACGCGATACTGAGGGCGGGAAGCCCTCACCCCCTACCCCTCTCCCGGAGGGTGAGGGGTTAATTCTAACGGAGCTTTATGCTTGAGGCGATAAGGGACATACGAGTATGGGACGCACTGGACATCATAGTCGTCGCGTTCATACTCTACCGCGTGTTCCTCCTTATAAAGGGGACGCGGGCGGTGCAGATGATGTTCGGCCTGGGGATAATCCTGCTCGCGCTGATATTCTCGCGCTGGGTTGGGCTTTATACGCTGAACTGGCTCGTCCAGAGCTTCATGACGCAGATAGTCCTGGTAGTCCTCGTCCTGTTCCAGCCGGAGCTTCGACGCGCGCTGGCGCACATGGGGGAGAACACGCTTTTTTCGTCGCTCTCGCCCATCGAGTCATCGAAATTTCTCGACGAGATAGTCAAGGCGGCGGTATCGCTCGCCAACAGGCGCATAGGCGCGCTTATAGTCCTGGAACGGGAGACGGATCTTAAAAACATAATCGACATGGGCACGCCCCTGGAGGCGAAGGTCAGCAAGGAGCTGCTGCTAAGCATCTTCCACCCGACCTCGCCCCTGCACGACGGCGCGGTAGTGGTGCAGGAGGGCCGGATAGCCGCGGCGGGGTGTTTTCTGCCGCTTTCCATGAGCCCCACTGTGGCAAAGGAACTCGGCACCCGCCACAGGGCGGCCATCGGCCTGACGGAGGAGACGGACGCCTTCGTCATAGTCGTCTCGGAGGAGACCGGAACCATATCCGTCGTGCAGGGCGGAAGGCTCACCCGCGATCTCGACGCCGTAACGCTCAGGCGCGCCCTTACGGGGATATTCAAGACCACTAAAAAGAAATAACAGGGGGATCATTTCAAATGTCTTTTGCCGGCAGGTTCGGGGACGCAGAGGAGAGAATACCGCGGGGGATCCCGTCGATTGGCGCGATGTTATTCTTGATACTCTTTTTAGTTACGCTCTACCACGGCTCACAGTTGCTCAGCGACGGCGACACCGGCTGGCATATAATAAGCGGCGAAAGAATACTCGCCACCCACGCGTTCCCCCATGTCTATCCGTATTATTACACCATGAGCGGCGCGCATTGGCAGGACTTTGAATGGCTGTCGGAGGTGCTGATGGCCGTTTGCTATAAGATGATGGGGCTAAACGGGGTTGTGCTGCTCACTCTGTCCGTCATAACCCTGACTATCATGTTTCTTTACAGGTTTATGCTGCGCAGGGGCGTGAATCCCGTGTTGGCCGCCCTTTTCACCATCCTGGCGGCGAAGGTCTCATCCGTCCACTGGCTGGCGAGACCGCATATCTTTTCCTTACCGATGACGCTCGCCTTCTTCGTAATACTCGACACCTATCAACGCGGCGAAAAGGACCGCCTGCTCCTTCTGCCCCTGCTTACCATACCGTGGGTTAATCTCCACGGAGGATATATCCTCGGAATCTTCTTCGTTGTCGTTTACGCGAGCGGAAATCTGCTCCTGTCCGTCATATCTCCCGGCGATAGGCGCGGGTACCGGACTAAGGCCGGAAGACTTTGGCTTATCCTTGCGCTATGTGTCGCGGCTGCCTGCATAAACCCTTACGGCCCGGCGCTCCTGACCCTGCCTTTCCGCCTTGTCGGCAATAAATTTCTGGTGAACCATATATGGGAATTTCAATCCCCGAACTTTCACTATGAATTGCCGGCAGAGATCCTGTTCATTGTGTCGGGCGCGATATTTGTAATAGCCGGAAGAAAGCCGAACCTGTTTGAGGGGGCGCTGATAATCCTTCTTGCCCACATGTCGCTTTTTGCGATGAGGTTCTTCCCGCTCTTCGCCCTGGTGATTACCCCGATGGCGGCGGTGAGGTTTGAGGACGCGCTCTCACGCATTCTGGCCGGCGCAAGACACTCAAAGATATTGGAGGGGATAGGGCGGAGGCTTAAAAAGGCCGGAAAGACCTTTGCCGCCGTCGAGATGCGGCCCACATGGCGCCTGCCGGTAATTGCCTGCCTGGCCATTACCTTCGCTATAGCGGTCAACGGAGGGAAGGTCATGAACATAAAGGTAATGGACATGCACTTCTCCTCTAAAAGTCTTCCCGTGAATGCTGTAAACTTTGCGCTGGATAACAATATAAAAGGCAACGTGTTCAATGATTTCGCCTGGGGCGGCTACATCGTCTACAGGTCGTATCCGCGCTATAAGGTCTTTATCGACGGCAACTGGCTCGGACTGCCCATGATGCGCAAATACATGAAGATACTCTCCGGGAGAGCCGGATACGAAAAACTGCTTGAAAAATATAATGTGGACTGGGTGATTGTCGCCCCGCACGTGCCGTTAGTGCAGCTTCTGCTGGCAACCGGGAAGTGGAGTCTGGTTTACAAGGACAAAAACGCCGTGGTTATTCTGAAGGATGCTCCCGAAAACCAGGGAATCGTCGGGAAGTATAGAATTTGAAATCATGCCGCATACAGGGCCGACACGGCAGACGGCCACTGCCATCGGGCTGGTAAACATGATTCAACGATTAAGACATCTGATATTCGACAATATTGTCATAAAAATATTCTCGCTCGTATTTGCGATAATATTATGGCTCCATGTCTCGACGCGCGGCACCTCCGAGGTCAACTTCATGGTGCCTCTGGAACTCCGGGATATACCGGCGCGGATGACGGTTGTCGGGAACGTGCCGGGGCTTGTGGACGTCCGCGTCCAGACACGCGAGACGTTCCTGCGGCGGCTGACGGCGCGGGATTTCGCCGCCTTCATAAGCCTTGCGGGCGCCAATCCCGGCGATTCCGTATATACTTTAACCCCGTCCAACGTCCGCGCCCCGGGTAATGTCAAGGTAAAGAGCGTCAGCCCCTCGGAGGTGCGCCTTAGGCTGGAAAAACTGACCAGGAAAGTCCTGCCGGTAAGGGCGGAGCTTTCAGGCCGGCTTCCGAACGGCTACCACATCCGCAAAGTGGAGGCCAACCCCGATTCCGTCACGGTGGAAGGCCCTGATAACCTCGTCAGGAAGCTGGAGGATATACGGACGGGAAAAATCGACATAAGCGGAATAACCGGCAAAGTCGAAAAGATGGTTCCCCTTGTCTCCCCTGAAGCTGAAAACGGGGAGAACGTCAGGCTCTACGACGACAGCGCCGAGATAATCATAATCGTTTCCAGGGACAGGCAGCCGGTCAGCCGGCAGCGCTATAAAGGTGCAAAGTGAGAAAACTCTTCGGCACGGACGGCATAAGAGGGACCGCGAACATCCACCCGATGACGACGGAAATGGCCATGAAGCTTGGCCGGGCCGCGGCCTATGTTTTCAGGAACAGCCGCGCCAGGCACAGGATCGTCATCGGCAAGGATACCCGCCTCTCCGGATACATGCTGGAGTCCGCTCTCACGTCCGGCATATGCTCGATGGGCATGGATGTCCTCCTCGTCGGGCCGCTCCCTACTCCGGGCATAGCATTCATAACGAGGAGCCTGCGGGCGGACGCCGGAGTCGTCATATCCGCCTCGCACAACCCGTACGAGGACAACGGCATCAAGTTTTTCTCCCGCGACGGGCTGAAGCTTCCGGACGACGTGGAAGACAGGCTTGAGCAGCTTATCACCTCCGGGGAGATAGACCACATCCGTCCGACAGCCGAGGAGGTCGGCAAGGCCTTCAGGATAGACGACGCGGTAGGACGCTATATCGAGTTCGTCAAGAGCACCTTCCCGAAAGGGATGACCCTTGAGGGCCTGAAGGTTGTCGCGGACTGCGCCAACGGCGCGGCATACAAGGTTACGCCGCGGGTATTGAAGGAACTCGGCGCCGACGTATACGTGTTAAACGACAAACCGAACGGCTCCAACATAAACGCCGGATGCGGCTCGCTCCATCCGGAGATAATCCAGAACGCCGTCGTGGAGCAGGGAGCGGACATCGGCATAGCGCACGACGGAGACGCCGACCGCGTCATATTCTGTGACGAAAAGGGCCGGGATTTCGACGGCGACAAGGTAATGGCCCTGTGCGCCATAGACATGAAAAGGCGAAAATGCCTGGCGAAGAATACCGTCGTCGCCACGGTGATGAGCAACCTTGGTCTTGAAATGGCGCTCAAGGGGGCCGGAATAAAGCTCATAAGGACCGCCGTGGGGGACCGTTACGTGGTCGAAGAGATGCTCAGGGGAGGCTATAACCTGGGCGGAGAGCAGTCCGGCCACGTGGTTTTCATGGACTATAACACCACTGGCGACGGCATAATAACAGCGCTCCAGGTGCTCTCGATAATGAAACGCAAAGGCCGGAAACTATCCGTCCTTGGGAAGGTTATGACCACCTACCCGCAGGTGCTTGTCAATGTAACTGTGCGTGAAAAAAGGGAAATTACGGATGTTCCCGCTCTGGCCGAAAAAGTGAGAAGGGCCGAGGCTTCTCTTGACGGGACGGGTAGAATCCTGATAAGATACTCCGGAACGGAACTCAAGCTCCGCATAATGGCCGAAGGGAGCGACAAGGCGCATATAGAAAATATAGTTCATAATCTGGCCGAAGCGGTGCAGAAAGAACTGGGGTGACGGGGAATCGAAAGCTGTCATTCTGAGCGCAACGAAGAATCCGCCTTTTTAGAGAGCATTATCACGAGAGTCTTATGCTTGAAAAAGACCTGCACATACACGAACTGATGGAGCTTTTTTCCGCAGTAATGCAGCTCGTGAAAAATGCCTATATAATCAATTTCGGCCATATCCGCATCCTTAGAGACATCTTTACCATCATCCCCTCCTGGGCCTATCTCTTCATCGGCGCTTTCACCCTCTGGCTTATCTATATCACCCTCAAGTTCATTATCTCCAGGACATATCGCCTCATAATGAGCAGGTTCCACGGCTCATCTCTCAGCATGTCCATCGAGAAGAGAAAGATGTATTCACAGGCCAAAAAACTGGCCGGCAAGAAGCAGTTTGACCGTGCGGCGGATTTGTATATGTCTCTGCACGAAGACGCGCTGGCCGCGAAGGTGTTCGAGAAGGGCGGTCTTCTCGCCAAGGCCGGGCGGATTTACGAAAAGATGGACAAGATAGACAAGGCGATAGAACTCTACGAGAAGGCCGGAGAGCACTCCTGGCACGCCGAGGCGCTGATGAAACAGGAAAAATACGCCCAGGCGGCGGAGGTGTTCAGAAAGGCGGGCAAGCCCATCCTGGCGGCTGAGGCTTATGAAAAGGCGGAGATGCACACGGAGGCGGCCCGGCTTTTCGAGGAGGCGGGCCATACGTTATTTGCCGCCATGCATTTCGAGAAGGCAGGGAACCTCGACAAGGCCGCCATATACTACGACCGCGCCTATGTCGAGACAACGTCTTCCAAGGAGATGAACGTCGCCCATATAGAGAAATACAATCAGTATTCGATAAAGGCGGGGCAATATTACCGCGAAACAGGGCAATACAAGAAGGCGGTGGAGTGCTACGCCCGTGTGAAGGCGTATATCGAGGCCGCCGAGTGCGCGCTCCTGGCCGAAGACAAAACCAGGGCCGCGGAGCTCTTCGAATCCGGGAAGCTCTATGAGAAATCAGCCGAGATATTCCGCGAACTCGGTAACACCCGCAGGGCCGCGGAACTCATGTCCGATAAGTATTTCGCGGACGGCAATTATGTGGCCGCGGCTGACATGCTTGCGGAGTCGGGAGATTTCGTCAAGGCGGCTGAGCTTTATAACGGCGCCGGGGAGTACGGCAAGGCCGGGGATTGCTACATGCGCCAAAGGGAATATTACGATGCGGCGGCGATGTTCGAGAAGGCGGGAGAGGACCTCAAGGCCGCCCAGGCTTACGAGAAAAACGGAGATTTCAAAATTGCAGCCGAAATCTACATGAACATAGGAGACGTCGAGAAGGCGTCGTCCATGGTCGAGGCCGCCGGGGAGTATTTCGCTGCGGCGGAGATGTACAGGAAGGCTAATCTCCCGGCAAAGGAGTTCTCGTCGCTCCAGAAGGTGCGCCAGGGCGATCCGGGGTATCTGAACGCCTGCGGCAGGATGGCGGACATCCTGCGTGAACAGGGAAAGCTCGACGTCGCGGAGCAGAAATACATAATAGCCATCGGCCAGTCCGAGCCGGACGAGGAGAACATAGGCTATTTCTACGGCCTCGGCACGATATACGAGTCCGGCGGGAAGTTCAGGGAAGCCCTCGGAATGTACAAGAAGATCCAGCTTGTGGACATCGCATACAAGGATGTCGAGGAGCGCGCGAAGAGATGCGAGGCCCAGGTCTCCGTTGCGGCGACCCAGGCCGGGGCGACCCAGTCCGGCATATCCCGCCCCGGAAGCTCCGCCGCGGGCCGGACTCCCGGCGTCGAAGGCAGACCGGCGGACAGGCCGTCTTCGGCCACGTCTGACTCCGCCAAGAGATACACAATCCTCCAGGAGATAGGACGGGGCGGGATGGGCGTCGTCTACAAGGCGATGGACAATACCTTGAACCGCGTAATAGCCATAAAACTCCTGCCCAAGAGCATCAGCGAAAACCCAAAGGCCATTATGCGCTTCTCCGCCGAGGCGCGCTCGGCGGCCCAGCTTAACAACCAGAACATCGTTACGCTTTACGACTTCCAACAGGCCGGCGGCAGAAGCTTCATCACGATGGAATATGTGGAAGGCGTAACCTTGAAGAAGCTCCAGGCAATGGTGGAGAGCCTGCCGTTAAATAAGACCCTCAAGATTATCTACCAGTGCTGCCAGGGGCTGGATTACGCCCACAAGAAGGGCATAATACACCGCGACATAAAGCCCAGCAATATTATGATAAGCAAGCAGAACGTGGTAAAGATAATGGACTTCGGCCTTGCAAAAAGCCCCGGAGAAGAGACCCTTACGGACGCCGGCTCCATTAGCGGCACGATAATGTACATGTCGCCGGAACAGCTTCAAGGAAAGAAGCTCGCCCCCACCACGGACATCTACTCGCTTGGCATTGTCCTCTACGAGCTGGCCGCCGGAAAACATCCGTTCTCCGACGGGGACGCGGCATACCACCACATCCACACTCAGCCCGCGCCGCCCCTCCAGCTAAGGCCGGAGATACCGGGAAAGCTGAACGAAATAATCCTGAAATGCCTTGAGAAGGACCCGTCCGGGCGGTTTGAAAGCGCCTATCATCTCGCAATGGCACTAAGGGAAGTTCCTCTGAAATAAGTTTTCTTTTCGAGCCATTTGTGTTTTTGCGGTTCAATGAACTTCACGAAACACGAACACGCGTCACATCCTCTTCTTGTCCCCGCCGCCGCCCTGGCCTGCGGCATAGCCGCGGGGAAGGGTTTTGAATATTTTCCCTATTCCATCCCGGCGCTCTCGATAGTCGCTCTTGCGGTATTTTCCCTCTTTTCCAGGGCGTTCCACAAATCACGAACACGGATAACTATCATCGCGGTTCTATTCTTCATGTTCGGTTTCGCCTCGTTTTACCTCTACGGCCCCGGCGCCCCTTCCGTCTCAGCCGGGCTTGCGGGAAAGGGTCTCATCCGGCTCACGGCGGCGGTTGTGCGTCCGCCGGAGGAAAGCGGCGGCTTTACCCGGCTTGTCGTGGAACCCGCCGCATCTGCGCCGTTCCCCGGAAGGAAAGGTCTTATACTCCTTGCGATTAAAGGAACCGGCCTCGGCGTCCGCTACGGGGACGTCATATCCGGAGTGGTCTCTTTGGAGAAGCCGGGGGGCTTCAGGAACTTCGGGGAGTTCGACCGGGGCCGCTACGACGAAGACGAGTGCAGGGACGCGGAAGGGTACGCAAACCCTGAGGATATTTCCTTAATCGCCCGCGGACGCGGGATACTCTCAAGTCTTTACGCCTTCAGGCTGAGGCTCTCAAGGCTTGCCGTTGCGAGCCTTCCCCCGGAGCAGGCGGCGCTTTTCAACGCCATGGTGCTTGGCGACCAGAATGCCGCTTCGGACGACATGCGGGATAATTTCTCCGCATCGGGGACGACACACCTGCTGGTGGTATCCGGTTCTCACATAGCGCTTCTCGCATCGCTTGTGTTCGGGCTTGTAATAGCCGTTTCATATATCATCCCGTACCGCCTCGCACTTCGGTTCAGCCTGGCTCTGGACAGGAACAAGGCCGCGGCCCTGGCCGCGCTACCCGCGGCGGCGGCATACGCGCTCCTGGCCGGTATGCACGTATCGACGGTGCGCTCCATCCTGATGATAACGGTCTTCCTTTTGTCCGTTATTATCGACCGCGAGCGGGACAGCCTGAACGTCCTGGCCGGGGCCGCCATGCTGGTGCTTGTAATCGACCCGTCTTCCCTCTTCTCCATTTCCTTCCAGCTATCGTACTGCGCCGTGTTGTTCATGGCACTTGCATTCGTCAAGATTAAAAATTACGCGCGGGAAAGAGGCGGTATTTATTCGGGCATAAAGAGCCGGGTTTTCCTGACATTCGCGGCCTCGCTTGCCGTATTCGCCGGAACGGCCCCGCTTGTCGCAAAGTATTTCAACTCCTTCTCGTGGATATCGGTGCCCGCGAACATCGCGCTTATCCCCGTTTCCGGTTTTATACTTGCCCCGCTTGGGCTTTTATCGGCAATTTTATACGCCGTCCATCCGTCAGCCGTCCTGCCGCTCAAGGGCATCATCTCTTTTCTGTTCGGCGTATTTTACAGGCTGGTTGAGTTCTTCGCCTCCGCGCCTCATGCCAACCTTCACCCGCCCGCGCCAACGTTTCCGCTCCTGCCGGCGTTTTATGCAATATCGCTTTTGTTTCTTGTCAAGAAAAAATCGCCCGATGAATCGGGCAGCCGCGGGAACAAAAAATCCGGGCCGGACGCAAACATAACTAATATTTTCGGCGGAAGAGGCACTCGCAGGAGAAAAACCGCTTTCGCTGCGGGCGCCGCCGCTTTCCTGGCGCTCGGCCTTTTACCGACGATGCCTGCGCATGGAAAAAAGATGGAGGTAACATTCCTCGACGTGGGGCACGGGGATTCATGTCTTCTGTCCCTGCCGGACGGGAAAAACATCCTGGTGGACGGCGGCGGTAAGGATTTTAATGGTTCGACCGGCCTCGACCCGGGCAGGGCCGCCGTCGCGCCCTACCTCTGGAACCGCGGGATAAGGAGGCTCGACGCGGTGCTCCTCACGCATCCCCACCCCGACCACATGAACGGGCTTGTCTATATTCTCAAAAATTTCGACGTCGGCGAGCTTTGGGAATCGGGCCTTGCGTCGCGCTCGGAGGCCTACAGGGAGCTTCAGACGCTGGCGATAGATAAGGGAATCCGCCGGGTAATATTCCGGGGGCGCGGGAGCTTCAACGTAGACGACGTGCAGTTCCAGGTATTAAACGACGCCGCCTGCCCGGTAGCGGACTCCGGAAAGCCTATCTATTGGCTGGAGAATGACCGCTCGGTGGTGCTCAGGGTAAAATACAGGAAGGTTTCATTCCTGTTGGGAGCCGACATACAGGATGAAGCGGAAGAGGCCATGCTCGATGCAAAACCGCCCCTGCCGCTTGCGTCCACGGTCTTGAAAGTCCCGCACCACGGCGGGAGGACGGCGATGTCTCCGGAGTTTGCGGCGGCGGTGAGGCCCGAATACGCGGTTATATCGGAAGGGAACATAAAGGCCTACCCTGCCCCGTCGCCCGAAGCCGTGGCCGACCTCCGGGCCGTCGGCGCCAAGGTTTTCTGCACGCGCTGGAACGGCGGGGCGTTTTTCCGAACGGACGGGAATACCGTTGAAGCTGCGTCCTACGAAGACCTTGCGCTAAAGCCGGCGACGGATTTCGCCGCAGAAAGGGGAAATATCATCCGGCTTGAGAGACAACTATCCTATAATTTCCTTTAAATCCCGAACCCGCTCGGCGAAGAAGTCCGGACCCGCCTCCCGAAGCTTCGTTCTGCCTCCGTAGCCGTAACCCACAAGACAGCACTTCATCCCCGCGGCGCGCGCGGCAAGCAGGTCGTTTATGCCGTCGCCCACCATGACGGCATCTGCCGGAGATATATCCAGCTCCTTCAGCGCATGCAGGAGTATCGCCGGATCGGGCTTTACCGAAAGGCCGGGGACCCAGCCCTTCACGCAGGAGAAAAGCCTTGATAAATCAAGGCCGTTCAAGATAAGCCTGGCGTGCGTCAGGGGCTTGTTCGTGGCCACGCATAGCCTCATCCCGTCGGCGCCGGACAGCGCTTGGAGCGCCTCCCGTATCCCGTCATACGGGATTGTGGTGTCGAGGACATGGTCTTTATATATCCGCCAGAATCTCTCGACTCCTTCGTCCACAATATCCGAGGCCTGTTTGCCGGTTACGGACTCCGGCGGGAACGACGCCAGTACAAGCTTGTGTATCCCGCCGCCTATCAAGCCGTAAATCTCCCCGTCGTCCTGCGCGGGGAAACCCATGTCCTTCAGCATCAGGTTCACGGAGACCGCTATGTCCTTCCGGGAATCCACCAGTGTCCCGTCGAGATCGAAAAGAGCCGCTTTTGGCATAAGTCCTCTATTTTCTTGGAACTATCAAAAATGAACAATTAAGTAATATTAATTTATTCTCTTAATATTTGCAAACGGTTTTTAATATAAAAACATTCCCGCTTTTTGACACTTCATTGAATCTCTGTTATATTTTTTAGAGTTAATTAGTGAATTTTTTTAATTATTGACAAAAAGCGGGACGGAGCCTGGTCAATGAAAAAGTCTGTTCTGGAAAAGCTTGAAGAACGCGAGCTTCTGGAGCTTGCCCAAAAGCTCGGTATAAGCGTCAGGAAAGGGGCAAAAAGGCCTGAAATTATTAAACTCTTACAGTCCGCAAAAGCCGCTCCCGCGCCTCCCGCCGAATCTCATGCGCATGGTGCTCCTCACGCCTCCTCCGAGGCCGCCCGACATGCCGAAGCAGGTCAACCGGCGCAGACCATCCAGCAGGAGGTGGAAGAGAGCAAATTCTATACCGGGACTCCGCCGGAGGAGTTCCGCCTGCCCTCCGAACTGCCATACCATTACGGAGATGACCGCATAGTCCTTCTTGTCCGGGACCCGCACTGGACGTATTCCTACTGGGAGGTCTCGCAGAAAAAGCTGGAAATCGAGCGCGGGAACCTCGGCATGGCCGGAGAGGACGCATACCTGGCGCTTAGGGTGTACGACGTAACGGACGTCCGTTTCGACGGCAGTAACGACCACGGCCATTACGACATAGGCATTTACGACAGGGTCGGGAACTGGTATGTAAATACGGGAATGCCGGGAAGGTCGTTTATCGTGGACCTGGGGCTTAAGACGCGGGACGGACGGTTTGTAACCCTTGCCCGCTCTAACGCCGTCCGGACGCCAAGGGACTCCGTCTCGGACGTCCTGGACGAGGAATGGATGGTCCCGGACAGCGATTTCGAGAGGATTTTCGCGCTATCCGGGGGCTTAAGCGCCCTTACCGGCGCCTCCTCGGCAGACGTGCGCCTTGCCGGCGGAGGGAAACTGCCCTTCGGCATATCCTCTCCCGGGATGGGCTCGCTTGCGCTCATGTCGCCAGTCAAAAAGAAACAGAGGGCGTTCTGGTTCGTTCTGAACACCGAGCTTATAGTCTACGGCGCGACCGAGCCCGACGCGAAGGTAAGCATTCAGGGGCGGCCCGTAACGCTCCGTCCCGACGGCACCTTTACACTGCGCTTCGCCCTCCCGGACGGAAAGCAGATTATAGAATGCTCCGCCACGTCGGCGGACGAGGTCGAGACAAGATGCATAACACCGGAAGTAAGCAGGTCAACAAGGGTAGGCTAAGAGGTGTCGAGTTTGGAGAAGGGTTGTCTCTCTATAGTGCTGCACGCGCATCTTCCATTCGTAAGGCACCCGGAATACGAGGATTTCCTTGAGGAGGACTGGCTTTTCGAGGCCATAAGCGAGACCTACATCCCGCTAATAAACGTCTTCGATTCCCTCGTCGCCGACAATGTGGACTTCCGCATCACGATGAGCCTCACGCCGACGCTCATCGCAATGCTCACGGACCCGTTCCTCCAGGAGCGCTACCTCCGCCACATAACGCGGCTTATCCAGCTCTCCGAGAGCGAAGTCGAGCGCACGCGCTGGCAGCCGCAGTTCCACGACCTCGCCCGCATGTACCGGGAGCGGTTCAACAACTGCAAATACGTCTTCGAGACGAAATACGGCAGGAACCTGGTATCCGCGTTCAAGAAATTCCAGGACATGGGGAAGATCGAGATAATCACCTGCGCCGCCACGCACGGTTTCCTGCCGCTCATGGAACTGAACCCGAACGCGGTGCGCGCCCAGATAGCCATTGCCGCGCAGAACTACGAAAAACACCTTGGCCGCCCGCCCAAGGGCATATGGCTGCCTGAGTGCGGCTACTATCCCGGCCTGGAAAAGACTCTGAAGCAGTACGGCATAAAGTTCTTCTTTACGGACAGCCACGGCATCCTCTACGGCTCTCCAAGGCCCAAATACGGCGTCTTCGCCCCGATATATTGCCCCAACGGCGTAGCCGCGTTCGGGCGAGACCTCGAATCCTCCAAGCAGGTCTGGAGCGCACAGGAAGGCTATCCTGGAGACTACTGCTACAGGGACTTCTACAGGGACATCGGCTTCGACCTCGACTACGACTACATCCGCCCCTACCTCCACGGCGACGGCACACGGACGAACCTCGGCGTAAAGTATTACCAGATCACAGGCCCGACGGACCACAAGGAGCCGTACGTCCGGGCGCGCGCCCTCGGCAAGGCCGCGGAGCACGCCGGAAACTTCATGTTCAACCGCGAGAAGCAGGCGGAATATCTATTCTCCATCATGGACAGAAAACCGATAATCGTGTCCCCCTATGATGCGGAGCTTTTCGGGCACTGGTGGTTCGAAGGGCCAGAGTGGCTGGACTTCCTCTTCAGGAAGCTGCACTTCGACCAAGACAACATCCGGCCAATCACGCCCATGGAATACCTGGATGAGAACCCGAAGAACCAGAAGGCCACGCCGTCGCTATCGTCGTGGGGATACAAGGGCTATGCAGAGGTATGGCTGGAGGGTTCCAACGACTGGGTATACCGGCATCTGCACAAGGCGGCGCAGAGGATGACCGAGCTTGCCGGGAACAATAATCCGGGAAACCCCGCAGACGGCCTGACGCTGCGCGCGCTGAACCAGGCGGCCAGGGAGCTTCTGCTCGCGCAGAGCTCGGACTGGGCTTTCATAATGAAGACGGGCACGATGGTGCAGTACGCCGTAAAGCGCACGAAGGACCACGTCAACAGCTTCAACGCGCTTTACGGGATGATCAACGAAAAGAGAATAGACCGGAAATTCCTTGAAGACCTTGAGAACCGGGACAACATCTTCCCGGAACTGGATTACAAGGTATATGCGTAAATAAACCGCATCTGTCACCCCCGTGAAAACGGGGGCCCAGTGACTTTTGAAAGTCGCTGGGTTCCCGATTAAACCATTCGGGAATGACGGGTTTGTTTACGTCACCACGTCAAGCTTTATATGCAACTCCCTCAGCTGCGCCTTGTCCACGTCCGAGGGCGCGTCGGTCATCAAGTCTGTCGCCTTCTGCGTCTTAGGAAACGCAATGACGTCGCGGATGGACTCCGCCCCCGTAAGTATCATGGTCAGCCTGTCCAGGCCGAACGCGATGCCTCCGTGCGGCGGCGCGCCGTATTCCAGCGCCTCAAGCAAAAACCCGAAACGCTCCCTGGCCCGCGCCTCGTCGATCCCAAGCGCCGTAAACATCGCAGACTGGACATCCGTCCTGTGTATGCGGATGCTCCCTCCGCCGACTTCGCTGCCGTTTAATACAATGTCGTACGCCCGCGCCTTTACCTTCTCCGGGTCGCTCAGCAGAAGCGGCACATCTTCCGGTCTTGGCGAAGTAAACGGATGGTGCATCGCCTCCCAGCGCTTCTCGTCCTCGTTGTATTCGAACTGCGGGAAGTCCGTCACCCACAGGAAATTAAACTTCGTTGCGTCTATCAGATCGAGCCGCTTTGCGACTTCCAGCCTGAGCCGTCCCAGGACATCGTCCGCGACTTTCCTCCTGTCCGCGACGAACACCAGCAGGTCGCCTTCTTTTGCATCAAGGGCATTTGATATATCAGCGAGCGTTGATTCGTCGAAGAATTTCTTTATCGGAGACTCTATCCCCTGCGCGGTTACCTTCATCCATGCCAGCCCCTTCGCCCCGAAGGATATGGCGAGATTGGTTAAATCCTCTATCTCCTTCCGTGACATGGAGGCCATGCCCTTCGCGTTCATCCCCTTCACGACGCCGCCGGATGAGAGCGCGCCTTTCATTACCTGGAACTGCGTTGTCTTCACGATCTCGGATAAATTTTCAAGCTCCAGTCCGAAGCGGGTGTCCGGCTTGTCGGAGCCGTATCTCTCCATCGCGTCCGAGTAACTCATCCGCGGGAATGGGATAGATAAATCGATTCCCTTTATTTCGCGGAATATGTCCTTCATCATGCGTTCGATGAGCGAATATATATCCTCTTCGTTTATGAATGACATTTCCATGTCTATCTGCGTGAACTCCGGCTGGCGATCGGCCCGGAGGTCTTCGTCTCTGAAGCACTTCACAATCTGGTAATACCTCTCGAAGCCGGAGACCATGAGTATCTGCTTGAAAAGCTGCGGAGACTGCGGAAGCGCGTAGAACTTGCCCGTGTTCACCCTCGACGGGACGAGGTAGTCACGCGCGCCTTCCGGCGTGCTCTTCGTAAGCATCGGCGTCTCGACTTCCATAAACGCCTCTTTATCCAGGAAGCTTCTGACTATCGAGCATATCCTGTGGCGCGCCATGAGGGATTTCAGAAGCGGCCTTCGGCGGAGGTCAAGATAGCGGTACTTGAGCCGAAGCGCCTCGGACGCATCGGTGTCGTCCGTCAGGGGGAACGGCGGAGTTTTAGACGTGTTTAATATCTCGATTTCATTTATATATACTTCAATCTCACCCGTCGGAAGATCCGGGTTCGCCGTCCCTTCGGGACGCATGAAAACCTTGCCCCGCGCCGCTATGACATATTCGGAGCGGACCTTGTCGGCAACGGAAAGCGCGGTCTCATTAGTATCCGCGCTGAAGGCGATCTGTGTAATCCCCGCACGGTCCCGAATGTCTATGAATATCAGCCCGCCGTGGTCGCGCCGGGTCTCAACCCAACCCGCAAGGACGACTTCCTTCCCCGCGTCCGACGCCCGGAGGCTCCCGCAGTCGTGAGTGCGTTTCAATTCCAAATCAGTTCTCCATAGCGTAGCTGCCGCATTTATGGGGCTTTTTTGAAATCACTCGATAAATCGATCAGCTACAAAATTAAACGGCCGCCCTCTGTTTTTCCGGCTCTTTCCCCGCCGCCTTCAAGAGCGCCCTCACCTCGCCCGGCGTAAGTTCCCGGTATCCTCCCGCGGGCAATGCGCCCATACCCACGGGGCCGACTTTCGTCCTCTTGAGCTTCTGCACCGGGTGGCCGAGGGCCTCGCACATGCGCCGCACCTGGCGGTTCCTGCCCTCGTGTATCGTAATCTCAAGCCAGGAATTCGCGCGCGTGAGCTCCAGCTTCCTGACTTTCGCCGGGGCCGTCATTCCGTCTTCGAGCCTCACGCCGCCTGCCAGCCGCCTGAGCGTCGCATCGTCCATCACGCCCTTGACTTTTACCTCGTAAGTCTTCTGCACCTCTTTCGACGGGTGCATGACGGCGTTGGCAAAATCCCCGTCGTTCGTAAGGATAAGCATCCCCTCGGAATCGTAGTCCAGCCTGCCCACCGGATAGACACGCGCGCCGATGCCGGAAGACCGGCTTCGGCCAAGGAGATCCATCACGGTCTTACGCCCCTGGGGGTCTTTTGTCGTGGTGACATAGCCTTTCGGTTTGTTTAAAAGCAGGTAGATTTTTCCCCCGGATTCCCGCCCCACGACGCGGTTTCCAACCTTTATAACGTCTTCCTCCGGGTCCGCCTTTTGGCCGAGTTCGCTCACGACGCGCCCGTTGACGCGCACTTTGCCCTCAAGGATAAGCTCTTCGGCCTCCCTGCGGGAGCAGACGCCTGCGGCGGACAGAATTTTCTGGATTCGTTCCAACAAATTTCACCTATTCCTTCATCCCCCTCTTAAGATAAGAGGGGGAGCGAGGGGGCGTTATGAAAAGGGGCCGACGCGCGTAGTTACTCCATCCTGTAGTTCGGCGCTTCCTTCGTTATCACGACATCGTGCACGTGCGACTCCCTGAGGCCCGCGCCGGAGATCTTCACGAACCTTGCCTTCGCCCTAAGCTCCGAAACACTCGTGCAGCCGGTATATCCCATGCCCGCCCTGAGGCCGCCGACGAGCTGGAAGACGTAGTCCGCGAGCGTGCCTTTATACGGCACGCGGCCCTCGATGCCTTCCGGGACGAGCTTGGAGGAGAGGCTCTCGTGTTCCTGAAAATACCTGTCCTTGCTCCCGGACTCCATCGCGCCGATTGAGCCCATGCCGCGGTATACCTTGTAGCTCCTGCCCTGATAGATTATCGTCTCGCCGGGGGATTCCTCCGTCCCCGCGAAAAGCCCGCCTATCATAACCGCGGACGCCCCCGCGGCGATGGCCTTGGTGATGTCGCCCGAGAACTTTATGCCGCCGTCGGCGATTACCGGGACGCCGTGCTTGTCTGCGACCTTAGAGCAGTCCGCCACGGCGGTTATCTGCGGGACGCCCGCGCCCGCGACGATCCTCGTCGTGCATATCGAGCCCGGACCGATGCCGATTTTTATCCCGTCGGCCCCGGCGGTTATGAGGTCTTTCGCCGCCTCACCCGTGGCGATATTCCCGGCGATAAGCTGAATGTCCGGGAATCTCTTCTTTATTTTCTTTACGGTGTCCATGACACCGATGGAATGTCCGTGCGCGGTATCCACGACCAGGACGTCCGCGCCCGCCTTCACAAGCGCATGCGCCCTGTCCATGCCGTCGTGCCCGACACCGACCGCCGCGCCGACCCGGAGCCTGCCCAGGCTGTCCTTGCAGGCGTGCGGATACTTTATGCGCTTCTCTATGTCCTTTATGGTTATAAGGCCCTTGAGGTTATAGTTGTTGTCGTCTATTACCAGGAGCTTCTCGATCCTGTGCTCGTGCAGAAGCTTTATGGCGTCTTCGAGCGTCGTGCCGACGGGAGCGGTAACGAGGTTCTTTTTAGTCATCACTTCCGAGACCTTCACGTTCATCCGGGTCTCGAAGCGCAGGTCCCGGTTTGTCAGGATACCAAGGAGCCTGCCCTTTTTCGTAACAGGAACGCCGGAGATGCGGTATCGCCTCATAAGCTCCAGGGCCTCATGAATTTTGTTGTCCGGGCCTATGGTTATCGGGTCCACTATCATCCCGGACTCCGAGCGCTTTACCTTGTCCACCTCCATCGCCTGTCTCTCGATGGTCATGGCCTTGTGGATTATGCCTAACCCGCCTTCCTGCGCGATGGCTATGGCGAGCCTCGCCTCGGTAACGGTGTCCATCGCGGCGGATACTATGGGGATGTTGATGTCAATCTCGCGGGTGAGGCGGGTTTTGGTGTCAACGTCCTTAGGCAGGATTTCGGACTTCCCGGGGAGCAGCAGCACGTCGTCAAAGGTAAGACCTTCCTTCACGCTTTCGTCGAGCATAAACGACTCCTTTAAAAAGTGGCGGTTCTTTTTATGGAATCTGTAAATTTAGCACAAATAACATGCGCATGCAATAAAAAAGCCCCGGACAAGCCGGGGCTTCAAAGGAGTAAAAATTTACGCCGCCATCTCTTCCCTCGCCTGCTCGTAGTTCTTCAGCACGTCCGCCATGCCGACATACTGTCTGTCCGGCATGTTCTGGAGCAGGTTTATTACCGCCTGGTCTGCGCCGTTCTGTTTTGCGTGCTTAATCAACTCGCCCCTGTTGCAGGGGAAATTGCACCCTTTCAGATGCTGCGTGATATTGGCCGGAGACTGGCCCGTTGTCCCGCCCTGGCTGCCAAATTCACTCTGCTTCGGCATGTTTTCACCTCCCTGTTAGAAAACAACCGGCGGCCCCGATGCCCTGAGAGCCACCCCGCGTAACTCAGCCCTTGAAGGGCCTACGGTTCAAAGTATAGCAACCGGGCCGCAATTCCGCAAACAGGCGTCCCGGCGCATAACGCCCGTTTTTTATTGACTTCCCGCCCCGGCCAAGATATATTTTCAATCTTGATTAATTCATAAAATCAAAGGAGAAAAATCATGGCATATCGCGTTACCTTCATACCCGGCGACGGCACCGGGCCTGAGATTGCCGAGGCGACGAGGAGAGTCCTCGAAGCCACGGGCGTGAAATTCGACTGGGACATCCAGGAGGCGGGGATAGACGTCTTCGAGAAGGAGGGGACGCCGCTTCCGGACAGGGTCGTGGAATCACTGATAAAGAACAAGGTCGGCATAAAAGGGCCGGTTACGACGCCCGTCGGGACGGGTTTCCGGAGCGTCAACGTTACGCTTAGGCAGAAGCTGGATTTATACTGCTGCCTCAGGCCCTGCAGGACGTATGAAGGCGTGCGCACGCGCTACGACAACATCGACCTGGTAATCGTCCGCGAGAACACCGAGGACCTCTACGCCGGGATAGAATACGAGAAAGGCTCAGACGGCGCAAGGGCGATAATCGACACCGTGAAGGCCCACGGCGGGCGCGAGATAAGGCCGGATTCCGGCATAAGCATAAAGCCAATATCCGTCGCGGGCACGGAGAGGATCGTCCGGTTCGCGTTCGATTACGCAAGGCAAAGCGGCAGGAAAAAGGTAACGTCGGTGCACAAGGCGAACATAATGAAGTTCTCCGACGGCCTGTGGCTTGAGGTCTCGCGCCAGGTGGCGAAGGAGTTCCCGGAGATAGAGTTCGAGGACAGGATCGTTGACAACATGTGCATGCAGCTTGTCCAGAAGCCGGAGCTCTACGACGTCATAGTCCTGCCGAACCTCTACGGCGACATCCTCTCCGACCTCTGCGCCGGACTCATCGGCGGCCTGGGCGTAGCTCCGGGAGCCAACATCGGCACAATCGGCGCGCTCTTCGAGCCGACCCACGGCTCCGCGCCGAAATACAAGGGCTTAAACAAGGTCAACCCCGTCGCCATGATGCTCTCCGGCGTGATGATGCTGGAACACCTTGGCGAGCGCGATGCGGCGAAAAAGATGAAAACGGCCATAGCCGACGTCATCCGCGAGGGCAAGGACGTAACCTACGACCTAAAGCCCCGCCCCGACGACCCCACCGCCGTCGGCACAAGCCAGATGGCGGACGCGATAATAAAGAAGATGAAGGGATAAAAGGCTTGTCATTCCCGCCCATTCGGCTTCGCTCAGGGCAGGCTCCGGCGGAAATCCAGGAATTTAAAAAAAGCCCGCAGCGAAAGTTGCGGGCTTTAATTTTATGCTCTTCCTAAATCGTCCAGAAAAGCATCTTAATTTATTGATTTCGTTCCGCCATTAATTTCTGTCCTACTGGACTATCTAACGGGATGACATTTGGACTTTTGCAACTTGGGCACGCCTCATATTTTGTGGTCAGTCTCCAAACTGAATAAATAAGCCCAGGAACCAGAAGGAAACACCAAAGGATAATTTCGATCAATATGCTACCCTTTGTTATTTTTTTAGGATACCCTATGTTTCCACACGTCGTACATATGGATTGTTTTGACATTCTCGCCCTCCTTTAATTTTAAACGCCTATCCCTTGTTAGAGATGGGCTTTTATCCTTCGCCTTGCCAACCACAGCCCACGCCTTACTTGGGTATAACGTATAGCTTGTGTTGCTGCCTCCTCAAAAATGATTACAAAGAATACTATGTATTCATTGCCGTTGTCAAGAATATAATGTATACAATCCTCATATGAAACAAGAAACGGTTATAACCATTCGAGTAACATCCGAGATAAAATCGATTATCCAAAAACTTGCCGAGAAAGATGACAGAACCATTGCATGGATGGCGAGAAAGCTTATCGTCGAAGCCCTCGAAAAACGCCGTCTCATTAAACCTCAGAAATAATCCCGCCTTTCCCTTTTTGCCTTGACACATTGGCAGCAATGATTAGATAATTCGGGTAGTGAAAGAGAAATACCTTAAACTCGCCTACGTCCTCGCGGTAATCACCATAATCTACAACCTCGCGGAGGGTATCGCCTCCGTCTGGCTCGGATGGGACGGCGGGGCGTTCTCGCTTATCGGCTTCGGGCTGGACTCATTCGTCGAGGTCGCATCCGCCGTGGGGATACTGCATATGGTAAGGAACCGCCGCCTGCACGAGCACGGGCACGACCAGTTCGAGAGGCGCGCGCTCACGATTACCGGCGGCGGGTTCTACCTCCTTGCGGCGGGGCTTGCGGCGACGGCGGCCTATAACGCCCGCAGGGGCCACAGACCCGAAACCGCCTTCTGGGGCATCGTCATCTCCGGGCTTTCCATTTCCACGATGTGGCTTCTCATGCGGCTTAAGATGAAGGCCGGGCGCGCGCTCGGTTCGGACGCGATAATCGCCGACGCCGCATGCACGAAGACCTGCCTTTATCTCTCCGTCGTCCTGCTCGCCGCGAGCCTGGGCTACGAGCTTACGGGGTACGGCTGGCTGGATTCCCTGGGATCATTCGGAATAGCATGGCTGTCTTTCAGAGAAGGCCGCGAGGCGTTCGGAAAGGCCAACGGGAAGGCGTGCTCCTGCTGCTGCGAAGACTGACGTGGGACATAAAAACAGGAGTCCACTCCTGGGGCAGTTGAAGAACCCGCCCACCACCTGCCATTCCCGCCCCGCATCATGCCACCCCACCCGTCATTGCGAACGAAGTGAAGCAATCCCAGGTTTTAAAATCCGGGATTGCCGCGTCGCATCCGCTCCTCGCAATGACAAGCAGATTCCTTCCACTCCACGCCTGACACGGTTGTTGGGAATTTACTCATATTAACACTCAAACTTCAATAGTAAACCTAATCGGTCGGGGAAGTTCATTGTCAATAGCAATTCCGGATTGCTTTTGAAACCTGCCGATTATTAAAGTAAAAAAGTGTAGTAACCACGAATTTCCCCCGGCATCGGAAACGGGCCGAAAACAGGCCGTTTTCGGGCATTTTCGGGGCAAAAAACGGGCGCGGGGAAGGTGTGATTTTTATGCGGAATAAGAGAAATTTCTCTTATTCCGCAAGGGGTTGCGTAGCATATAAACGACTGCTTATTTGACGGAATCGGTTTTGTAACTATCTGAAATTAAAGGATATTTTCCCGGAGAAATCGGCGGTTCAGGGCGTTCCGCGTGGAACATCAAGGCCGGCTATGCGGCTGAAAACTGCGTCCCACTTTCCAGCGCGGGAAGGCGGATGATGAAAGTTGCGCCCTTGCCCGGCTCGCTTTCGACGCTTATTATGCCGCCGTGGTCGTTAATCACCCTGTCCACGACGGAAAGCCCAAGCCCCGTGCCCTCCCAGTCGGACTTGGTCGTATAAAACGGGATGAAAATCTTGTTTAAGGCCTCTTTTTCGATTCCTATGCCGGAGTCCTTCAGGCTTATCTCGATGTATTCTCTCTGCGCGGGCGGCGTGTCCCGGAGAAGCTCCGCCTTCGTATTCCCCTTCATTTTCCTTACCCGGATGGCAATATCGCCGCCCTGGGGCATGGCATGGACGGCGTTAACGAGCAGGTGGGAAAATACCTCCTCCATCTCCTCCGCCGAGGCCAGCACTTCGGGTATCTCCGGCTCCATGTCCAGTATTACCTTTATGCCGTTCTTCATGAACTGGGTGGACAGTGTCCGGAGCGACGCCCTTATCGTGGAGGGCAGGTCTATGGGCCTTTTTTCGCGTTTTATTCTGCGGGAGAAGAGATTCAGGTTCGTGACAATCGCGTTTATCCTGTCCACGTCCGACATTATCTTCGTTAAGTATTCGCGCTTCGGGTCGTCGCCCTCCAGCTCTTCCATCATAATCTGCGAATAAAGCGCAATGGAATTTAGGGGATTGCGTATCTCATGGGCCATGCCGCCGGACATCTCGCCCAGGGAGGCCAGGTTCGTCTGGTGGATAAGCCTGTCCTGCGTCTCGACCAGGTCTCTTGTCCTCTCCTCGACCTTGCGCTCAAGGCCACGGTTGAGCTCCTGTACCTCTTCCTGCAGACACCTCGCCTTTATCTCGGCGCCCCTTATCCGCAGGGTATCCTTCACAACCTTTATTATCTGCTCTCTGACGAACGGCTTTATGACGTAATCGCTCGCCCCGGCCTTCATAACCGACGCTGCCACTTCCTCGCTGCCTCGCCCGGTTACCATAACCACATAAATCTCGTCGGAATATTCCTTTATTCTCTTTAAGACTTCAAGGCCGGTCATGTCCGGCATCATGTAGTCGAGAAGGACAAGCTGTGGGTTTCCATCCCTGGCCGACTGCATGGCTTCGGCGCCGTTAAAGGCGGAAATCACTTCATACCCGGCAAGTTCGAGGATCTTTGAGAGGACTTTTACAATATCCTGCTCGTCGTCCACGACGAGTATTTTATCAGGCATCTTGGAACTGAACTCCCTTGGAATGATAATTGTGAGCTATATCACAAATATGCTGCAATGTCAATAAAATCACGAAATCGCGCAAAGAAATATGCGCATAATCACTCTGTCAGCCGTTTTGCACGTTAATTTGATAACCGTTATTATATCACAAAACAGGGCTTTTTACCCTTTACAGCTGCTCCGGCAGACCCTTGAGGCTTTTCTCGTCCATCTTGACCCTGAGCTTCACGTAAGGGCCACGGCCCTGGAAATCCTCCTGGGTCAGGTCCGAATCGAACTTGTCGAAGGAGTAGCCCGCCGAAAGCCATATGTCCTTTATCACCCTGTAACCGGCCTCCGCCGCGCCTCCGAAGAGGCGGCTTTGGCAGTGGTGGCCGGTTAACATCCGGGCGGTGCCGCCTATGTCTATGCGGTTGGTCAAGTCATAGAAGGCCTTTACTGAGACAAGGTCCGTAAATACGGGAATGCCGCCGGTTACCGCATACTTGCAGGCGTATTTCCCGCTAATCTCCATCCTGGCGGAAGGCGTCAGGACGCCGTCAGCCGAGAAGATGTACGAGTTGCCGTCCAACCCTTGCGCTGCCGGGTTCTTCTCGTATTTGTATTCGAACTTAGCCAACGCGTTGAATACGTCCGTCCAGGCCGGGCGGTATGCTATTCCGGTTGCGGCCCTGGAGAGTATCCGCGAGCCGGAGCCGGACTGGTCGTCGAAATAGCGCCCGCTTGTAAGCAGGAAGAAGTCGCTGTCGAGCTTGTATGCGCATCCGAGTTCCGCAAGGTATGACGTGTCTCCGGTGGCGTGCCTGTACTCGAAGCGGGAGGTTGCCTTGATGTCCTTTCCTTCGAGATATGCAAGGCCAAAAGACGATGCGAATGCGTCCGGCTCCGCAAGCTTCTCCTGGCCGGAGAGGGTTTTCAAGTCCTCAACGGAGACATCGCCCGTAACGCCGCAGCCTATATTGAACTTGTTCCTTATGCCTATGCTCTGCTCGTTCCTGGATCCGTCCGCTCCGCCGACAAGCCTGTATTCGTCGAAGGCCACGGTATTCTTCGCAATAGTGGATTCCGCGCCCGCCACGGTCCTCGCCTGGGAGCGGTCGTCGAGCTGCATATACTGCTCGCGGACGTAAAGGCGGGTGGACTGGGTATACTGGTATTCGACCCCGGCCTCGGTCATGTTGTCCCGGTTGCGCAGTATGTCCTGCGTGCGGTCCGCGCTCACGGTAACGTCCTTCCAGGGCGTTGCCGAGAGGAATAACTTCAGCGCGGTAAGCCTGCTTGGAATCTCCTCGCTGTTGTCGAACGGGAACCTCGTCGTCGGGAGATTGGCCGGCACGAACGTCTCCGTGGACTGCTGGTACTGGAAGTCAAGGCCGGCCTTGAATATCTTCAGGAAGGCCGTCTTAAGCCCGGCGGAGGCGAAGTCGTCGTGCATGTGGTTTACGCGGTCTTTCTCCACGAAGAACTTCCCGCAGGCGTCGGTATCCTTTGCCACCTTGTAATCGACATCCGCACCGTAGCTCTCCTTCCCGGCCTGGTAGTTCGTCGCGGAGGGGTTCTGGAAGAAGTCGCCGACGTTATAGTAATAGGCGCTCGCCTTGAGATTGGTTATGGGGTTCGCGCAGAGCTTCAGAGACCATGCGGAGCCCACCTTCGGCGTAAAGATGCTGTCTATGTTGAAGAGCGAATCCGTCTGGGCCCACTCGCCCTTGACGACGGTCTTGAGCGGCAGGCGGGCCGTAACGTCCGAGCCGAGGAGCCTGTTGTCCGACACGTCGTTCTGCTCCACGATGCCGGTGAAGCCCGTCTCAAGCCACGAAAACGGGTCTATCGCCGCCCGGCCTCCGTATACGTAGTGTTTCTGCGTGCCGAGGTTCTCGTAGCTCACGATTATATATACGGGATTGAAGTTGTCGTCCCGGACGGGAATCGGGGACTTGAAGAGTATCGAACCCATCTCGTAGTCTATGGTGTAGTCCGTCCATCTCGTCATCGGCGCCCTGCTTATGACGCGCTCAGGCTGACGCCAGTCGCGCGTCTCGATAACGACCATCTCGCTCCCGACGACAATCGGCGCCTTCGAGAGGAAGTAGTAGCCCGCGATGCCCTTTCCGGGTATGGCGTCCACTACCTGGGCGTTCTCGGTACGGCTGACGAAAGAGCGCATCTTGAAACGCTTCGTGTCCACGTCCGCAACAAGACCTGTGAACGTCCTGTTGTATGCCGCAAGGCCGCCCTGGTTAAGATTGGTCTGGAAATCCCCGTAGGTTACGGACGAGCGGTCCTTCTCCGCGCGCAGGTACAACTTGTCGCTGGAGAGCGCTTCGTAGCCAATCCTGCTGTCGTCGCCAAGTATCGGATACTGGCTCTCGGACTCTACGTTGCTTATGGCGGACTTAAACAGCCCCACGTCCTGCTTCTGCTTCGCGGAATCGTAGGAGGCCGTAAGGAGCGTGCCCCAGCCTATGTCGCCCTTGGCGAAGAACGCCCCCCGGCCTCCGAAGAAGAAGTTGTTGTCGAGCCAGTTGTCGCTCGCAAACGTCCTGCCCTGTGCGTTCCTTGTCGAGCCGTATCCTATGGCGACCTCGCCATCGCCCACAGCGATCATCTTGCGAAGATAGGGCGAGAAGAACACTGGGACGGTCTCCGTTACGCCGTTGCACGACACGGTTATTTTATCTCTGCCCGTGCGCCACGGGGACTTCAGGTGGAATTTCACGTTCCCGTCCGCAGGCTCGAACTGCGTCCCCGGCTCGGTTTTGTCCATGTCCTTGTCGAGTATTTTCCCTCTGGAGGTTTCCACGGTTACCGTGCCGGGATAGCCCACAACCGCGCCCTTTTCGTCGAGTATCTTTACGCTGAATTCCGTAACGGTCTTGCCGTCGGCGGGGATTTCCGCCTTTGCCGGGGTTACGATTATCTTCGCCGGCCTTCCGGAGGCGCGAAGGGTTATCGTCGCCGCGGCAATCTTTCCGGAGGCGTCCTTCGCCTCGGCCTTTATTTTATTATCCTCGCCCGGAACAACTTCCACGCTTATGAATTCGTATACGGCGACGCCGCTCACCGGGTCTTTCGTCGTCCTGCCGAGATGCCCGTTTACCTCTTCCCCGTTCACATACAGCGACAGCGCGTCGTTTATCGGCGCCTTCACGACGACCTTGACCTTCCTGATATAAGCCGTCGCGCCGTCCCTTGGAGAGAGGATTTCGAGCGCGGGCGACATATGCTTTATCCGCTCCTTGACGGGCTGTTCAGCCGAGGGCTGTGCGACTGTTTCCTTCGCGCCGTTTTGCGCCTGCTGCGGGTTGGCGCCCGTTTTAATCGGGCCGATGTCGCCCGTTACGGCAAAATCCGCCTTGAAAAGCCCGCCCGAAGGCATGTCCACGAACTGCGACGCCTCGTCTCCCATGAACCTGTCGGACAGCGCCTCAAGCTTCGCGCCCTTCGGGAGCGATGTCTCGTCCACGCGCAGGACGTGCGTCCCGGCGGTTACGCCGAATATCGAGAACTTCCCGTCCGTGCCGGTAATAACCCGCGTGCCGTCCTCCATATATATAACAACTCCGGGTATGCCCGGCTCGCCTTCGTCCTGTATCCTGTTCCTGTTTTTGTCCTGGAATATCTTTCCGATGATTACTCCCTTGGACGTAAACACGCCTCCGTTAATAATCAGGCTGAACCGGGCCTTGTTGGACATGAGGACGCCGCCCGTCGTTGAGCCTGTCGCAAAGGCCGTGTTTACGGCAGTAGTCCCTTCCCGGCTGTCCGGGCCGACGGACGCGCTGTAGGAAAGAACTGCCGTCCCCCCTGCGGGAAGCGCGCCCGCGCCAAAGACAAGCTCCGCTCCCGAAATCGCCGGGTCGGGCGCCTTCCTGCCGTTTATCGCCGCGGAGCCTTTCAGGTAGTGCAGCCCTTGCGGCATGACGTCTGTAATTGTAAGTACCGAAACGTCCGTCTTCCCGGTATCCTGAACTGTAACTGCATACCGGACTATGTCGCCGATCGACGCGGAGTTCCTGTCCGCGGTCTTGGCGACCTGGAGATAGCTCACGGGCGGGTCTGCGGGCATGTCGATGTCGAGCGGCTGCGTCCCTGTATTAATCGTAAAACTGCCGCCGTAGGAGCCCGGAGTAACGATATTGTAGCCCGCCGGGAAATCCGCCGCCGGGACGGTTGACGGGAATATATAGCCGCCGCCGGGAGATACCGTAATGTGATAATTGCCGGGGTTCACGTATTTGAAGCTGAACTGGCCGTCCGCGCCCGTAACGACCGGGTTTTGCTGGGCTATCGGGACTGCCGGAGGTTGGGGAAGAACGGCGGGCCTGCCGGTTGCGTTGTCAACGAGGGTAACCGTGGCCCCGCTTATCATCTGGCCGCTTGACGAATCGAAGACCCTGCCGTACGGGTCCACGAGCGCGGTATCGTCCACGGTGGATATTTGGCTCGCCTGGTCGGTATATACCACCTTCAGCGTCGAGTCGTCGCCCAGCGATAGGACGCCGTCGCCCGGAACGGGCGGGCCGCCGTTGGATGTTATGCTGCCCCTGTATATCCCGGTTCCCTGGCCGGTCTCGGCGAGGGCGACGGTGACGGTATCGAACACGCTCTTTGAACCCGGCCCGATGTAACTGGAAATCGTTGCGGACACCTTTCCGGGAGTGGAAGGGTCGGGGTCGAAGTTCTTGTCCGTAACCTGCACGTATACCGTATCTCCGACATTATACTGGTAGGCCTTGTTCCAGGACGAATCGCAGAACTGCACCTCTATGGGAAGCGGTGTGCCGACGACCGTATCTGCGGAGGCTGAAATCTGCGGTATCGGGTTCCCGACGCCGTTATTGTAATTCGCGTAAGCGGTGTTCGTGATATGGGTGCCGGGCGCGGGGTCGGCGGCCCATGCCTGCGGGAGGGCAAAAAGCGCTCCCAGGAGGCACAGGATTACCGCCGCCCCTGCCCGGAATTTCATACGTATGTCATGCAGCGCGCCCATACCGGTCTGCGTCCGGACGCGCCTACTTTATCTGCGCCTGGAACTGGAGTATCCACGTCCCGCCGGGCGCGATGGTAACGGGATTGGTGGATACCGTGGTCGTGCCGCCGTTGTAGGATGCGTTGCCTGCGGACAGGCTGCCGCTCGAAGCCCCGGCCTCTGCCGAGCCGCTCACATAGGTCGTGTTGGCCGGAAGCGGGTCGGATATGACGACGCTGCTTGCGGGACCCGCGGTCGCGCTGTTCGTCGCGGTGATGGTGTAAGTCAGTGTGGCTCCGGGCGCGGCGCTCGCCTTGTTCACTGCCTTGATAAGCGAGAGCGCGGGCGCAACCAGCGCGGGCGTTACGTTCACGGACGGGTTGACTGTTCCGCTCGTGTCGAAGGTGATGTTCGCCGTGTTCGTGATGGGGCTGCCCTGGGTGTTCGCATTGGCGGTAACCTGGAATGTCAGGGTATCGGTCGCGCTTGCGTTCACTGTGCCGACGTCTATGGTAACCTTCCCGCTGCTGTAGGCCGTCGTGCTGCCGCCGCCGTACGCGGTTTCGGATGTAGCGTCAGGCACGCCGGTTCCGTTCAACTGGATGGTGCCGGCAACATACGTAAGGCCCGCCGGTATCGAGTCGGTGATTATGACGCTCGATGCCGCCACGTTGCCGGTATTGGGCACGGTGATGGTGTAGGTGAACGGAACACCTATTGTCGGGCTCGCCGTGGAGGATGTCTTCGAGGACGTCGAGAGATTGTCGGTATTGGCCGTCGTCGTGGCAATATCCGTGTCGGACTTGGTGCCGTCGCCGACGGAGGTCGCCGTCGCGGTAGTAACTGCCGTCGATCCCGCGGTGGTGCCGGACGGAATCGTTACGACCATGTATGCGACAGTCGAGGCGTTCTGGCCAATCGGCCCAACTGTCAGGGTGTTGGTCGCGCCGCTTCCGTTGGACTGCGTGCTGAACTGCACGGACGAAGGCGCCCAGCCGCTCGTGTTGGCCGAGGAAAGCGTAAAGCTGTCGTTGCCGTTGCCGTTGTTGTATACCGTAACGGTGTAGATGACGCTTGTGCCGTCCGCGCCGCTCTTGGCGTCCGTCCCCGGCGTAACCACGACTCCGTAGATCTGCGTTACGGTCGTTGTGACGGTGTTCGAGTTTACAGCCGTCTGGGCCGCGCCGTTCGCATTATTGTAATTTACAGTCGCCTGGTTGCTGATGGTCGTCCCGGAGGGCGTGAAGGTGTTGTTCGTGAAGGACGACTGCCCCGCCATCGCAGCCGAGGCCGCGAGCAGCGTGATCGATACGGTTAATAATACCTGCATGAGTAAACGTTTCATCTTAATGCTCCTTTCATGGTTCATAAAACTACATTGTCAATACAAACGGCTCTGAAAAATTTTGCCTGCATTTCACCTCCGTTTCTTTATCGGTTTTATTATTTAACCCTCGCCTTAAAACTTACGCTGCCGGATGCCTTCGGCAAGATTTTCTTTATCGTCCACTTTATGTTCGTATACGTCTGCGGGGGCGCGGCCTTCTTCACGCCGCCTGAGACTCTTTTCGGAGTCCTGCTGAAAGTCTTGCCATTGTCTATGCTGAACGAAACTGCCGCGCCGGCGCCTTTCGCGCTTCCGCCAACATAGGCCATTCCATACGGCACCGGGTCCGCTATCACCGCATCGGTCGCCTCGGAATCCCCGGAGTTGGTGTAGGCAATCGTGTATAAAATCACGTCGCCCTTCGTTGTCATTTTCGCCGGCGCCAGTTCGATTGTCTCCTTGCCGTTTTTGACTATCCTCACCTCCTGTTCGGCCTTCATCTTCAGTGTCAGTTTCGGGGCCTGCGCCATTGCCGAGGCCGCAAACGCCGCTACCGCAAAGGCCGAGACCGCCATGATAAAAAACCTTTTTACAAACTTCCCGTTCATCCCGTTACCTCCTGATCTCGTGGTTAATCAATTCACCGTGGTCTTGTAGCCCAAAGTCCCGCCCGCACCGACCGCCAGGGGCGAGAGAGTCCATTTGACGCCCGTTACGGGCGCCGCGTCAGAGCTGTTCCATGTAACGCCTCCATCATGACTGAACAAAATCGTCGTGCCCGCGCCCTGCGCGCTGCCCGTTACGTAAGTCGTGTTTGCCGGGACGTTGTCGAGGAAGATAAGCGCATAGGCTGGCGCGTCCCCGATGTTCTTGTATGTTATCGTGTAGGTAATCGCGGCTCCGGGCGGCGCGGACGATTTGTCCACGCTCTTGCTCATGCTGATTATCGGGCTTAAGACAAGGAGCGATGCAGTGTTCCCCGTAGAAACCGGCCCGAAGTTCGTCCCGGATGCGGCGGCGGTGTTCGTGAAAGTCCCGCCCGTGTTCGGAGTTACGGCCTGGAAGCCAATGGTCTCAGTCCCGCCGACGGAGAGTGTCCACGAACCCGACCATGTAAGCGTCTGTCCGGATATTGCCGGGTCGGACGTCGTAAGTCCGGTGGTCGAGCCGGGCTTATACGTGAACCCCGCCGGGAGCGTGTCCGTGAGGGTTGTCATAGCGCCGGGCAGAGTCCCGGCGGGAGTCGCGGGATTCGTCAGTGTTATGGTATATGTAACGGCGGTGGAATCCAGCGCCTGGGTCGGGGAGACTGTTTTCGCAATGCCCACGTTCGGCGAGCTGACCGTAAAGCTGTCGTAGTAGTTGGATACCCCCGTAACGGGGTTTACGACGTTTATCCTGTAGACGCCCGGCGTCCAGGAGATCGGTATCGAAAGGAGCGAGGCGCCAAGCGCCTCTCCGTTTCCGTTTGTGGTAATCGTCCCGCTCCAGAGTTTCGTGGCGCCCGACGGGTCGTACACCTGAACGGCAAGTGCCGTGTTCCAGGGGAAGCCGTAGGCGTTCACGGTCAGGGTCTGGCCGCCGAACCATGTGCCCGCGCTGCTGGGCGGGTTGGTGTCCCTCGTGTCGTACAGGAACCCATCCACGCCGGGGTTCCCGAAGGTGAAGAGCGCTGTCTCCGTGAAGTCCAGGGAAGACCTGCCGGAAGCGGGGTCTATGAAGTAGTCCTTGTTTATCGTGTTCGCTTCCGTCGAGGTGCCGTAGAAAGCCCGGACGGGGGTATTGAGCGTGATGGGCGCGTTTGCGCCGAGATATGGAGAGCCGGCCTCGAACCACGAAAACGGCACCGTAATGTCCACGGTGAAGATATCCGCGCTGGTCGTCTGGTTTACCACGCCCGTATCCGTTACCGTCATGTAGCCCGTGCTGTCCGTCCAGGTCGTCCCCGCCCCGCCCGTGCCGTTTTCCGTGATGGCGCCAAGGACGACGTTCAGGGGATTGTCCGCCGAGGCGGATGTCCCGTTGAAGAGCATCAGTTCACCGGGAGTGCCGGTCTTGCTTATCTGTACGCACCAGTTCTGCACGGAGGCGGAGGTCGGGGCCAGCGCGTCGGAGGTGTCGAGGAACACGGCAATGCCTGTGTTGTTGTTCACCTCCCACACGCCCTGGCTGTTCAGGCTTAAGGGGTTGTTGTTCAGGAGGATACGGAAATAGACGTTACCGGTCGTAGTGCCGTCACTCCCGACGGAGGCCGAGGCCCATGTCCCGTAACCGCCCGTGGGGCCGTCGGAGGATATGTCCTGGTAATCCTTGAGGCTATTCTCGCCGTTGTCGTCATAGATCGGGTTCCAGTTGTCGCCGCGGTTTATCGTCGCCCAGTTCGCGAATACGGCAAGGGCCGTCCGCGGCGGCAGGACGGAGAAAACGACCAGCAGGCATAAACCAAAGATAACCAGACCTCTCGGTTTCATCTCTCAGATCTCTCCTTAAGCGTTGAAACCGAACCGCTTGAACTGGTCGTCCAGCCAGAGCTTTTCGACCTGCGCCAGCTTCTTCATGTCCATCGAGGCCACAATCCGGCGCTCCATGTCCGTTAAGTCGTATCCCTCCTCGAAGCAGGCGACTTCCAGTTCGCGCCCGGCCCTATCTCGAAAATGCGCGTCGGTAATCAGGCGTCCTATAAGCTGTTCCACGGCTTTCTGCGACATATTGGTTATCTCCTTTTTAACGGGGTTAATTGTCAACTTAATAATCATGGATAGTTGCAAATGTCGTGCCATGCGAAATAACACAATAAATTCAATATGTTATATAGAAATTACGGATTCTTGCCGTGGCCCAATAAGGGCCGGAGGAAAGCTGCTTGGTAAGGATTGGGCAAACCTGGGGCGTAGCTTATTTTGGATATTTACTTTTAAAATTAATTGGTTAGATAGGGGAGCGGGATTTTTCGGAAGGACTTGGCCCAATCCGGGCCGAGGATAGCCCAAAAGGGCTATTTTTAACCATAGCGGGTTATTCTTTTTCCATAGTGGAGAGCTTTTTCCTGTTGAACATCTTCCGGTTGATTTTCAGGCGCTGGGCGGCAAGGGTCTTGTTGCCTCCGCAACACTTTAAGGTCTCCTCCAGGATAGTGTTAACCACGGCGTCGAGCGAGAAACTCTCATCGTCGAGTTTAAGCTGTATGCCCATGCCGCCTATGGAGACCGTATCGGGATTCCTGTTAATCACCAGGTGTTCCGGACGGATAAGCTCGTCGTTCACGAGAATGGCGGCCCGCTCCAGGCAGTTCCGGAGCTCGCGCACGTTCCCCGGCCAGTCGTATGCCATCAGCACTTCTATCGCCTTGTGGGATATTCCGGGAAGCGGTTTGCCGAGATGATGCCGGAAAACGGGAAGGAAGAAATCTACAAACAGCATGATGTCTTCCTTGCGCTCCCGAAGCGGCGGGATGACAATCGGGAAGACGTTCAGGCGGTGGAACAGGTCTTCCCTGAATTTTTCCTGCCGGACGAGTTCCCTTAAGTCCCGGTGCGTAGCAGCAATAACACGGAAATCTATCGGAAGCTCCCGGTCGGAGCCTATCTTGTAATAAGTCCTCTCCTCAAGCACCCTCAGGAGCTTGGCCTGCAAGGGAAGCGGCATGTCGCCGATTTCGTCGAACAGAAGTGTGCCGCCGTGCGCCAGCGCGAACTTCCCTACCCTGTCCCTGTCGGCCCCGGTGAACGCGCCCTTGACATGACCGAAGAGCTCGCTCTCAAGCAGCGTATCCGGGACGGACGCGCAGTTGACGCCGACGAAATTGGACGGCAGGCCCCCGCTGACGAAATGAACGGCTCTTGAGAGAACCTCCTTGCCCACGCCGCTTTCCCCTAGTATCAGGACTGTCGTCTGGTGCAGCGATGCAACCCTCTCGGCCAGCACCAGCGCATGGCGCATCCGGGGAGACTGGGTTGTGATTGACTGGAAGCTGTATTTCGAGGCGAGGTGTTTTCTGAACCCGGAGTTCTCTCTTGCCAGGCAGCCGTAATCGAGCGCCCGTTTTATTACCATCGCCAGCTCGTCCGGCGGAGAGTTCTTCTCGAGATAATCGAACGCGCCGCTCTTCATGGCCGTCACAGCCGTCCCGACGCCGCCCTGGGCGGTAAGGATAATAAACGGCGTATCGTCGCCCCTGCCCCTGAGGACGCGCAAGAACCCGATTCCGTCCAGCCCCGGCATTACCAGGTCGGAAACGATAAGCTCGTAATCCTCGTCTTCAAGGACCTTGATTGCTTCTTCGGCGGATTTCGCAACGGAAACCTCATACCCCATACCGCCCAGCATATCCTTCAACAGATGGGCGCAACTGTCGCTATCCTCTACAATCAGAATGCGTTCGCTGGACATAATCAACGCTCGCCTTGATTCATCGAACTAAACCCTATTCTAATTTCTTAAAGCAAAACGGTCAAGAATAAAAAATTTCCGCTTTCCAAACCAATCATAATACTTGCGCGCCGATTTTACAAATTATAATAAACAATAATGTTATTAGTGATAGCTATCAGGGCTGATGCAACTCATTTCATACTGTCATTCTGAGGCACCAGCCGAAGAATCCGCTTGTAAATTATTAATGCAGATTCTTCGCTCTGCTCAGAATGACATACTGCACGCGTCTCCGGCTTTGTAGGGGGCAAATTTCCTGCAATTCTGACGTCCGCGCCGGGGACGGATTATATCAGCTTTCTGTCGAGGCTTCTGTATTGTATCGCCTCGGAAACATCCTGGGCCTGAATGCTCTCGCGGTTTGCCAGGTCGGCTATCGTGCGGGCTACCTTGATAATTCGGTTGTATGCGCGGGCGGAGAGGCCGAGCCGCTCCACGGCGTGCTCGAGGAGGGAATGGGTTTTGTCGTCCACGGCGCAGAAGCGCTTCAGGTGCCTGGGCTTCATCTGGGAATTGCAGTAAATGCCGTCCCCGCCAAGCCTTTCAAGCTGTATATTCCGCGCCCTGTTCACCCTTTCGCGCACTTTTTCTGAGCTTTCCCCCGGACGGTCGTCGGAAAGCTCACGATACTTCACGGACGGGACTTCCACGTGCAGGTCTATCCTGTCCAAAAGCGGCCCGGATACGCGCGCGCGGTAGCGCTGTATCTGGTTCGGTGTGCACGTGCACTGGTGAGAGCTGTCCGTATGAAACCCGCAGGGGCAGGGGTTCATGGCCGCGACGAGCATAAAGGACGCGGGGAAGGTTATGGAGGCCGTGGCGCGGGAGATGGTCACCTGCCTGTCCTCCAGCGGCTGGCGCAGGACTTCAAGGGCGTTCCTGTGGAATTCCGGCAGCTCGTCGAGGAACAATACCCCGTTATGCGAAAGGCTGACCTCGCCCGGCTTCGGGTATGCGCCTCCGCCGATAAGCCCCGCGTCGGAAATGGTATGGTGCGGGCTTCTGAAAGGCCGGGTGGCCACGAGCGGCATGTCCGGCGGGATAAGACCTGCGACGCTGTGGACTTTGGTCGTCTCGATGGCCTCGTCGAAGCCCATGTCCGGGAGCACGGTCACAAGCCTCCTGGCGAGCATGGTTTTGCCGGAGCCGGGCGGGCCTATCATCAGGACGTTATGTCCACCGGCAGCGGCAATCTCAAGCGCCCTTTTTACGTGCTCCTGGCCCTTGACCTCGGAGAAGTCCTCCAGATACCTGGAGTTTTCCTGGAACAGGCGCGATATATCCATCCGGAATTTCTGAAGAATCCCCTCGCCCCGAAAGAACTCCACCACGGAGGCGAGGTCGTTTGCCCCGTAAACGTCCACGCCGCCTACAACAGCCGCCTCTTTCGCGTTCGCGTGAGGCAGTATGAGGCCCTTTAACCCCGCTGCGGACGCCTTCACGGCCATCGAAAGCGCGCCCCGGACGGGTTTTATGCGCCCGTCGAGAGAGAGCTCCCCGACAATCATATACCCGGACAAGGCTTCCTGCTGAAGGATACCTTCCGAGGCGATAATGCCGAGGGCTATCGGGAGGTCGAAGGCGGAGCCCTCCTTCTTTACGTTGGCCGGGGCCAGGTTTATGACAATCTGCTTGAGCGGGAAGTCGAAGCCGTTGTTCTTGAGCGCGGAACGGACCCTGTCCTTGCTCTCTTTTATAGCCGCGTCCGGAAGCCCCACCGTGGCGAAATAAGGAAGACCCCTCGCCGTTACATCTACCTCCACGTCAACCACGTATGCGTCTATCCCCAGCACGGCGCTTGAGGTTATTTTTGAAAGCAAATCAGCACTCCTTATTTAAAAATTGAGGGATTATAACCGCAAGAGGGGGCAGACCGCAAGCCATTTATGGATAAATAAGGTTTGACTTGTATTTTTTAATTTTATAAAATACAGCGTTACATTCTTTTCCAAGCCTGTAGCCCAATAAACGCAGAGAGACAGGGTGATATGGACGAGTTGTTCCAGAAAAGCCCGGAGCAGTCCTTAAAACAGCCGGAAGAGGCGTCTTCCGTCCCGGAGGTCGAGCTTAAGGCGGTGCGCGAGCTTCTGCAATCCCTCCTCAAGACCAAGCGCGCCTTCGAGATGTACCCGGCCAATAATCCCATCCTCGTGAAGTTTCAGGACGACATATGCCGCAGGTTCGACGATTTCTTCAATGACGCCGACAAGCTGCCCCTGCTCATACGCCAGCAGGAGATACTCTACAAGGGTCAGAACGTATACAAGAACGCGGAAAAGGACGATAACCTGGCTCTCCTGTTCTACAAGGACGGCCTGCGCGACCTCACCTTCCTCGAAGGCTTCTCCCATGAAGAGCTTATGGACTTCATCGAGGTCATAAGGGCGAAGCCGGATACCCTGAGCGAGAACTGGGACGACGACATCGTCACACTCCTGTGGGAGAAGGACTTCGCGCATCTGCGGTATTATGTCGTCGAGGAGTTCTCCGACGGAGAGGCCATGTCCGAGGAAGAGGCGCAGAGGCTCCTCGCCGGGGAGAGCAATGACGACCTCTCGGAAGCGTACAAAGACGCGGACGAGGGCAAGGATAAGGAAATATTTTCGCCGCTCGAATCCATCTCGATGGGGTTCAAGGGCGTTTTCAGCCTAGGCGAGGAGGAAGTAAAGACCCTGAAGGACGAGATAGAGGGGCTGACCGACGAGAAGTTCCTCGACGAGGCCATATACTGCCTCTTCGAGAGCCTCTTCATAGAAAAAGGCTCTCCTGATTTCGAGCTGATTGCGGGAAGCCTCGAATCGGCGCTCTCATATCTCGTGCATACCGGCGGCTTCAGGACGGCCTCCAATATCCTGAAGAGATTCAGGGAGCTTTCGGGCGGAGAGGGCTTCAGCCGGCACGAGACCGAGCGGCTGAAGACCGCGATAACCCGCGCGGGGAGCGAGAGCCGGGCAAAGATACTCTCGGAGGTATTAAACAGCGGCAGGGAGATAAACATCGACGACTTCCGGCAGTACCTGGGGCAGCTCGACCGCGCCTCCATAATCCCGCTGTCGAACCTTATGGGTGAAGTGCAGGACATAAAATACCGCAAGACCCTAATAGACGCCCTTGTATCCCTCGGCAGGGACAACATAGACGTGCTGGCCGCCGGTCTTAAGAGCGGGCAGTGGTATATAGTCCGGAACGTCGCCGCGATACTCGGCAGGATAGGCGACAAAAAGGCCCTGGAATACCTGAAACAGGCCGTGAAACACCCGGAGCCGAAGGTGCGCCGCGAGGTCGTGCGCGCTCTCGGCATGGTCGGCGGCCCGAAGGCCGGGGAGATACTCCTCGAAGTGCTCGACGACACGGACCCGCAGATAAGAATGGCGGCGCTACGGTACCTTCCTCAGGCCCAGAACTACTCCGTCCTCGACGTGCTCGTGGAAGTCATAACGCGCCAGGATTTCGAGGAAAAGGCGCTCTCCGAAAAGCGCGTGTTCTTTGAGGTGCTGGCCGAGATAGGCCAGGAAAAGGTCATGCCGTTCATGATAAAGCTCCTCAAGAGAAAGAGCTTCCTGTTCGGCAGCGTCAAGAACGAGGAGATGCGCGTCTCGGCGGCGTACGGCCTCGGCAACATCCGCCACAAGGACTCGCTTAAAGCCCTTGAGTCCGTCTCGGCTCACGCAAAGAAGGGAAGCGCGCTCTATGAGGCCGTATCCTATTCCGTCCACAAGCTCGCCGGGACGGACGGCGCCGCCCAGGAGGCCTAAAGGATGCCGGAAACCGTCACATCCCCATTCAAGACCGAAGGGAGCGGCGCAATCGCCAAGCACTCCCGCGTATTCATAAACCAGCTCCAGGTGCTCATCCGCACCAGCCAGATACACGACATCGGCAACGTAGCGCTCGTCCGTCCGGCAACCAACCTCATGGGCGCGCTCGAAGGGCTTTTCAAGACGGATACGGAGTTCTCCCTAAAATGCCGCGGCGAATACCTCTACATCGACGATACCCGCGTCCGCTACGACATCGAGGACATGATAAGCTACGAGTTCGTATCGGGCGTTATGAAGGAGAAGAAGATAGGCTCCTTCAACTTCCAGAAGCCCGTATCGCAGGACGACCTGAAAAAATTCGCCTTCGCCCTGAACTCGTTCGTCACTCCGGGGCCCGACGACCAGCCGGACGAGGAGTTCAACGATCTTCTCAAGGAAAGAGGTATCTACTCCATCTGGGCCGGGCCGTTCGAGGAAGCGGAACAGATTAAACTGGACGACCTTGCCGACCGCCGCAAGATGGCCAAGAAAACATATTTCCAGGCCGTCTCCGTCACCAAGGGCGTAATGAACAGCATCAAGAGCGAGCAGCCCACACACCTGAAAAAGGTAAAGCGCGTCATCCAGGGCATCGTGGACATCATACTCGGCGAGGAGGCATCGCTCCTCGGACTTACGGCCATAAAGGACTTCGACGAATACACCTACAACCACTGCGTGAACGTCAGCATCCTTGCCATGACCATAGGCCAGAAGCTCGGGCTGGACAAGAACATGCTCACGAAACTGGGCATAGCGGCGCTCTTCCACGACATAGGCAAGGTGGACGTGCCGATAGAGATACTGAACAAACCCGCGTCGTTCACGGAAGACGAGTGGACCATAATGCGCAAGCACCCTGAGATGGGCGTTAAGGCAATCTCTAAAATCCGCGGCCTTAACGAACTCGCCGCAAGCTCCATGGCCGTCGCCTTCGAGCACCACATCTTCTACGACCTGACGGGCTACCCAGTGACGAGGGAAAAGAAGATGCCGAACTTTTTCTCCCGAATCGTCTCCGTATCCGACCAGTACGATTCCATGACCTCGGCCAGGGTCTACGCGAGGATACCTTATTCTCCGGACAAGGCACTCTCCCTGATGATGGAGCGAAGCGGCGTGCAGCTCGACCCCCTGCTCTTCAAGATTTTCGCAAATATTATAGGCGTTTACCCCATTGGGACTCTCGTCATGCTGGATACGAGGGAACTGGGGCTGGTGTTCGAGTCGAATCCCAATCCCGAAAAACTCGACAGGCCGAAGGTTATACTCATAACCGACTCCTCCGGGAAGCGCGTCGCCGGCAAGACCGTGGACTTAAGCGAAATCGGGCCTGCGGGGGCATACAAACGCAGCATAATAAAGGCCCTCGACCCCAAAAAATACCGCATAAACCTCGCCGAATATTTTCTTTAAATCTTGTTTTTTTCTGATAGAATTAAGCCATGCAACTCGACCTCTTCGGCAAAAAGGCCGCCAACTCGTCCGTCTGGACCGTAAAAATAGACGGCAAAACAATAAGTTACACCCTGCGCAAGTCCGCGCGGGCGAGGCATGTCTGGCTGCGGCTCGGCATCGGCACGGGTCTGGAGGTCGTCGCTCCGGCAAAGATGCCGCTTAAAGAGCTCGACCAGATACTCGCAAACAAAAGGGCCTGGATTGAGCGGCACATGACCCTGCCTGTGGCGGAGAAGCCCCTGCACGTAAGGCCGCTCGGAAACGGCTCGAAAATCAAATACTTAGGTGAGGATCGCCTGCTCCGGGTACGCATAAACGGGGGCATGGGAAGCGTCCGGATGGCCGGCGAGGAGGTATTCATGGAGGCGCCGCCGGGCGGCCCGGAGGTCGTAAAAGAGCTGCTCGAGGAGTGGTATAAAAAAATGGCGCGTAAGATAATTATCGAGAAAATAAGGAAATTATCGAATGGCCGGAAGATTGGCCGGGTAGCAATCCGGGATCAGAAGACCCGGTGGGGGAGCTGTTCGGCCAAGGGAAACTTAAGCTTTAACTGGCGGCTTGTCATGGCGCCGCCCAGGGTGATAGATTACCTTATAATTCACGAACTTACGCACATTGAGCGGCCCGACCACTCGAAGAAATTCTGGGCGAAGGTGGCGGAGCGCTGCCCGGAATACGAGGAGCGCGAGGCATGGCTGAAGACGCACGGCCTGACCCTCTGGCCCGCGTAAAAGCCCCCTCCCCAGGCCCCTAAAACGCCCGGAATCCGCGCCCCTGGCATCTGCCCTTGAGCCGCTATAACTACCGCAGAAGTCCCTTTTCAAAAAATAGGGCCCCCCCCATATTTTTCATTGATTGTCGTTTTCACTGTCTTATTTTGCAATCCTGAAAACGAAACTCATAAACCCAAGCGAGATTAAATCTCCCTCGCCAAGCTTCCTGGGCGCGTCCGGCTCGACGCGAACGGAATTGACGAACGTGCCGTTGCTGCTGCCTTCGTCCCGGATGTACCAGCCGTCCTCGCCCTTGACGAACGTCGCGTGGACGCGCGAGACGTACTTGCTCCCCTTCAGGCGGCTTACGTTCACGTCCGCCTCCCTGCCGATTGTCAGCCCGTCGAGCAGCGGGAAATGAAAACTTTCGTCGTCCTCAAAGTAGAGTGAGGGTTTCATGGGGCCTCTTCATCAAAATTAATTAAATGCGGAAATCCTAAATCTCCTTTTTCTTGCCCAGCCTCCCACGTTATTTCATAATCCACTTCGTGCTGATAATAATCAAGGTCATAAGAAATCAGATTTAAACAAAGCTGTAGAGCCTGTATGGAATCAACTCCTCCAGCGTATCTTACTTTTTCAGAGCCTATTCCGTTAATTTGATATGGGCAATAATAATCTGGACCATCTGGAAATTTTTGCGGTATCCCAATGAGCACAACTATTTTATCCGTTCCCAATTCAAAAGTTCTGGTTGCAATAATTGTCCCTAGCTCAATGTCCATTTCCCCTCACAAAAAACAGATTCTTCGCTCCGCTAAGAATAACATACTAAATTCCTGGATTCCCGCTTTCGCGGGAATGACAATTTTTTCTACTCCTCCATCCCCCTCTTAAGTTAAGAGGGTCGCTTAGGCGCGATGCATGTTTGGGTTCCGCCCCTTCGCGGCGTAAAGGATGACAGAGGGGGCGTTATGTCGCCCTTGCAACCGTCAATACATATACCTTCTCAGCGCCGGCTTTTTTGAGAACCTTCGCGCACTCGCGGACTGTCGCGCCGGTGGTGTATACGTCGTCCACGAGTAGGACGCGCCTGCCCGCAAAATCCCCGCCTTCCACGGCAAACGCGCCCTTCACGTTCTCCTCGCGCTCGGCGGAAGAAAGCTCCACCTGCGGGCGGGTGTATCGTATCCTTGAGAGCCCGTCCAGGTTGAGCGGAATATCGAGCGTCCGTGCCGCATACTTCGCCAGAAAGAGCGACTGATTGAAGCCGCGCCTGGCGAGCCTGCGCCTGTGAAGCGGCACCGCCGCCGCGACATCCGCATCGGGGAAAAAATCTCTCGCCCCGCCCGCCGCGAGCGGCCCCAGGAACTCCTGCATCGCCCTGAGGCGCCGGTATTTGTATATGTGTATCGCCTCGCGCACCGTCCCCTTGTATTCGACAGCCGCGCGGGCCGCGGTATAGCCGGGCGGCTGGGAGAGGCATTCGAAGCAGGGGTGGTCGTCCCCGGAGCCGTCCGGGAACGGCACGCCGCAGACCGTGCATAAGGGAGATTCTATGGGATGCATGTCGCTGGCGCACTTATCGCAAAAGAATTTGGAGCCGATGTCAACTTTCCGCCGCCGGTCGACCGGCCCGCCGCAGCATCGGCAGCGCCTGGGATAGAGCGCGTCGAGGAGGAAACTAAACGGGTTCATCATGGCAGATGAGGCTTCGGCCCGTCATCTCGTCCGGTTTTTTTATTCCCATGATTTCGAGGATTGTCGGGGCGGCGTCTCCGAGCCTGCCGCCGTCCCTGAGTGCATGGCCTTCCAGGCATAATATAAACGGGACTTTATTCGACGTGTGGGCTGTGTAGGGTTCCTTTCCCTTTGGGTCGTACATCCGCTCTACGTTGCCGTGGTCGGACATAACGAAGGCCGCGCCGCCCCTGGATATGACCTCCGGGATAATGCGCGCGAGGCAGGCGTCCACCGTCTCGCAGGCCTTTATCGCCGCGTCCATGATGCCGGTATGCCCCACCATGTCGGGGTTTGCGAAGTTCATTACGACGACGTCGTATTTGCCGGATTCGACGCGTCTTATCACCTCGTCCGTCACCGCAAGCGCGCTCATCCGGGGCTTTAAGTCGTATGTCGCCACATCGCGCGGCGAGGGAATGAGGCATCTGTCTTCGTTTTTGAAAGGCGTCTCCACACCGCCGTTGAAGAAGAATGTCACGTGCGCGTATTTCTCCGTCTCGGCGATGCGGAGCTGCGTCAGGCCGTTATTCGCTATCACCTCGCCGAAGATGTTGCTGAGGCTCACGGGCGGAAACGCGACGGGGAGATTAAAGGTTTTGTCGTATTCCGTCATGCAGACGAACGAGGAAAGCTTCGGGCGTTTCCTTCTCTCAAAACCCTTGAAATCGTCCAGCGCAATCGCGCGCGTAATCTCCCGCGTCCTGTCCGTGCGGAAATTGAAGAATATCACGCTGTCGTTGTCGTTCATCAATCCGGCGGGCGCGCCGCCTTTGACTATCACCGTGGGGACGATGAACTCGTCCGTCCGGCCATTTTTATACGACTGCTCGATGGCCGCAAGGGCCGTACCGGCTTTCTCTCCTTCGCCCAGGACAATCGCATCGTATGCTTTTTCAATCCTGTCCCAGCGATTGTCCCGGTCCATCGCGTAATACCTGCCGGAGACAGTCCCGATGCGGGCGATTTCGCCCATGCCGTTTTCATCGATGAACCGGACAAGCTTTTCCATGTATCCGAGGCCGCTCTGCGGCGGGGTGTCGCGCCCGTCCATGAACGCATGGACGACGATATTCCGGACGCCCCTTTCTGCGGCCATTTTCATCAGCGCATAAAGGTGCGCCTGGTCGCTGTGCACGCCGCCGTCGGAGAGAAGCCCCATGAGGTGAAGGGCGGAGTTGTTTTTTACGGCGCATCCCATCGCACCGAGTATGACCGGATTTTTCTGCATTTCGCCGTTTCTTATGGCGAGGTTAATGCGGGTGTAGTCCTGGTATACAACCCTGCCCGCGCCTATGTTCAGGTGCCCCACCTCGGAGTTCCCCATCTGGCCTTCGGGAAGCCCCACGTCCTCTCCGGACGCGGCAAGGGCGGTATTCGGATATTTTTCGAGCAGGGAGTTGTAGAAGGGCAGCCTCGCCTGGGCCTTGGCGGAATATGCCGGGTCTTCCTCGACGCCCCAGCCGTCTATGATTATGAGAGTTATCGGGCGGTAAGCCATCGGCTCAGCAATACTTGTCCAGGTCTATGGAATAGGTGTTCCATTTGCCGCAGCGCGGACACCTGCCGGACCACTCCGTGGAGAAGTGGTCGCAGTTATTGCAGCGATACGGCACCACGGGCTTGTCTCCGTATGCCAGGGCCCTTTTGAATTCAGCCGCGGCGGGCTGATACGAGCCTCTGCGGAGGTAGAGGTTTCCGAGGAGCTTGTGCAGGTCGGCAAGCTGTCGGGTGGAACTGTCTATCGACGATAGAGTGCCGAACGCCTCGTCTATCATCTCAAGGCGGTAGTAGAGCTTGCCGAGGAAGAAATTGAGCGAGACGTCCTTCGGATTTTTAGCCAAGGCGGACTTATAGAAATTTATTATCCTGGCCGGGGTTCCGAGCTTCAAGTAGAGGTCCTCAAGGCGGTGCAGGAGCGTAATCGAGCCGGTCGTCCTGTACGCCTCCTCCCAAAGAGACGCGGCCTCGGAACTCCGGTTCTCTTCTATGTATACCTCGCCAAGCCCAAGGTATGCGGGCACGAAGTCCTTCTCCGTCTTCAGGATGTTCTTGAATGCGCGCTTCGCCTTTTCGAGGTTTCCCCCTTCGAGCAGGACCCTGCCGGTCTCATACCGAAGCCCCACGAGGCGCCCGTGCTCCGCCTCCCGCTCTTTGGGCGGCAGGGTCAGCTTCAATATCCTCTCCTGGGTCTCCTCGGCCTTCTCGAAATTGCCGCCGGACTGGTGGATGTCCCGTATACGGGTAAGCGCGCGCAGGTTCCCCTCGTCTTTTCCGAGTATGTCCTCAAGCGTCCGAAGCGCGTCGTCTATCCTGCGGGCGTCCTCGTAGTCGAGCGCCAGGGCGAACAGCGCCTCGATATTGCCTTCATCGGCTTCCCGGGCAAGGGAATGGAACCTTATCGCCTCCAGGTAATCGCCCTCCTTGTGCCTTATGGAACCGAGCCTCAGGAGCGCGTCGGCATGGTCCGGCTTGAGCGCAAGGACATTGTCGAAATGCTTGGCGGCAAGGTCTGCCCTGCGGGAGAGGAGCGCGTTCAACCCCTTGGAATACAGCACCTGCACCCGCGAATCCCGCTGGCGGTCGCGGCTGACCTTCCATTTTTTGAAGAACTCCCCGGTCGCCTTTATGTAAGTGCCTATCAGCACGACGAGCGCGCCGAATATCGCGGAGCCGAGCATCAGCGCCATCTTGGAAGGCTCGAAAAGCACCTTGCCGGGAAGCGTTATGCTCACGTCTCCGGGGTTCAGGTAATCCACCCAGACGATGAACGCCGCGAAGGTTATAAGGAGGACTATTGCACGAATGAACATTTAATAATTAATTAACCCTCTCCCCCGACCCCCTCTCCCATTTAAAGGGCGAGGGGCAAATCTCAGTAGTGATACGTCCGCCCCTGGATTATAGTAAAGGCCCGGTATATCTGCTCCAGCAGTATGAGCCGCGCCATCTCGTGCGTGAAGGTGAGCCTTGAGAGCGACAACTGCCAGTCCGCCCTCGCCAGCACATCGTCCGACAGGCCGAACGGGCCGCCGACCGCAAAAACCATGTTGCGCCCCCGTTCCATCAGAGGGGCGAGCTTCCCGGCGAATTCAACCGAGCCGGGGTTTTCTCCCCGCTCGTGCAGGGCGACGAAGTAATCATGCGGCGCGACTCTTTCCAGTATCGCCCGGCCCTCATCCTTTAAGGCGTCCGGCCCGGCTTTTGAAGAGCCCTTTATCTCCCGGACTTCGATCTTTGTCTGCCGCCTGAGAAGCCCCAGGTATTTCCCGATGCCGTCGCTTATGAAGCCTTCCTTCGTCTTTCCGACTAATATAAGGAGCATCGGCATCAGGCGGCTTCAGGCGGAATATCGAGCCGCGGCGCGTCGCCCCAGAGGCCGTCCAGGTCGTAGAACTCGCGCGTCTCCGGCTCGAAGATATGGACTATTATATCCCCGTAGTCCATCAGCACCCATCTGCACTCAGGAAAACCCTCCACGCGGAGATAATGCTCCCGCCCTCGGGATAGCCGGAAGTCTATCTCCTCCGCTATCGCCTTCACCTGCCTTGTGTTAGCCCCGGAGCATATGATAAAATAATCGGCGAGCGTGGTTATCTCCCTGACGTCGAGCGCCAGGAGGTTTTCCGCTTTTTTTCCAAGGGCGGCATGTGCTGCCAGTACCGCCTTTACCTTGGAGTCCAGCCCCCTGAACTGCTCTTTTGAGTATCCCGTGGCTTGCCCGAATTGTTATTTGTTGTTGATAAGTTAGACGTACAACCTGTTTTGAATTATATACGACTCCACCCTCTCAGGCAAGAGGTATTTGACACTTCTCTTCATATGGAGCCTTTTCCTTATGTCCGTTGACGATACGTCCATCCGCACGGTCGAGACGAGCCAGAGATCTCTTCCGGAGACCATCTCCATCTTTCCCATGGTCCGCACCTTCTGGTCGAGGGCGTCGAGAGTCGCCACGTCCACCTCGCGCACGTAGCGGAACTTGGCGAGTTTCTTGTAATCCGCGCCCGGGCGGAAAGAGACGACGAAATCGCAGAGCTTAATCAGCCTGTCCACCGCGTGCCAGGAGCCTATCTCAAGGAAGCTGTCCATGCCCGCGATGAAAAAAAGCTTCGCGTCGTTTCCGTAATTCTCCTGCATCATCTCTATCGTCCGGACGGAGTAAGACGGCCTCGGCAGGGTCAGTTCCACGTCCGAGACCTTGAAGTATGGGTTGTCCTCGCAGGCCATCCTCACCATGTTCAGCCGGCACTCCGGGGTTATGCCCTGCTCCACCTCTTTATGCGGCGGCATGGCCGAAGGGACGAAGACGACTTCCTTCAGCCCCATCTCCTCGCGGCACTGCTCCGCGACGTCAAGGTGCGCGATATGAATCGGATTGAAAGTCCCGCCGAAGATGCCGATTCTCATTCTCTTATCTGCCCCGAACCCATCACGATGAATCTCTGCGTCGTAAGCTCTTCCAGGCCCATCGGGCCGCGGGCGTGTATGCGCGTCGTGCTTATTCCTATCTCCGCGCCCAGGCCGAACTGCCCGCCGTCGTTGAGCCTCGTCGAGGCGTTCACGAATACCGCGGACGCGTCCACCTCCCGGAGGAACCTCTGCGCATTGGTATAATTCTCCGTAACAATCGCCTCGGAATGCTGGGAGCCGTATTTCCCGATGTGCTCCATGGCCTCATCCATGCTCTCGACTACCTTGAGGTTCATGGCGAGGTCATTGTATTCTTTGTACCAGTCCTCCTCTTTTGCAACAGAGAGGCCCTTCACGAGCTTCCTGGCTTTTGCATCCGCGATAATCTTTACCTTCGCGGCCTTGAGGTCTTTGGTTATCCAGGGCAGGAATTCTTCCGCGATTGCCGAATGCGCAAGCAGGCACTCCATCGCGTTGCACGTGCCGGGGCGCTGAACCTTCGCGTTCATGCAGATGTCGTGCGCCATGTCGAGGTTTGCGAACTCGTCCACGTATGTATGGCAGACGCCTTTGTCGTGCTTGATGACGGGTATGCGGGAGTTCTCCGTAACCATCTTTATCAGGCCCTCGCCGCCCCTGGGGATGATGAGGTCGATATATTTATCCTGCTTCAGCATCTCAAGCACGGCCTGCCTGTCCGTCATCTCTATGAAGCTCACGGCCTCTTTCGGGATGCCTGCGTCTTTGAGCGAGTCCTGGAGGATTTTAACAATAGCCGTGTTCGAGTTTACCGCCTCGGAGCCACCCCTTAGTATCACTCCGTTCCCGGACTTAAGGCACAGGGCGGCGGAGTCGGCGGTTACGTTCGGGCGCGATTCGTAGACGATGCCGATGAGGCCGATTGGAACCCTGATTCTCCCCACCTCCATCCCGTTCGGGCGCTTCCATATCTTAGTAATCTCGCCCACCGGGTCGGGCAGGGCGGCAATCTCCCGAAGGCCATGCGCCATCGCCTCTATGCGCGAAGGGTTAAGGGTAAGCCTGTCCAGCATAGCCCTGCTTAAGCCCTTCTTCTCGCCCTCCGTGATGTCCTTGTAGTTCTCCTTTACGAGATGCGCCTGTGCCGCAATGAGCCTGTCCGCCATCGTAAGAAGCGCCTTGTTCTTCGCCTTCGCGGGCGTGTTGGCAAGCCTCTTCGAGGCTTCCTTCGCCTTCTGCGCGGTCTTTGATACGTAGGATTTTATGTCCATGAAACCTCCGGTTATGCTACTTTCTTCCTGTCTTTTACAGATTAAGATAACTTCTCCAGCAACTCGAAATACCTTTCTCTTGAAATTCCCGCCGTCGTTAAATTTGTCTTTATATGCGTTACCGGAACATTGCGCGGACTTGATTTTATAACTACCGGACGCATAATTCCCGGTTTCGTCATGACTATATGGTCGCCCTTTGTTCTTGAGATTGTAAAGCCTTCTTTCTCGAATATTCTGATTAATATCTCGTAATGGATTGGGATTATTTTCGGCATTTTTATACCGCGAAACTCAGTTCTTTCTCGGCAACAGGCTTACGGGCTGTCCAGGTGTCGCCGTCCATATAAAATCCTGCTTCGGCCAATACCTGCTCCAGCGTCCCCATTTTCTGACACTCTTCCAGAAATAACGTTATCGCTTCCTGAGTCGATGCCTCCGCCTCTTCGGGATTATCGCCGAAGCTCGAAACATTTAACTCCGGGCAAAGTCCCACGAACTGGCCGTCTTCCTTGAATATTTCGAGATGAACTTTTATCTTAAGCATTTTCGGCTCCTTCCTGTTTTTTACCGTATCTTAGTTTTTTACTATCAATCCCGCCGCAAGTCAAGATAAAACAAATAATTCATATATTTACAGTTATTATGCCGAAGGCGACCATGGCCATGCCGACAATTATTCTTGCACTGACAGGCTCGCCCAATACCAGCCAGCCGGTAAGGACGCCGAGAACAGGAAGAGTAAAACCGAACACCGAGACGCGGCCCACTTCGCCCAGCTTCAGGGCCTTATACCAGGCGAGAAACGGTATCATCGTAGCGAAAACAACAAGATAGCCAAGTGCGGCCCATCCAAAAGGCTGTACCCCGGCCATGAATTTCCCCTCGAATCTGAACCCCAGGGCTATCAACGGGGCGCCTCCCATGACCATCTGCATCCCCGTAACCGTGAGCGTGTCCCGTCCGGCCATTATCTTTTTCGCGGCGATATTCGCGCCCGCCCAGGTAACGGCGGAGAGGATGAGGAGCAGCACTCCAAGCCCGTAACGGCCATGCAGGGTCTCGTATTTCCAGGACGCCGCAAGTACGCCGCCGAAACCTATAATGACTCCCGCGATTCGGGGGATGGTGATGCGCGAGGCATTGAAAAAAAGGGGCGCGGCAAGTATCACGAAGAATGGCGCGGTGTTTATGAATATCGCGGAGACGGAGGCGTTCGTATACTCCTCCCCCGTGAAAAAAAGCGCGTTCTGCACCCCGGTCTGGAAGATGCCGAACAGGGCGATGACCCAGAGGTCCCGGAAGGTAAACTTAAGCCGCCCCATGAAAGCCGCTATGACCAGCAGGACGGCCCCGCCCGCGCAGAACCTTACCCCGGCGAATGTAAGGGGCTTAAGGCCCGCGTTCAGGCCGATCTTCACGGCGACATAGACCGTGCCCCAGACGGCGCAGGCGAGGAGGGCGTAAATAATGGATTTGCTTGAATCCTTCATAGGCCAGAATAACAAGGATACAGGCAAAGCGGCGGTATAGTCAAGGGAAGAAGCCGCAGGACTCCCGTACCGGTATTCCAGGACGCGCGCCACGGCGGGAATGGCGGGGAAAAACTAATTCATTAACTGTTTCTCTATCCAGATCTCGATATGTTCCGCCGAATCCCCCGGCGCAGCTATGATTTTGAGTCCGTGGCGGTTCGGCCCCTCGACTGCGGCAACAGAGTTTCTGCACCACCTGATGCTCGAACTGAAGGTTATGGGAATTTCTTCCTCGACCTGACGCATTTCCCCGGATAATCCATGTTTTACCGGAAGGGCCAGGCTGAAATCATACTCCCGGCCGGCTTCGCAGACGAGATACGACATTACAAGCATCCCGGAGCGGCTGATATTTCCCGTATATCCGTAGAAAATCACTTCATCGGCGACGAGCATATAGACAGGAACGGGCGGGAGGGCAATCCTGGGTTCAAGCCTCCTTTCAATTTCGCACAAGCGCTTAATATCTCCTTTCATCGAACC
>JAJYJM010000042.1 GCA_021789495.1 Nitrospirota bacterium
TTTTTTGGTGGAGCTGGGGGGGTTCGAACCCCCGGCCTCTTGACTGCCAGTCAAGCGCGCTCCCAGCTGCGCCACAGCCCCATGTTAATTTAGGAAGGGAATGTTAGCACCCGGAACGCTCCCTTGTCAAGGCAAAAAAGCTTTCTCTTTCTTGCAATTCGGCAGTTTCTTAATGTCTTTATCGTGGTAGATGACGCAGCCCGCAAAAGAGAAATTAGCTGAGTTACGCCAGCCTCGCCTTGAGCTTCAGGTATGGCCCGCCGTCGGTAACTTTCACCCACTCCTTGTGGCCCTTGCCGCAGTAGCCGAGGCCGAAGAGGGTGGACTTATCGCCCACCATGCTTATAGAGCCGAGCATGTCCGGCAGATACCCCGTGACGATTACCGGGGTATAGACGTTCCCCGTGAGCTTTCCGCCGCGTATCTCCTCCGCAAGATAGCCTTCAAGCTGGATGCCCCAGCCCTTCGGGTCTTCCATGCCGTTGGACGGGTGGGTGAGACAATAGCCGAAGTCGATACTCTTAAGCATCTCCTCGAAGGTGTCGCTTCCGGGGCCGAAGAAAGTGTTCGTCATCCGGGCGTAGGCCTTGCGCTCGCAGGACTCGCGACGGCCATTGGCCGTTCTCTTCACTCCGAGCCGGGTAGCGGAGTTTAAATCAGTAATGCCGGAGATAAGGACGCCGTCCCTTATTATCTGCGTCCGGGAGGCAGGCTGTCCCTCGTGGTCGAAGAAGAAACTTGCCGCAGCACGCTCCTCGGCGGGGGAGTCGAACATGTTGACAAGCGCGGAACCAACGGGTTTATTCAGATATTCCTGCGCCCTTGAGCGGCCTTTTAAGAACATGTCCGTCTCCGTGCCGTGCCCGAAGCACTCGTGCGCCGTAATGCCGGCGAATTCAGGCGAGAATATGCAGTCGTAGTAGCCGGGGGCAAGCCGAGGGGCCTTCAGTATGCGTCCGCAGTCCCGGACGAGGGAGACAAACTTCTCCTCCGGGATTACGGAGTTTTCGTATCCGCCCTGCCGGGAGTCGCCTTCGTGGAGCTGCGCGGTATTTTCCCCATCCCGCATGACGGCCTGTATAACGGCTTGTCCCCTTTTCAGGTCCTGGAAGAGAACCTTATTGCGGTTTACGTAAAGCTCGCGGTTCCTGGTATATGCGTAGACGGAGACAGCGTTCACGATGCGCTTGTCCATGCCCTGGAGCTTTTCCTGATATTCGGCGCACCGCCCTACCTTGTCCTTTAGGGGCACTGAGGCGTTGGGAACGGCTTCCTTTATATCGAAGTCCTTTTCAAGCCGCTCGCCGGGGTCTATATGGATATTCCGGCCGATCCCGGCAAGTTCAGCCGATTTTACGAGCTCCCACGCGGCCTTCCTGAGCCCGTCCGGGGAGAGGTCGGAGGTCGAACGCTCGATAAATTCGCTCCCCGTGAAGACGGTCAGCACCGCGCCCCGCGAGGGGTCGAGCGGTTCGACGCGTGATTCCTTCGTCATAACCACCACGCGCTCGCCAAGCGTCTCCATGACAAGCCCGCAGGCGTAGGGAACAGTCTTTTCCATGCCGGAGACAATCTCGGACAAAAGAGGCTTTAAGTTTGAAATGTCCATAATCCATGTATGTTTAACATGCGCCGGGCGGCTTTGTCAAGAGGCGCTTGGGGTTATGATATAATTAAATAAAGGCCGTGAACAAGCAATAACGAACACGTGTTTTCTTTAAAAGGAGCCGGATGAAGCGGAAACCCGTTTTATTAACGGCGGTTCTTGCCGCCGCAATAACATTGGGCGCCTTCGCCTTTTTCCAGAAGGACAGCGGCCCCCGCCGCACCTACGATGCGGGCGCGAAGGTAATGCTGCCGGACTTCTCCGGCGTGATACAGAAGGTCATGCCCTCGCTCGTCAAGATAGAGAACGAGGGCCTGGCCGCGCACCCGGACTTCATAATCAGCGACGGCCAGGGCGGCCCGCAGCCCGGCAAGGGCGACATAGAGATAGCCGAGACAAAGGAGGGGACGGGCTTTTTCGTGAACAGAAGCGGCCTGATACTGACAAACTACCACGTCATAGAGGGCGCGCAGGTCTTGAGGGTCTTCACGAGGGATAAACACAGATACGATGCGACAGTCGTCGGGGCGGACCCGCTCTCCGACATCGCCGTAATAAAGATAAAGCCCGATTTTAACGTCATACCGGTGCGGATGGGGGATTCCTCGAAGCTGAAGGTCGGCCAGTGGGTGATTGCGCTCGGCAATCCCCTTGGGCTTAATTTCTTCTCCTCGGCGGGGATAGTCTCCGGTTTCGGGCCGCCGGGGCCACACTATATCGGGTTTTTCGACTTCATCCAGGCGGACCTGAACATCCAGCCGGGCAACTCCGGCGGGCCGATGATAGACTACCAGGGCCGGGTGGTGGGGATAAGCAACGCATACCTGGGCCCCGGAACCATGATAGGCTTCGGCATACCGATAAACAGGGCGAAGGAGGTAATGGCGCAGCTCGTAAAATACGGCAAAATCTCGCGCGGATACCTGGGACTTCTGGGGCAGGACTTGACCGAAGGCCTGGCCCGGAGGCTTGGGCTTAGGGAAGTCAGGGGGGCGCTTGTGTCCGACGTCCTGGACGGAAGCCCGGCGCAGAAATACGGCATAAAACCCAGGGACGTGGTGCTTGAGTGGAGCGGAGACGAGATAAAGGACAACCGCTCCCTCCAGGAAAAGATATACAGCTCCCCGGCCGGGAAAAGGGTGGATTTGCTTGTGCTCAGGGACGGCAGGAAGATTCATCTGCCCGTGATACTCGGCGAGCTTGAGGCGCACTCGCTTGCGACGGAGCGGGTCGCCATGCAGTGCGGAATTACGCTTGAGCCCATATCCGAACCGATTGCGGAGCGCTTAGGGATAGCAAAGGCTGTGGGCCTCCTTGTGTTGAAGGTCGTTCCCGGCTGTCCGGCGTTCGAGGGCGGGCTTCGCTTCGGAGACGTGGTTCAGAAGATAGAGGGCGTCCCGGTAAAAAGCGTATCGGATTTCTACCGGGAATACTCCAGGGCCCGCCCCGGCAGGAACATACTCGTGCAGGTAATCAGGGACGGCAGACCGTTCTACGTGACGATCCAGCAGGAAGGGTAACGCGGGCGAAAAATACTTGACAAGCCGTCCCGCTTGATGTTTCATATTGGGCCAATAATCAATGTGGAGGAAAATTGACCCATCCGTCCAAAAATATCCCGCCTGAAGAGCGTCTTATCTTCGCGCTCGACGTCCCGACTGTAAAAGAGGCCAAAAACATAGTCGAGGAACTGGGAGACAGTGTCCGGTTCTATAAGCTGGGCCTTGAGATATTCATGGCCGGGGGATACTACGAGTTCATAGACTGGCTCCGGGCGCGGGGCAAGAAAGTATTCGTAGACCTTAAGTTTTTCGACGTCCCGGAAACCGTAAAAAGGGCCGTCAGGCAGCTAAGCGGCAGGGGCGTTGCGTTCGCCACAGTGCACGGCAACGACGGCATCTTAAGGGCTGCGGCGCAGGAGAAGGGCGACGTAAAAATCCTTGCCGTAACGATGCTTACGAGCCTCGACCAGGGCGACATCGAAGACCTGGGCTTTAAGGCGGACATTAAATCCGTGGTGCTCTCAAGGGCGAAAAGGGCACTGGAAGCGGGCTGCGACGGGGTGATTTCATCCGGTCTTGAGGCCCCGGCATTGCGGGAAAATCTGGGCGAGCGGTTCATAATAATCACGCCGGGGATACGCCCGGTGAAGAACACCGACGACCAGAAGCGGACTGTAGACATTGAGGATGCTTTCAGAAACGGCGCGGACTATATAGTTATTGGAAGGCCGATAAAGAACGCCCCGGACAGAAAAGCCGCGGCGGAGGAGATACAGGAGAGGATAAGGGCGGCATTCCAATACCCCCCCCAAGGCACGAGTCAGATTTAAAGCGGCCTGCACGAAGGCGGGGATAACGGATTTTCACTTTCACAACCTCAGACACCCCTTTGCAAACCATTTGATTATGGCAGGAGTGGATTTAACAACCGTCAAGGAACTTATGGGGCACAAGGATATTAAAATGACTCTCCGGTATGCCCACCTTGCGCCGTCTCATAAGGTAAAAGCCCTTGAAGTCCTTGACCAGACAATAGGGCTAAAAGTGGTAGTTTGAAAGTAAATTAGCCCAAAATTAGCCCATTGAACAAAGAAGGGGTTACAGCCTAAACCGTAACCCCTTGATTTAAAATGGTAGGCGATGCTGGGTTCGAACCAGCGACCCCTGCCGTGTGAAGGCAGTGCTCTCCCGCTGAGCTAATCGCCCGTTACGTGTTAACTGATACCACAAAATACGTGCGCAAGTCAACAGCTTTCGGAAAATCGTTGCGGCCCCGGTATCTGTTATGTTAGCATTATTGATTATGGAGAACGAAACGAAGCCGGGCGCAAGAGACATCGATAACGTGGCAAGGATACTCACCATGCTCCCCGCGGACGAGGCGCAGAAGGTAATCCGCGAGATAAAGAGGGAGAAAGATCCTGCCGGGAAGAAGCGCATCATCGAGCTTGCGCTCAAGAAGAAGGGGCTTAAGCCGCTTTAGAGATAACGAGCATTTCCTCGAATATCCCGTCTGAGGATTCCGGTTTTATAATCGACGTTGCGGCGGTCAGGCTGACGCCCATTATGTCCACCTTCCTGGGAATGGCAAAAATCTCCGCAGCAGTTTCCATCAGTCCGCATTTCATGCAGCGGTTCCGGATTTTTAAGTCGTCTCCCAGCCGTTTGCCGTCCGGGCAGCATCCTTCCCCGGAGTTCGCCCAGCACCTTGCAAGGTTTCTCATGTGCATGGGGCATATCCGGTTTTCGCAGTTATTTATCTCCCAGCACCTCCTGCCCGGCGGGGCGGGGATGTTCCAGCCGAAGACCGCGTCTAACGGCGGATAGGTTACAAGCTCCTGCACGTATACCCCGGCAAGCTCGTCTAACTTGAGCGGCAGGTATTTCTCCACAGACCTGTTCGCTTTCAGCACAAGGCCATCAAAAGACATTATGACAATCCCGTGCTCCATGCCGTCGATTATGGCGTTTAACCTCTTCTGCTCCTTCAGTATTTCCTCTACGAAGCGCGCGTTCTCGATTGCCGCCGCCGCATAGCCCGCGAGCCTGTCAAGCTCCGCCCTGTCCGCGTCCGTGAATGGCGGGCCGTCCCTGTAGGCCGACAATCCGCCTATCACCTTACCGTGCGCTATAAGCGGGGCCAGCGCGGCGGTGTTGTAGCCGAGCTTCATGGCCGGGTCTTTTGAGACTCGGAGGTCTTCGGCCAGGTTTTCGCAGAGGATGGATTTTCTGTTATCCATGACCCAGCAGCAGAGTCCGGATTTTTCGACGGGTATATGCGCGTCGGGGAATTTATCGCTGTTCCTACCGCATACGTGCCCGTAGTGGATTTTTAAATTATCCGGGGACAGCAGCGGCACGGCGACGGTATCCGCCCGTATCAGGCGGGCGGCGGTTTGCGCGATTACACATGCGAGCCTTGCCGGATTCGACCCTTCGGCGAAGAGCCGCAGCCGAATCTCGTCTTCATATAACCCGCTCCGCTGCTCGGGCTCGTTGTCCATAGGGCTTTTAATTCCCATTGGTTTCCAAACAACTTTATTTACATTGTATTTTAATAACATGAGCATGTCAACATTTTAAAAATAAATGCTTGAAATTTTTTTGCAGAATCCATATAATATAATCCGAAAGTGTTAGTCGAGGCTTAAGAAGAGTCTTTTTGCTGTTTAAAATCAACAAGTTAGTGCACGAAAAGCGCTCTCGCTCAGGCATCTCGACAACCCCTTCCGAATCATAAAATAAGTAAAACCCGCCTGATTGCGGGTTGAAAAAAACCGGGAGGTAGGGTAAAATAATTTTTATTAACTGGCCGCAACCAAAAAGAAAGTGGTGAAAAATGACAAACAACCTGATATACCAGGAAATCGGCAAGAGAATTCGGGAACTCCGCGGGAACGACAGGCAGAAGGACTGGGCATCCAGGATAGGGTGCGACCAGGGATACATCTCCCAGGTCGAGAACGGCGTAACGAAGCCCTCGCTCGCATTCCTCAAGAGCATCTCCGTCATGACCAACGCGAGCATCGACTGGATACTGACCGGCAGGGGCGACAAGCAGTTCGGCTTCAAGAGCTATTCCGCGCCTTACTCCGCTTCGTCCGGCGAAGAGACCATCCAGAAGCTCAAGGACAACCCGAAACTCCTGCTCGCGGTAGACAAGCTCCTCCGCATGAAGGGCACCGGCATGGGCGTCCTCGAGGCCTTCTACGAAATGGACGAGATGAAGATCGAGGGGCTTGCCGAATTCATCGGGACGAAGTAGCTACTTTTCTTTCGGGTGAAAGAAAAGTAACCAAAAGAAAGCCGACTGGGGGCCATCCGGCGCAAGCTTGACGGCCCGTTTTTATCCCGCCTGCACAAGCGCGCACTTTAAGTATTCCGTCTCCGGTGCCGCGAGGAGGACGGGGTGGTCCTTCGACTGGGAGCGCATATCGATTATGCGCGCCGGTCTGCCGGTCATGGCCGCGCCTGCACGCAGCGTCTCAAGGAAGTTTTCCCGGCTTAGGTGGTGGGAGCAGGAACAGGTTATCAAAAATCCGCCCGGCCTGACAATCCTCAGACACCTGGCATTCAGGTCTCTGTAGCCCCGCAATCCTTCGGCCATTTTCTGCCTGCTCTTGATGAACGCGGGCGGGTCCGCCACCACAACGTCAAACCTTCTCCCGTCATCCGCAAATCTTTTCAACGCGGAAAACGCGTCTTCACGGATAAATTCCGTCTCGCTCCGGAAGCCGTTCAGCTCCGCGTTCTCTCTCGCCATTGCAAGCGCGCTTTCGGACGAATCAACGAATACCGCACTCGATGCCCCGTACAGGAGCGCCGAGATCCCCCACGCCCCGGTATGGCAGAAGAGGTCCATGACCTCCGCGCCTCCGGAGATATTTTCAAGCAGGGAGTAGTTGTTCGCCTGGTCGAGGAAGAAGCCGGTCTTCTGGCCTTCGAGCAGGTCCGCCAGCATCCTGAGGCCGCATAAATTTATCTCCACCGGGCCGGCATATTCTCCGTATGCTACCTTCTTTTCGGTTTGCAGGCCCTCCAGGGCGCGGAGCCTGGAGTCGTTTCTGAGGACTATCCCGGCGGGATTATATATCTCTTTCAGCGCGTCCAGGACATCCGGGAAGAGCCGCTCCATCCCCTGCGTGAGTATCTGCACACAGAGCCAGTCGTTATATTTATCGACGACAAGCCCCGGCAGGAAATCTGACTCCGAATATACCGCGCGCCAGCCGGTGGACCGGCTACGGCTCGAGCCGCTTCGGGCAGGATAAAACTTCTCCCTGAGCGCCTTCGCGTCCTCGATTCTTTTTTTCAGGAGTGCGGTCGTGAACGGCTCTTCCCCGCGCGTAAGGAGCCTGACGGCGATTAGCGTATGCGGGTTCGCGTATCCCTCGCCCACTACGCGCCCGGCGTAATCGGCCACGCGCACAATCTCGCCCGGAACCAGCTCGCGCGGGATCTCCTCGAACTCGTTCGAGAACGCCCACGGGTGCCCACGGCGGATTCGGCGGTCTTCCTTCTTTTTAAGGCGCAGGGTCTTCATAATGGTTAAACATTTTTCTTAAGTCATTTATGTTAATTGGAGGGTCTGTTTTATGTATCATTGCATGGCAATTTGCGCAAACCAAGGCAATATCATCTAAAGTAGTTTTCGTTGATTTTTTCCTTTTTCCAATTGGCGCAAGATGGTGGGCAATGATATATTCTTTTCCTATTTCACCGTAGGTTACAAAAAAATCAAAATCACAAACTTCACATTTATAGTCAGATATTGCTTTCTTACTTTCTATAAGCGCTCTGTTACGCGCACGGAATTCTGCTTCTTTTTGAAAAATCTCTCCTTCCATAGCTTCATTCAGTTTTACTATCTTTAAGGTTCTCCTGATTAGATTCTCAACTTTTATAATATCGGTCTGTTGTAGCCGACATACTGTAGATTGAATAGAGCCTATATTGTCAATGGAAACTGCGGGAAAATCTGTATCCCAATTTACAGGGACTCGATGTGCCCAAGGAAGTTCGTCTTTATTATCAAAAAAATATGTACCTGTAACCTCACCTTTGGCAACGATATTGCCCTTGTCACGGACATAAATTGTATCGCCTTCCATCATATCAAACGCGACACTTTTAAGACTGAATTTTTGAGCGGGCGCAAGTTCATCCCAACCAGGTGGGGGTTTTTCTTTGGAAAATTTTTTTAAATCGACTTCTGCTACGGGGCCATATGTGATTGCTGCAACGCCATATTTAAAACAAAGAGGCCACATACTCGTCCCACCCATGCCTCTTCTAAATCTCATTGTCCATGAAGACATTTTTTGCTCCTTCATTAAAAAACAAGGACGCAGTCTCCTGCGCCCCAATATTAAGTCGCTGGATTCCCGTCTTCACGGGAATGACGGCTGACATTACTCCCGCACCTCGACGTAGGTCTTGTTCCGTAGGCCCTGTATCCACTTGGAATACAGCTTATCTCCCGCTTTCGAGGAGAGCTTGTCCACTATCTCCGGTCTTGCGTCCTCAAGGCTCTCCGCCCCGGCGTCGGTCTTTTTCATCACCTTTATAAGCTGGTATCCATTGTCGGATTTTATCGGCCGGCTGACCTCTCCCGCCTTCATGCCGAACGCGGCGGCCTCGACATCCGGGGCGAGCTCGCCCTTGCCGAACGTGCCCAGGACGCAGGTCTTCGCGGCGTCCTTGTCGCCTGAACACTTTGCCGCCATGTCCTCGAAAGACGTTCCCTTTATTATCTCGGCCCTTGCCGCCTCCGCGGCCTTTTTCGCCGCGTCCATGTCGCCGTCCTTTGCCGGGAACATTATATGCGCCACTTCCACGGACGCCGGGTGGACGAACTTCGACTTGTGCTCGTTGTAGTATTTTACGATGTCCGCATCCTTCACGGTAATCTTCGACTTTACATCCCTGGCGACGAGTCTCATTATCGTAAGCTGGTCCCGAAGGGTTTTCTTGTAGTCGGCGGTGTCGTATCCCTCCTGCTCCAGCGCGGCTTCGAATGCGGCCTTGTCCATGTGGTTCTTCTTCATTATGTCGTCGATTGCGGAGTCCACCTCCTTTTTCGACACTTCCACACCTTCGGCCTTGGCCTCCTGGAGTTCCAGGTATTTGTCTATCAGGGAGTTGATTGTTGCTTTCAAAAGCTTTTCCTTGGCCACGTCGAGCTTTTCGCCCTCGTAGCGCTGGTTAAGCTCGTCCATCTTCCGGGCCATCTGCATCTGTATTTCGCTTAAGGTTATCACGTCCTGCCCCACCACCGCAACAACCCGGTCTATCTCCGTCGGCCCCGCACCGCCGGACCCGCCCGACGCCCCGGCTGCCCCGGCTGTGGAGACAAAAAATACAATCGGCAGAATGACCGCCATGAAAAGTCCCGTTTTTTTCATTTGGAACACCTTCCGAAAAGAGGCTTTGATGCATGGAAAACTTCCGAAAAGATAACATAAAACATGCGGATAAGGCAAGCAGTTTTAAGATAGTCTTGAACAGGCCTTTTAATTCTGCTACAGTATCCTCCCATGAAAAAGATACTCTGCCTGCTCATATGCCTGTTTGCCGTTTGCTCCTGCGCACGGGGAAACGGCCTTTATACCGAGACGCGCGTTATAATGGGGACGTATGTAACCATCACCCTGAACAGAAGCGGGAAGACGGAGGACGAGCTTGCGAAGACCGCAGGGGACGCGTTCGCCAGGATTACCAGGGTGGACGACCTCATGAGCACCTACAAGCCCATGTCCAACCTGAGCAGGATAAACGCCGCCTCCGGCATCGCCCCCGTCCCGGCGGACCCGGAGGTTATCGAGAACATAGAGGATGCGTCTTATGTCTCCAGGCTCACGGGCGGGGCGTTCGACGTTACAGTAGGGCCGCTCGTCAACGCCTGGGAGATAGGCTCGAAAGATGCGCACATACCGTCGCCCGGGACGATAAAAAGAGCGCTTTCCCTTGTGGGCCGGCAAAATATCGTCGTGGACAGAAAGGCCGGGACGGTATTCCTTAAGAAGCGCGGCGCGTCCATCGATCTCGGCGCCATAGCCAAGGGATACGCCTCGGACAGGGCCGTCGCGGCCCTCCTGGAAGACGGCATAAAGGGCGGGATTGTCGCCTGCGCCGGGGATATAAAGACCTTCGGGACGAAGCCGGACGGCTCTCCCTGGACTGTCGGGATACAGAACCCGCGAGGGCCGGAGGGCGCGGTCGTTGCGAAGCTCCCGCTTACGGACACGGCAATCTCCACCTCCGGAGACTACGAGCGCTTCTTTATCAAGGACGGCAAACGCTACTGCCACATCATGGACCCGCATACAGGATACCCCGCGAGCGGGCTAATGAGCGTTACGGTGCTTGCGAAGGATTCCTGGCTTGCGGACTCTATGGGGACGGCGCTTTTCGTCCTTGGGCCTAAGAAAGCCTACGCCCTTGCACTAAAACATCCGGAGCTTGAAGTCCTGATGATAACGGATTCGGGCAAGGTCCTCGCCACGGGCCGGTTCAGAGGCATGAAGATTGCGCCGGTAACGACAGGGGATTAATAAAAAATGGATACCGCCACAGTCCTCGCGGTATTTTGTTTCGTATACATAGGCATGTTCCTGGGCGAGATTCCGGGGCTGAAGCTCGACCGCACGGGGATTGCGCTCCTAGGCGCGATTACGCTCCTCGCTTCGGGGAATATGACGCCGAGGGCGGCGTGGGACAGTGTCAACGTCTCCGCCGTCTCACTTCTCCTGGGCCTGATGGTCGTGTCGGCGCAGTTCAAGCTGGGCGGCTTTTACACGCTTATTGCAGGAAGGCTCGCAAAGGCCGAAGTCCCGCCGGGCGCGTTCCTTGGGATGCTCATCGGCGTATCCGGCCTTCTCTCCGCGCTCCTTGTAAACGACGTCGTATGCCTTGCCGTAACGCCGCTTCTTATCGAGGGCTGCGCGAAACGGAAACTGAACCCTGTTCCGTTTCTCCTCGCGCTGGCGTGTTCGGCGAATATCGGCTCCGCAGCCACGTTAATCGGCAACCCACAGAACATGCTTATCGGCCAGGTACTTAAGTTATCCTTCACGGGCTACCTCGGTTTTTCGCTCATTCCCGTAATTATCGGCCTCGGGGCGGTCTGGCTCGTCATTTTCCTTTTATACAGGAACAGATGGGAAAAAGAGACCGCGCTTTCAGAGGTTTACGAGCCGGAGCTTAACCGGTGGCAGAGCGCCAAGGGAGTAATGGTATTGACCGCGCTCGTCGTTGCGTTCCTTTTCACGCCGTGGCCGCGCGACATCCTCGCCCTCGCCGCCGCAGGCTTTCTCCTTACAAGCAGGAGGACCTCGACAAGGGATATGCTTGGGCTTGTGGACTGGCAGATAATCGTGCTGTTTATAGGGCTTTTCGTCGTGAACGACGCCTTCGACTCCTCCGGCCTGCTGGCCGGAGTAATGTCCGGGGCGCGGGGCTTAGGCCTCGATACGGCCAATCCCGCAACGCTCTTCGGCGCGACTGTAGTCCTGTCCAATATAGTCTCCAACGTGCCCGCCGTTATGCTCCTTCTGCACACGCCGTCCCATCCGCTCTCCGGCCCGATACTCGCGCTCGCAAGCACTCTGGCGGGCAATCTCCTGATAGTCGGCTCGATAGCGAATATAATCGTCGTAGACTTAGCTGAACGCGCCGGGGTAGGCATCACCTGGCGCGAGCACGCAAAGGTCGGCATACCGGTTACCATCGCCACGCTTGCCGTCGCCGGCGCATGGCTTTGGATAATGTCGTAAGCCGGTCGGCTTAAGTTCATTGCGCCCGGCATTTTCTGCCATCCCCGCGCCGCATCCGCTCCTCGCAACGACAAGCAGATTCCTGTCGCTCCACGCCTGACACGGGGGGCTGGGAATTTACTTATATTTGCGCTCAAACCTCAGTAGCAAACCTAATCGATCGGGGAAATTCATTGTAAATAGTAATTCCGGATTTATTCCGGAACCTATCGATTGTTAAAGTAAAACCCAGAAAAATCACAAATTTTCCCCGGCATCGAAAGCGGGGTAAAATTTGGCCTCTGCGGGCGGGTTTCAGGCCAAAAAACGGGCGCGGGGAAGGGGTGCGTAAGCGGCCTGTGACATATCACGCAAATGCTTTCATTCGGCGCAAAAAAATGGTAAAATGCGGCCTCATGGAGCTTGTTTACGCAGAACTTTCCTCGCCGGGGCCTGCCAGGGAGCAGAACGAAGACTACCTGGGATTCTGGCAGCCGGAAGACCTTGAGGAAAAAAGAAATCGCGGCGCCGTGGCCGTCCTTGCAGACGGCGTCGGCGGCCTTGAGCGCGGAGAGGTGGCGAGCCGCCTGGCCGTCGAAACGGGCCTTTTCGCCTTCAGGGACGCCCCCGAAGGCCAGAACCCGGCCCAGATCCTGACAAGGATGTTTAACGCCGCGAACAAGGCCGTGTACGACAAGGGCATGGACGGCCATTCCATGGGCAGGATGGCGACGACACTGGCCGCCGCCGTCTTCCGGAATAACGAGGTAACCGTCGGAAATGTCGGGGATTCCCGCGTATACCTCGTGCGCAGGGCGGAGATAAAGCAGCTCTCGACCGACCATACCTACGTCGGGATGCAGCAGAAATTCGGGCTTATATCCGAGCAGGAGGCAAGGGCCAGCGAGAACAGGAACGTGCTCACCAGGAGCGTCGGCCAGGAGCCTGTAATCCGACTCGACGTCGAGACCTCCACGGTCTTCAAAGGGGACAAAATCGTGCTCTGCTCCGACGGCCTCTATGGCTATGTCGCCGACAGCGAGATTGCCGACATTGTATCGCGGCTCTCCCCTGCGCAGGCAGCCAGAAGCCTCGTCGCGCTGGCCGAACAACGCGGCACGACGGACAACCTCTCCGTGCAGGTAATCCAGGTTAACGAAGTCGAAAAAATAGAATATTATCGGGGCGTTCCGATATACCAGGAGCAGAACTCCCAGGACACCCGCTACGAAGTCCGGCCAGGGCAGACGCTGGACGGGCGCTTCCTTATCAACGAGACCATCAGCCGAAGCGGCATGGCGACGATATTCAAGGCGACCGACCAGTCGAACAAGCAGACCGTGGCGATAAAGGTGCCGTTCATGGAATACGAGAGCGACCCCGGCTTCTACGCCCGTTTCGAGCGCGAGGAAGACATAGGCATAAGACTTAACCACCCCTACATACTGAAATTTATTCCGGTGGAGAACAAGAGCCGCCCGTATATCGTTACGGAATACCTGCGCGGATATACCCTTGCGCATCTCCTGAACAGCATACGCCCGATGCCGGAGAAAGATGCGCTGAAGCTTGCCGTCCGGATATGCGAGGCGATAGATTACATGCACGGTCAGGGCGTCGTACACAGGGACCTGAAGCCCCAGAACATAATGATATGCTACGACGGCACGATAAGGATAATGGACTTCGGCATAGCCCGCGCCGAGGAGGGCCGAAGGATAACCTTTACCGGCTTCACGCCCACGGTCGGGACGCCCGATTACATGGCCCCGGAACAGGTCAAGGGGAAGCGCGGGGATGCGCGCACGGACATATACAGCCTGGGCGCGATACTCTACGAGATGGCGGCGGGCGTGAAACCCTTCGAGGGGGACAATCTCTACTCCGTTATGAACGCCCGCGTCGCCGGAGACCCGATTGCCCCGCGCAGGCATAACCCGAAGTTGACTGCGCAGGTAGAGGAAATCATACTCCACGCGATGGAGCGGGAGCCGAAGAACCGCTACGAGTCCGCCGCGGAGATGAAGCGTGAGCTCGAAGCGCCGGAGTTCGTGGAACTTACCGGACGGTGCGAGCGCCTCCAGGCCCCGGAGTTCGGAGCCAGAAGCTGGAAGAAGATTATCTGGATCAGTCTTTCCGTTTCCATTCCGCTTATCGTCCTTTTCCTGCTTATCTGGCTTATACACCACCGCGGCGCAGGCAACTGAAGACAACGTCCGAGTTCCGCGCCGGCGCTTTTATCCCGCAGTTGTTGACCTCAATATATCAGCCGATTCCTGCCACAGAGGGCAATTGTAAAAACAAAAGAGGGGCTTAAAGCCCCTCTTTTGCGGTACGGACATAGCGCCGCACATGGAAAACTATGGCGAATTTCTATTGAACGGTAAACTCAGTCATAGTGGTTGCCTGATAAGGGTCGGATGAGCCTGCGTTCCTTACCCACACGGCCACATCGTTGGCGCCGGCGTCGCCTGCGCCGGGCGTCCATGTATACGTGTTAGTGGTAGAATACCCCTGCACCTGAGTCCATTTCCAGCCATTGCTTGGCCCGGCGAGAAAGAACTCGTATTCATAGCCGACATTGCTGCCGGAACCTGTCGCCGTAAACGTTACCGTCGTGCCCGCAGTCGTCGTGCCGGGGTTGCTCAGCGTAACGCCTGTCGCCGGGGTGACGGCGGTTACGTCGACCTCTTTCATTATGCTGGCCTGAAGCATATCTGTCGAGCCTGCGTTCCTTACCCACACGGCCACATCGTTGGCGCCGGCGTCGCCCGCGCCCGGCGTCCAGGAATACGTAGGCGTGGCAGAATATGCCTGCTCAACCGTCCATTTCCAGCCAGTGCTTGCCCCGGCGCGCCAGAATTCGTACTCATAGCCGGCGTTGCTTCCGGAACCCGCCGCCGTGAAGGTTACCAGCGTGCCGGGAAGCGGCGTGGCAGTGGAAGGTGTTAGCGTAACCGATGTCGCCGGTGTGGCGGCGGTCACGTTAAACATAAGCATGTTCGTGGCCTGATACGAATCCGTCGAGCCTGCGTTCCTCGCCCACACGGCCACATAGTTGGGGCCGAAATCACCCGCGCCGGGCGTCCAGGAATACGTGGGCGTGGCAGAATATGCCTGCTCAACCGTCCAGTTCCAGCCGGTGCTTGGCCCGCTGCGCCAGAA
>JAJYJM010000010.1 GCA_021789495.1 Nitrospirota bacterium
AGGCCGATTTATCCCCATTTTTCGGTTAGTTGACGCCTTGTGAATTTTACAGCATTGCAAGGTGGATTATCAAGCGGAATTTTGTAGCGGCGCCACTCAATAAAAAAATACCGTCATTCCCGCACCGAATCACGCCGCCCGCCATTGTAGGGGCGCAATTCATTGCGCCCGACATTACCTGTCATTCCCGCGAAGGCGGGAATCCAGCGACTTTTCTTCCCCTCGCCCTTTCATGGGAGAGGGTGGCGCAGGTTTCGCGCCGGGAGAGGGTTCGCCGTTTTCCTGATCTGTAATTGCCCGATTCATCGGGCGGCGTCCGGGAATTGCAATGCTATTTCCTGATAATGCCGGACGAGACTCCAGGAGTAAATCTAATCGGTCGGGAAAGTTCATTGTCAATAGCAATTCCGGATTGCTTTTGAAACCTGCCGATTGTTCAAGTAAAAAGGTGTAAAAATACCAATTTCCCCCCGGCATCGGAAACGGGGTAAAATTTGGCCTCTGCGGGCGGGTTTCGGGGCAAAAAACGGGCGCGGGGAAGGTGTGATTTTTAAAGGGTTAGTATCGCGCGGAGAAGTAGTCTTGCAGTATCAGGGAATGATCGAAACAAAGGAGCGATGGCAGGTAGTTTCTATCAAATATTCCAATGCCTTGTGCATCGTCGTGCGCCTTCGGAACGCCCTCCGCCCTGGCTATGAATACAGTGGAAATCGTATGAAAACGGGGGTCTCTTTCCGGGTCGGAATATGTGTGAAATTGCCTTATTAATTCGATAGTTAGGCCCGTCTCTTCCCTGGCCTCGCGGACGGCGGCGGCCTCCGCGCTCTCTCCGTAATCTATGAACCCGCCGGGTATCGCCCAGCCGTGCGGGGCGTTTTTCCTTTCTATCAGCACTATCCCGGAACGAATTTCTATTATTATATCGATAGTTGGGAGCGGGTTTCTCCTGATTTTCTCTCCCGGCATCAACCTTCCACCCAAGGCTCGGAAGGCTCCTCCGGGGCCGTGGCCTGAGTCTCCGGAGACGGGATTTCGCTGGCCTCTCTCGGCTCGGTTTCAGAATGATTTCCGTGAGTTGCGAGCTCGACCGCGCGCTCCGGCACGATAGAATTGATGGCGTGCTTGTAAATCAGGTGCTGGCCGTCGTGCTTGAGCAAAATCACAAAGTTATCAAAGCCTTTCACGAGGCCCTCGATCCTGCCTCCCCCGGCGATATTCACCACCACCGGGATTTTCTCTTTGCGAACATGATTCAAAAATGCGTCTTGCAGGTTTATCTGGGACCTCGACATGGCTCTCCCTTTTACCATTTGTTAATACTCTGACCGCCGTCTAAACTTTTATAAAGTTATCGGAAATTACCGGAAATATCAAGCGCTTTCTTCACCGATGCGAGAGAATCGGCAAAATTTTGCCCTGATACCTTGGTCCACGCCACGTTTTTACGCGCATTGAACCAGGTATACTGCCTCTTGGCGTAATGTCTAGTATCGCGTTTTATAAGGCGAATTGCCTCATCGAGGCGAAATTCCCCGTCAAGATGCGCCAGAAGCTGCTTGTAGCCCAGGGCGTGCATGGACGGCAAATCGCGGGTGCAGCCTTTATTTTTAAGGGCTTGCACCTCTTCCAACAGTCCGTTTTCAATCATATTTTCCACCCGCGCGTCAATCCGCCGGTAAAGCTCCGGGCGGGGCATGGTCAGCCCTGCTATTTTATAGTTGTATCTGGCGCCATTTCCCCACTGGCGCTGGTTTTCGCTTATGGTTTTCCCTGTTTTTTCATATACTTCCAACGCACGGATTATCCGCCTCGCGTCCGACGGATGTATCTTCTCAGACGCCTTGGAATCCACGTTTTTCAACATCTTATGGAGCGCACCGGGGTCTTTGGATTCGGTTTCCGCGAGCCCCTCCCGGAGCCTGAAATCCGCGCCCGGCCCATCGAAAATACCCTCCAAAAGCGCCCGGACATACATCCCCGTCCCGCCCACGACGAGCGGTATTTTCCCCCGCCGAGTTATGTCCTTTATCGCCTCGTCCGCGAGACTCACGTATCGCCCGGCGGAGAACTCCTCCTTAGGGTCGGCAACGTCAATGAGGTGGTGCGGCACGCGCGCGCGCTCCTCGGGCGTCGGCTTCGCGGTTCCGATGTCCATGCCCCGGTATACCTGCATGGAGTCTGCGGATATTATCTCCGCGCCGATTTCTTCCGAGAGGGCCAGGGATATTTCAGTCTTCCCGACCGCCGTCGGGCCGAGGATGACGAATAACTTTTCTTTCATAATGATTATGGGCCGACAATGTAGCGGTCCAGTCTGTCATTCTGAGTGAAACGACGAATCGGCAGTCGTTCGTCATTCCCGAATGCCTTAATCGGGAATCCAGGTTTTTTATTAAAGTCACTGGATTCCCGCTTTCGCGGGAATGACGCTTCACCCTCTCCCGGCCTTCGGCCACCCTCTCCCATCGAAGGGCGAGGGAAAATTATTTCCTCTTGAACATCTTCTCCAGTTCGTTCAATCCGAATTTGATTACCGTGGGCCGCCCGTGGGCGCAAGTAAAGGGCATCTCGCAGGCGAAGAGCTGTTCAATGAGCCGCTCCATCGCGTGCGGGTGGAGTTTCTTCCCCGCCTTGACGGCGCTCTTGCAGGCGACGGACTTGCAGATTTTCTCCCGGAGCTCGTCCGCCCTGCCCTTCACGTCCGCGCTCTCGAGCTCGCTCGCAATCCCAAGCACGACTTCCTTTATGTCGGCCTTGTCCAGGAAAAGCGGCTTCGAGCGGATGAGGAAGCTCCCGCCGCCGAAGGCTTCGGCCTCGATACCAAGCGCCCCCAGCTCCGGCAGGACGGCTTCGAGGAGCGCCGCCTCCTTCGCCGTAAGCTCGATTTTCTCCGGGACGAGCAGGCCCTGCGAAGCCTCGCCCTGTCTGCCGTAACGGGCCTTCACCTTCTCATACTGAATGCGTTCGTGCGCCGCGTGCTGGTCGATCAGGATAAACCCGTCCGCGCTCCGGGCGATGATGTAGGAATCCAGTACCTGCATGGGGAATTCACGGAAGGATTCGGGCGAAGGGGCAAAATTTCTCTCCGCATGGAGCGGCATACGCTCCTGGCGCTCGTATATGTCCCCCTTCTCCCGGCGCATAGCGCCACCCTCTCCCACGGGGGGAGAGGTACAATGGAAGGGATTGTTATAGGACGAGGCGAACGGGGCTGGAATCTCCCGCACCGCGCCGGATTCCGTGAAGTCTTCCGCATCCGCGCTTTCAGAGTTCTTCAGGGCGCCGGTAACGGCATCCTTTATCGCCCTCTGCACGCCGGGCGCATCGGCGAAGCGAACCTCCCTTTTTGCCGGATGGACGTTCACGTCCACAAGAGACGGCTCTATGTCGATGAACAGTATCGAGGCCGGGTGCCGCTCCTTCATCAGGAGGGATTCGTACGCATCGTAAATCGCGCGTTGTATCACGCGGTCTTTCACGGGGCGGCGGTTCACGAAGCTCTCCTGCCTTGAGCGGTCGGAGAAGCTCCTGCCGGGCATCGACACGAAACCGTAAATCCTGCAAGGCCCGCCCGCGTTTATTTCCGAAAGCCCCTTTGCGAAATCACGACCGTAGACCTGGGCTATGCGCTCCCGAAGCTCGCGGACGGGCGGACAGTCCAGCAGTTCCTTCCCGTCGTTTGTAAGTCTGAAATGGATTTCCGGGTGTGCGAGGGCAAGCCTCTCCACCGACGCCGCGATATGGGAAAGCTCCGTCTCGCGGCTCTTCAGGAACTTGAGTCTTGCCGGGGTGTTGAAGAACAGATCCCGCGCCTCAGCCGATGTGCCCTTCGGCGTGCCGGTTTCCTTTACGCCTTGGATATTCCCGCCGTCGATTATGACGGACGTGCCGCGCCCGTCGCCTGATGAGGTAATCAGCCTGAAGCGGGAGACAGACGCGATTGACGGCAGGGCCTCGCCCCGGAAGCCCATAGTGGATATGGAGAAAAGGCCGCCATCGGAGGCGAGCTTGCTTGTGGCGTGCCGCTCGAACGCAAGGAGGGCGTCGTCGGGGGACATGCCGGAGCCGTCGTCGGTTACTTTGATTAACTTTACTCCGCCGCCGGACGTTTCTACAAATATCCTTGACGCGCCGGAATCTATGGAATTTTCGACAAGCTCCTTGACCACCGACGCCGGTCTTTCCACGACTTCTCCGGCTGCTATTTTGTTGGCGATATGTTCGGGAAGGATTTTAATCATTTCCCCGTGTGCCCGAAACCGCCGTCTCCGCGCTTCGTGCAGCCAAGCTCTTCGACATGGACAAGCTCGGCGCGGACGACCTCGTTTACGACCATCTGCGCGATTCGGTCTCCCCGCCTGACGGTATAGGGTTCGCCGCCGAAATTAATGAGGATTACCTTTATCTCGCCCCTGTAGTCCGAGTCGATGGTGCCGGGGGTGTTGACAAGGCTTATGCCGTATTTCGCGGCAAGGCCGCTCCTGGGGCGTATCTGGGCCTCGTATCCGGGAGGGATCTCGATGGCTATCCCGGTTGGGATAAGCCCCCACTTGCCGGGCGGGATAACGACGTCTTCTCCCACGGCGGCCATTAGGTCCATGCCGGCGGAATGCTCAGTCTGGTATGACGGCAGGGGCAGGTCGAGGGAACCTGCCCGTTTGATACTTATTTTTAATTTTTCAGACATTTCAATGGACGGGAATTTCTTTCTGAAGCTCGTCCTTGTCTACCGGCCCAAGGGCGCTCATGGCTATTTCCCGGCTGCCGAAAAGCTCGGAAACCAGCCTGTGCACCTGTTCCGGATTGACCTTCTCTATCTCGGAGATTATCTCGTTTAACGTGTAGCGGCGGCCCAGGTACATCTCGTGTTTTGCGAGCTGGCTCATCCTGTTGTACGTGTTCTCCATCGCCAGGACCATGTTCCCCTTAAGCTGCTCCTTCACCTTCTCCAGTTCGTCCTTCTTCACGCCGGAATCCAGGAGCTTGTCTATCTCTTTCCAGACAAGCCTGACCACCGACGCGGCCTTTGAAGGGCTTACCCCGGCGTAGATTACGAAAAGCCCCGTGTCCTTGAGGGACGTGAGGTAGGAATAGACGGAATACGCCAGGCCGCGCCTCTCGCGTATCTCCTGGAAGAGCCTTGAACTCATGCTGCTGCCGAGGAGGGTATTTAAGGCATACATGCCGAAACGGTCCACATGAGAATACGGCAGGCCCCTGACGCCGATGCAGATATGCGCCTGTTCGAGTTTGCGGTTCCTTACGTTTACGGAGACTTTGAAACCCGCGGGGCCGGCATTCTCCCTGTCTTTTCCCTGTTTCCTGCCGCCGAAGCTCTTGTTCAGCGTCTCCATAAGCATGTCGTGGTCGAAATTGCCCGCTGCCGAGATTACGATATTATGCGGAGTGTAGAACTTCTTCATGTAACCGACGAGGTCTTCGCGGTCAAGGCCGCTCATGCTCCTGCGCGTGCCGAGCACCGGCTGACCGAGCGGAGTGCCTTTCCAGACGGATTCGTAGAGAAGCTCGTGAACAAGGTCGTCCGGCGTGTCCTCGACCATTTTTATCTCTTCCATTATGACCTTGCGCTCGCGGTCGAGCTCCTTGGGTTCAAATGTGGAGTTATTGAAGACGTCGGTGAGGAGGTCGAGCGCGCGGGGGAGATGCTCGTCCAGGACCTTGAAGTAGTAGGTCGTGCCTTCCTTGCTGGTGAAGGCGTTGAGTTCTCCGCCCATCGAGTCCATTTCTATGGCTATGTCGCGGGCGCTGCGTCTTTTCGTGCCCTTGAAGAGCATATGCTCTATAAAATGCGACACGCCGCTCAGCTCCGGGGACTCGTCCCTCGAACCGATGTCGATCCATACCCCGAGCGATACCGAGCGGACATTGGAAATCCTCTCGGTCACCACGCGCATACCGTTGTCGAGCAGCTCTCTTTTAAACATGGTCTCTGATTAAAATATTACCATAAAAAAAGGAAACGAGCCAAACCGAATGCCCATTTCCCCTCTTTAATAATTCCTGATATGGCGGCGCTGCCTATCCCTGTTTCGCCTTTAATTCCCTGGCCGCTTCCTTGGCCGAAAGGCGGATCTTGCCCTGGCGGTCTATCTCCAGCACCTTCACCATTATCTCGTCGCCTTCCTTGAGCTCGTCGGAGACATTCGTAACGCGGTGCTCGGCAATCTGGGAGATGTGGACAAGGCCGTCCGTGCCCGGAGTTATCTCAACAAAGGCTCCGAAGTCCATAATTTTGCGGACCTTGCCCTTGTAGATTTTCCCGATCTCCGGCTCCATGACGATGCCCTGGATGATGTCTATGGCCTTCTTCGCCGCGGCCTCGTCCGATGAAGCGATGTTGATTACGCCGGTGTCTTCGATGTCTATCTTGCAGCCGGTTTCCTCGACTATGCCCCTTATGACCTTGCCGCCGGAGCCTATGACTTCTCTAATCTTGTCCGGCTTGATGTTTATCGTGAATATCCTCGGCGCGTGCGGGGAAAGACTCGCCCTTGGCGACGGAAGCGCATCGAGCATCCTGCCCAAGATATGGAGACGGCCTTCCTTTGCCTGGTCGAGGGCCTCCTTCATCAATGCTTTCGTAACCCCGCCTATTTTTATGTCCATCTGGAGAGCGCAGACGCCCTCACGCGTCCCGGTAACCTTGAAATCCATGTCGCCCAGGTGGTCCTCAAGCCCAAGTATGTCCGAGAGAACGACGTACTTGCCGTCCTCCTTTATAAGCCCCATCGCAATCCCGGCCACTGGCGCCTTTATGGGCACGCCCGCGTCCATGAGCGCGAGAGTCCCGCCGCAGACGGACGCCATCGACGAACTTCCGTTGGATTCCGTGATGTCCGAGACTATGCGGATGGTATACGGGAATTTCTCCTTGGGCGGGATTACCTGCCTCAGGGACTTCTCTGCCAACGCCCCGTGGCCAATCTCGCGCCTGCCGGGACCGCGCAGGAATTTCGCCTCGCCGACGGAATACGGAGGGAAATTGTAGTGGAGCATGAACGGCTTGTAGCTTACGCCTTCGAGCGCGTCTATCATCTGCGCGTCCTCGGAGGTTCCGAGAGTCGCGGTAACGAGCGCCTGGGTCTCGCCCCTCGTGAAAAGGGCCGAGCCGTGCGTCCTGGGCAGTATGCTCGTGTCGCAGGTTATCTGGCGTATGTCGCGGACTCCCCTTCCGTCCGCGCGCATGCCCTTCTCCAGTATCATCTTCCTGACCATGTCCCTTTCGATGTCGTGGAAGACGATGCTGATGTCCCTTATCTTCATGACGTCGTCCCCGCCAATACCGGCGGTTATGGCGTCCTTTAAGTTATCAAGGGACTTCTGGCGCTCGGTTTTGTTGGGTATCTGTATGAACTCGCTTATGCCGGAGAGGGCCTTCGCCTTTACCTCGTCAACAAGCGCCGGGGCTATCTCTATTTCCTTGACGACGCGCTTACCGACACCCGCCTGCTCGCGGAGTTTTTCCTGGAGCGCCACGCTCTTTTTTATCTCTTCGTGCGCGAGCTCCAGGGCGTCGAGCATGACGTCCTCGCTCACCTCGGCGGCCCAGGACTCGACCATCATTATGGCGTCTTTCGTCCCGGCGACGGTCAGTTCGAGCTTCGTCTCCCCCATCTCCTTCAGCGCGGGGTTCACGACGAACCTGCCGTCTATCATGCCTATGCGGACCGCGCTGACAGGGCCGTTAAAGGGTATGTCGGAAATTGTCAGGGCCGCGGAAGCCGCCATTAGGCCCATTATATCGGATACGTTCTCTTCGCCGAAGGACAGCACGTTGGCTATTATCTGCGTCTCGCACAAAAAGCCTTTCGGGAAAAGAGGCCGAAGCGGCCTGTCGATAAGCCGCGAAGTAAGGGTCTCTTTCTCGGTAAGCCGTCCCTCTCTCTTGAAAAAACCGCCTGGAATCTTTCCGGCGGCGTATGTCTTCTCTAAGTAATCGACCGTCAGGGGGAAGAAATCCTGCCCCTCGCGCTCGACCTTTGAAGCGACTGCCGTAGCGAGGACGACGGTGTCCCCGTAAGTCGCAATAACCGCACCGCTCGCCTGCCGGGCAATCTTCCCCGTTTCCAGAGTGAGGGTGCCCTCCCTTAAGGGCATTTCTACTTTATGAACCATTAAATTTTTTTCTCCAGTCTTATTTTCTTAATCCCAGGTCCTCGACCATCTTCTTGTAGCGGTCCACGCTTTTGTTTTTAAGGTAATCAAGGAGCCTTCTCCTGCGCCCGACCATTTTCAGAAGCCCGCGCCTTGAATGAAAATCCTTCTTATGCGTCTTGAAATGTTCGGTAAGGTATTTAATCCGCTCGCTCAAGAGGGCGATTTGGACCTCCGGCGAGCCGGTGTCTGTTTCGTGTATCTTAAATTTCCCGATTAAATCCTGTTTGGTGTCCTTCTCCATAGCCATCGCTTTCACCTCCTTCCCGATTTTATTGCATGAGTCTCGATTTATAATAGCCTACAACCCTCAAAAAGTAGCATAACCACAGGGGTTTGTAAAGCTTTTTTTAGCCCAGAACCACCTTGGGGAGATAAGGTTTCGCGGCCCCTTCTCCCGCAGACATGCCGATTCCGAGAAGACTTCCGGATTCGTCCGTAAGCCGGACGGGAATATCGTTTATGCATTCCGGAATAGAAATGAAATCGGCGCGCGCCGGCGGCCTCCCATGCCGGACGTCCTCGGCGCCGAGGGATGTCAGCCTGGCCGCAGGAATCCCCGGCAGAAGCATGTCCATGGGAATTATTTTACCACCGGCTTCTTCCGCAGAAGGTTTAGGCTCAAGGGAGACGGCGTCTTCGACTCTATACGTTCCCGTTGCCGTCCTGCGAAGCCCGGAAAGATGCCCGCACGTCCCAAGCGCCTCGGAAATATCCCTTGCGAGCGAGCGTATATACGTGCCGCCTGAGCATACGACGCGGATGGTAAATTCCGCGCCGGAAATACTTAGGAGTTCAATCGCGTATATCACAACCCGCCTCGGCGGGGCCTGAACATGAAGACCTTTCCTCGCCTGCCTGTAAAGCGGCCGGCCGTCTATTTTTATCGCGGAATAAGACGGCGGAACCTGCTGTATTTCGCCGCTGAAACGCGACAAGACCACTTCTACTGCGCCACCGTCGAGCGCGGGCACCGGCATCTCGCGCACTGTCCTGCCCTCGGCGTCGAGCGTATCCGTCTCGCATCCGAGTTTTACGACAGCGATATATTCTTTTTTGTCGCCGCCGTAGAATTGAGCCAGCCTTGTAGCCCGGCCCAGGAGGACGAGAAGCAGACCCGTCGCGGACGGGTCGAGCGTGCCGGTATGTCCGGCGCGCTTTTCCTTCAGCAGCCTGCGCAGGAATGAAACGGCGTCGTGTGATGTCCAGCCGCCAGGTTTGTCTGTCAGTATGAGTCCATCCATCAGGCGGGGAATATTTTCATGTGCTCCATAACCCTCGGAAGCACGAAATCGCGGGTCTTTTCAAGAGACATTTCCATGACGACCCCGGAGGCGTTGGGATGCCCGCCGCCGCCTAAGTTTTCAGCAAGCGTGGAGACATTCACCCTGCCCTTTGAGCGAAAGCTTATCTTTACTTTGTTCGGCCCGGCCTCCCTGAAAAGCACGGCTACCTCGACGCCCTTCACGGCGCGCGGATAGTTTATGAAGCCGTCCGTATCCTCCGCCTTCGTGCCGGTCATGCGGTAGAATTCTTCCTTTACCGTAACCCACGCCACAAGGCCGTCGAGGCTTATCTCCATATCCGCCAGGACAAGGCCAAGGAGCTTCATCCTGCCGAAGGACTTCGTCTCGTAGACGTTCTCCGCGATCTTCCATGTATCGACTCCGTAGGAGAGCAGCTTCGCGGATTTGGCGAGGGCGTCGGCGTCCGTATTAGTATATCTGAATGAACCCGTATCCGTGAATATGCAGGTGTAGAGGTTCGTGGCGATGTCCTTGTCGATAGGGGCATCCATAAACAGGAGCAGGTCGTATACCATTTCGCCCGCCGCCGCCGCTTCCGGGTTTATCCAGAAGACGCTTGCGGTCTTCGGGTTGGTGACGTGATGGTCGATATTTATCGTCTTCAGTCCGGGGGCGTCTTTGAGTTTAAGCCCCGTCCGTTCCGGCTCGCAGTCTACCACCACCAGCGCGTCGTACTGCTCCGGGATTTCGCTGCCGGTCTTTATGAGTCCTGTTCCGGGAAGGAACCGAAGGAACTCCGGCACCGGGTCCGCGTTCAGAATCGATACCTTCTTTCCCATTTTGATAAGCGACAGGGCAAGGCCGAGTTCCGAGCCTATGGCGTCTCCCTCAGGGCTGATGTGAGTGGAAATAAGAACGGAACGAAGATTTTTTATAGCCTCGGCTACCGCCTTTATACCGCCGGTCATTCAATATCTCCTTCGTCTTTTTTTATATCCAGGCTGCGAAGAATATCCAGGGTCTTCGAGCCCTTTTCTATGGATTCGTCCAGCTTGAATGAAAGCTCCGGCGCGGTGCGAAGCCTGAGCCTGTGTCCAAGCTCCGCGCGCATGAAACGGCTCCCGCTCTTAAGGCCCTTGACGGCCTCCTTTTTTCTCGACTCGTCGCCTATTACGCTGACGAATACCGTGGCGTATTTGAGGTCGTCGCTGAGCTTCACGCGGGTGATGGTGACGAAGCCGATGCGCGGGTCTTTAGTCTTCCGAAGAAGTATGTCGGACAGTTCGGCGCGTATCTGTTCGCTCACCCTGTCGGAGCGTTTGTAGTCGTGCGGTTTCAATCGGTTTTACAGTATTTCCACCTGGTAATCTATCAGTTCTACGGAAGTGTTTGAGCGTATCAAATCCACTACCTTGTTCAAGACGTCGGCGGTAAACGCCTTCTCGCCGGATACGCAGGCGACTCCGAGCGCCGCCCTCTGCCGGAGGTCCTGGTTGTCCACCTCGGCCACGGATACGTTGAATTTGCTTCGTATCCTGTCCTTCAAGCCTTTCACGACGCTCCGCTTGCTCTTCAGCGAGCCCGCGTCATACACGACAACCTCGACTGTCAGTATACCTACAAACATACATTACAGCTTTGTAGCCAGCTTCTCCACGTCGTAGGCCTCGATTATGTCTCCGACTTTTACGTCGTTGAAGTTCTCTATGCCTATGCCGCATTCGTATCCCGTCTGGACCTCGCGCACGTCTTCCTTAAAACGCTTCAGCGAGGACAGCTTGCCTTCGTATACGACGACGTTGTCCCGGAGCACGCGCACCCCGGCGCTGCCGCGCGTAATGACTCCGTCCAAGACGTATGAGCCGGCGATAACGCCTATCTTCGGCACGCTGAAGGTCTGCCTGACTTCCGCGCGTCCAAGGACTTTCTCTTTCAGTGTCGGCTCAAGCAGGCCTTCCATCGCCTGCTTCACTTCCTCTATCGCGTTGTATATTATGTTATACAGTCTGACATCCACTCCCTCGGTCTCAGCAAGCTGCGATGCCTTCGGCTCAGGCCGTATGTTGAAACCGATGATAATTGCGTTCGACGCCGACGCCAGCATGACGTCCGACTCCGTAATGGCGCCGACGGAGCCGTGTATCACGTTCAGTTTGACCGCCTCCGTGGAGAGCTTTGAAAGCGACTCCGATACCGCCTCTACGGAACCCTGCACGTCTGCCTTGATTATGATATTGAGCTCCTTGACCTCGCCCTTCTGTATCTGCGAGAACAGGTCGTCCAGCGTAATCCTCTTCCTCAGGGCAAGCTCCGCCTCTCTCTGTTTCTGCATCCTCGACTGGGCGACCTGCCGGGCCTTTTTCTCGTCCTCCATCACAACGAAAGAATCCCCCGCCTGCGGCACCCCGGAGAGTCCTATAACCTCCACCGGATAGGAAGGCGTCGCCTCTCTTTCCTTTCTGCCCTTGTCGTTAAGGAGCATCCTTATGCGCCCGTAGTGCTGGCCGGTAACAAAGACATCGCCGGGCTTGATAGTCCCGGAAGATACCAAGACCGTCGCAACGGGGCCGCGCCCCTTGTCCAGCTTCGCCTCGATTATCGTGCCGCGGCCGGGCTTGTTGGGGTTCGCCTTCAGTTCCATAACCTCAGACTGTAGAAGTATCATTTCGAGGAGGCTTTCAAGGCCGATGCGCTTCTTGGCGGAGACGGGCACGAATATCGTATCGCCGCCCCATTCCTCCGGCACAAGGCCCTGGTCGGAAAGCTCTCTTTTTACCCTGTCCTGGTCGGCCTCCGGCTTGTCTATCTTGTTTATCGCAACGATGATGGGCACCTTGGCCGCACGCGAGTGGTTTATGGCTTCGAGCGTCTGCGGGCGGACGCCGTCCTCCGCGGCCACGACAAGGACGACTATGTCCGTCACCTGCGCGCCTCTCGCCCTCATGGCCGTGAACGCCTCATGGCCGGGCGTATCGAGGAAGACGATGTCCTTGTCCTTGAGGCGCACCCTGTACGCGCCGATGTGCTGCGTAATGCCCCCGGCCTCTCCCTGCGTCACGTTCGCCTGCCGTATGGCATCGAGGAGTGATGTCTTGCCGTGGTCAACATGGCCCATGATTGTGACGACCGGCGGACGGAACTTCAGATCCTCCGGGCGGTCCTGCTCCTCCTCGACAAACGCCTCCTCGTCCGTAATGGGCGTTACATCAACCTTCAGGCCGCACTGGTCCGCCAGAAGGATTGCCGCATCGGTGTCGATGGGGTTGTTAATCGTGGCCATTATACCCATCTCAAACAGCTTTTTTATTATATCGCCGGACTTTACGCCTATCTTGTCGGCGAAGTCCTTTACCGTTATGCCCTCGGTAATCCGGATTGCTTTTTTCCTGGCTATTGTGGACGCGATGTCCTCGACCGGCGCGGGAACTGCCACAGCTTGGTGCCTCTGGTTCCTGAATTCCTGTTTATGGCCTTTTTTCTTGCCGCCCCTGAACTCCTGCCACTTCTGCGGCGCCTGATCCTTCTTGGAAAAAGCGGTTTCCGGAGCGGCAGGTTTTTTCTTCACCGTCTGCAACCGGTTCTTAAGCTTGGATGAAATAGACGGAAGTTTATCGACTCCTTCCAGGACTTCCAGTTCGGTCCGGGCGGGTTTCGGTCCTTTGGATTTTTTTGCCTTTGCAGAAGCCTCCTTTGCGGCCTGCTCCTTTTGGGCCTGTGTCTGTTGCGGAGGGCGCGAAGGTCTCGACGGCGGAATGCCTTCCTTCTTCCGCAGGGCTTCCGCCGCGAGCCTCTCAAGCATTTCCTTGGATACCATCGGCCTGGTTTCTTCCGGTACCGGCGGCTTGGGCGGCTCGACTTTGCGCGGCTCCTGGACAGAGGTTTCCTCGGCGGCTGCCGGCGCCTCCGGAGCCGGGACTTCGCGGACAGGCTCTTCCTGGACGACTGACGCCGGCGGAGCGGCTTCAATCTTTTCCTTCTCCGGCAGATGCTCAGGAGGTTTTACTTCAATCATAGGTTTTACAATTTCAGCCGTCCCGGCGGCGGGGCCTGCAGCCACGGCTGTGGCCTTGTGGTGAAAGAAACCGAAACGGGACTTGGGTGCCGGTTTCTCCTTTTCCACCTTTTCCACCTTTTTGGCCGCCGTTGGTCTGACGCCTTCTTCGGGTTCCGGGGCCTTGAGGGCCGATTTAATCCTGATGGCGCCGGAAGGCTTTGACCCAAGCTTCAACACCTCCGGCTTGACCGGCTTTTCCTTGGGCTTTCCGAACCTTTCCCGGATGAGTTTCGCGTGTTCGTCATCCAGGCCCGAAGACGGAGTCTTGTCGTTCAGTCCAATCTTTTTAAGCTCGGCTATGATGTCCTGGATTAACTGTTTGTAAGCCTCCGGGTTGTTATCGACATCCAGTTCCTTCGCGAGCTCATAGACTCTCGGTTTTGCCATTTGTTAAATCACCCCCTGCTGACTTTTGAGAGAAGCGACAGCTCACTCGCAAGAGACCGCGAGAGCTCCGACGGCTTCACGTAAATTATCCCGACCGGCTCTGGAGCGCCTACTACAGCCCCAAGCGCCTCCTTGTCCGAGAAATTATATATCAAGGAAACATCTCCGCTTATTTTTTCCAGAAGCCTCCTTCGACTGTTCTCAGCCAGGTCGTCCGAAACCACAATGACGCCTCCGGACGCCTTCCTGGCCGCGCCGAGCGCCGCGTCGAAACCGTACTCCAGCAAGCCCGCCTTCCTCGCCATCCCCAGCAGGGCCGAAACCTTCCTTTTTATCTTCGCCGAAAGCTCTTCATAAAAGGCTTCTCCGGCAGGCGGCGCGACGTTCCGTTTCAAAGCCCGCGAAAGCGCTGCGCCACCGCCCGGCTTCAGGAGTTTTTCGATGCACTCCTTTTCCGGGCATATATACGCACCCCTGCCCGGAAGTTTTTCCGTATAATCGATTATGACGCCCGCCGGAGAGTCCGTAATCCTGACAAGCTCTCCCTTTTTGCCCTTCCTGCGGCAGGCTATGCACGTCCTTTCAGGCTGCGCCTTCATCGCCTGTCTCCGGGGCGTCCGCCGCGTCCGCCGCCTGCGCCTCATCCAGGAGCTTGGACTCTCTGGCGATTGCCTCCTCTATCTCCTTTTCCCTGTCCTTCTGGGTCATCTTGTCGTATTCCGACTCGGAGTATATGTCAATCTTCCAGCCGGTCAGCTTCGCGGCAAGCCGAACGTTCTGCCCCTTTTTACCTATCGCAAGGGAGAGCTGCGTATCGGAAACTATAACAAGCGCGGACTTCTCGTCCTCGTCCACGGCGACCTTCTCGACAGTAGCGGGCGAGAGCGCCTTGCTTATGAACTGTATCGGGTCTTCCGTCCAGGGGATAATGTCTATTTTTTCGCCCCGCAGTTCCCGGACGACCGCCTGGACGCGCGAGCCTTTCATTCCCACGCAGGCGCCGACCGGGTCAACGGCGGAATCTTTTGACTGAACCGCGATCTTGGTCCTGTCTCCGGCCTCACGTACAGCGCCCTTTATCTCGACTATCTTCTCGTAAATCTCAGGAACCTCCATCTCGAAAAGCCTTGACACAAGCTCCGGATTACTCCGGGAAAGGACTATCTGAGGCCCCTTGTTCGTCGTGCGGACGTCGAGCAGGTACGCCCGCACCCTGTCGCCCTGCTTATAGCTCTCCCGTGGGGCCTGCTCGCGCATCGGCAGGACGGCTTCCGTCTTGCCGATGTCGATGATATAATTACCCTTTTCCTGGCGCATGACTATGCCGTTCACGAGGTCGCCTATGCGGCCTGAGTATTCGTTGACGATGATGTCGCGTTCGGCCTCTTTTACCCTCTGCACTATGACCTGCTTGGCGGTCTGGGCCGCTATGCGTCCGTAGCCCTCGAAGTCCTGGAGTATGTCCACTTCGCCGCCGATTTCCGCCAGCGGGTCGAGGTCTTTCGCCTCTTCGAGCGTCATCTGGTTGCCCGGATCCTCCACCTCTTCAACTACCTGATATATCAGGTGAATTGAAATATTTCCGTTCTTGGGATTTACCTTTACCTTTATGTTCTCGTTATCCGGGAACTTCTTTCTTGCCGCCGAGACCAGGGCGGACTCCACCGCCTCAAGGAGCACGTCTTTCGATATGCCTTTCTCCTTGCAGATCTGGTCTATTACGGTAATCAGCTCGTGATTCATCTAAAAATCCTCCTAAAATTCGACTTCGAGGCGGGCTTTCTCGACCTGCCCGTATTTTATATAAACAACCTTCCTGCCGCCCGGCATAATCAGGCTGAACCCTTCCTCGTCCGGGCTGTCTATTCTGCCAGTCAAAACCTTCTGCCCTTCTATGGCCACGTTCGTCTTCACTTTTGCCAACTTCCCGTTAAAACGCATATAATCCGCAGGCTTATAGAGCGGCCTGTCCAGCCCTGGAGAGGAAACTTCGAGGACATATGCGCCCTGTATGAAGTCCTCCACCTCTATCAGGGTGTCGATTTCACGGCTTACGGTCTCGCAGTCGTCAATCGTAATGCCGCCCGGCTTGTCTATGAATAATTGCAGGCGCCAACGGCCCGATTCCATTATGAATTTGATGTCCGCAAGCTCGTAGCCCATTTCCTCAAGAACCGGCCCGGCCACCCTTCTTGCGACATCTACTATTTTTTCCCTTACCATATGTCCGTCATTCCCGCAAAAACGGGAACCCAGTGACTTAAAAAACGCTTTAAACAAAAAGAGTGGGCCTTTTCGAGCCCACCCAGTTCATTTCTTCTGAGTTAAGTATTTTTTTACCACAAACCGGGGAGAAATGCAAGAAAAAAAAGGAGAAAAACGCGGGATTTACGGCGCCACGACTATCGGCACGGGAGTGAATGTGATTATGAAAATCAGGAAGGCAAAAATGCCTACGGCAATCCTTTTGGCGTCAAGCGGCTCGTCGGGGTTCTCGACCGGCGGGTGCTTCGTGCCAAGGAACAGGAGAAGGACGCCCCAGATAAACCAGCCTGGGAAGAGATAACCCATTGCGATAAGGATAACTACAAATATTTTTGATATAACCCTATGCCGCCTGGCGAAGAAGGCATAGGCGACATGCCCGCCGTCCAGCTGGCCGACAGGCATAAGGTTAATCGACGTAACGAAAAAACCCACCCAACCTGCCACGGCCACCGGGCTTAAGTCTACCGCCTGGGAATGCAGGTCGCCTTTTATGAATATGCGCATCAGGAAGTTGTATATCAGCGAGCCGCCGAGTATGGTCTCGCCGGGGGCCGGAGGATGCGCGGGCAATGCGCGCGACATGGAAAGCCCTATCGAGCAGACGATAACGGACAGCAGGAAACCCACGACCGGGCCGGATGCGCCTATGTCTATCAGCGCGGACTTGTCCCTGATACGGGATTTCATTTTTATCACCGCGCCGAGGGTGCCGAAGAGGTTCGGGAACGGGATGAAATACGGCAGCGTCGCAAGAACCTTGTGGCGGCGTGAATTTACGTAATGCGCCATCTCGTGCCCGCCGAGTATCGCCATGAGCGGCAGGGCAAACGGCGCCCCCTTTATGAGACCGGGCAGGATGCGGTGCGGGAATTCGCTGAAGAGGTTATATTCCTGTATGAAATACGCCCCCGCGAACAGCGTCGAGAAGACGGTCAGGATAAAGAGGAGCAGGTGGATTTTTAATTTCATAAATTGTATAATGCCCTATGCTCCATATCGTGCTTTATCAACCCGAAATCGCCGGAAACACGGGAAATATCGCAAGACTCACTGCGGCGGCGAACTGTGGTCTTCACTTGATACGCCCGCTCGGCTTCTCACTCTCGGACCGTTACCTTAAACGCGCCGGGCTGGACTACTGGCCGCACGTAAAGCTCACCGTGCACGACTGCATTGAGGACGCATACTCGGAGCTTTCCGGCTCCCGCTTCTTCTACTTCAGCACTAAGGTTTCACGGCCTTATACACAGGTTAAATACCAGGACGGCGACGCCCTGGTTTTCGGCCCGGAAACCAGGGGACTGCCGGAAGAGTGGCTTGCAGCCCACCCGGATTCTTCGCTTACCGTGCCTATGTTCGGCGAGGTCAGGAGCCTGAATCTCTCAACCTGCGTGGGGATAGCGGTCTACGAGGCCCTGAGGCAGACACGGCGTTTTTAGCCGGTAGACCGGCTTCGCGGCTTCAGGCCCGTCCGCCGCCTTCGAGTCCAAGAAGCTTCTTCTTAAGCTCTAATCCTCCGCCGAACCCGCCCAGGCCGCCGGAAGACTCGATTATCCTATGGCACGGTATTATTACGGGAATCCTGTTGGCGTTCAATGCGTTCCCGACAGCCCTTGCCGCATTCGGATTGCCAACCCTGACCGCAAGCCACTTGTACGAGCGGACGTTGCCGTAGGGAATCTTCATAAGCTCGCGCCAGACAGCCTTCTGAAAATCCGTCCCGCGCAGGTCGAGTTTCTGCGTAAAAGCGACCGGCTCCCCTTTAAAATAAGCCGAAAGCTCTCCGCGAAGGGCCATAAAAGGCCGCCCATCCTCTATCGGCCTCGCGCCAAACCGCGCCTCTATCTCGTCCACGAACTCCGCAAGGGAAGGCGGGTTCATCTCCAGCCGGCAAAGACCTTTATCCGTAGCCGCAACCAATGCATGGCCGGTGGAAAGGTCTACGGTCGCGCAGTAAAGCTTCATGCGGCCTTCCTGAAGACGTGCGTCTCCCCTTTATACAGTTTCCTGAATTTTTCCGCGTCTTCTTCGGAGCCGACTATCGAGGCATAGTGCATCGGCACGGCGACGCCTGGCTTTATGTCCTCTGCGGCCTGCGCGGCCTCCTCAGCCGTCATGACATACGTCCCGGAAACCGGCAGAAGCGCGATGTCGCACCGGAAGGTTTTCATCTCCGGGATGCGGTCCGTATCGCCTGCAATGTATATCCTCTTGCCTTCGACGGCGAATATGTATCCTACCCAGTTATTGCTCTTCGGGTGGAACTTCTTGTTCGTGTTGTAAGACGGCACAGCCTCTATGTCCACGCCGGCCTCCGTAAGCATGTCGCCCGGTTTTACCTTCCTTACGTTTCCCTTCAGCTTGCCTTCGCAGTCTCCAGGCGCGACGATTACCGTGCCGTTTTTGGTTATTTTTTTTACGTCGTCCGGCGAGCAGTGGTCGTAGTGTTCATGCGTTATGAGGATAAGGTCGGCCTTCGGCAGGCCGTCTTTAAGCTGGAACGGGTCGGTATAGATAACCTTGCCGCCGGATTCTATCTTGAAAGTGTCATGGCCAAGCCATTTCATCTTGTCGAGCATCGCAAACCTCTCATTTCAGGTTCCGTAAATTTTGGCGCTACATAAAATGTTATCACCCATCCCGGCCCCGTGTCAAAAATCGTTTTATTCCGATTTGTGGCACTTGAAACAGTGCCGCTTCGGCGGATGTTCCTTCTTGAGCGGACTGCTCCCGCCGGGGCCGTGGCACGGCGCGCAGGCACGGATGTCGGCGAGGTTTTTATGAGTCGCGTCTGGCGGCATGAGAGGCGGTTTTCTGGCGGTTGAGCTAAGGAAAAACAAAAAACCGATTACAACCATGATAACTGCGATAAAAAGAATGTTTCTTTTTTTCATTTTATCAGCCTCCTCCTGATGAACTTTATCGCCGTCCAGGAGCATATGAGCGTGAAGACAACCATCCACAGAGTATCGACGACAAGGCCGGCATAAAAATGCCCCGTGGCAAGCGCGCGTGACACGTTCACGGCGTGTATGAGCGGCGTAAACCACGCGACGTTCATGACCCAGCCGGGAAGCGTCGAGAGCGGAAAGAATATCCCGGAGAAGAAGAACATCGGCGATATGACGAGGCTGAAGTAATAGGCGTAATAGTCGTAAGACGGGACGAACGCCGTTACGATGAGGGCCATCGATGCGAACATCAGGCTCATCAGGAGATACAGAATCGGCGAGAGGATAAGCCAGGGCGAGTCCATCAGGCCGAAAGCGGCGAGCACGGGAAGCATTATGATGGCGGATATGAAACCCTTTGTCGCCCCCCAGAGTATGTCGCCGGCCGCGACCTCATCGATATTTACAGGCGTAACGATAATGGCGTCATAGGACTTCTGAGTGCTCATACGCGTGAACGAACCGAAAGTACACTCAAACGACGCCGCATTCATCGCCGCGGAGATTACAAGGCCCGGCGCTATGAACTTTATATACGGGACGCCCCCGACATTCCTTACGAACCTGCCAAGCCCAAGGCCGAAGGCGAGAAGGAAAAGAATCGGCTCCGCGAGGTTCCCGACAAGGCTCGCCTTGTAGAACTTCAGCCAGGCGTCCCGGTTCCTTTGCCAGACCTTGAACGCGCGCCTCCCGACCTGCGGGGGCCTGAAAAATTCATTCATTCCCGAAGCTCCCTGCCCGTGAGCTTTAAGAACACGTCCTCAAGCGTGGCGGGCCTGTGAACAAAGCCGCCCTTCGCAAAGCGCGCAAGCCTGGCGATAACCGAGTCTCCGTCCGCGCTGTTGATGAAAAGCGTATCCCCGGATATTTCGTAGTCGTAGTCCGCGCCTGCGAGCGCATTAATCAGTTCGGACTCGCCCTCTTCCGGCACAGGCAGTTCCACAACGCTTCCCCTGGCGTATTTATCAACCAGTTCCTGCGGCGTTCCAAGCGCAAGTATCCTGCCCTCGTCCATAACCACGAGCCTGTCGCACAGGTGCTCAGCCTCGTCCATGTAATGCGTGGTAAGCACCATCGTCCGCCCCTGGCGCTTCTGCTCCTTCAGCTTCTGCCAGATGAGGTGCCTCGCCTGCGGGTCGAGCCCTGTCGTCGGCTCGTCGAGCATGATGAGGTCGGAGTCGTTTATAAGAGCCCTTGCCAGCATCAGACGCCTCTTCATCCCGCCGGAGAGCCTGGTTATCTTCTCGTCCTTTTTATCCAGGAGCGACATCATCGAAAGCAAGGACGCCGCGCGCCTCATGGCCTCTGTCTTCGGGATGTCGAAATACCTGGCATAGACGCGGAGGTTCTCAATCACGGACAAATCAGGGTCTAAGTTGTTCTCCTGCGGGACGACGCCAAGCCTGGCCTTTATCTTCCTCTCGTTGCCCTTAAGGTCCATGCCGAAAACCTTCAGCGTGCCGCCGGTGATGGCAACGTAGCCCTGGAGCATGTTCATGGTCGTGGTCTTGCCGGCGCCGTTGGGTCCCAGGAACCCGAAACACTCCGCCCGCTCGACGGTAAAATCTATCCCCTTTACCGCCGGGTATCCGGAATATTCCTTGTACAGGCCGCGGGCTTCTATTATGTTTTCAGAATCCACGCAGTCTTACCGCCTTAGATACCTTCTCGATAGCAATGGCATAGGCCGCCGTACGCAGGGTGACGCTGTTCTGCACGGATACCTCTTTTACCAGCTCGTAGGCGTCGAGCATCATCTTCATAAGCTTTCTGTTGACCCGTTCCTCTTCCCAGAACGCGGACTGCAAGTCCTGCGCCCATTCGAAATACGACACGAGAACCCCGCCCGCGTTCGCAAGTATGTCCGGGACGACATAAACGCCCTTATCCGCAAGGATATTATCCGCTTCCGGAGATGTCGGGATGTTCGCGCCCTCCACGAGGACGGAGCACTTAAGCCTTGCCGCGTTATGCTCCATTATCACGCATTCCATCGCCGCCGGCACCAGCACCTCGCACGGCAGTTCGAGCAGTTCCTCGTTCGTGACGTAGTCCGCGCCGCTGAAACCCTTGAGCGAGCCGGTTTCCTCCTTGTGCATCGTTACGCGGGAGATGTTCAGGCCATTCGGGTTATAGAGGCCGCCCTTGCTGTCGGATACCGCTATGACTTTGCAGCCCTCGTCCGTTAGAAGCCTTGCCGTCGTTCCGCCAACGTTTCCCATACCCTGCACTACCACCCTTGCGCCCTGTATCTCGATTTTCTTGTCTTTCAGCGCCCGTTTTGTAAGGTATGTCACGCCCCTGCCCGTAGCCTCGATGCGTCCTACGGAACCGCCAAGCTCTACAGGCTTTCCCGTAACAGCCGCGGGCGTGTATCCGTGCCTTTTGGAGTATTCGTCCATTATCCAGGCCATCACCTGGGGGTTTGTGTTCATGTCCGGGGCGGGGATGTCGAGGTTCGGGCCTATGCTGTCGCTTATACGGGTTATGAAAGACCTTGTAAGCCTCTCAAGTTCTCCTTTGGAAAGCGTCTTGGGGTCGCAGGTAACGCCTCCCTTAGCGCCGCCGAACGGGATGTCGATAAGAGCGGTCTTCCATGTCATGGCCGCCGCAAGCGCCCTTATCTCTCCAAGGTTCACCTGCGGATGATAGCGTATTCCTCCCTTCATCGGCCCGCGCGTCTGGTTATGCTGGACGCGGTATCCGACGAATATCTCCACGCGCCCGTCGTCCATTTTTAGCGGTATCTGGACTTTTATCTCCCGGAACGGCACCTTCAGGAAAGTCCGCATCTCGTGGTCGAGATTTATCTTTTCCGCCACTATATCGACGTTATGGTTCAGAATCCTCTCTGTCTCGGACCGCTCCCACGCTTCTTCGACAATCCCCATGAATCCTCCGGATTTAACATCGCCCGATGAATCGGGCAGCTACATTCAACGAAATATTTTCCCAGGGTTAAGTATACCGTTCGGGTCGAAAACCGATTTTATTTTCTTTTGCAGTTCAATCTCGGCGGCGGAAAGCTCCATGCCGATATACGGGAGCTTCGTAAGCCCGACTCCATGCTCTCCGGAGATTGTCCCGCCAAGCGCGAGCACCAGCCTGAACACCTCCGAGACCGCCTCTTCCGCCATCTTTAACCGCTCCGGGTCGGACTTGTCCGTCATCACGTTTACATGAATATTGCCGTCCCCGGCATGACCGAAACAGATTATTTTCTGCCCGAATCTCGAAGCAATCTCCCCGAAGCCTTCCAGTGCATCCGGGACACGACTCACGGGCACGACGGTATCCTCGTTTATCTTGTGCGGCGCTATGGAAAAAAGCGCCTGGGATGTGCTCCTGCGAAGCCTCCAGAGCTCGGCTGAAGCGGCCTTGTCCTGTGTAATATTTATCCTTAGCGCGTTGTCCTTCAAAAGCGCGTGGATTCCGTTCATCTGCCGGTCCGCTTCGTCCGGGCTTCCGTCCGTCTCTATCAGGAGAAACGCCCCCGCGCCTTCCGGCAGCGCATAGCCGATTTTCCTTGCCCCGGCGCCGAGGGCTTCGCCGTCCAGGAACTCAAGGCAGCGCGGCGTGAAAGGAGATGCCATGATCGCCGATACCGCCTTGCCCGCCTGCCTTGGCCCGGAGAAAAACGCTGTCATAGTAATGACCTTCTCCGGCAGAGGGATTAGAGTGAACGTTATTTCCGTGACCACGGCGAGAGTCCCCTCGGAGCCGACAATAAGGCGCGCGAGGTCGTATCCCACAACGCCCTTGGCCGTCTTCACGCCCGCCCGGATGATTTCGCCTGACGGAAGCACGGCGCGAAGGCCGGTTACGTAATCGCGCGTGACGCCGTATTTCAGCGCCCGCATCCCGCCCGCGTTCTCGGCCACGTTCCCGCCGATGGTGCAGAACGCGAGGCTGCCGGGGTCAGGCGGATAGAAAAGTCCCTTCTCCTCGACAGCCTTCTGGAACTCCCCCGTAACCACGCCGGGCTGAACTGTCGCGATTCGGTCTGCGGCATCTATCGAGATTATTCTGTTCATCCTCTCGAACGAGAGGACAATCCCGCCACGGCTCGGCACGGCGCCGCCGGACAGGCCGCTCCCCGCCCCGCGCGGGACCACGGGAACACCGCGTTCGTTTGCGAGGGATAGAATTTTCGAGACTTCTTCCTCGCTCCCTGGCCGCAAAACGGCGCTCGGCGTCCCTTTCAGGCGCGTCGCGTCATAGGCATAGGTTAATAACCCCGCCTCATCCGTGGCGACGTTCTCCGGCCCGACAATTGCGGAGAGTTTCTCTATTATATCCCCGGGGATTGTTTCAGTTCCGGCCATTTAATAAAGATAGCACAGAGACCGTTGTTTTTAAATAAAAAATCCGCCGGAGGGGCGGATTTAAAATATCTATATGCCTACTTTGAGACACTCTGCGGAGGGTCGCCGGGGCAATTAAATGGAAATTCCGTTTTCCCATTCCATAATGCAAATTGAGGATTATTGCCATCGACGGTCCCCTTATCTATGTTCCAGTCGCCCAGAGTCTTCTTCAGTGCGAGGTATGCGTCCGTATTGTCGAGGGAATTCAAGAAATCTTTCAATCTTCTTGTCACTTCGGCCACGGTTTTGTTGAAGACGTCGTTTCTATAGGATTTATTAGCCGAGTTGTCCGGCAATACCATATCCGTGTAATAGCTGGTTTTTTCCGTACTGGCTATCTCGGTAGTTTTATGATATGCCATGTTAGGTTCAAGCCACCTTGCCGGGAGTCCTGTCCCTTCTTTAACGATGAAGCTGTACCACTTGTGCCATTCACTGATTTTAGGCGGGTCGGCTTTATAGAACGGCGGGTAGTTCTGTCTCAGGATGGAATCCCAAAACCCTACTATATCCTTGTCGAGGACATACGTTGCCGAATTAAGGGGATCAAAAGCCGAAACGGTAAACTCCTGGCACTTCCGAAGTATCTGAAGAAAATTCGCGTCGACCAGCTCTTTAGGAGCGTTAGGCGGAATGTTGTAGACATCGTAAAACAGAAGGGAGTCCTGCACAACCTCGCTGTGCAGATGCTGCTTTTTGTGGTTCTCGTAGCACCCGCCAACCAATTTATATACCACCGCATGGATGGCCAGATCCGTTATAACGTGCGAATAATATCCCATGAGCCATGCGGCCTTCTTTAACCAGGCATCCGTCCATCCGGCGACCTTGGCGTCGGGATCGGTTCTCAGGGCGCTAACTCCCAAGTCTACGAAATTGCCCGTGTTCTCCTTGTGAAACTTGTCGCCCCAAGTCCAGCCGTTTTCATCCTTTGCCGTATTGACGGTCTGAGCGCCGGGAATAATATTATCTACCGTCATGGCGGGATACGGATAATCGGGGCTTACCGAGCCGAGGCAGATAAACGGAAAATACTGGGAGTTTTCGTCGGGATTGGTAATCTTGCTGTAGCGGTTGAAAGATGTATCCTTATAGATATTCCTGAGCGCCTCTCTCGACACCAGGCAGTGGACATAAGGTCCGGCCATCCTTGCCTCCTTTCATTTATAAAGGGTCTTACACCCCCGCCATTTCCGCGGCCTCCTTGAGGCGGACGGAGACGAGGCGCGAGACTCCCGGCTCGTCCATCGTGACGCCGTAGAGCGCGTCCGCGAGCTCCATCGTGGGGCGGCTGTGCGTGATGACGATGAACTGAGTCTTGCCCGCGAAATCCTTGAGCATGTTCCCGAATCTCTGGACGTTGTTCTCGTCGAGCGGGGCGTCAACTTCGTCGAGGACGCAGAATGGCGACGGCTTCACGAGGAAGCACGCGAAAACAAGCGCGGCGGCGATAAGCGCCTTTTCTCCGCCGGAGCAAAGAAGCAGGCTCTGGAGCTTCTTCCCCGGCGGCTGGGCGACAATCTCAAGGCCGGAATCCAGCACGTCGCTGCCCTCCTCCGGCGGCACGAGTTGAAGCTCGGCGCGTCCTCCGCCAAACAGGGAGAGGAACACGGTTTTGAACGTCTCGTTGATGGCGTTGAACGCATCCATGAAGAGTTCTTCGGAGGTCTTGTTGATTTTGCCGATTGCCTCCCTGAGGCGCGCGACGGACGATTCAAGATCCTGCTTCTGGCTGCTCAGGAACTCGAATCGCTCCATCAGTTCGTTATATTCCTCTATCGCGCCGACGTTAACCGGCCCAAGCTTTTCGAGCTTTATACGAAGCTCCGAGGCGTCCATTTCCGCCTGTTCGCGCTCTATCTCAAGCGCCTTTATTTCTTCTTCCATCTCCGGTATCTGAATATGATAATTATGCTCGACCGTCTCAAAAAGATGTTCTATTTTCAGCTTCAGTTCCGCGCGCCTTAACTCTATCTCTCCGAGGGCGTCCCTGGCGGCCTCGGCATCCCTTCGGGCGGATTTCACGGACTCTTCCAGGCCGCCTATGGCATCATACGACTCCTGGTAGGCGTCCTGGAGCGCGGGCGTTTTTTCCTTCATGGCAATGGCCTCGGTCATCAGCGAGTTTATGCTCGCTTCGGCCCCCGCCCGGCCCTTTGTAAGTTCGTCTTTCTTATCGGAAATCTCGCGGCCCTCAGCTTCGAGTTGCGCGCGCCTGCGTTCGAGTTCTTCTCTTTTGAGGTCCGCGCGCTTCAGGTCCCTCGCCCAGGACTCGTGCTTCTGGATAAGCGCGGAGAGGTCTATCTTCCTGGCCGTGAGCGCCTCCCGGTCTCTTTCAAGCTCCGATTTGGCGGCTTTAAGCCTTTCCTGCCCCGCGAAAAGGGCGGATTCGGCATTATCCTTCTCCAGGCTCAAATCATCTATCGCGGCGCGGGTTTTGGTTATGGATTCCCGCACCTTGTCTTCTTCGTGGGAGCGCTGGGACGCCTCGATGTCAAGCACCTCAAGCTTCTTCGTTATCCGCTCCAGTTCGGCATCAAAAGACGCCGAGTCCTTTTCCAGGGCAACTGTCGCGACGCGCTTTTCGCTTATTATCTCGTGAATTTCCTTTATTTTTCCTTCAAGCTCGTCCATCAGCGCCCTGGACTCGGACAGCCTGCTCTCAGCCGCCTGGTTTTCGCGCGACAGGCTCTCCACTTCATCCGCAAGCTCGCGTATCTCGCGCTTCCTGGCAAGTATCCCCCTGCCGCCATCCGTGCCAAAGGCCGGTCTGCCGGCGCCGCCGGTTATTGTGCCGGAAGGCTCAATAACCTCTCCGTCGAGCGTCGCAAGTGTAAAGGAAACGCCCGCCTCCCAGACTGCAAGCGCGGAGTCGAGGTCCTGGACGACCAGCACGCCGCCAAGGAGCGCGTCTATAATTTCCTTATACCCCTCTTTCGCCTCGACAAGGGATGAAGCCATGCCGATTATTCCGACGCCTTCAGGAATAATATTTCCGGAAGAAAACCTCGGCAGGGATGGAATAAAACTTCCTCTGCCTGCGCCTCTGGCCTTAAGGAAAGCTATTGCGGCCTTCGCGTCTTCGTGGCCGCCGACGATTATATTCTGAAGCCTATCGCCTAAGCCCGCCTCGATTGCGCGCTCATGCTCCGGCATGGCCGAAAGAATATCCGCAATAAGTCCCTTTATTCCCGGAAACGCCCCGCGCCTTTGCTCGGAAACGAGCGCCTTAACGCCCTCCGTAAGACCCTCAAGGCTCTCTTCCAGTTCCTTGAGCGATTTCAGGCGGTTGGATTTCTGGGACAGCCTTTCGCGTCCTGCGGCAAGCCCGTCGGAAAGTTCCTTTAATGCCGCCCTTGTCCCGTCAATCTTAACTGAGAGCGTCTCCCGCTCGGCCTGAAGATCGTCGAAAGACGCCCTGGCGGCCTGTAGTTCGAGCTTTTTTTTCTCCGCCTCTATCTTTGCCGATGACAGGCGCGCCTCTGTCTCAAGGCGTTCCTCGCGCCCCCTTGCCGAACGTGTCTCAAGTTCGGCTTTCCGCTCCTCCAGCCTCGCCAGGTTATTCCTGGCGGCGGCAAGCTCCGCCTGGACGTCAAAAAGCCGGACACGCCCACATTCAATCTCCTGTTCGAGCGCGTGCGCGCTATCGACCTTGGCCTGATACTCCGCCTCAAGCGCCTGCAACCGGGCGCGCAGGCTGTCGAGTTCCGTTTTAAGTGCCCCCTCCTCTTCCCGGAGTGACATTGAGTGCGCCTGAAGCTCCTGTTCCTCGGCCTGAAGCCTGCCGGTTTCGGACAGTCTGCGCTCTTCCCGCTCGTCGAGGTTTTTGAGCTGGTTTACCGCCACTTCCGCGCGCGCCTCCAGGCGGCTGACTTCGGACTCCAGACGATGCACCTCGCGCTGGTGCTCCATGAGCGCCCGCTCTTTCTCCGCGAGATGAAGCCTCGTCTCGGACAGATCGGCCTCTCTCGCCGAGACGGCGTTTTTGGCTGCGGATTCCTGCGATGCGAGCCCTTCGCGTTCCTTATCCGCCTCCGCACCCTTTGCAAGGAGCTCGCCATAGTCCACCCAGGCCATATTAAGCTCCAGCCCGCGGAGTTCCGAGGAAAGCTTTTTATATCTCTCCGCCTTCTTGGCCTGCCTGTCGAGGGAGCCTATCTGGCGCTTCACCTCGTGAATTATGTCGCTCACGCGGCTTAGGTTATCTTCCGTTTCCTTGAGCTTTCCAAGCGCCTCTGTCTTGCGGGACTTGTATTTCGTAATACCCGCGACCTCCTCGATTATGAAACGCCTCTCCTCCGGCTTGCTCGTTATAATCTGGCCTATCTTCCCCTGTTCGATTATGGAATAGGCCCTTGAGCCGACGCCAGTGTCCATGAGCAGGTCGCGGATGTCCTTCAGGCGGCATGGTATCTTGTTTATGAGGTATTCGCTTTCGCCGCTCCGGTAAAGCCTGCGCGTGATGGTTATCTCCTTGAACTCCGAGAACCCCAGCGAGTCTGCGCCTTCCACGTCCTGGAGAGTCAGGTTTATCTCCGCCATGCCGGTAGGCTTCCTGACCTCAGTCCCGTTGAATATAACGTCCTCCATTTTTTCTCCGCGCATGTTCTTGGCGCTCTTCTCGCCCAGGACCCAGCGGATGCCGTCAGAGATGTTGCTCTTGCCGCATCCGTTCGGCCCAACCACGGCGGTCAAGCCCGGCTCGAAGGTGACGGAGGTCTTGTCCGCGAAGGACTTGAAACCTGTCATTTCCAGCTTGTGAAAGCGCATTTTTACCTCATTTTATGGGTCTGGGATACCGGTTTTTGCATGGTTTTTCCGGCTGAATTTATATCACATTCGGCGGGAAAAATCAACCGGAAAGCGCTAAGAAATGTGGAGGGAACGCGAAGATATACTATATTTTGTGATAATGATGAAAGAAGGCGCAGGCGGGATTATTTTCCTTCCGGCATCCCCACCCTCCGGTCGAGCGAAGAGATTTCGGCGGTGTTGATAAGAATTCTTTTATCGAGCCGGTCATGCTCTTTTTCGTTTTCTTCCATGCGCCGATCCAATTTCTGGTTCACAGTCATTATCCCTTCAATAACAATATCAATTTTGTGCTCAACGGCCTCGATTAAAATGCCCGTATGCCGCATTGTCTCCTCTTTCACAGCGGCAATCTCGGCAGTAATATCAGACCGTAGACTCGCCGTGGTGGAGGCAATCTCGGTTCTGAGGTCGTCCTTCGTCGGGGTGTTATCCAGTCTGTTGTAAATTTTCTCCAACTGTTCGACAATTTTACTATACTCGTTCTCGGACACGCGGTATCTCCTTTATGGTTTTGCCCATGACTATACATCCGGCTTGCTCAACTGTCAACGGCAATTCACCCTCTCAATGCGACCTAATAAACTCCTCGACCTTCCGAATAACCCGCCCCTTTTCCGCATCCAGGGTAAGCAAATGCCCGGAGCGCGTAACCCAGAAAATACCTTTATCTTTCGACGAGATATGGGCCAGTATGTAGTTCGGGCCGGAGGCGGCGACGGTAGGGTCGTTCCTGGATTGTATCACAAGGAGCGGCTCACTCACCTCCGGGAGCTTTCGCCGGGCGGTTTCTTCGAGCGAAACAAGCTCACGGAGGTCTTTCAGAGGAAAAAGGTCGTAGGCCGGCCTCCGTACGAGCGGCCTTTTGTCATAGTAAAACGACGGTTTGTTGATTATATAGTCCGTAAGCAGGAAGCGGGAGAAGTGTTTTATTATAAATTCCGGCGTCATAAGCCTGTTTTGGCCCTTTATGAACACGCACGGCGCGAGCAGAACAACCCCGGAAACCCTCGTTTTTGCTGCCTTTTCCGCCGCGAGGTCGAGCGCTATCGCTCCGCCCATGGAAAAGCCGATTATATATACCTTAGGGTATTTTACAAGCCTCTTAAGTCCTTGTTTTGACGCGGAAATCCACTCTTTTTCGGTAGAGCGCGCAAAGTCCTGCACGCTTGTGCCGTGGCCGGGGAGGAGCGGGGCATAAACCGTTATGTTTTCTTTACTTAGCGCAACGGCAAGGGGTTTCAAGTCGAACGGAGTCGCGCCGAAACCATGTATCAAAAGGGCTGCCCTTGGCCCCTTTTCCTGTATGAATATCGGCCCTGCGCCCGGCAGGAGACCGGTCTTCGGGTCCCGCGGATGAAGCGTGGCTTCCCGCGCCAGCATCGCGCGGCTCTCCATCCCTTCCAGCGCGCCGCACCCGGAAAAAAGCAGGATAACAACGAGAAACGGCAGCAGTATATATTTCCCTGGCCGCATTATTTCAGACTTATGCTGCCGTCGGCGGGGCTATAGTTATATTTACTCATGTCGATTCCTGCGCGGACGTATGGTTTAACGGCGTCGAGGCTCGCGGGATAGCGGCCATTGTCCATCTGGTAGGTCTGGATAGCAGTGCGTATATCGCCTATGTCTTCTTCGGCCTGAGCGCCCTTCGCCCTTTCGACCGAGCCTTTCAGCCCGTTTACATAGCTCTCCACCGGATTAACCGAAGGGTTCGCTTTTGCAGTGCCGCCAGTCCTGGGTATAGGAGGCGTTTCCGTCTTTTTCTGACATGCGGGTAAAACCGCCGCCAAAATCGCGAATAAAATCGGCAATATTTTTCTCATGGTCTATTACTCCTCAATTCTTCGAGGTGGCAGGATACATTCATTTGAGCTTCCTGTCTTTTGTATCAAACGGGACGGTCTTGCTTGCAAACCAAGTGTGGAATACCGCAGAGCCGGCAAGGCGGTAGTCGAGTTTCCCGCCGGAGAACGCCTGAGAAATTTTTCCGCCCATATTTCCATAATTTACCTTAACAGGCAGAATCACTTCGGCTGCGGAGCCGGAAGGTATGGATATTTCCTGCCCGGCCTGGCCGGACGCCACTTCCTGTCCGGAAATATACGCATGGTAGTTCAAATCCGACACGCCGACTGTAAACCAGTTCGGGTTCGTCACCTTAAGATACACCTTCGCGTCGAACCCGCTGAATGTCATGTCGGTTATCTTTACGGTATTAAGTTCTATCGACATCTTCCTTGCCGCGCTGTTCATGCCGCAGGCGGAAAGCAGGATGTTAAAAAAAATAATAATATAAATTAAACTTCGCTTTTTCATTAGAATTTAACCCCGCCCCATGAATGGGGCAGCTACAGGAAATCGGGCGGCAACCGTCATTTATATTGCAGAATTTTTATCTTCAATTTCCCCACGGCCTTCAATAGCTCAATCTGCTTGTCCAGCCCGCCCTCGGCCAGCCTGATGTGCGACGCATCCGCGGGGAACTGGCCGAACGTCGGGTCTACGGTTATCCACCTGCCGACATATACTTCGTTCCAGGCGTGATAATAGAACCTTCCGTCCATGAGCACAAGACCTGAATCCATTCTGGCCGGTATGCCTGCGGCGCGGGCCAGCGCAAGGTAAAGCGTCGCGTGCTCGTTGCAGTCGCCTGAAAGGTTATGCAGAACCTCGACGGCATCCGGTATCCCGGCGGACGGGTATTTGCGCAGGTTATTGTATACCCAGTCGAGAAGCATCTTCGCCGCGCCAAGCGAGTTCTTGTCCCGCCCGATTATCTCCCGCGCCTTGCTTATTATCTCCGGGTCATCCGACTGCACGAAGGGCTGAGGCTCGAGGAATCTTTCAATACCCGGTTCTTTCACCGGAAGCTTCGCCGGTTTGAGGCCGGATATATCTTCCTTTTGTGTCGTGAGGATTCCGTCTGAAAACCTCTGTCTCCCTCCGTCCAGGGGCATTCCGGCAAAATCTACCCCGTCAAGTCTTGCCTTCATAAACGAAAGGCTTCGCGGGTCGGCGACAGCCGTCCCTTCCGCCGGGACTGATGTAAGGGCCGTGATGTCCGGCGGCGAGGAGGTTTTTAAATTGACTGCCTGCGCCCTGGTTTCCCTGAGGTATGTAAAGCCCATCGGCCCGGAGGATTTAACGGTGCCAAGTTCCGGGCTTATCCAGTCGCTCCCTTCTATTCCGGCATAGCTTTCATCCAGGCGGTATACCGGGACGAGTGCGTCGCCCGCCTTCATCCTCTCCGCAGACTTGACGTTCACATTCATCCTGTCAAGCGAGAGAGAAGCCGGGTCGAAAAGCGGAATGTCGAAGGAATCTCCGGCCTTAAGCTTCAGGCCCCGGAGATAAAGGTCCGCGCCGGAGGCGAGAAACGGAGCCTCGTCTATCTTTATGTTTTTTATGGCGGACGGCTCCGGCCCTGTCTTAATGCGAAGGGTATGACCATCGACGCTCCCGGAAATCTCTGAGTCCGCAAATCCGGAACGCATGGAGAAATGGAAACTTTTAAGCCTGTATGAGTCGTCGGTCACAGAAGACGTTTTTGCGTTCAGCTCCTGCACCGTCCCAAGCACGCTTAAGCTTGCCGTCATATCGTCGGTAATATTGAACCCGCCTGGAATTATCTCCACAGCGATATGCTCATAGCCGATTTTCTGCTTTCCGAGATATATCCCGGCCCATTCCTCATGTGAAGCGGCAAGAGCAGAACCAGAGGTTAAAACAGCCAGAACAACGGCGGCGAGGCTGAAAATATGTTTTCTCAAAGCGACCCTCTCCTAAGCCTTGGGGTTTGGATATTTATAACACAAACGGCCTCGGATGTAAACTGTGCGGCGCAACAATTTTGTAGCTTTATTTTCAAGAAGTTACAGGATTTTCTAATACCATTTCGCCCTTGACAGGGGGAATCCGGTTATGTTAAATTTACATGGGGCTTTGTGCCCTTAATTCGAGGTTTACGTGATTAACAAGAGCAAAGTATTAAAAGACGCGCAGAAGTTTATCGCCAGGTCCCAGTGGGACAAGGCGATACTCGAGTATGAGAAGATTGTCGCGGAATCCTCAGGCGACGCCAATACCTTCAATACCATCGGAGACCTCTGCCTTAAGAGGAACGACACCGAGAAGGCAATAGAATCCTTCAAGAGAGCCGCCGAGATATTCAACAAGACCGGCTTCACCCTCAAGGCCATAGCCCTCTACAAAAAAGTCCTGAACATAAAGCCGGAACAGGTCGATATTTTCATATTGATGGGCAAGCTCAACGCCGAGCGCGGCATGATAGGGAATGCAAACGAGAGCTACCTGGCGGCGGCGTCTTATTTTACCAGGCAGGGGCAGAAGGTCAAGGCGATAGACATATACAAGACGCTCTGCGACCTTAACCCCGACAACTTCTCCCTCGCCCAGAAACTGGCGGAGTTGTACTTAAGCGACGGATTTGAAAAGGAAGGGATAAACAAGTGCATCGAGCTTGCGGAAAAGAAGCTCGAACAGGGCGACGGCGCCGGAGCACGGGATTTCCTGGCAAAGGTGGAGAAAAGGGCGTCCGAAAGGTTCGAGTTTATCCGCGTATCCGCGCTGCTCGACATGAAGGACAACAGACTTCGGGAGGCGACGGCCAAACTCGAAACGGCAAACAAGCTGGACCCGAACGACGTTCGGATATTGGCGCCGCTTGCCGATGCGTATCTCCGTTCCGGCAGATATGAAGAATCGGCTGCAATATACAGGGGCATGCTGGGAAAAGGCCCTGAGAACGCAAACTACCGGCTCCAGCTTATAGACATCGACATAAAGACCGGCGATTTTACGTCCGCCTGGAACGAATACAGGGCGCTCACGGACTTGCACATCTCAAAAAGCGAGTTTGCCCAGGCCGAAAAGTTCATCCGGGAGTTCCTTGGCCATAAGAAGGACAGCATGGAGGCCTTGAATCTCCTTGCCGACGTTCTGGAAAAGCAGGGCAAGTCTGAGGAAGCCGAATCCGTAAGGAGTGAGGCGAAAGGCCAAACGATAAAGGAAACCGAGCCTCAACCGCTTGCACCGCCCGCCGATGAGATTCCTGACAATAAAATATCCGGCGAAGAAATCTCCCTGGATTCCGCCCCTGTTGAAACAACTCCGGAAGAAGAGATTCCGGAAGATAACCATGCCCCGACGGAAGAAGAAATTGCCGTTGACGATTCCGCCGGGGCGGAAGAAATTTCATTGGATGCGGACAGCCGGCTGGCCTCGGAAGCCGTGCGCGAAACTATTCCCGCCCCGATTGAAGAGAATGAAGAATCACCGGAAACTTCTCTGCCGGATCTGCCCGAAGAGTTTGGAGAACTCCCGCAGATGGAGTCCGGCGAAGAACTGGCTGAATTTCCGCAGGAGATTGGGGCGGAAAGTCTTCCTGAAGACAACGAGCTTGAGGGCATAGACGTATTCGCCGTTGACAAAGGACTCGACGAGAGCTCTGCGGCGGACGAGGCCGGGATACAAAGCGATCCCGGAGACGGCATTCCGGATATTGAAGACGCGCCTGTTGTGCCCGAAAAAAGCTTCGAGGAGCGGCTCTCCGAGGCCGACATGCTCCTACGGTACGGGATGACGGAAAAGGTTACCGATGTTCTGCTCTCGCTTTCCGAAATACGTCCTGGTGACCCTGAGGTAAAAGAGAGGTACCTGGAACTCTATAAGTCACAGGGCGATATCGACAGCTTTATAGACACCTCGGTCGAGCTTGCCGGGATTTATAATTCAATGGGCATGAATAAGATGGCCGACGAGGCGCTTGAAAAGGCGCGGCGTCTCGACCCCGGCAATCCTCTCCTCGCCCCGTCTGCTCCGGATACGCCTCCGACGATGCGGGAACAAGAGCCGGACAGACTTCACGAAATGATTGAACTTACGGAAATCGTCCTGCAGCCGGAGGAAGACAATGCCGTTTCGGAGTCCGAAATTTCCAAGGCGGACGAGTATCCGGCGGAAAAGGTCTCCTTTACGGGGATAGAGGAACACCCTGTCAGTATCGATTTCGACGAATTCGACGCGCATTCGATGGAACCCGGCTCTGTGCATTACCTGGAAGAGCGCGCGGAGGCGGATTTCTACGCTCAGCAGGGGCTTTTACGGGAAGCAATAGACATATACGAAAGGCTGATTTCGATAAATCCCGATGACGATGAAATCCGCGAAAAGCTCGATATGCTCAAGGCGCTGCCCCCAAAGGAACCGGAAAATGATATAGCGTTCCACGCAGAGGAAGCCGGGCCGGAGCCGGTTGCGGCTGAATCGGAGACTGAGTCTGAAACCGGGATAGAGTTTCTTTCATATAATTCGGAGTATTCCGAGCCGGAATCTTATGCGGTAAATAACCAGGAAGCCACGGCGGAGGCGAGCGAGGAAGACGCGGCTTTCGGTTCTCTCGACAGCGAACTGGAGGAGGCGTTCCAGACCTGGGAAGAGCCTTCTTCCAATGCAGCTCCCGATACAAAGACTTCCGATGCGGTAGTCAGTGAACCGCCTGTAAAAACGCCTGACCCAGAGGATTTTTCCAAGGTTACTCCTGTATTTAAAATACACGAACATGATAAGGCGACGGATGATGATAATTTCTTCGACCTTGGCGCCGAACTACGTGAAGAGCTCGACAACGAGACCGAGGCGCAGTCTGCCGATAATAAGCCTGCCGGCGTATTTGAGGACAAGCTGCTGGTCGATGTGTTCCAGGAGTTCAAAAAAGGCGTAGAAGAGCAGCTTAATAACGAGGACTATGAGACTCATTACAACCTCGGCATCGCCTACAAGGAAATGGGCATGATCGACGAGGCCCTTGGAGAGTTCGAGCTGGCGTCACGCGACCCGGCCAGGGGCCTTGACTGCGCGAGCATGATCGGGCTGTGTAATATAGAAAAGGGCGATTACGATTCCGCCATAAAATTTTTCAAGGACGGGCTTAATGTCGCCGGCCGCGAAAGAGACGAGTATCTCGGGCTGAAATACGACCTTGCGACCGCGTATGAACTTAAGGGAGACATTATCACCGCTCAGTCCATCTCCCGCGAAATTTCCTCGGAGAACATCGGTTTCAGGGATATAAAGGACAGGCTTCAGAGGTTAAGCAGGGCGCTGTTGGAATCCGGAGCCGCGCCGCCGGCAGACAAGAAAAAAACAGATGATAAAGCGCATAAGAAGAGCAAAGTGTCTTATCTATAACCAACGGAGAGCACGATGGACTACCTGGAGTATTACGGCCTGAAGGAACAGCCCTTTACCAACTCCATCGACAACAGGTTTTATTACAACAGCGAACAACATGCCGAAGCGCTCCTGCGGCTGAAATACGCCGTAAGCACGATGAAGGGCCTCGCCGTGCTTGTAGGCGGCATCGGCACAGGCAAGACCACCCTTGCCAGGAGGATGCTCGATGAACTCGACGATGGAGAGCACGAGTCCGCCCTGCTCGTGATAATCCATTCCTCCATCACGACCGAATGGCTCCTGAAAAAGATAGCCATGCAGCTTGGAGTAGAGGATGTGCCGGAGGACAAGGTTAATCTCCTGAGCACAATATATAACCGCCTTATAGAAATTCACGAGGCCGGCAGGAAGGCGGTAGTGCTGATAGACGAGGCGCAGATGCTGAATTCGCGGGAGATAATGGAGGAGTTCCGGGGGCTTCTCAATCTCGAAGTGCCGGGAGGGAAACTTGTGTCGTTTGTCTTCTTCGGAATGCCGGAACTCGACGACGTGCTGTCCCTGGACGAGCCTCTGAAACAGAGGGTGGCCGTCAAATACCGCTTGAAGTCATTTTCGCACGATATGACTGCGCAATATATCCGGCACAGGCTGCATATTGCCGGATGCGAGAGGGAGATTTTTTCTCCTTCGTCGCTCGAGGCTGTGCATTCATACTCTAACGGCATCCCGCGGCTTATAAATACCATATGCGACAATACGCTCCTTGAAGGGTTCCTTACGAAAAGACCCGGCATAGACCGCAGTATCGTCGAGGAAGTCGCCGCCGATTTTGGCCTGACCGTATCAGCCGGCGTATAAAGAGATGCTTTTCTTCCGGAAGGCGAAGCCCGTAACACAGCTTTCGGCGGTCTTCCTGCTGTCCCTCCTTGCCCTTACCCTCCTGAACTATAAAAGAATACCCGGCGCCGGAATCCTTGCCCTGCGATACGGCGCAGTGGGAGTAGTCGTCCTTTTAACGGACTGGATGCGTCGGAAGGCCCCTCACAGCGCGCTGATAAAATTAATAGACCTGCTGATGCCGCTATTCGTCATTCTCTTCACCTTCGACAGCATGGGTCATTTGACGGCATACGTCAACCCGCCGGACAAGGACCCACTGCTCGCGCGGATGGATTCGTATCTCATCGGCCCGCTCCCCGGCGCGTGGCTTGGCCGGATGATAAGCCCAGCGCTCACGGCAGTCCTCCAGGTTTGCTATACCTCCTATTATTTCATACCGATAGTCTTTTGCCTGATACTGCTTTCAAGGGGGAAATCCAAAAAATTTAACATTTCTCTCTTCGGTATCACGTTCGGTTTTTTTGTCTCATACATAGGTTACATAATTGTCCCGGCGCTTGGGCCGAGGTATTACCTGGCCGGGCAGTTCACTCACGGGCTGATGCGGGATAGTTTTGCGAGGGCAATCAATTCCACATTGAACTTCCTCGAAGGGACAAACCGGGACGCGTTTCCATCCGGCCATACGGAAATCGTGCTGATAGTGCTGATGTATGCCTGGAGATACAGGAGATGGTTTTTCTGGGCGGCTCTGCCGCTCGCATCGGGCCTCGTCCTTGCGACGATGTATCTGCGGTATCACTATGTGGTGGATGTAATCGCCGGGGCGGCTCTTGCGCCGATTTGCGTCTGGGCGGCGGATTGGCTTTATGGAAAATTGGCTGTCAAAAACTGTGCATCAGCGCCTGGATGACCGCGCCTGAAATTATAGGTATGGAAAGGTTGTCGTTGATCTTGAGCGGAAGGATTTCAACTACGGCAGCCGCCAATGCCCCAGCCGCCACAATCCACAGAGGAAGCCCCTGCCAGTAACTCCCTGCCGCGTAACCGCAGACAAGCGCGGCAAGAAAGAACGCTATCGTTCCCTGTAGGCTTTTAACACCCGATATTTTTATCGTTCCCCACCTCTCGCCGACTATCGTCGCGCTGACGTCCCCGCAGGCGAGGAATACTATGGAGCAGATTGCAACCGGCAGGCTGAACAGGAAGAACGAACCGAGCATCCCCATCAGGTACCAGGGCGTGCCAGTGATGCTGTGTTTCTCCGACTCCCTTATAAACGCGCCAAAGCGCCGGAACATGAAGTCGTTGAATCTCGGAAATACGAGGCGGGAGGTGTCTGCTGCCGTGGCAATGGCCGTAAGCGCGGCGAGCGCGGGAAGTCCCCGCGTCCGCCCGAGTGAGATATATGCGGCGATTATGAACAGGCCGCCAAACAGGTGATATAACTTGCGGCCAGGATGTTTCATTTAAACGGCGTCCGGCTCGATTCTATTAAAACAAACCTGGATTCCCAATTAAATCGTTCGGGAATGACGAAGAATGAACCAACACGCTCGCAAAAGCGAGCATTGCGAGTCTGCATATAAACATGGCTACACGTGCTTCGGCTGGAGGATGCCAAGCTCCCTGCCCACCTTCTCGAAGGCTTCGAGCACGCGGTCGAGCTGGTCGAAGGTATGGTTGGCCATGTAGCTCGTCCTGATGAGCGCCCTTCCGGGAGGCGTCGCGGGGCTGACCACGGGGTTTACGAAAACGCCTTCTTCCTGGAGCCGCCTTGTCATAATGAACGCCGTCATGTCCTCGCCCACGACGACAGGCACGACCGGCGTCTCGCTGACGCCTATGTCGTAACCCATCTCCTTGAAGCCTTTCTGCATTTTGTGGGTATTATCCCAAAGCGCCTTCCGTCTCTCAGGTTCGCTCTCGATAATATCAAGCGCGGCGATTACCGACGCCACGGATGACGGCGGCGGGCTTGCGGAAAATATCAGGGCGCGGGCATGGTGCTTTATGTAGTTTATGACGTCCCGCCCGGCAACGACAAACCCGCCGATGGAGGCAAGAGACTTGCTGTAAGTCCCCATTATAATATCCACCTTGTCTTCCAGGCCGAAATGCTCCGCGGTGCCCCTGCCGTTCTTCCCCAGGACTCCTATGCCGTGCGCGTCGTCCACCATAACGCGCGCGCCGCGTATCCTGGCCACGTCCACAATCCTCGGCAGGTCGGCTATGTCGCCTTCCATCGAGAACACGCCGTCAACTATAACCATCTTGCCGCCGTTTCCGCAGCTTGTCAGGACGCGGTCAAGGTCTTCCATGTCGTTGTGCTTGAATTTCCTGGCCTCGCCGAAGGAGAGCCGGCAGCCGTCGATAATGCTCGCATGGTCGAGTTTGTCTATAAACAGCGTATCGTCCTTGCCGACCACTGCGGAGATAGTGCCGAGGTTCGTCTGAAAACCGGTGGAAAAGGTAATCGCGGCGGGCTTATGCATGAACTTCGCCAGACGCTCTTCGAGTTCCTCGTGTATGTCGAGCGTGCCGTTTAGAAACCTCGACCCGGCGCAGCCGGTGCCGTATTTCTTTATGGCGGCAATCGCAGCTTCCTTTACCCTGGGGTGGTTGGTCAGGCCAAGGTAGTTGTTGGAGCCGAGCATTATCAGCGCATGGCCGTCCATTGTCACTATCGGGTCTTGCGGCGAATCTATTCTGCGGAAATAAAGATAGGCGCCTATCGCCTTTAAGTCGTCCGCCTTTGTAAACCGTTTGCACTTCTCGAAAATGTCCAAGCTGTAGACCTCCTCAGAGCCATCCATGAAGCCTGTACCACTCGGCTGTTATTTTTGCGCCCGCCTGGAAATCAACGCGGGCCCTGAATTTTAGAACTTCCTCCGCCTTTTTTGTATCCACCACCCAGAAACGCTGTCTTATCTCCGCCATCTTCTGACGGTTAAGGAGAGCCGGCTTGCCTGAGAGAGCCGAAAGCGCCTCGGCGCATAATGCCACAGCCCCCATCAAAGGAACAGGGATGACCAGCCTCCTTGCCTTTACTCCCAAAGCGCAAGCGATTGCCTCGCCGATAGAATCCCAGTCCAGCACATCCGGATAAGCCATGAAAAAGGCATCCCCGGATTTGGTGTCCTCAAGCGCAGCTCTTATCGTTCCTTCAACTATATCAGAAACAAAACAGACTGACAGTTGCCTTTTTTCAAAAAATGCCGTCCGGAACCCTTTCCGCACCATCCCAAAGAAGACAAATATATCCCTGTCACGCGGGCCGTAAACGGACGAGGGCCTGACAATCGCAATGTTTAAATCACCCTTTACCGCCAGCGCATGCCTTTCGGCAAGCAGTTTGCTCCTGCCGTAGTCCGAGACAGGCGCCGGATCGTCCTCTTCCCGCCTCGGTATTCCTTCACTTGACGGGCCTGCCGCCGCCTGGCTGGATACCAGGACAAATTTTCTTACCTGCCTCGCCTCACGGAGGGCCGCATCGAGCAGGTTTTCAGTCCCCTGCGCGTTTATCCGGTAATAATCGCGGGCCTTGGCGGCCTTTGTAATACCCGCGGCATGGAATATGTAATCCACACCCGCTACAGCCGCCGATAAACCGGCTGCGGCCTCGGTATCTCCCTGAACCGTCTCCACATCCAGCCCGGCGAGCCATTTAAGCTGCCCGGGGTCCCGGACAAGGCACCTCACTTCAAAACCCTTCTTCAGGAGGGCCTCGACAAGATGGCTGCCTATGAAGCCCGTCCCTCCCGTAACCAGTGCCTTCATCGGCTGATTTTATAATCTTTCGTCATGCTTTGCAAGATAAAAAACCCTGCGTTGCCATGCCGAGCCTTTGCCCTGAGATTAAAAAGAATTAATGACTAAATTAATATTGATTATGGTATCTTTATCTTAACTTAGTAGGTTATATATAATAACAACTTATTTAAGGACAGGCAGGTGGTATATGAGCATCGACCAGAGGTTTTACTGTAGAATACCTTATGCCGGGGATGTGGTGGTTAACGGAGCGATCCACGCAAAAGGCTCTAATATAAGCGAAGAAGGCATGTATGTATTTACGGGCCGGCCATTTGTCCCGGGGAGCACGGTGAGGGTCGAGTTCAGCTTCGGCGGCAGAAAGTTCTCCACTGCGGCCATTGTAAAGAGTTGCGACGGTTCCATAGGGATGGGGTTGAATTTTGCGGATTTGAGTGACGTCGAGCGCGAATATATCCGGCGTTATGTTGAAGAAAATTACGGCAAGGCCCATGCGGAGCCGAAAAAGGTAATTATAGTTGACGACAATGCCGCCATGAGAAGGATGTATAAGACAAGGCTGGGGCTGGATGGCTACACAGTCGAGGAAGCCCAGGACGGCCTGGAAGCGGTCGGCAAGATGCAGTCCGTTCACCCCGACCTGGTAGTGCTGGATCTCTACATGAAAAGAATGGACGGATACAAGGTCTTGGCCCACATAAGGGCGAACGAGGCCCTGAAAAATACACCCGTGATAATTTTCTCTGCACGCGGGACAAAGAACGAAATAGACCGCGCCATGTCGGCAGGCGCCTCAAAGTTTCTGCCCAAGACTACGACCTCGCCCGTCAGGCTCAGCGAGGATGTAAAAAACCTGCTCAACGCCTCGCGGAAGACAAAAAAGACAGCCTGACCCTATTTTGCAGGATATGAAACAGCGCCGGCATGAAGACAAGGACGAATGGCGCGCGGCGTAGAGATTACAATACTCCTGCCGCAACTATCAATGGGTTAGCTCGAAAAAGCTAACCCATTGATTTTATGGTGCCCCCAGCATGGCTCGAACATGCGACACCAGGTTTAGGAAACCTGTGCTCTATCCTACTGAGCTATGGGGGCGTAAGGCAACTTTAACTAACCGCCTATACAGTGTATCATTAAACCGGAACCGTCCGAATCCCGCTATTTTTGTCCGTCATATAGTAACCTTTTTTTATATAAAGTCAATATCTTTCCATTTTAACGGAAGAATTTCGTTCTTATTTAAACCTTTTTCCGGGAAGCGAAATCTGCGGGCGTGGTTTCGGAGTAATTCAAGGGGCTGGGGCGCAGTCTGGCCGGGTTCTGGAAGGAGCGCGGACGCACAAACCCCGCGCCGCCGCTATCGTCTATACGCGCCCCAGCACAAGCGCCGCATTCATGCCGCCGAAGCCGAAGGCGTTGGAAAGAATGTAATCCACACGCGCCTTGCGGCCCGTATTCGGAATGTAGTCCAGGTCGCAGTCCGGGTCGGGGTCTGTCAGGTTCAGGGTCGGCGGCAGGTATTCGTTATGGATTGCAAGGGCGCAGATGGCGGTCTCTATCGCACCTGTCGCGCCCAGCGGATGGGCGTGGAAGGGCTTCGTGCCGCTGACTGGCACTTTGTATGCGCGCTCTCCAAAAACCTTCTTTATGGCCGTGGTCTCGTTTCTGTCGTTCATCTTTGTTGAGCTTCCGTGGGCGTTGATGTAGCCGATTTGTTCAGGACTTATCCGCGCCTGCCTGAGCGCAACGCTCACCGCCCTTGCCGCGCACTCGCCGTCGTCGCGGGATGAAACCATGTGATAGGCGTCGTTCGTGAGACCGTAACCCAGAACCTCGGCGTATATCCTCGCGCCGCGCTCCCTTGCATGGCCCATCTCCTCAAGTATCAGCGCCGCGCTCCCCTCGCCCATGACAAAGCCGTCCCGCCCGGAATCGAAAGGCCGACAAGCGCCCTCCGGGTCGCTATTCCGGGATGTCATTGCTTTAATTAGCGTAAAAGAACCGAATGTGAGCGGAGAGAGCGGAGCCTCCGCCCCGCCCGCAATCAGCGCATCCGCACGGCCCGCGCGTATCATCTCGAACGCCTCGCCCACGGCCATTGTGCCGGACGAGCAGGAGTTGGAGTTTGTAATGTTCGGGCCGGTCAGTCCAAGCTCGATTGCGATATGACAGGATGAAGACGCGCCGAAGACGAGCGTGGCGAGGTGGGGGTTGACCCCCTTCAGACCATTTTGCAGATAAACACTATGTTGACTCTCCGCGAAGGCCAGCCCGCCAAGGGCTGAGCCCATGACAATGCCGGTATCGGTATGGCGGGATATGTCGAGGCACGCGTCCTCTATCGCCATCCTTGCGGACGCCACGGCGAGCGCAGCAAAACGGTCGAGGCGTTTTAAGTTCTTCCCGCTTACATAATCAGCGGCGTTGAAGTCCCGCACCTCTCCCGCGACCCTCGTCCTGAAGCCGGAGGCGTTGAAGGACGTTATTTCGCTTATGCCGGAGCGGTTTGCCAGGACGCCCGCCCAAAGCCCGGATACGCCGAAGCCGACCGGGGTAACCGCGCCTATGCCGGTTATTGCGACACGTTTTTTGTCAGGCAATCTATTCCCTTCCGCCGTTCTCGGCAAGCTCTTTTATTTTTTTAAGCGTCTTAGAGGCGATATTATGGACGAAGAAACGCCCGACGATATATTTCGCCGCAAACTCGCCCAGGACAGGCCCCCAGTGCGGCTCGAATTCGTGGGTTATCCTGACGTGCGTCGTCCTTCCATTCGCCGTAACATCTTCCCTTATAATCCACTCGACATACATCCCGGTAGTAGGGCCGCCGATATGCCTGAAAATTATCCTGCCAATCTCCGGCAGAGATTTCTGGATGGATATCCAGCTTACGGGTATGCCGTCCCGGCTCGCCGCCATCTCCACGACACGGTGGTCTCCTTCCTCCTTGAGAAGGGTTACGCGGCGGTAATGCGGAAGCCTTGCGGGCCAGCTGAGGACATCACAGGCCAGCCTGTAAACTTCTTCCGCCGGGGCGTTTATGGTTATTGTGTTTTCGGTGAACATAGGTGTTAAAACCCCCACGTCTCTCCGGAGTCCATCTCGCGGAAAACTCCTTCATACTCCCGGAGAACTCCGGTTCTGAAACCCTCGTCAACCGTTACAGCCTTTTGCGTATAACGCTCGCAGTGCCCGCACTCAAGGCAATCCGAGGCGCGGCAGTCTTTCTCTCTGAAACCGGCCAGGAAACCGTCCAGCTTCTTGTTGTCGATATATGCCGGCTCGCCCTCCTGCGCGCCGATAAGCCCGCGTCTTTCCGCCAGCTTCCTGATTTTCATAAGCCCGGAAAGTCTCACATTTCCCGGCCTGAGGAAATATTTCCAGAAATGCGCGGTATTTCTAAGCCCGCCGGACTGTTTCTCTTTGTAGCCGTAAGGCTGTATCAGGTCCAGGAGATTGCCGTCGAAGCCGCCTTCCGCGTAAGCCTTTATCCGCCTCAGCATGGCCGACGCCGGGGCGCCGCGTTCCAGTATCTTGAAATTATTATAACCGAGAATCCGGTATTGTCCCAGGTCTTCGGGGCGGATAAACTCCGAGCGCAGGTAGTTCGCCGGTTCCTTAAGCTTCATATAAGAACAACGCAGGGCGCACCAGTCTATCAAAAAACCCCCGCTTCGGTGCCTCTTTTGGGAGGCGTGCGAAAGGTTCACCATGTGCTGGCCGGAGAGCGGGCAGAACATCAGGCAGTTCGAGTTCGCGATGAGCTGAAGCTCGATTTTTACCGCCTTTCTTATCGCGGCAAGCAGCCTGAAGTTCCTGTTCACGGAAATGGACTCAAGCGTTATGCAGTCCGCGCCCAAATCCTCCCAGAACTTCGCCTTGGCGACGCAGTCCACCCGCGCATAGACCCCTACCCGCACCTTCAGGGCCGGGTTATGTTTCTTTATTATCGGCAGGATGGACGGCAGGGCAATCGTTACGCTCCCGGCACCGACGGATTCGACAAAATCAATTGCCGACCTAAGGGCCTTTTGGCCTTTCCGAGTATATTCCGCGTTGTCCATGCAGGCGGGGTTCAGGAGGTAATTGAAACCGATACCCTTTCTCTTTGCCGCTTCTATATAACTTCTCAGATTACGTACCGAAAGCGGAGAGAGCATGAAAGAGGCCCTGCCGCCGCCGATGGGGTCGGAAGGGAGCTTACCGAAAAGCTCCGTAACGGCGCCCCCGGAAAGCCCGTCCAGGAAGCCGTCTTCGAAGCACGCGGCGACGGAAAATTTTATATTCGGCATGGCAGTTTAAAAACCGTAAGAAAGCGAAACTGTCCGGCTTTTCTTTGGTTACTTTCTTTTCACCTGAAAAGAAAGTAACGACATCCTCCAGAAACGCCGCCGCCGCACCTTGAAATCCTTGATTCCCGCATCCTCCGCGAGTCTTCTCATCTCGGCGAGGGTAAAGGACTTCAAGACGGACAGCGGGCCGTCATAGCGGGTATACCTGTTGGCCGTAAAGAGCCGGGTTAAAATCCATATCAGCGCCCAGGGGATGATATTTCTGCGCAAGTCCCCGATAATTACGGCAAACCTGGAGACGCGGGACATCTCGACCATGAACTTCACGGCGTCACCACGGCTCAAATGGTGCAATACAAGGGAACAATGTACAATATCGAAGCTTCCATCCGGGAATGGAAGCGCCAGGCCGTCGGCTGAAATATATGATATTTCAGGATTTCTTTGATGCCGGTCTACCGGTTGATGCCGGTCTACCGGCCCCAGGTTCCAGGTCCTCCCGGCTGCCAGGGCGGCAGGGTTTAAGTCCGCCGCTGCGGAAAACACTTTATAACCCTTGCCTTCCGCGTAGTTGGCCATGACGGCGGTAATATCCGCAGAGCCTGCGGCGACATCCAGAATCCCAAGACTCTCGCGCTTCTCCATACGCCCCAGCGCGAACTCAAGCTCTTTTAACGCCGAGCCGACTCCGCCCAGCCGCAGGTTCACACGCCGGATGTCCAGCAGGCTTTCCTGAAGCTCCCGGCTGTCCTGCATATCCGGCGGCAGGTCAAGAAGCTCCGGGTCCATGCGTCTGCGGGGAACGAGCCTAAAAAGGCCGCGCCACGGTTCATAGCCGCAAGCCGCTGCCTCCGCTCCGGTATGCCTGCCGGGCGAGGGCATCAGAAGCCAGTGGCTTCCTGTCCCTTCCTTACCGCCTCGACTGACTTATCAAAGGCCTCGCGCTCGCCTTTCACGAGCGTAACCTGTAGTATCTCCTCTACGCCGTCCCGGCCTAAGATGACAGGCACACCGGTAAAGACGCCGGAGACCTTGTATTCCCCTTGGAGGAGCACCGAGCAGGGCAGTATGCGCTTCTGGTCGAGCAGTATCGCCTGGGCCATGACCGCGGCGGCGGCGGCAGGCGCATAGAAGGCGCTGCCGGTCTTGAGCATGGAAACAATCTCAGCCCCGCCGTTACGAGTCCGCTCGACAACGGAGTCGATCGAGTCCTTGTCCATGAGTTCCGTAATGGGAATTCCGGCGACTGTGGTGTAACGCGGGAGCGGGAGCATCTGGTCTCCGTGCCCGCCCAGGACGAAGGCCTGGATGCTGTCTGCGGATATGCCGAGTTCGATGGATATGAACGTGCGGAACCTCGCTGCGTCGAGTACTCCGCCCATGCCTATGACGCGCTCCTTCGAGAAGCCGCTGACCTTCCATGCGACATACGCCATGACGTCCATCGGGTTCGTCACGACTATTATCTTCGCATCGGGAGAGAGCGGCGCGGCGGCCTTTGTGACCTCGGAGACAATCTTCACGTTTGCGGAGAGCAGGTCGTCCCGGCTCATTCCGGGCTTCCTGGCCATCCCGGCGGTGATGATTATAAGGTCGGAGCCTGCGGTCTCCTCGTAGGTGTTCGTCCCGATAATGTCCCCGCTTATACCTATTACCGGCGCGGACTGGAGAAGGTCGAGTCCTTTTCCTTGAGGCACACCCTCCACCACGTCCACAAGCGCAACGTCGCCCAGGCGCATTTCCAGTATCCTCTGGGCCACTGTGGCGCCGACATTGCCTGCGCCGATTACCGTTATTTTATTTCTTTTCTGCAAAGCCGCCTCCTTTTTGACTTACGGTTTCGTGATTTTTACTCTCCCTATTTTCCTCTCGTCCATCTCCAGCACTTCAAACTTCAGGTCCTTGTATTTCAATATCTCGCCGGGACGGGGCATCCTCCCGAAAAGCCCGAATACGAACCCGCCGATTGTGTTGAAATCCCCGGACTGTATATTTATTCCCGTCTCCTGGCTAACTTCGTCGAGGTCAGCCGCACCGGAGACGACAAAATTCTTCTCGTCTACAATCTGCACCTCGCTCTCTTCCCGGTCGAACTCGTCCTGTATGGAGCCGACTATTTCCTCGAGGAGGTCTTCGAGCGTTATAAGCCCGGCGGTTCCTCCGTACTCGTCTATGACGATGACCATCTGTATCTTCTGGTCCTGCATCTCCGTAAGGAGCTCGCGGACGCGCTTCGTCTCCGGGATGAAATATGCCGGCCTGACCATCCTCTTTATTGTATCATTTTCGTCGAGCTCTCCGCGCGACATGGCAATGACGAGGTCCTTGACATATAGTACACCCTGAATCTCGTCGACGGATTCCATAACAACGGGATAGCGCGAATGCCCGTGCTCCGCCACAAGAGAGAGAGCTTCCGAGACCTTCGCACCGTTCTCGATGGAGATTATTTCCGTCCTGGGGCGCATGGCCTCCACGGCAAGAGTATCCCCGAACTCGAAGACTTTGTGCAGCATAGCCTTCTCCTGCACGTCGAGCGCGCCTTCTTCCTGCCCTATGGATATTATGGCCTTTATCTCGTCCTCGGTAACGAACGGGGTCTTCTCCGTGTCTCCGCCGAAGAACCTTATGACCGCGCCCGTGACGCTCGTGAAAACCCAGACTATCGGGTGCATCAGGGATATTATGAACTCCATCGGCCTTGCGACCATGAGCGCAACCTTCGAGGCGTTGGACGCGGCGAATGTCTTCGGGGCAATCTCTCCGAACATGACTATGAAGGCAGTCATTACCACCGAGGCGGCAAGCGTGACGAACCGGTATTTGGGGAAAAGCGAGATGGCCAGGGCGGCACCGAGGGACGAGGCCAGGATTATGAAGAAATTTTCTGTCAGGAGTATCGTCCCGAACAGCCTGCCGTGCTCCTCGCGTATCTTCTGCACAGACTTTGCGTTCTGGTCTCCCTTCTCGACCATACTCCTTATCCTCAGGCGGCTTACGGATATGAGCGCGGCCTCGGAGCTGGAGAAAAACGCCACGAAAAGCACGCATACCAGGATAATTACTATGCTCAGGAAAGGGTCAGGAGTGGGTATTGCCAGCGATTCCATTTGTCCTCTTGGGTATCCAAAAAACGAGGGGGCGCAAGCTATATACGCCCCCATCCCCTGCACTTCAATAGGAAATTATATCATAACGGTATAATTTTTTTAATAAAAAAATCCCTCACCGCGCTGAATCCCCGCCTTTTTGATATTAATAAAAAATTTTACCTGAATTAATTTGACAAAATATTAAGTTTACTATATCAATAGAAGAGGAAGCCACCCACAAAACGAGAGGGATTGCCATGAAAGAGCTGCTTGGAGGGATGTTGAACGGAATGAAAGATGTTTTAGCCGAAAGGGCCGGAGAGGGATCTCTGGAAAAAATCTTGCTGTACTGCGGCATAACCGAAATTTCATCGGTAAATTCACCCGAAAGTGCGCCGAAAGCAGTTCTCTGCATGCTGGAAAACCTATGCAGGACGCTCAACGTTCCCCTGGAAGAGACGGCGGAGGTCTACGGCGAACACTGGTTCAAACATTACATACCCAAGATCACGCCCTACCTCGGGACGGACGTGAACGACTCGAAATCGTTTCTGCTGAAGCTGAACGAGATACACTCATCCATGTCCGCCCCGGACGGCGACAGCCCATTTTTCTGCTACGACTGGAAGGACAGGGACACGCTGATTATGAGCTTCAACGGCCTCGATGAATGGGAGGACCTGCCGGCTTATTTGTTCAAGGGGATGATAAGCGGCGTGGCGAAATTCTACGGCGAAGACGTGAGGCTATTCACGGGCCCGTCGAACACGTTTATAATAATCTTCCAGGGAGCCGAGGTCAGAAAAAGGAAAATCCAACGAGCAGGAAGCTTGAATTGATGCTCCAGTTCGGGTCCTTTATGTGAGCGTTGGAGATGTGCCGGTAGCGGTACTGGACGTTTACGGCATGTTTTTCGTCTATGAAATACTGTACGCCAAAACCGGTCTGGATTATGAAATTGAAATCCGACCCCTGGACGTTATGGCCGATTGGCTCGTAGACAGCCCCGAATCCGAAGGTGGAATATGGCGACCATCGGCTGTGAAGCGCGGTGAAGTTGTATTTAAAGCCCGCAAACGAAAGCCCCGCCTCCATCTTGCCGTTAGGGTGCGTAATCACACCGACAACCGGCTCCGCCTGGTACTGGACGAGACCGCGGAAAAAAGACGCGCCAAGCTCTTTTTTTGTCAGGAGTATCGAGATAGACGGCATGAAGACCGCGTGCTCTATGCAGGGCTGAACGGAGTGATGATCCATCGCCCAGCCGTACCCGGACAGGAAGCCAAGCTCGTATGGGCTGTTCCTGATGATATTAACGGAATCCAAATCCGCGGCGAAAGCGGGGGCAAACAAAAAAAACAGCAATGTCATTATGACCGTCATTCCCGTGAAAACGGGAATCCATTGTCTTTTAAAGTCTCTGGGCCCCCGCTTTCGCGGGGGTGACAAATTAATTTTCATTATCACCTTCTCCCCCCGCCCTCTCCCGTCGAGGGAGAGGGTGAAATCATACCCCCAGCTTCTTCTTGAAATAATCGAGCGTCCTTGCCAGCCCATCCTTAAGCCCCACCTTCGGCTCCCAACCGAGCAGGCTCTTCGCTTTCGTTATATCCGGCTGGCGGACTTTCGGGTCGTCCTCAGGCAGGGACTTAAATACTATTCTGCTCTTCGAGCCGGTAATTTTGACTATCGCTTCCGCCATGCCAAGCACGCTCATCTCTGCGGGGTTCCCGATATTTACCGGCGTGTCTATATCGGAGAACAAAAGCCTTGCAATGCCGTCAACCTCGTCTGAGACAAAGCAGAAACTCCTGGTCTGAGAGCCGTCGCCGTAGACGGTTATGTCCTCGTTTTTCAGGGCCTGGCACATGAAGTTCGGCACCGCGCGCCCGTCCCGTATGCGCATCCTGGGGCCGTAGGTATTAAATATGCGGACGATGCGCGTCTGCACCCCGTGGTAGCGGTGATACGCCATCGTCATGGCCTCGGAGAACCGCTTCGCCTCGTCGTATACCCCCCTTGGGCCGATGGGGTTCACATTGCCCCAGTAGTCCTCCGTCTGCGGGTGGATTAAGGGGTCTCCGTATACCTCGGACGTCGAGGCCAGAAGGAACACGGCCCTCTTTTCCTTTGCAAGCCCAAGGGCCTTGTGCGTCCCGAGGGAGCCGACTTTCATGGTCTGGATGGGAAGCTCAAGGTAGTCTATCGGGGAGGCCGGAGACGCGAAGTGCAGGATATAGTCCAGCGGGCCGTCCACGAAAAGGTAGTTGGTCACGTCGTATTTTATGAACGTGAACTTCTCGCTTTTTATGTGCGCAATGTTTGAGACGTCTCCGGTGATGAGATTGTCAACGCATATCACCTCATGCCCATCCGCCAGGAACCTGTCGGCCAGGTGAGAACCTATGAAACCAGCCCCTCCGGTAATGAGTATCCGAGTCAAATTCCGCCTCCTTTTAGTGCCTGCCGACGCAGGCGTATCTGAAACCTTCCGCCCTCATCTTGTCCGGTTCGTATACGTTCCTTAAGTCGATTATAATAGGGTTCTTCAGGCTGTGCTTGAGCTTCTGAAGGTCGAGTATCCTGAACTGGTTCCATTCCGTCATTATCACGATGGCGTCCGCGCCCTCGGCGCAGGAATAAGAGCCGTCGCAATACGTTATGTCGGGCAGGAGTTTCTTCGCCTCGTTTGTCGCAACGGGGTCGTAGGCGCGTATGACGGCGCCTTCCTTCGCAAGGGCTTTTATGATGGGCACGGACGGCGCGTCCCGCATGTCGTCGGTATTGGGCTTGAACGAAAGCCCCAGAACCGCGATGGTCTTCCCAGCGACACTGCCGCCCAATACTCCGCGTATCTTGTCGGTCATCTTCGCGCGCTGCTCGTGGTTCACGTCGAGCACGGCCTTTACAATCCTGAAGTCGTACCCGTGCTCCTTCGCAATCTGCACAATGGCCTGCGTGTCCTTCGGGAAACAAGAGCCGCCGAAACCGGGTCCGGGGTGCAGGAACTTCGAGCCGATGCGGTTGTCCAGCCCCATGCCGACGGCGACCTTGTGCACGTCTGCGCGCACCAGATCGCAGATATTCGCAATCTCGTTTATGAAAGAAATCTTTACGGCAAGGAAGGCGTTCGATGCGTATTTTATCATCTCCGCCGTGGCGACGTTCGTCTGGACGAACGGCGTCTCTATCAGATACAGCGGGCTGTAGAGGTCTTTCATAATTGCCATCGCCTGGTCGGAGTCGGCGCCGATTACCACCCTGTTCGGGTGCATGAAGTCCTCTATAGCCGAGCCTTCGCGCAGGAACTCCGGGTTCGATACTATGTCGAAATCCACCTTCTCCCTCTGGCTCTTGCTGATGATGGCGCGCAGTCTCTCGCCCGTCCCGACGGGCACGGTGCTCTTCGTGACGACAACCTTGTAACCGTTCATATTGCGCGCGATGCTCTGGGCCACCTCCTCCACGTAGGAGAGGTCGGCTGAGCCGTCTTCCCTCGGCGGAGTGCCGACGGCGATAAAGACCACCAGCGCCTTCTGCACCGCTTCGGCGAGGTCTGAGGTGAAGGATATGTGGCCGTCCTTCATGTTCTTCTTCACCATCTCCTCAAGCCCCGGCTCGTATATCGGTATTATCCCCTGTCTTAAGTCGGATATTTTCTTTTCGTCGTTATCGACGCAGGTAACCTTCAGACCGAATTCGGCGAAGCACGCGCCCGTGACAAGCCCGACGTAGCCGGAACCAACGACGCAGATGTTCATTTAATGGCAACCTCCCTGTGCATTAGGTAGTCTTCCAAAGCCTCTTCCCAGCCGCGCATGTGATGCCCGGTGGTTCTTTCGTATTTTCCCTTCGAGAGGACGGAATACGCCGGACGGAGGGCCGGCCTGCCGAGCTCTTCCGTGGTAATCGGATTTACGTTTATGCCCGCGGCGCCGGAGAGCCTGAGGATTTCCCTTGCGTAATCGAACCACGAGCAGTATCCCTCGTTCGCCGCATGGAATATGCCCGAGGCGTCCGCTTCGACAAGCCTCGCCAGAGCGTCGGATAAATCAACCGTGTATGTCGGGCTTCCCATCTGGTCCGAGACGACGGACAGTTCGTCCTTCTTCCCTATCTGCGCGAGTATCGCCTCTACGAAGTTCGGACCGTTCTTTCCGAAAAGCCACGATGTCCTCACAATCAGCGCGCCGGGCAGAATGTTTAAAACCTCCGACTCCCCTTTAAGCTTCGATTGGCCGTATACGTTAAGCGGCCCAGTCCTGTCCGTCTCGACATAAGGCTTATTTTTTTTGCCGTCGTAGACGTAGTCCGTGCTGACGTAGAGCATCTTCGCCCTCGCGCCCCAGGCCCCCCTTGCGACATTCCCGGCGCCGTCGGCATTTAAACGAAATGCCTTGTCCGGCTCCTTTTCGCAGCCGTCCACGTTCGTAAAAGCGGCGCAGTGTATCACCCAGTCGGGCTTCAGCTCCGCGGTCAGATCCCGGATCGCTATCTCGTCCAGGATGTCGCAGGTGCAAAACGATATTTTTTTTGAGTCAACGGGCGCAATAAATTGCGCCCCTGCGTTACGCGGTTCGAGCCTCTGCGGAAGGTCGAGACCTATTGCTTCGTGCACGCCCGAGAGCCGCGCCATGAGATCCGTCCCCAGCATCCCCGCCGCGCCTGTAACAGCTATCTTCAACGGGACCCCGGCTTCCCCACGAGGCGGCACCAGACCTGATTTTCCCGGTACCAACGGATGGTGTCCCTGATGCCGTCCTCGAACGACACCTCCGGCCTCCAGCCGAGCTCGCGCCGGATTTTCGAGGAATCGATTGCATAGCGCCTGTCGTGGCCGAGGCGGTCCGGCACATAGTTTATCAGGCTCTCCGGCTTGCCGAGCTCTTTAAGTATAAGCCTCGTTATCTCTATATTTTTTCTCTCGTTGTTCCCGCCGATGTTATATACCTCGCCCGGCACACCTTCCCGCATCACCAGATCCACCGCCTTGCAGTGATCGGATACGTGCAGCCAGTCGCGGACGTTCAGGCCATCTCCATAGAGCGGGACGGGCCTCCCCTCAAGCGCGTTATTTATGAAGAGCGGGATAAGTTTCTCCGGGAACTGGTACGGGCCGTAGTTGTTCGAACAGCGCGTTACGACCACCGGCAGGCCGAAGGTATGACGGCAGGCCAGCGCCAGCATATCCGCCCCGGCCTTCGAGGCGGAATACGGGCTGTTCGGAGAAAGCGGCGTCTCTTCCGTGAAATATCCTTCCGGCCCAAGCGAGCCGTAAACCTCGTCAGTGGAAATATGGACGAATATTTCCGGCTTCAGCTTCATCGCTGCGTCAAGCAACGCCTGCGTCCCGACGATATTAGTCATTGCAAATACCGCCGGGTCTTCGATGCTCCTGTCCACGTGGGACTCGGCGGCGAAATGGACGACGGCGTCCGCGCCGTTCATGGCTTCCAACACGGCGCGCGGGTCGCAGATATTTCCCTTTATGAACCTGTAGCGCGGGTTTTTCTCAATGTCGCGCAGGTTCTCAAGGCTGCCTGCATACGTGAGGGCGTCGAAGTTGACTACCTCAGCATCCGGGTAGTTATGAATTAGGCGGCGGACGAAGTTGGAACCGATGAACCCGCACCCTCCCGTCACCAATATTCTCCGGGGCGTCCTCATCTACCCGTCCTTCCGCGCCCAGTCGTAAGGGATGTCGCTTCCATGCGCGGGCTTTCTGAACTCGTCCGGCTCCGCAGGATTATACGGCTCCGTGGAGCAGTTCATCACCATCGCCTCCGTGTCGCTTATGCACTTGAACCCATGCCAGACAAAGGGTGGTATCTGGAGCAGAATCCGGTTATGCTCACCAATGAAGAATTCGTTTACCTCGCCCATCGTCGGCGAGCTTTCGCGGTCGTCATAGAGGACGACCTTCATCATCCCCTTCACGCAGCAGAAATTGTCCGTCTGCTTTTTGTGGTAATGCCACGCCTTCGTCACTCCGGGCCAGGCGGTGGTAACGTATACCTGGCCGAACCTGACGAACTCCGGATCGTCTGCACGCAGGACCTCCATAAGCCACCCGCGCTCGTCGGGTATCGCGCGAAGCTTCTTAATTTTTACGCCGTCGATCATTATAGATGGTCTCCCTTCGCCGGGCGCAATAAATTGCGCCCCTACAGTAATCCCACCTTGCTGTTGTCCCCAAGCATGAACCTGTACGCCGTGGGCTTGAGAGGCGACTTGCCCACCTCGACATTGCGGCCCACAAGGCTGTCCTCGATTCGCCTGTCCACCTCTTTTATTATGCTCCCTTCGAGGACAATGCTGTGCTCGATCTCCGAGGAAATCACCTGGACGTTCTTGTCGATAGAGGTGAACGGACCGATGAACGAATTGATAACTCGCGCGTTCCTGCCGATTATCGCCGGGCCGCGCACGACGCTGTTTATGACCTCCGCTCCGCTCTCGACTACGACTTTGAACTCCACCGTGGACGACGAATCGACATGCCCGTGAATACAGGTCGCAAGGCTGTCCAGCACCATCCTGTTCGCCTCGAGCATGTCCTCCAGCTTCCCGGTGTCCTTCCACCAGCCGTTCACCATGTGCGGATGCACTGTGTAGCCCTGGTCTATGAGGAACTGTATCGCGTCCGTTATCTCAAGCTCGCCCCTGGTCGAGGGTTTTATGCTCTTCGCGGCCCTGATGATATTTTTGTCGAACATATAGACGCCGACCAGCGCGAGGTCGCTTTTCGGCTCCGAAGGCTTCTCCACCAGCCTGACGACCTTGCCGTCTTTAAGCTCCGCGACGCCGAACTGCTTCGGGTTCGTCACCTTCGCCAGAAGTATCTGCGCGTTCGGCCTGTCCCGCATGAACTCCTGGGCGAGTTCCTTTATGCCGCCAAGGATAAGGTTGTCTCCCAAGTACATCACGAACGGGTCGTCCTTTAAAAAATCCTCGGCTACAAGCACGGCATGCGCAAGACCCAGAGGCTCCGGCTGCTCGATATACGTAACCTTTATGCCGAAACCGGAACCGTTGCCCACGGCAGCCATTACCTCTTCCTTCGTGTCGCCCACGACTATGCCGATGTCCGTGATACCGGCGTCGCGTATGGCCTCGATGCCGTAGAAGAGCACGGGCTTGTTTGCCACGGGCACAAGCTGTTTCGCACTGGTGTAGGTTATCGGGCGAAGTCTCGTGCCCTTGCCGCCGGAAAGTATCAGCCCCTTCATAAGCGCTCCTTAAACCTTAGAACTTCACGTTCCCGATGCCCTTGAGATTCAGCATTACCATGTACTGCTTACGGGTCGGACTGTTGAAGTAGTCGAACGTCAGCCCCCAGCACTGTGAACTGTACGTCGCCGAACCGTCCGTTTCGCGGAAATTGCGGGTGTGCCAGTCGTACCATATCTTGGCCGAAAAGTTCCAGTGAGTCCCCAGTTTTATTCCGCCGTCCAGCGTCAGGAAGTTGACCGTGCTCTCTTCATCCGCCTGGTTCAGAAGAAAATCGGTGGCAAAGTCGGTACTGGGAGTGAAGAAATCAAAATACGATGGCGACATGAAAGTCTGTTCTGCGTCGAGCGAATATCTCTGACCTATACCCGCGTGCCAGGACCCGTCCTTTGAATTGTAGCGGAGGTCGGTATCCACGGAGCGTATGCTCCCCCGGTAGAAGTCGTACCGGAAGTCGTTGTTCAGAGAAAACCGCAGCGAGGAGCGATAGTTTACTTCGCCGTAGAGGCTTGAGAAGCTGCGCCTCCTCGTACCTATGAACGTGTCGGCGTAAAAGTCGTAGAACTGGCTTAATTTGACGGTAAGGAAATCCACCCTCGGTTCCGGAGTCCCGTCCCTGTATTTCAGAACGAAACGGTTCGTGAGGGAATAGGCGATCATGCTGCGCCTGGGAGACAGCGCCTTGACCTCATTGCTCGTACCGGCGGGCATTACCTCTTCGCTGTCGAGAGTGTCCACGCCGTCGAAATCCGGAAAATTTTTACCTCCACGGCCGGCGACGTAATTATACGCGAACGTCGGGACAAGCGTATGCCGCACACCCTCAAATGGGCCGCTGTTGAACAGGTAGAGCTTGTACAGGTCTGTCTGCGCCTTTATTCCCGCCCCGAACAGCCCGCGCTCCGTGTCGCTTTTATCCACCAGAACGCTGTTGCCGGTATTGGGATCGAACTTTGTGGTTTCACTATTGTCGTCAAGGCTGTATACCGTCTCGCGGTATCCGGCCTTGGGCTCAAGGTTCAGGCCGGAGAGGTTGAAGTCGTACGAGAGACGTGGAAATACGTCGAACCTCCTGCCGGAGACGCCCTTTACCTTGTAAAAGCTGGTTACGGCTGAGTCCAGGCCCAGGTAAAGCGACTGGTTCAGAAGCTGTTTCTTGACGATGTTCAAACCGGCCTCAGGCAGGCGCTGGACTATCGCATCGTTGTTCTGTGTAGGGTCGAGCCCTTCAGTATACTGCCCGAAAAAATACCCCCTGCCCCAGTCCTGGAGGTCGTCGAGCCAGACGTTTGAATCCAGCGTCCTCTGCGTCCTCTCGCGGGCGGTGTCGGTCAGGTCCCTGAAGAACTGTTTGTCGCTTAAGTTTATGTCCGCCATACCGGAAATGTTGGGAGTAAAGAAGTCCTGATATTTCAGTGATATGTTATACCTGTCTGAATGAATGATCCGGTCTCTCATGTAGTAGCCGTAGAGCAGAAGCGAGGCATCCCTGCTGTGCGCGTAGCGGATCTCGTCCGCCGCGCCGAGGCCCCTAAGGCTCCTGTAATCGAGCGTGAGCGTGCTGTCGAAGTTACCGACTGGCGCCCAGTAATAGCTCTCTATAATTCTCGCCCCGTCTTTAGTGCTGTATCCTCCCGACGGTATCATAAATCCGCTCGTGCGGGGCTTCAGCATCGGAAGCCAGACATACGGCATGTAGAGCACGGGAACGCTCTTGATATAAAAGACCGCCCCCTTTGCAAAGACGTCCTTGTCCATCCGGACGTCGAGCGACCTGGCGCGCATATACCAGAACGGGCTTTTCGCGTCGCAGGTGGTGAATTTCCCGTCCTTTATTACATACTCCTGCTCCCCGACCTTCTCCAACGGATTACCGCCGATATGATAATCGCCTTTTTTAACGAGGATGTTGCCCTTCTCTATTACGCCGAGCTTCGTGTTGAAGTTTACTTTTATCGCATCCGCGAAGACGACATTATCCGGCGAGACGAGATACGCCTTGCCCCTGGCAAAGGCGTCCCCGGTTTTCTCGTTTAATGCGGCTTTCTCCGATGTCAGGGTATATCCCTTCTGCGTAATTTTCACGTGTCCTTCGGCAAAATAGGTGTCAGTCTTCCGGTCGTACCGGAGGCTGTCCGCCTGAATCGTAACCGGCTCTTTGGCATTGGCTATGGATTTTATCGTCCCGCCGATATTGTCGCCGTCCGCAAGGGCATGCGAGGCGGAAAAAAACGGCGCAAACGCTATCATTATCGCTGCCGTAAGTGCGCATAAAAAAAGTCTCATGCCTTAAGGAATTGCTCCCTCTTCGACAGCCATGCCTTCGCCTCTCCCACGACATACAGTGAGCCGGTAACCAGCACCATGTCGTCCGGCCCGGCCCATGACAGCGCCTTCTCAAGCGCGCCCGGCACGTCGGCGCAGACCGTCGCCTGGCCTTTGCCGCCGTCAAGATTCCGTGAAAGCTCATCGGCGGGGACGGCGCGGCTGTAGTCGGCCTGCGTGAATATCACTCTGTCCGCCAGTGGCAGAAGATAAGCCGCCATGTCGCGGAAGTCCTTGTCCGCCAAGACCCCAAGGACAAGCAGAAGCCGCCCGTACCGGCCCGAGTAGTACTTTTTTATCGCCGCCGCGAGCGCCCTCGCCGAATCCGTGTTATGCGCCCCGTCCAGCACGACAAGCGGCTTTTGCGAGACCGTTTCCAGCCTTCCTTCCCACCTGACCGACGCAAAACCTTTTCTTATCGCATCCTCCGGGACTGCCATGCCGGACACGGACAACGCGCAAAGAGCAGTGGCGGCATTGATTAACTGGTGCTCTCCGGCGAGCGGAACCAAAACCCCTTTTATCTCGCCGCCCGGCCCCCGGTAATCCAGTTCCTGGATAACATCGCCGTCTTTCCAACGATAGCCCGACGCGCTGTATCCAAAATCTTCGCCCATTACGTAGAGCGGGGCCTCCTTCTCGCGGCAGACGCCCCTGATGCAGTCCAGCGCCTCAGGCTTTCTCTCCGACGTCACGAGCGGTACGCCCGGCTTTATAATCCCCGCCTTCTCGTGCGCTATCGCTTCTATGGTATCCCCAAGGTATTCCCTGTGCTCCAGTTCCACATTGGTTATCACGGAGCACTCAGGCGTTATTACGTTTGTCGAATCGAGCCTGCCGCCCATCCCGACTTCCAGCACAACCGCCCCGGCATCCTTCTCCCTGAAATAATCGAATGCCACGGCGGTGGTAAACTCGAAGAAAGTCGGCTTCATATCGGGCGCATGGACATCCAGAAGTCTTTTCAGCCTGTCCGCAAGCGCCGCCACTTCCTCTTTTGATATTTCGTCCCCATCAACAGTCATCCTCTCGGTGAAGCTGACGAGATGGGGTGATGTATAAAGGCCCGTCCTGTATCCAGCCGCCCTCAGGGCGGACGCCGAAAGCGCGGACACCGAACCCTTGCCGTTCGTTCCGGTTATGTGCAGGAATTTCCTGCCCTTCTCCGGACGGCCCAGTATTTCGAGGAGCCGGAATGTGTTCTCCAGGCCCAGCTTCGTCCCGAACTTCTGGAGGCCGAAAAGGAAATCCACCGTCCGGTCGAAGTCCGTCACTTCGCGTTTCCACGGAAGAAGGCCAGGGTATTCACCAGCGTCTCCTTCATGTGTTTCCTGTCGATAATCATGTCCACCTGCCCGTGTTCAAGCTGGAACTCCGCGCGCTGGAAGCCCTCAGGGAGCTGTTTCTTTATAGTCTGCTCGATTACCCTCGGCCCCGCGAAACCTATAAGCGACCTGGGTTCTGCGATTATGATGTCCCCAAGGCTCGAAAAGCTCGCCGACACGCCGCCGAAGGTAGGGTCCGTAAGGACGGAGATGAACGGGATCCCCTTTGCCCCCAGCCTCGCGACGGCGGAGGAGGTCTTAGCCATCTGCATAAGGGATACAAGCCCCTCCTGCATCCTGGCCCCGCCGGAAGACGAGAAAGTAATGAACGGCATGTCCTTCTCAAGGGAATTCTCAGCCGCCAGCGCTATCTTCTCCCCGACGACGGAACCCATGCTTCCGCCCATGAACCCGAAGTCGAGCACCGCAACGGTGACGGGATAGCCGCCTATTCTCGCCTCGCCCGCGATTATGGCGTCCTTCAGGCCGGTCGCCTCCTGAGAACTCTTCAGCTTGTCCCTGTAGCGCACGGTGTCTTTGAACTCCAGGAAGTCCCTGGGCGCGATGTCCGGGAATAATTCCACAAGGCTTCCTTCGTCGGCGATAAGGTCAAGGCGCTCCCTGGCCGTTATCCTAAAGTGATAGTCGCACTTCGGGCAGACCTTGAGGTTCTTGTCTATCTCTTTTTTGTAGACAATTTCCTTGCAGTTGTCGCACTTTACCCACAGGCCCTCCGGTATCTTGACCTTCTTTTCCGGCTGCTGGGCCTTCGGGGCTTTTACTTTTTTAAACCAGGCCACTTGGGTTCAGCTCCAAAAGGTCTCCGTATGTCTCAGGGCGCCTGTCACCCAGGAAGTTCCAGAGCTCGCGCGCCTCGGACACGGTATCCGTGTCTATCTCAGCCATGACAACCGCGTCGCTTTTACCGGTAGGCTCGATGGCAATCTCGCCGAAAGGGTTCGCCAGGAAGCTCTTGCCGTAAAATCTCTGGCGCTCCGAGCCGCCCACGCGGTTCACGCGAAAGACGTATATCCCGTTCGCAATCGCCGCCGACGTTATCATCTTCTCCCACTTCGACGCGGAGGCGAACGCCGCGGCAGTCGGGGCGATGACAACCTGCGCGCCCTTCAGCGCCAGCGCCCGGAAGCCCTCCGGGAAGAAGACGTCCCAGCAGAGCTGGACGCCGATTTTACCGCATGCCGTATCGAAGACCGGAAAGCCGGTGTCTCCCGGCTGGAAATAAAACTTCTCGCGCCACAGAGGTATGTCCGGGACGTGCACCTTCCTGTATTTCCCGGCGATGCTCCCGTCGGCGTCGATTACGAAGGCGGTGTTGTAATATTTCCCGCCGTAGGATTTCTCTAATACAGGGCAGACGAAGACGGCTCCGCTCTCCTTCGCAAGCTCTCTCATCTTAGATATTGTCTCGCCGTCCTCGCCCTCGGCGAGCGCAAACGCGCCCTCGTCCGGGTTCGCCGGGAACCACGGCAGGTGAAAGAGCTGCTGGAACGCGATAAGGTTCGCCCCGTTCTCAAGGGCGTAGCGGGCCATCTCGGAGGCCTTCTTCAGGTTCTTCCCGGTATCGTCCGAGCAGGACATCTGTATCCCGGCAATCTTATAGCGCATTTTACCTTCCGTGGCACTTCTTGTATTTTTTCCCGGAGCCGCAGGGGCAGGGGTCGTTCCGCCCGACCTTGTTTTCCGCCCTCACCGGCTTCTTCGGCTCGTCGCCCTGTTCGCCCCGGTTCATCACGAGCTTCTGCGGCCTTCTCCGCGTCTCGCGCTCCATCGCCTCCTGCCGCACAACCTGCACGGTCGAGAGCCTCTCCAGCGTGTCCATCTTTATGCGGTCCACCATCTCCATGAACATTTCAAAACCCTCTTTTTTGTATGCCACGAGCGGGTCCTGCTGCCCGTAGCCCCGAAGGCCTATACCCTCTTTCAGGTGATCCATGTTCAGGAGGTGCTCTTTCCAAAGCGAGTCTATCATGTCGAGAATCACGCGCTTCTCAAGCCATCTCAGGAACTCCGTCCCTGAGTCCTGCTCCTTCTTCTCGTATGCCTCCTTGAGAGTCGCGGCAAGGGATTCCTTCAGTTCTTCGATGCCGTTGACGGAGCGGAGCTTTTCGGGGTCGAGCGTAACGGAGAAGCTTTTCTTTACCGCGCCCGCGAGGCCCTTCAGGTCCCACTCCTCGGCATATTTCCCCTGTTCGCAGAATGTATCGACAAGCCGGCTTGATACGTCCTCTATCATCTCCAGCACGTCCTGCTTCAAGTCGTCGCTTGCCAGGACCTGCTTGCGCTGCTCGTAGATGACTTTCCTCTGCGTGTTCATCACGTCGTCGTATTCGAGGAGCTGTTTTCTTATGTCGAAGTTATGGCCCTCGACCTTCTTCTGCGCGTTCTCGATGGCCCTACTAACCATCCTGGCCTCGATGGGCACGCCTTCTTCCATTCCGAGAGTGTTCATTATCTTGGCGATGCGCTCGGAGTTGAATATGCGGAGCAGGTCGTCTTCAAGCGAGAGGTAGAAACGCGAAGAGCCCGGGTCTCCCTGGCGCCCGGAACGACCACGGAGCTGGTTGTCGATTCGCCTTGACTCGTGCCTTTCCGTGCCGATAATGTGCAACCCTCCGGCCTCGACGACCTTCCTGTGGTCCTCGTCCGTTATCAGCTTCCACCTGTCCACCTCCGCCTGCACTACGGAGGGCTCAGCCTCGTCGGGATTAATACCCTTGCCTATGAGTTCCTGCTTCGCGAGCATCTTCGGGTTTCCGCCAAGGAGGATGTCCGTGCCGCGGCCCGCCATGTTCGTGGCGATTGTAACCGTGCCTGAGCGCCCCGCCTGGGATACTATCTCGGATTCCTTTTCGTGGTATTTCGCGTTCAGGACGTTATGTTTAACTCCTTTTTTCTTCAGCAGGGATGAGATGTGCTCGGATTTTTCGACCGAGATTGTGCCGACGAGGACGGGCTGGCTTCGCTTGTCGCAGTCGATAATGTCTTCTATGACCGCGTTGTATTTCTCTTTAGTGGTCTTGTAAATCTGGTCCGGGTTGTCCACCCTTACCATAGACTGGTTCGCGGGGATTACCATGACTTCGAGGTCGTATATCTTGGCGAATTCTCCGGCCTCGGTGTCGGCGGTGCCCGTCATGCCGGCGAGCTTGCCGTACATCCTGAAGTAGTTCTGGAAGGTAATCGTCGCAAGCGTCTGGTTCTCGGCCTCGATTTTGACGCCTTCCTTCGCCTCTACCGCCTGGTGGAGTCCCTCGCTCCAGCGCCTGCCCGGCATAAGCCTGCCGGTGAAGTCGTCAACGATTATTACCTCGCCGTCCTTGACGACATAGTCCACGTCCCTCTTATACATCGCGTGGGCGCGCAGGGCCTGGCCCACATGATGGACAAGCTCGATATTGGACGGATCGTAGAGGTTCTGCACTCCGAGCATCCGCTCCACCTTCTCGTTCCCGG
>JAJYJM010000043.1 GCA_021789495.1 Nitrospirota bacterium
ACTGTGTATCGTGCATAGGCTTGGATGAAAAGGAAATTCTCGCCTATGTCGAACATCAAGAAAAAGAAGACAAGGGGCAACTGCAATTAACAATGTGATGAGCCAGGATGCCCCCGGCTCTGCCGGGTAGATAACGAGTCCATCTCTGCGACAATCCGGAATATAACTCCATTATAAGCTTCGACGGAGGCACGGAAACAAATAAACCGCAGTTTATCGGAGAGGAGGTGATGGATGAACGTGATATTGGAAATCAGGCGCGCCTTTCATGAGTTCATGGATGGGCGCATCACAAAGGCGGAGTTGGATAAGAGACTGCGTGAAATCCGCGAGCAACAAGGCCAGTCAAAATTACCTTTAAAAGACAAGGAGGCGGCGTGATGGATTGTCCAAAATGTTCGGCGGATGTCGAGTTCCACGGGCATGACTGGTACTGCCCGGAATGCGGCGCATACGGTCATGTGGAACCCTGGATGCTGAGAGACGAGGAAGAGGAGGACGCGGCATGAGGAAGTTCACCATGTCCCCTTCGGGCGTAAGCGCCGGGAACTTGTTCGGAACGGAACGTATCTTCCAGGCGCCGCCTTCGTTGAAAACGGCGGTGGTTTCAGGGGTTAAGCTTTCGTTCCCGACGCAGAAGGGGCACTTGGGGTCGTATGCGGGAACTTCGACCGGCGCGGTCTTGCGCTTGAAGTCGTCCGGGCGTTTCGCCCTCTCCTTCGCGATGATTATCCAGTCGTAGGTAGTCGCATCCTGCCTCAGTTCGGACATCAGCCGCCCTCCTCGGTGGTTATATTTTCTAATACTACTACCCGGCGGCTGTAAAATCAACGGTAGATCGATTATTTGTGGACTGAGCGGGCTGGATACCGTTTTAGGACCTCGCCGATTATAAAATCATCATCTCTTCATATTGCTCCCCTATCTGCGCCATAACGGTCTCCGATTCCATGTCGTCGTCGCGCCCAAGTATCCCGCAGGCGTCCGCCCTGCACTGGCGGCAGTGGCTCATTATGTTTATGTGAGGCAGGCAGGCGTGCCTCATCCCGGCGATTTCGTGCATCGAAGGTCTCCTTAAGGCCGTGAAATCCCCCTGGGGTATGAGGGCCATGACGTTTATGACGTCCGCACCCATGCCCCCGGCCTTCTCGGCAATGGCCGGGATTTCTCCTTCGTTAATGCCCGGCATAAGTATCGTGTTCACCTTCACGGCAAACCCGGCCTCCGTCGCCGCCTTCAGGCCGTCCCACTGGTTCCGCAGGATAAGGCGGCCCGCGTCGGCCCCTTCATACAACTCCCCGCGGTATAGCGCCCACTTGTAAATCTTCGCCGCCGTATCGACGGATACCGCGTTTATGGTTACCGTCAGCGTGCTCACCCCAAGGCGCCTGAGTTCATCCGCCTTCTCCGGCAGGAGAAGCCCGTTCGTCGATAGGCAGAGGATGAGATGTGGGAACTCGGCGCGCGCGATATCGAGGAACTGGAACGTCGTTTCGTTCGCCAGAGGATCGCCGGGCCCGGCTATGCCGATGACGGATATGCGCTCGTTCCTGCACACCACCGCCCGCAGTCTCTCCATGGCCTCCCCCGGCCTCAGGACCCGGCTCGTAACGCCGGGCCTCGATTCGTTTGCGCAATCGAACTTCCGCACGCAATACCTGCACTGTATATTGCAGGCGGGAGCGACCGGCATGTGGACCCTGCCGTAGCTGTGATGCGCCTCGCGGGAAAAGCACGGGTGGTATTTCAGTATCGCTTTCATTTTCCCCTCTTTTATATCTGCGTCCCGCATAGCGAGAGCAGTTCGTCGTCGTTAATCGCCCTCTTGAGGCGCGTCCCCATCTCGCGCACCTTCATCAGAAGCATGTCGGCCTCAACCACGTTTATCTCGACTCCCCTCTTTGAAAGCCTGTACATGACGGCGTTCCTTCCGGAATGTTTACCGAGGGCGATCTCGCGGACTGCGCCGACCTCGCCCGGCTCGTACGGCTCGTATATTGCCGGGTATTTCAGGACGCCGTCCGCATGGATGCCGGATTCGTGCGAGAAGATTTTATCTCCCACGACGGGTTTCCCGCACGGGATACTCCGCCCGGAAGCCGATGCGACCCTTTCGCAAAGGGCGCGAAATTTTTCTGTCCTTACGCCTGTGTCGATTTTTAACATATGTCCAAGGCCCATCGTTATCTCTTCCAGGGCGGCGTTGCCCGCGCGCTCGCCCAGCCCAAGGACGGTAGCGCTTAAAAATTCCGCCCCGGCGCCCGCCGCAGCAAGCGCGTTCGCCGTCGCAAGGCCGAAATCGTTGTGCGCGTGAAATTCTACCGTAAACCCCGCATCGGTCAATTGCCTTATCCTTGCGTATGTCGTAAAGGGGTCAAGGACGCCGACGGTATCCGCGAACCTCAGCCTGTCCGCCCCGCACTCACGCGCCAGGGAGGCGTATTCCATTACGAAATCCATGTCCGCCCTTGAGGCGTCTTCCGCCCCGGCGCATACGTAAAGCCCCTTGTCCTTCGCGAAGGAAACGGCCTCCCCAAGCCTGCCTAGGAGCCAGGCGCGTTCCCTGCCCAGCTTGCGCTTTATCATAATGTCGGAGACCGGCAGAGATACGGAAACGGCCTCGACCCCCGCCCTTAACGACGCCTCGATGTCGGAAATCACTGCCCTGTTCCATGCCGTTACGCGCGCATCGAGACCCATCCCGGCGATAATCCGGACCGCCTCCGCCTCCTCTCCGCCCATTACCGGCGTCCCGGCCTCTATCTCCGGCACCCCCGCCTCGTCGAGCATCCGGGCTATCTCCAGCTTCTCGCCGACGGAAAAAACGACGCCCGACGCCTGCTCTCCGTCCCTCAGTGTCGTATCGCATATTGTAACGGCAGTCATTCTTCAGCTCCGAAGCACAATTTGTAATCGACGCAGACGCCGCAGGACGGCGCCTTGCAGAGGTGAAAACCTTCTCTTTCACATATCTGTTTATAGAAGAACTTCTTCCATTTCATGTCGTGAATGTTCTTCTCGAAGAGCGGCCTGAAATGTTCTGCAATCAGCAAGGACAGTTCCTCTCTATTGGCGAGACGTAGATCCTGCCAGAGATGATTCCCTCCGAGGCACGCCCTGGCAATCCATCTCGCCACCTGTTTCGCCTCCGCGCCCGCGCTTCTGTTGTCGAGCAGAAGCTCCAGCAGGTCATTATACTCGTCGAGCCGCTTGGCCTCTATTTCGTTTTCAGTCAATGTCGCCGTCATGTCTCAGCCTTCAGCCGGAGCATATGAATGGCACTTCTTCGCGCATGCGCGTCCGCACGCGCCGCAGCCTATGCAGTCCTCGCGGTTTATTATGGACATGACCTTGTTGCCCATGTCGTCGCCGAATTCGTCGTCGCCGTCGAACGGCTTCTCGACAAGCGACAGGACGTTCCTGCCGCATGTCTTGTAGCATCTGCCGCAGCCTATGCACTTATCAATATCTATCGATACTATAAACTCCGGCGCCCATTCTTTCCCGCCGCGCGTCCTGCCGGTAAGCATAATCCCCCCTATATGATGGCCTCGTCGCCCGTTTCGCCGGTCCTGATGCGCACCGCGTCCGTCATCGGCAGGACGAATACCTTGCCGTCCCCGCATCTGCCCGTGCGGTTCACAGCGGACAGTGTCTCCAGAACCTTTTCCACCGGCACCTCCGAGACTACCAGATTAAGCAGGCTTTTCGGCACCCACAACACAGGCTTGGTAAGCTTGGAATCGCCGGCCATGGATGACGGCGTAGGGAACTTGTATATCTTCGAGACACACTCCACGTCCGTCTTCATATCCGGGTCGACCGACTCCATGATATTCCCGCCCTGCCTGCCGCGCCCGTTCAGGCTGTGAACCGTAACGGAGGTTACGCCTATGTCTACAAGGGCCGCAAGGGTCTCCTTGACCTTGGCCTGGCGTATTATCGCCATCACCTCTTTCATAAGCCCTCCCCGGTCCGGATGGTATATGCCTCTTCCACCTCCGATACGAATATCTTGCCGTCCCCTATAAAGCCGGTCTTGGAGTTGTCGGTAATCATGGACATGACCCTGTGGACGTCCTCGTCATTCACCACCAGCAGCAGAAGGACTTTCGGGAGCAGGTCGTAATGCACCGGCCCCACCTGGAGGCCCTTCTGTTTTCCGCGCCCGAATACGTGCGCCTTCGTCATTGCCGGAAAGCCCGCGCCCTCGAGCGCCAGGACCACGTCGTCTTCCTTCTCCGGCCTTATTATCGCCCTTATCATTTTCATAGAATTACCTCCTGATTGTCCGGCTTTCTTTTGGTTATTTTTCTTTCCCCTGAAAGAAAAGCAACTTCTTCATCCAAGGCGGCGGCGAGTTCTTTATGGTGCGCATCAGAGTCTCCGCCAGGTCCGCTATCGCCGTTCCCTCTTTAACCTTCACTGGCATTATTCCCCTTCTTCCGAGCCTTGCGGCGGACGGCCCGCCGATACTTGTCATGTACACGACCTTGCAGTCCGAGATTTTTTCCACCTTGGCCTCTACCGCCTCGTCGTGTTCCGCGCCCAGGCCTTTCGTGCCCTCCACGGCTGCGTCCCGCGCCCCGCCGGAAAATAATCGCTCTCCGGCCTGCCTGAAACCTTTGGCGTCGAACTCGTAAATCAAGAACTTAGCGGCGCGTCCGAAATGTTCGTCCACAAAAATCCCGTCGGTGCTTGCGAATGCGACCTTCATGCCGTTTCCTCCAGAAGCGCGTTTCCTATCCTGTTTATCATGTCGAGCGTCCCGGCATATCCCACGGACAGCGACGCGGTATATCCCAGCCGCTCGAATACAGGGAACCCCCATTCGAGGTGCGCCGCGTCAAGCGACTTCGCACTCATCGCCCCGTGTGAGTTTGCGATAAGCATATCGAACCCTCCTTCGATTGAGCCGAAATCTCCGATTACAACCTTTTCAGCCTTTATCTTCGCGCACGACGGCGCCTGGGCCGGCGCTACGGCGCAGGGGACAACGCCGCCCATCTCTCTTATCAATCCCGAAAGCCCGACAGCGGCGTCAGATTCCTGGGCGATGACTATTTTTTTGCCTCCGAATACAGCCGCCGCGTCTCTCATACCGTCTATCAGTATCTTCCTCTTCCTGCGGAATCTCTCAAGTGCCGGCCTCCCGGCTATCTCGGAGAGCATCCTGAAAAAGCGGTCGCTTGCGGCAAGCCCTGTAATCGAGTCGAACGCGATAAAAGGTGTCCGGCACTTCTTCCTGAGCGCCCTTGCCGCCCCAATCAAGCTTTCTCCGATTACTACGGTGACTGATGCGGCCCCCATCTCCCGTATCCTTGAAACGGGCGTGCCGCCGCAGGCAATCCCTGAGAAGCCCTCGCGGCTTCCGTCGAGTGCGGAGAGGTCGGGGAGCATTATCGGCTCAAGTCCGAAGCCCTCCATAATCTCCCGCAGTTCATTGAAATCCGCAGGCGTGAGAAAACTCCCCGCGAGGACGTTTACGCGCCCACTGACCTTTTCGCCAGGCTCCGCAAGAGCGGCCATCGCCTCGACCGCCGCGGCGTAACCCTCTTGCAGGGAACCCCTGTAATCCGGCGCCGAAATGTGCAGGACTTCGGTTCCGGGCGATTTCATCTTGTTGATTGTCATCCACGCGTTATCGCCCTTGACCTCCGCAAGGGCGCCGGTGATTATGCCGATTAAACCGGGGTTGTGTTTCCTTGCCGTATCCTCCACCACTCGTGAAAGTATTTCCTCGCTTCCCATGACGACGTCTTCCGAGAAAAGCTTCGTGCTTATCATCGCTACGGGCTCTCTGAAATGCTTGGTAAGGAGCGCCTTGCCAAGGAAGTTGCAGCCCTGGGCGCCGTGCATGACGGCGAGCGAGCCTTCAACCCCCTGCAATGCCGTTGCCGCACCTATCGCCGGCGAGTGCTTCAGGGGGTTTATGCTTGCGGCGCCGGACGCCTTCTCGATTGAGGGGACAAGTCTTTCATTACTTTTATGCCCCGCATAGAAATCCATCGAGGACTTTATGTCGCGGGCGAGGTTTAGAAGTCCTTCGTATCCCGCGTACGCGGAGCGCCGCTCCTGGTTCACGTCCACGAACGGGATCCCTTCCTTTATGGCCAGATACTTGTTCCGCCCGCCCGTAATCAGTACGTCCGCGCGGGTCTGCCTGATGAGCTTCAGTATGCTGCCGGGCGTCATGTCTTCGTAAAGCGGCGCATCCGGGCCCATAATTTTTCGCATCTTCTCTTCGTCTTCGGCTGTACTCTTCTTCGTCCCGACGGCGGTGATTTTCAGGCCAAGGTCCATAAGCATGGAGATTAAAGACCAGCTCTTCACCCCTCCGGAATAAAGCACCGCCTTCTTTCCGCGCAGGGATTCAAACTCCTTCAATCTCCTCTCAAGCCTGCCCTCCTGTATCTCGATTATGACTTCCGTCCGGTCCATAACGTCCGCGCCGCGCTTCTCGAAGAACCCGGCCATTGCCCGGAGCGCCTTAGAGAATTCGGTCTTTCCGAAAAAAGATACCTCGATATACGGTATCCCGTACCTGCGCTCCATTTCCCTCGCCACGTTTATGAGCGCGCGTCCGCATACCACGACGTTCAGTTTTGCCCTGTGCGCCCAGGTTATCTCGTCGAAGGACGCGTTCCCGGTTATGCGGGAGAGCACGTTGAAACCGGCCTTCTTAAGCGCCGGCTCTACGAGGCGGAGGTCTCCCGCGATATTATATTCGCCGATGAGGTTGATGTCGGTGCGGGTGGCGTTGGGCGGCTCCTTCGTCCCGATAACGTGTTCCAGGAGAACCTCTCCCGCTATCCTGTTCCCCAGGTTCTTCGGGCCGGCGAACCCCGGCGCTGATACCGGTATCACGCGGATGCCGAGCGCGCTTGAAGCGCGCCTGCATACGGCCTCGATGTCCTCGCCTGTAAGTCCCGTCACGCACGTCGAATAAACGAATACCGCTGAAGCGCCGGAGTCTTTGCGGGTCTCGGCTATTGCGCGGAAGAGCTTTTCCTCGGCGCCGTAGATTATGTCCATCTCGGTCAAATCCGTGGTATACGCCCTCTTGTGCAGGACGCCCTTGTCGGATATTGTGCCCCGCGACTCCCAGGAATTCCCCAGGCAGGCAATCGGCCCGTGCACGAGGTGCGCCGCGTCCGCTATGCACTGGAGCACTATCATCGCCCCGTCGAACGCGCAGGACTCGCCGCCCCTCGCCCTGCATACCCCGGCCGCCGGGTCAGGACGACAGGAGTGCTCGAAATATTTATCGGCCTTGGTGGACATAAGATTTTATCTCAGCAGTTCGAAATGCGCGTCGTCGCTCTTCCTGTCCGTCTCTTCAATAAACGCGTTCGCTATCCAGGTGATGAGGTTTATCGCTCCCCTGTAGCCGAGCGTCGCGTACCTGTGCAGGTTCACCCGGTCTACTATCGGAAATCCGATGCGCACCTGCGGGATGCCTGCGTCCCTTGCAGCGTATTTGCCGTGAGAGTCGCCGATAAGCATATCGACAGGCTCCGTCATAAGAAGCGAGCGCATGTGCCAGAGGTCCTTGCCCGGATAAACTCTGGCGCCTGCGCCGAACGGCGATGACGCAAGCAGCGCCTGCATCTCCTTGCCCCATTTCGTCGTGCCGTTCGTGCAGACTATGTGCGCGGGTTCGCCTCCCATTTCCATTATGAATCCGGCAAGCCCCAGCATAACGTCCGGGTCGCCGAAGACGGCGAAACGCTTACCGTGAAAATACTGGTGCGCGTCCGTGGCGGCGTCTACGGCAATGCCGCGCTCCCATTTAATACCCTTCGGCACCGGTTTCCCGGTTATCTCCGACACCTTCACCAGGAACCTGTCGAACGCCGAAATACCCAGGGGATAGCGAAAGCTTTCCGTCGTCTGGCCGTATGCGGTTTTCAGCGTCTTGAGCGTTTTTGCAGATGCGTACGCCTGCATCGATATTGTCGCCTGCGCGTTCACGCAGTCTCCGGCCTCGTCGAGCGTCGTCCTTCCCTTGTACATCTGATACTCGCCGGTCAAGGGCGAATCAAAGCTCTCCGAGTTGTCCGCGAGCACTGTGCAGTCCACGCCCATCATGGACATGTAGCGTCTCAGTTCCCGGATGTTCTCGACGTGCGGGTCGAAGCCGGGGATGATGTTTATCTTCCCGTTTCTCCCGCCATCTTTAAACCTGCCCTCGGAGAGACACTCGATTATACCGTTCAGCATATTGTCGTAGCCGGCAAGGTGCGAACCTATGAAACTCGGAGTATGCGCATAGGCGACCGGAAAATCCTTCGGGATGGATCCCGCGTCCCTGGAATTCGATATGAACGCCTTTAAGTCGTCGCCGATGACCTCGGACATGCAGGATGTGCACATGGCGATCATCTTCGGCTTGTATATGTCGTGCGCATTCTTCAGGCCCTCTATCATATTGGCCCTGCCGCCGAACACCGCCGCGTCTTCCGTCATGGAATCCGACACTGCGGGAAACGGCTCGCGATAGTGCCTGGAGAGGTTGTTCCTGAAATATGCCGCGCAGCCCTGCGAGCCGTGCTCATAGGGCAGCGTTCCCTCAAACCCCGACGCGCAGAAGAAGGCGCCCAGCGGCTGGCAGGCCTTCGCGGGATTTATCACCAGAGATTTGCGCGCGAAGTTCAGTTCCTTGTATTCGACAGTGTTAATCCATTCTTCCGTTTTCATTAAACCTCCACAAAACTTTTGGCCACTGGTCATTGGACTCGCTTCATGAGGATTCACTCGGGAAATTCTACGGCTCGCTCGCTATGCGGCGGCAAAAACTCGGCTAACGCCTCAGACAGTTTGCCGCATTGCCGCTTGCTTCGCCAAGAATTTCCAACTCACTCATCCTGAATGTCCGCTCGTTCCAATGACCTCTGCCCGGATTTCACCCGAAAGAAAAGTAACGGTTTTTAGAAAGGCGCTTTTACCAGGTTCCATGTCGGCGAGTTTATCGCCATGTCCATGTCGCGGGCGAATATCGGGAAGCCGTCGTAGCCGTGATAAGGGCCTGAGTAGTCCCACGAGTGCATCTGCCGAAACGGCACGCCCATTTTCTGGAAGACGTATTTCTCTTTTATCCCGGAGCCGACCAGGTCGGGCCTGATGCGCTTTACCAGTTCGTCCATCTCGAACTGGGTCACGTCGTCATATATCACGGTGCCGCCGCCAACCTGCGGGAATGTCCGCTTGTAGTCGTCCGCGTGCGCGAACTCGTATCCCGTCCCGACAACCTTCATTCCCAGGTCCTCGTAAGCGCCTATTACATGCCGCGGCCTTAAGCCCCCGACATACAGCATTACACGCCTGCCTTCGAGCCGCGGGCGGTATTTGTTTAAGACCGCATCCATGGACGGCCTGTATTTCTCGATTATTTTTTCGGCGTTTTCCTGAATCCTGCCGTCGAAACGGGACGCTATGCTCCGAAGCGAGGCCTCTATCTTCGTCGGCCCGAAGAAGTTGTATTCCAGCCACGGTATGCTGTATTCCTCTTCCATGTGGCGCGCGATGTAGTTCATGGAGCGGTAGCAGTGGATGAGGTTAAGCTTGACGGCGTGGGTAAGCTTCATGGTTTCGAGCTGTCCGTCGCCAGACCACATCGCCACAACGCGCAGGCCCAGCTCTTCGAGTATCTTCCTGCTCGCCCAGGCGTCTCCGCCGATGTTGTAGTCGCCGATTATCGCGACGTCGTACGGGCCCGGGTCGGGAAGCTTCCCTTTGCCAAGCACGTGGTCGCGGATGCTGTCGTTAGCTATGTGGTGGCCCAGGGACTGGGAAACTCCCCTGAAGCCCTCGCAGCGCACCGGCACGACATCAATGCCAAGCTCCGCCTTCATCTTCTTTGAGGTCGCTTCTATGTCGTCGCCTATCAGGCCTATCGGGCACTCGGACTGAATCGAGATTCCCTTCGCCTCAGGGAAGAGCGTCCTTATCTCCCGGCATATATCTTCCAGCTTCTGCGCCCCGCCGTAGACGATGTCCTTCTCCTGGAAGTCCGACGTGAACTGGAACGGAACGAAGTTGTTCACCCCCGGTTTTCCCTGGGCCAAGTTTCTCCTTGTGCTCCAGGAGTAATACCCGCAGCCGACCGGGCCGTGGGAGAGATGCACCATGTCCCGCACCGGCCCCCATACGACGCCCTTGCTGCCGGCGTATGCGCAGCCCCTTGCCGTCATCACGCCGGGGACAGACTTCACGTTGGACTTTACAGCGCACGTGCTGCATTCCGACGCCGGTTGACCGCCTTCGGCGTCTTCCGGGCTGTCGGCGTCCTTGACGGCCAGATGTCCTTCACGTTTCTTGCGTGTCTTGTCGGGATATGCCTTCAGTATTTCGTCAAGTATCTCCCGCGCGTCCTTTACGGATGATTTCATCTGCCGTCTCCTATGCATTCGCCGTTTCCGTCTCGGCGTCCATGAAACCGTAAGTTATAAGCAGCTCTTCCAGTTCGTCCATCGTCATGGGCGTGGGTATCACGAGGTTCTTGTTCTCGGATATCTTTCTGGCCAGCGTCCTGTATTCGTCGGCCTGGGCGCACTGCGGTTCGTGCTCGATTACCGTCATCCTCTTCAGTTCCGCGCGCTGGACGATGTTGTCCCTCGGCACGAAATGTATGAGCTGCGTCCCGAGCTTTGCCGCCAGCGCCGCTATAAGCTCGTATTCCTTGTCCACTTTCCTTGAATTGCATATAAGCCCGCCGAGCCTTATGCCGCCCGATACGGCGTACTTGACGATACCTTTGCAGATGTTGTTAGCCGCGTACATCGCCATCATCTCTCCGGACGTCACGATGTATATCTCCTGCGCCTTCTTCTCGCGCATCGGCATGGCAAACCCGCCGCAGACTACGTCGCCCAGGACGTCGTAGAAGACGAAATCCAGGTCCGGGGTATACGCGCCGTTTTCCTCAAGGAAGTTAATCGCCGTGATGACGCCCCTGCCCGCGCAGCCGACGCCCGGCTCCGGCCCGCCGGACTCCGTACAGCGAACCCCCTTGAAACCGGTCATCAGCACCTCGCCCAGCTCAAGCTCCTCAACGCCGCCCCTGTCCCTTGCCAGGTCCATAACGGTCGTCTGCGCCTTCGCATGGAGCATGAGCCTTGTCGAGTCCGCCTTGGGGTCGCACCCGACGATAAGAACCTTCTTGCCCGCCTCGGCAAGGCCGGCGACGAGGTTCTGCGTCGTTGTCGATTTGCCTATTCCGCCTTTGCCGTAGATCGCTATCTGCCTCATTGTCTTTACCTCCGGTTTTTTGATTATGCACATAATAACAGAGCAACATGCGTGCCAGGCGGCGCGTACCGCGCGGATTCCCGATACACAAGGCTTTAGCGAAGGATGCTTACTTGACGTGTTGTGTAGTTGTAGAACAATCTTGTAATGTTGATACAAAATGGTATGACAGGTTCGGAACTACTAAACGGACTGGCTGTCGGAGGGGGAGATGCCGTACTTGCGCATCTTGTAGCCTATCTGCCGGGGCGTGATTCCAAGGAGCCTCGCCGCCGCGGCCTGTCGCCAGCCGGTGCGGGCAAGCGCCTCCTTGAGGGCTTTGAGCTCGACGTCCTGTATCGTCTGCGGCAGGGCCTCAGGGCCGGCCTGGGCCTTCGGGGATTTTAGCTGTACGGGAAAAAGCTTAAGGCTTAAGGCGTCTATGACGGCGCCGTCTGTCATGACGACGGTGCGTTCGATTACGTTTTCGAGTTCCCTTACGTTGCCGGGCCAGGGATAACGTGTAAGCGCAAGTATGGCGTCCTCCGTGAACCTTACTACGCGGTCGGCCCGCGCGCCGTACTTGGCGGCGAAATAATCCACCAGTTCCGGTATGTCCTCGCGCCTGTCCCGAAGCGGCGGAATGAATATGGGGACGACGTTCAGCCTGTAATAGAGGTCTTCCCGGAACTGGCTGTTCTCCAGGGATTTTTCCAGGTTGTTGCTTGTCGCGGCGATTATCCTTACGTCCGCCTTTATAGTCTTTTCGCCGCCTATCCTCTCGAACTCGTACTCCTGGAGGACGCGGAGCATCTTCGGCTGAAGGGCGAGCGGCAGATCTCCCACCTCGTCAAGGAAAATCGTCCCCCCCTGCGCAAGCTCGAAACGCCCTTTTTTTGCCGATATGGCGCCTGTGAAGGCTCCCTTTTCGTGCCCGAACAGCTCAGATTCGAGGAGTCCTTCCGGTATCGCGGCGCAGTTGAACTTTATAAACGGGCCGTTCTTCCTGGGGCTCTGGTAGTGTATCGCCTTGGCTATCAGTTCCTTGCCGGTGCCGCTCTCTCCCCTTATGAGGACGGTTGACTCGCTTCTGCTCACCACCTCGACGGAACGGAATATCTCCTGCATGGTGTCCGTGTTCCCTATGATGTTGGGGAGGCTGTAGCGTTTCGTCAGCTCGTCCTTGAGCCGGGTATTCTCCAGCACGAGCTTTTCCTTTTCCGCCTCTATCATCCTGTGCAGGACGACCGCCTGGCCTATTATGGACGCCACGATATTCAGAAGCCTTACGTCTTCCTCGTAGTCGATATTCAGCGAAAAGAGCCTGTCCACGGACAAAACGCCTATCGGCTTGTTCCTCACCTTTACAGGCACACCTATGAAAGATATGTTTTCCTTTTTGATGTCCCCGCGCGATGCGGTGCGGTTTAAAAACAGCGGCTCCTTCTTCACGTCCGGGACGATAAAAGCCCTGCCCGTCTCGAATACCTTCCCCGTAACCCCTTCACCTACGCGGTATATGCCGCGTCTCATCTCGCTCGGGCTCAGGCCGTGCGATGCCCTTACCTGAAGCACTCCCGTAACGGGGTCGAGAAGCGTGAGGGTCCCGCGCTTCATCTCAAGGAACACGGACAGGGCGTGGAGGATCGAATGAAGCGTCGAGTCCAGGTCGAGCGACGAAGAGGCGAGCCTCGCGATTTCGTAGAGCGTGGTAAGCTCGATTATTTTATTGTCCAGGTTCGTCTTCATGTCAAAAAAAGGGGGGGTGTATTCGCCATACATGAATGTATTACAAAAAACGTGCCCGGCAAGATTCGATTTCGCTGCCGCCAAGATGCTGAATTTTTAAGCGTTTCAATGTCGGGCGGGAAACATGGAGGTGCCGAAAATTAGCTCAGAGAAGAACTTTTGCTTAAATTTAAGGCAAATCGTGCAGGTAAGGGCGCGGGCGCGTTTTACCCGGAAAGACATAGCCGGGGGCTGAGATTGGAAAGTATTTCGAGTCCTTCGGGAGCGCAGGCACCAGGGTCTTGTCAACTGGCGGCCTAAATGGCGCCCCAAACTGAAAAGGGCTTACGGTTGATTTCCGTAAGCCCTTGTTTTTCTTGGCTCCCCGGGCCGGACTCGAACCAGCGACAGGGTGGTTAACAGCCACCTGCTCTACCGACTGAGCTACCGGGGAACATCGGTTCAG
>JAJYJM010000044.1 GCA_021789495.1 Nitrospirota bacterium
CTGTCGATCTTGAAGCCTGAGTCTCCGGGTTTCCCTGGGGTGTCTTGCGATTCGGAGGCGCCCTCCCAGGTATCGTCGGAGGTGGAGGTTATGCCGCGAATCCGAAGGGCGAAGTCGTCGGGGTTGGAGCTTCTCCGGAGGGCCTCTTCATATGTCACAAGCCCGGCCTTGTAGAGGCCGTAGAGGGACTGGTCGAACGTCTGCATTCCGTACTGGGAGCCGCCCGCAGCGATAACGTCGTGTATGTGCCTCGTCTTGTCCGGGTCGATTATGCATTCCCGCACCGTGCCCGTAACGACGAGTATCTCGCAGGCAGGGACGCGCCCGTTGCCGTCCGCGCGCGGCACAAGCCTCTGGGATATGACGCCCCTTAAGACCGCCGCGAGTTGGAGGCGCACCTGTTTCTGCTGGTAGGGCGGGAAGACGGAGATTATGCGGTTGATGGTCTCGACGGCGTCCACCGTATGGAGCGTGGAGAGGACGAGATGGCCCGTCTCGGAGGCGGTCAGCGCGGTGCTTATGGTGTCGTAGTCGCGCATCTCGCCGACGAGAATAATGTCCGGGTCCTGCCTCAGCGCCGAGCGAAGGGCAAGCGGAAAGGACTCCGTGTCCATCCCGACCTCGCGCTGGTTCACGAGGGCCTTCTTGTCCCTGTGGAGGTATTCTATCGGGTCCTCGATTGTCATTATGTGCTCGGTGCGCGTCATGTTGATGTAGTCTATTATCGAGGCGAGCGTGGTGGACTTTCCGCTGCCGGTTGTCCCGGTAACGAGTATCATGCCGCGCGGCTCCTGTGCGAGCTTTGTGATTACCGGCGGGAGGGTGAGCTCCTCGATGGAGGCGACCTTCGTGGGGATGGCGCGCATGACTATGCCGATGGTGCCCCTCTGCATGAAGACGTTTACCCTGAACCGCCCAAGCCCCGGGACGCCGTATGCGAAGTCGGACTCGTTCTTTGCCTTGAACTTCTCTCTCTGGCCCTGGTTCATCATGGAGAACGCGAGCTTGACGACATCCTCCTGCGTGAGGCGCTTCTGCTCCAGCATCGGCGTCAGCTTGCCGTCGATGCGAAGCACCGGCGGGCTTCCCACCTTTATGTGCACGTCCGACGCGCGCCGTTCCGTGGACGTCTTGAGTATGTCGTTGATTGAAAGGCCGCCCTGGGCTGGTATGTCCATATTCGCCTCGCTATGCCGGCACGGCGGGAGCGAGGCCGGCCTTTTCCTTTACAGCGGCCTCTATCTCCGTCATCATCTCCGGATGGTCTTTAAGGTATGACTTCACGTTCTCGCGCCCCTGGCCGATGCGGTCTCCGTTATACGAATACCATGCCCCGGCCTTCTCTATCACGCCGATATTCACGCCGGCGTCCACGACCTCGCCCACCTTCGATATGCCCTCGTTGAAAAGGATGTCGAACTCCGCCTGCTTGAACGGCGGCGCCATCTTGTTCTTCACCACCTTCACGCGCACCCGGTTCCCGGTTATGTCCTGGCCGTCCTTTATGGACTCCGCCTTCCTGATGTCGAGGCGCACGGATGCGTAGAACTTAAGCGCGTTGCCGCCGGTAGTCGTCTCGGGGTTCCCGTAGACGATGCCTATCTTCATGCGTATCTGGTTGATGAATATGACGGTCGTCATGGACTTGGAGATTGTGGCGGTGAGCTTCCTGAGGGCCTGGGACATGAGCCGCGCCTGAAGCCCCATGTGCGAATCCCCCATCTCGCCTTCTATCTCCGCCTTCGGGACGAGAGCCGCGACGGAGTCCACGACGACTATGTCCACCGCGCCGCTTCTTACAAGCGTCTCCGCGACCTCAAGCGCCTGCTCGCCCGTATCCGGCTGGGAGATGAGCAGGTCGTCCGTCCTTACGCCGATCTTGCGGGCGTAGGTTACGTCGAGGGCGTGTTCCGCGTCTATAAAAGCCGCGATTCCGCCCATCTTCTGCGCCTGGGCGATAGCGTTAAGCGAAAGAGTCGTCTTGCCGGAGGATTCCGGGCCGTATATCTCGATGACCCTGCCGCGCGGATAGCCGCCGACGCCCAGGGCGATGTCGAGCCCCAGCGAGCCGGTGGGTATCACCGCCACGTCCGGCGAGGGCTGGTCGTTCCCAAGGCGCATTATGGAGCCCTTGCCGAACTGCTTCTCTATCTGCGCAACGGCCAGATCGAGCGCGCGCATCTTCTGGTCTTTTTCCGTTTTCTCCGCCATCTTATCGCTCCTTCCGCCTCTAAAGGTTATTTCAAAACAATCCTTCTCATTTCCGTATACACCGCGCCGGACGGCTTAAGCTCGCTCTTCATCAAGGACACGGCGTCGGCCCGGAATTCCCCCAGGTCGGCATCCATGAAATTTTCAAGCGCCTTCGCCAGCGCGTCGCGGCCCTTGGGCGAACGCACCCGCCCGAGCGTAAGGTGCGCCTTGAAAGGCCGCGATTCGCGGGGAAACTTCAATCCGGCGCAGACATTCTCCACCGTAGCCGCAAGCGCGGAAAGCCGCTTTACGTCTCCCTCGACGCCAAGCCAGACAACGCGCGGCGCTTTTGGCGTCGGGAACGCGCCGATGCCCTTCGCCCGGAGGGTAAACGCCACTTCTCCCTTGAGCGCGCCTTCGAGCGCGTCGCCGAGTTTTTTGACCTGCCCATTCTCCACGTCCCCCAGGAACTTGAGCGTCAGGTGCACGCCTTCCGGACGTGCCCAGCCCACGTCCGCGCCGGATTTCTTAAGCTCCGCCTGCACCCCCGCCATCGCCTCCTTTATATCCGGCGGAAGCTCGACGGCGATGAACGTGCGAATATATCCTTCCTGAGACATTAAGACCGTCCCGTTTTCTTTTAGTTACTTTTCTTTCGTGCGAAAGACAAAGTAACTCAGCTTATCAGGTAACGCCTGATCATGTCCAGAGCCATTTGCGAGGCGGCGAAGCGCACCGAGGCGCGGTCGCCGGGGAAATTGAACTTTCTCACGGCTGTGCCCTCAGTCGCAGCGAGGCCTATATACACAAGCCCCACGGGCTTTTCCGCCGTCTCGCCGCCCGGCCCGGCAATGCCGGTTATACCAAGCCCCAAATCCGTCCCCGCGTTCTTCCGTATCCCCTCGGCCATAAGCCTCGCGGTCTCTTCCGAAACCGCGCCGTGCTTTATCAGCGTATCCGCCGGGACGGAGAGAAGCTCCTCCTTCGATTTGTTCGAGTATGTCACGACTCCGCGCTCCATGTATACGGAGCTTCCGGCGACGTCCGTGAGCCTCTTTGCGACAAGGCCCCCGGTGCAGGACTCCGCCGTGGCGACGGTTAGACGTTTCTCCGTCAGGAGCCTTGCGACGGTGTCATGCATCTCCTCCCCGTCAGCGCCGTAAAAACTGTCGCCGATTCTCCGGACAATCTCGGCGCAAAGCTCCAGGAGCAGCTTCTGCGCCTTCTCGCGCGTATCGGCGTTTGCTTTCGCCGTTATATCCAGCCCCTCCAGGGAACCTGAAAACTTTATATCCCCGCCCGGAACGGAAACATCGCCGAGAAGCCCGCGGGCGTCTCTTTCCGTTATGCCGCAGCACCGGATCGCCCGGCAGGCGGAAAACTTCCTACCCCTGCCGCCGGAGAGCGCCCTTGCAAGCTCCGGAGGGATAATGTCTCGCAGCGCCAAATCCCGGCCCGGCGGCCCGCTCAGCCGGACGAGATACCTGCCCTCGTGCTCCAGCCAGAACCCTGTGTGGCGTCGATGCCCCGTTGAGCGTCGATGCTCCGATGGAGTTTCCTTCGGGTCCGCCAGGAGACGCGCGCCCTTCGGCAGGAGCGCCTTGCCTTCGAGGTCCGGGTGGAGCACAAGCCGTTTTCCAAGCGCGCGCGCCAGGGTCTTTCTTGAGAACTCCTCTATCCTTTCCTGTCCCTGCCCTCCGGCGAGGACGACAAGAAGTGACCTTGACAGCGCGAGCCGGACGGCGTCCTCCGCTTCCTTTTCGTCAGGCGCGACAAACGAAACCGCCATGAGTTCAAGCCCGAACTCGGCAAGAGAGTCCGAGAGCGCCTGCATATAACCGCCGCCGGGCTCTCCGCCCGGTATGCCGAGGCCGAGTACTACCGCCTCCGCCCTCAAGACGCCACCATGCGGTTATAGACCCATACAAGTATTTGTAATGATATGTTCGCGTAAATGCCTGCGGCGATGTCGTCGAGCATCACGCCCCAGCCGCCCTCCATGCGCTGGTCGATTGTCCGCGCCGGGAATGGCTTTGTGATGTCGAAGAGCCTGAACAGGAAAAAGCCCGCAACAAGCCAGCGCCAGTTGAACGGGATGAGATAAAGGGTTCCGAGCATTCCCGCGATTTCGTCTATGACGATCTTGCCGCAGTCCTTCTCGCCGTATATGACCTCGGCCCGCCCGGCGGCCCATACGCCGACGAAGAAGATGAAAACGGTCAGGAGCGCGTAGGTTGTTCCAGAGAAGGAGCCGAGGCCCAAAAGGGCGGCAAAGAGAAAGGCAATAATCACGCCGACTACGCTGCCCGCCGTGCCGGGTGCGACAGGGGAGTATCCGGCCCCAAGTCCGGAGGCTATCGCTATGACAATTTTATCGTCCATCCGGTCGACCGGCCTCCCGAACCCTCGCAAAAATCAAGGACTTATCTTATCACCGGCGGGCGGCGTCGGTCAAGGACAAAGTGGCGGGCGGGTGCCGGACGCGACGCCGTTTCAGGGCAGGACAGGGCTTTTTACGACGTCCGGATTGCGCTGTCGCAAAATATAACCACACGCGCCCCAAAGTCAAGGGTCTTGAAAATAATAAGATTTTCCTTGAACTGCGCTATGGTTTTGTGATAGTTTAAATGTCGTTTATTAATAAAAAGGAGCAGTGATGCCGGGTTCAGACCTTATAATGTTTGAGGAAGAGTTCGGTTCGGTCGATCAGGAGCTTCAGCGTCTTCAGGCCCAGTCGAACGCGAGGGTCGTTTTCCTCGTGGACAAGAACGGCCAGCTCATAGCCTCCGCCGGAGAGCTCCGGGGGCTTGACACCACCTCGCTTGCCTCGCTTACGGCGGGCAACATAGCCGCGACGGGCGGCATGGCCAAACTCCTTGGCGAGAAGGAATTCTCGGTGCTCTTCCACGAAGGAGAGAAGGACAACATCCACATCTCCATAATAGACCAGCGCGTTATCCTTGTCGTAATATTCGACCAGCGAAGCTCGCTTGGGCTTGTAAGGCTCAGGGTCAAGAAAAGCTCCGAGGCGCTTGCGAAGATATTCCAGTCCGTCGCCGAGAAGTCCCGCAAGGAAAATACCAACGGCAAGGTCACCGTCTCTCCGTTTGCGGAGATAACCGACGAAGACATAGACAACCTGTTCGGATAATAAATGTCCTTCATCAACTACTCCTCCCGTGAAATAAACGTGAAGCTCGTCTACTACGGCCCCGGTCTCTGCGGCAAGACGACGAACCTCCATTATATCTACAAGAAGACAAACCCGGAGGCGAAGGGCAAGATGATCTCGCTGGCCACAGAGACGGAGCGTACGCTTTTCTTCGATTTCCTGCCATTGGCCCTTGGCGAGATACGCGGTTTCAAGACCCGCTTCCATCTCTACACGGTCCCGGGCCAGGTGTTCTACGACGCCTCCCGGAAGCTTATCCTGAAAGGAGTGGACGGCGTCGTCTTCGTCGCCGACTCGCAGGTCGAGCGCATGGAGGCGAACGTCGAGAGCATGGACAACCTCCGCGTGAATCTCGCCGAGCAGGGCTACGACATGGACAAGATTCCATTCGTCGTCCAGTACAACAAGCGGGACCTCCCGAACGTCGCGGTCGTCTCCGAGATGGAGAAGCTCTTAAACCCGCGCAGGCTTCCTTCTTACGAGGCCGTCGCCACCACAGGCGTCGGTGTATTCGATACATTAAAAAACCTCGCCAAACAGGTGCTCTTCGAGCTTAAGAAGGGCCGGTAGCCGCTCGACCGGCTTCAGGCGGCGGGCCGGAACCGGCCTGTGGATAAAAATTTTTAGCCATGCGGAGGCGTAAGTTAGGCAGGATTTTGGATTTCGTTATCAATGAGAGCCTCATCTTTGCTTGACAAAGCTTCCGCCCTTGGAGTATAAAAGGGGTGTTACGAAGGTCCGGGAGACCTCAGGATTGGGAAGAATTCCTGGGGTTTTTGTTTTTTTGAAATGAAAAGGGCCGGACTTAAAGCCCGGCCCTTAATCCGGAAGAACGAATTGGCTGTCTGACTTACTTTGTTGCGGTTTTGGCAGCCGGCTTCTTGGCAGCCGGTTTTGCCTTCGACGCGGCGGTCGCTTTCTTGGCGGCCGCCGGTTTTTTTGCGGCGGCTTTCTTTGCCGCAGGTTTTGCGGCGGTCTTCTTCGCGGCTGGTTTCGCGGCAGTCTTCTTTGCCGCAGGTTTTGCGGCGGTCTTCTTGACGGCTGGTTTTGCCTTCGACGCAGTTGAGGCCTTCTTTGCGGCCGGTTTCTTCGCAGCCGGCTTTTTTGCGGCCGGTTTCTTTGCAGCCGGTTTCTTTGCAGTCGCTTCTGCCATTTTTGTGGCTCCTTTCTTTGCCGCCGCCTGTTTGATGGCGGCGGGATAACAGAGCTCATCGTCCGAGACGGACAATCGTCCGCATGTCTCGCAGAAAAACCTGAGCTCCATGACCTTGGGCATGCATACGTGCCGAGGGTCTTCGGCGACATTACCGCAGAACTCACAGACAGTCAACTCGGCGGACCTGACCGGAGCGCATACGTGCCCCTTGTTGGAAGTCACCGCGCCGCATGTCTGACACACGTACAACGGATATTCCTTGTCAGTCCTTGCCATTTGCTTTCCTCCCTTCTTCCGGATTTAAGCGGAGCCTTAATGGACGGGCATCCGCGAAGCCTCGCGCCGTTTTTTTTAGTTCCGCCGCGGAACCTTTTACGGCGCTTGAAAAAATATTTCTATGGAACCAAAAAAAGTATATAGCAATTATTTTTCAATTGCAATAAATAATTTAATATCATGCACTTCGGCGACAAATTTTTTTTAAGTCCTTCCGCGCAAATTTTTTATCAACATCCGTTGACATATTCTCCGCATGATGTAAACTCGTAATGAGGAGAAAGGAGGCACGCATGAAACAGAAACTGCTTTACGCACTCGCAATACCGCTTGCGCTCTTGCTCTGCGCATGCGCCTCTACGGAATTCGCGCAGGAAGAAAAACCGAACTCAGGCATAGAAGGGCAGGTCTTAATACAGAACCAGGGCGCCGCCGGAGGCGTATACGTCTACGCGTATACCTCGCCTTACAACGACATGAGGGTGCCCACGAAGCTCATCTCGAAACCGTCCGCGCCCGACGGGACATACCGGCTCGACCTGGTACCCGGCACATATTTCATCGTGGCAAGGAGGCGCACCTCCGGAAGCCCGAAGGGGTATCTTGTCAAGGGCGATTACGAAGGGAAATACCCCGCCAACCCGGTCGCGGTGAAGCCCGGGGAATACGAGAAGGTGAACATATCCATATCGAGGCTCGACGGCAATTTCCTCCTTGCCCCGTATATTCCGAGCAGCGGCAACCGGGGCGTCAGCGGCACGGTATACGGCGAGGACGGAAAGCCTGCGGACGGCGCTTACGTGATGGTATACAAAGACCGCGAGATGGTCGGTCTTCCTGCCTACCTCTCCAAGGCTACCGCCGCCGACGGCAGGTATTTCGTATACGTGCCCAAGGCCGGAACTTATTACGTCGCGGCCCGGCTCAAGTACGGCGGCGTTCCGAAAAGGGGAGAGCCTTACGGCACGTACGACAGGAACAAGAATCACATGATTACACTGAACGGAAACCAGGTCGCGTCCGGCATAGACATAAAACTCGGACCGTTCCCGTTCGACCTGATACAGCCTGTGCCGCCGGTGAAGGGACATCCGTCTTCCGCCCCGGCCAACTGATTGTTTTCTTGCACGCAAAATAAAGGCCGTCTTTTTTGAGGCGGCCATTTTTGCTTATTGCTATACTTTTCTGTAATTTAAAAATCAAGACCTGGATTTCCGATTAAATCGTTCGGGAATGACGGTCAAGGTTCCGGAGGACTTTGGATGTTATTCGACAGGTTCGACCCATTGAAGGGCGAGAGACTTGAGATAATGGACAAGGATGGGCGCGTAAACGAGGAGCTCCGCCCGGACCTAAGCGACGAGCGCATAAAAGAGCTTTACGTCCGGATGAGCGTGATGAGGCTTGCGGACAGGACCGCCCTGAACCTCCAGCGCGAGGGAAGGATGGGCACCTACGCGCCCGTTTACGGGCAGGAGGCATCCCAGGCATCCGCCGCGTTCCTTGGAAAAGAGGACTGGCTCGTGCCGTCGTACCGAGAGAGCGGCGCGCTCTTCATGCGCGGCGTTTCTCTGTCCGGCATATACAGGTATTGGATGGGAGACGAGCGCGGCCTGATTGGGATAAAAGACCTGCGCGTCCTGCCGATAGAGGTGGTGGTGGGCAGCCAGCCCCTGCACGCCGTAGGCGTGTCGTGGGCGATGAAACTTCGGGGAATCAAGTCCGTCGCGGCGGTATATTTCGGCGACGGCGCAACGTCCGAAGGCTCGTTCCACGAAGCGATGAACTTCGCCGGCGTGTTTAATACCCCGACGGTCTTCATCTGCCAGAACAACCAGTTCGCCATAAGCGTCCCCCGGAAGGTGCAGACAAGGTCGAAAAGCATAGCCCAGAAGGCGAACGCCTACGGCTTCAAGGGGATTCAGATATACGGCAACGACATCATGGCTGTATACGCCGCCATGAAGGAGGCAATGTCCGATGCGCGCGAGGGACGCGGTCCCCGGCTCATCGAGATGCTGACATACCGCTTCGGCCCGCATACCACAGCCGACGACCCGACCAAATACAGGGACGCCGCCGAGCTTGAAAAAAACAAGCCGTTCGACCCGCTCATCCGCCTGAGGCTCTACCTCTCCGGACGCGGCATGTGGAGCGAAGAGGAGGAATACGAGATTATGGACGCCGCGAAAGCGGAGGTGGAAAAGGCCGTGGCCATTGCCGAGTCCGCCCCGCCGCCGGAACCCTCCGACATCTTCCATAACACGTGGAAGAGAGAGCATCCATACCTGAAGAGACAGGAAGACGAAATGCTCGCCCTGCTCCGGGAGACGGAAGGAGGCGCGCCCAATGCCTAAGCTCAATATCGTCTCCGCCATAAACCTGGCTCTCGACAGGGAGATGGGAAAAAACGACAAGGTCGTCATAATCGGCGAGGACGTGGGCCGGGAGGGAGGCGTCTTCCGCGTGACCGACGGCCTCCAGGAAAAATACGGGCCGGAGCGCGTCATCGACACCCCGCTCTCCGAGGGCGGCATCACCGGCACTGCGCTTGGGCTTGCGGTGGGTGGTATGCTCCCCGTCGCGGAGATACAGTTCGAGGGTTTCATGTACCTGGCGCTCGACCAGATAGCGAACCAGATGGCGAGATACCGTTCCCGGAGCCGCGGGCAGTATCCGATAAACCTTGTCCTCCGGCTCCCCTGGGGCGGCGGCATACGCGCCCCGGAGCACCACTCCGACTCCCCGGAGGCCGTACTTGTGAATACGCCGGGGATTACGGTCGTCCAGCCGTCCAATCCCTACGATGCAAAAGGGCTGATGACCGCCGCGCTCCGCTATGGAGACCCGATCATATACTGCGAGCCGAAGCGCATATACCGCGCCATAAAGGCGGAGGTGCCGGACGAGGACTACGAAGTTCCGATAGGGAAGGCGGCCGTGGCGCGGGAAGGAACGGACCTGACGATTGTCGCATGGGGCGCGATGATGCGCGAGGCCATGAAGGCCGCAGAAGAGCTCTCCGCAGACGGCGCGAGCGCCGAGGTAATCGACCTTCGGACTATTTCGCCGATGGACAGCGACACCATAATAGACTCGGTCAAGAAGACAGGCAGGCTCCTCGTAACGCACGAGGCCCCCAGGACCGGCGGCATCGGGGCGGAGATTGCGGTGAGGGTATACGGAGAGGCGTTCACGAGCCTCCTTGCGCCGATTGAGCGCGTGACCGGCTATGACGCAGTGATGCCGCTATTCAAGCTGGAAGACTATTATCTTCCGAATGCGAAAAAGATAATCGCGGGGGCGAGAAAGATATTACGCTATTAATCTCCCTTTCCCTTGACGGGAGAGGGTTGGGGAGAGGGTGATTCAATGGCCTACGAATTCAAATTTCCGGACATAGGCGAAGGCCTGACGGAGGGCGAGATCGTCGAATGGAAGGTGAAGGTCGGCGATTTTGTAAACGACCACCAGCCGCTGCTTGAGGTAGAGACGGACAAGGCGGTCGCCGAAGTGCCCTCGCCGAAGGCCGGGTATATCGTCAGCATAAAGGGCGAACCCGGCGACATCATAAAGGTGGGCGAAGTGATTGCCGTAATAGGCGAAAAGGAAGAACTGAAGGAGAAGCCCTCACCCCAGCCCCTCTCCCGCGAGGAGAGGGGAACGGAAAAAGCCGCCCCGAAGCCGAAGCCCGAGGCCGGTCAACCGGCAGTCGGCAGACCGGCGGAGCCGCTCGACATATACGCGGAGCGGCTTGGCTCGGTGGGCGTAGTAGGAGAGTTGGAGGAGGCCCCGGAAGAAGAAGAGATGGAAGAGGCGGCGCAGAAGGCTGCGCCCTATCAACCCGCAAGGCCGCCGCGCTCAGAGGCCCTGCCGAAGGATCGACTGCTCGCCAAAGAACTCGGCGTGGATATAGAACAGGTTAGAGGAACAGGCCCGAAGGGGCGTGTTATGGAAGAGGACATCCGGAAGTTCGCCGGAGCGGGCGTCCCGGAAAAAGGCGCGAGGGAGCCGGAAGGCGCGCCGGGGCGGGACAAATGGGGTGCGGTTACGCGAGTGCCGCTTCGCGGGGTGAGAAGGAAAATCGCCCGCGCCATGACGGACTCGATAACAAAGGCCGCCCAGGTGACAACGACGGACGAGGCGGACGCGGGGCTTCTCTCGCTCATCAGGGATAAGGAAAAGGAAGACGCGGGGGGGCAGGGGGTAAAGCTGACGCTGCTTCCGTTTATAATAAAGGCGGTCGTCGGGGCGCTGAAGCGGGACCCTTCCATGAACTCCGCCATGGACGACGAAGCGGGAGAGATTGTATTCAAGGGATACTACAACATCGGAATCGCCGTGGAGACGCAGGACGGGCTTATCGTGCCGAACATAAAGGACGCGGACAGAAAATCCATCCTCCGGATAGCGCGCGAGCTTGAAGACCTCTCCGGGCGCGCCCGCAAACGGACGCTCGACATAGGCGAACTCAAGGGCGGGACGTTTACCATAACCAATTACGGCTCCATAGGCGGGATATTCGCCACGCCGATATTGAATTATCCTGAGGCCGGCATACTCGGCGTCGGCAGACTCATGGAAAAACCAGTCGCAGAGAAAGGCGCGATAAAGATAAAGAAGATGCTGCCGCTATCCTTGACATTCGACCACCGGATAATCGACGGCGCAAAGGCGCAACATTTTATGAACAACGTCATCCGGCGCATAGAAGACCCGGACTCGATATTCGTAACCATGTAAGGAGGGATATGAAACGCAAGGCCTCGGCGGTATGGAACGGCGGACTGAAGGACGGAAAAGGCAGCCTGTCCAGCACAAGCGGCATTCTGAAAGACACGGCTTACTCCTTCGCCACGAGGTTCGAGGACAGGCCCGGAACAAACCCTGAGGAGCTTATTGCGGCGGCGCATGCGGGGTGCTTTTCCATGGCGCTCTCCGCGATACTCGGCGAGTCCGGCGTCACGCCGGAGAGCATAAGGACGACGGCGACCGTCGCCATAGAGAAGCAGGGGGAAGGCTTCGCCATAACGGAGAGCCGCCTGGAAGTCCGGGCGAAGGTGCCGGGAATAAGCGAGGCGAAGTTCATGGAGGCGGCGAACAAGGCCAAGGAGGGATGCCCGGTCTCGAAGGCGCTGAACGCGAAGATAACTATGGACGCGAAGCTGGAGTAGTCTACTTGGCAGTGAAGTTTAAAAAAGAGGAAGGCCCGCTTTCGGCGGCTTTTGCAGCCGTGCTCTCGCCGGGGAATGCGGGCTTGCCCTCCGGCGTCTTCTCCTTGGCCGGGTTCATCGCCTCCTCGTAGTCCGGCATGACAATCCCCCTCTTTACCATTACCCTGTAGATTATCGCCGAGCGGCGCAGGACGTACCTGTCCGGTCTCGTCGGGCTGTAGACGTTCGGGTTCGGCAGCACCGTAGCAAGCCTCGCCGCCTGCTCAGGGGAAAGCCGCGACGCCGGGACTCCGTAGTAATGGAGGCTTGCGGCCCCGATGCCGAAGATGCCGTGTCCCCACTCGGCGTAGTTTAAGTAAAGCTCGAGTATCCTGCGCTTGGAGAGGTCCCTGTTGAGCCGCCACGCAAGTATCGCCTCCTTGAGCTTTCTGATTGGGTTCCTGGACGGCGTGAGGAACAGGTTCTTGGCGAGCTGCTGGGTAATGGTGCTCCCGCCCGCCTTGAGCCTGTGCGTCTTTATGTCCCTCTCAAGGGCGGCTTCCATGCCGTTTATGTCGAAACCGGAATTGCGCCAGAAGCTGTCGTCCTCGCCGATCAGCGCCGCCTTCACGACATACGGAGATATTCTTGAGAACGGAACCCACTTCCTTATTATATGTATCTTCTTTCCCTCCGCACGCACCTGCCTGACGCGGTATTCCATCATCGACGACATCTTCGGATTGTACCTTTTGTATTTCGAGACGTTCGGATAGACGAGCGCCGAGCCTACGTCGAGGATGAACAGCGCGAGCAGTATGCCGGCAATGATTTTAAGTTTAAGCTTTGTGCTGTATAAAAAACGAGGCAATCGCATTTTATTAATTCAGTATGTCCGGGAATATGGAAATGACCACAAGCATCAGGGTCAGGACTATCAGTATCGCCGTGGTGAGCCAGGCGATTATGTTAAACCCCTTCGAGTTCACGTATCCCCCCATGAGCTCCTTCCTGTTGATGAGGCTCAGCATATATATAAGGATGAACGGCAGAAGGACGCCGTTCACCACCTGCGACCACAGCATCACGGAGATGAGCGGCACGCCCGGTATAAGAATAACGCCGGCCCCGGCGACAATCAGAAGCGTGTAGAGCCAGTAGAATATCGGCGCCTCGTCCCAGGACTTGTCGATGCCGGCCTCCACGCCGAACGCCTCGCAGATGTAATACGCCGTGGCCAGCGGCAGGATGGACGCCGAGAATATGGAAGCGTTGAGCAGGCCCAGCGCGAACAAGGTGGACGCCCA
>JAJYJM010000011.1 GCA_021789495.1 Nitrospirota bacterium
ATTCGCGCACCTCGGTGAACTCGATCCCCCGGCCCTTGAACGTGGAGAGGTATCCGCCGCTAAGCGCGCCCTCGACCAGCCGGGATGTTTTTATCTCCAGCCGCTTTATTTTCCGGAGTATCTCGTACGGTAGCATGAAAAGCCCTGGGAATTATTGACGAATGTAAATTATATGCCGGATATGGGGGGGAAGTCAATAAGGGTAAAGAGCTTGTCATTCCGAGCAACGCGAAGAATCCACAGTTGGAAGGTCTGGCGCTTTTAAGGTATTATCGCAAACTTGATTCCTCTGCCGCCGATAAGCTCGTCGAAGGCTGTCTGGAGGTCGTCCAGGTGATAGCTGCCGGAGATAAGCTTCGAAACGTTCAGCCTGCCGGAGGCCAAGAGGTTGTAAGCCTCTCTTACGTCGGACGGCGTGAAGTGGAACGCGCCGACAAGCTTTATTTCGTCGTAGTGTATCCTTCCGGCGTCGAAGCATGCGCGCGTTCCTGTCGGGCAGCCGCCGAAGAGGAGCACCGTCCCGCCCCTCCTGGCAAGGGACGGCGAGCCTTCCCATATATCCTTCTGTCCGGTCGCCTCGACGACGAGGTCCGCCCCAAGGCCGTCCGTCTCCTCGGTCACCTTCCACGCTATGTCCTGGAGGTCGCCTTCGAGGACGGCGTCCGCGCCGAGGTCTTTCGCCGTCTCCAGCCTGTCCGCCCGTCTCGCGCCCGCCCGGCTTCCCGCCCTGATGTCGGCAACCATCACCTTCGCGCCGTTTATCTTGTACAGCATAAGATACATAAGCCCTATAGGCCCGGGGCCGAGTATCAGGACGTTTTTCTGCTTCTCGGCCTCCATCGCGCCGAAGCCGGTCGACCGGATGCCGTGCACGACGCAGGAGAGCGGCTCCAGCATCGCCGCCTCCGTGTATGGGAGATGCTCCGGCTTTTTGAACATGTTGACTTTTACGATGCGCTCAGGGAGTTTTATGAACTCGGCATAGGCCCCCAGAACCTTTTCCTCCATTATCGTCGAGCAGAGGTTTTCCCGCCCCATGCGGCAGAACGTGCACTCCCCGCACGGCGCGGAATGCACCGCCATCACCGCGTCGCCTTCAGCAAAGCCTTCCACCTCCGCGCCGATTCTGTAGATGTCGCCCGAGAACTCGTGCCCGAGCGGCGAAGGAAGGGGAATCTTCGGGTGTCCGCGCAGATACGCCTTTATGTCCGTCCCGCATGTGAGCGCCGCCTTGACCTGCACGACGACCTCGCCCGGCCCCGGAAACGGCACATGCGCCTTCTGGTTAATCTCCATCACCTTCGGGCTTATCAATATCGCTGATTTCATTGTTCTCTCCCTTAGACTTTTCTACCTCATTATATCACGCATGTCCAGTAAAATTTTAATATCGGCATGTAGGTTGTCCGCAGGTTGTTGTTTTTACGGGTATAAGGTGCTATTATCCGGCCTATGGAAGAGCTTCTGGAAGTAATAAAGGAAGAGATTCGTTTAAAAGGGATGATATCCTTCGAGCGCTACGTTGAGCTTGCGCTCTATCACCCCCTTTACGGCTACTACTCCTCAGGAAAGGCGGCTATAGGCAAGGGAGGGGATTTCTATACGTCCTCGCAGGCGACGGGCATCTACGGCAGGCTGATGGCCGAGGCGTACGTGAAGCTCTCGGAGGCTTCCGGGCCGGATTTTGTCGAGATGGGCGCGGGAGAAGGGGCCTTCGCGGGCGATTTCCTAAGCAGTCTTGCCAGGTTTTACCCGGAAGTTTACGAAAAATGCCGGTATTTTATCGTCGAGAGCGCCGGGGCCATGTCCGGAAGGCAGAAGAAGGCGCTTTCGGATTTCGGGGATAAGATCGCCTGGACGGAGAGCATCCGGGTCTTGCCTGAGATAAACGGGATATTCTTCTCGAACGAGCTTGTGGACGCATTCCCGTTTCACAGGGTGCGGCAGGAGCGGGACAGGCTCTCCGAAATATACGTGGGCCTTGAGAACGGAAGGCTGTCTGAGATTACCGGGCGTCTGTCCACCCCGGAGCTTGCGATGCACTTCAACCGGCTTATGCTCATGCTTCCGGAAGGCATGACGACGGAGGCGAACCTGCGGGTCTCCGGATGGATGAACGAAATAGCCGGAAGGCTTAAAAAGGGGTTCGTGATAACGGTGGATTACGGCTATCCCGCGTCCGAATACTACTCCGCCGCGAGGCCGCGCGGCACGGCGCTATGCCACTACAGGCACTCCGTAAACGAGGACTTCTTCGAGCGGGTGGGCGAGCAGGACATCACCTCGCACGCGGATTTTACCACTCTCGGCCTGATGGGACAGCGCGCCGGCCTTGAGGCGGAGCTGTTCTCTGAGCAGGGGCAGTTCCTCTCGGAGACGCTCCCGTGGTTCGAGGAGTCCACCCGGCGGGCGGGGGACGGGGACGAGCTTGTGCGGGCGGGACAGGGGCTTAAAACGCTACTGCACCCGGAATGGCTTGGAGGGGTGTTCAAGGTGCTTTTGCAGTCGAAAGGCTGCTCACCCGGCGGTCTTTTCGCGAGGGTAAGAAACCGGTTCGGGGAGCTTTTTCCGGATATTTGAGGGGAGCGAAAGAGGTCGTTTTCGGCGTGTTTATGCCGCCGCCCTGTAGCCCCATCGCATGAAATGGTCTTCCGTCCCTATCTCGCCGGAGAGGTCGTCGGACTGCTCCGACGCCAGGAATACAGCCAGTTTCGCCACCTCGGACGGCTGCTTTAACTGCCCGGATTTCTTGAGTCCCCAGAAGACGCGGTAGACCTCCGGCCCCAGGACGTTCATGTCCATCTTCCGCATGTCGTCCTGCATCCGGGTATCCACGGTTCCGGGGTCCATCCCGTATACCCTGATATTATACTGTTCCAGTTCCCGCGCCAGTGTTTTTGTGAGCGCATTCAGCCCGGCCTTCGAGATGCTGTAGGCCCCCAGGCGCGGAATGACAAAATCCGCCAGGCCGGAGGTGACGTTTATTATCTTGCCGTAGCGCTTTTTTATCATCGCGGGGATGCAGGACTTCGATACGAGCCAGGCCCCGCAGAGGTTAATATCCATGCAGCGGCGGAAGTCCCGCTCGTCCACGTCCTTCATGGGCGCCACGGGACCTATTATTCCCGCGTTATTGACGAGGATGTCCGGCGCTCCGAACTTCATCTCCACGGCGCGGCAGAGGTTCTTTATGTCCCCGGCGTCGGAAATATCCGCCTTGATGGCAATGGCCTGCCCGCCCCTGTCCGCTATCATCGAGACGGTTTCTTCAAGCTCTTCCCGTGTCCTGGAAACCACGGCGGTTTTCGCCCCGGCCTCCGAAAGAGCTACTGCTATAGCGCGCCCCAGGCCGCGCCCTCCCCCTGTGACGACGGCAATCCTGCCCTTTAACACAAGGCCCCCTCCGCCTGCATGAAAAGATTTAAACACGGCGTCTTGTAGTCCCCCGTTTTAAATATAGTCGAGGGAGGGCGGGTTGTCAAAAAGGGGAAAAGACGGGCGTCATTCCCGAATGATTCTATCGGGAATCCAAGGTTTGAGTTTATGCCTTAAAATCCGCAATCCGTGTTAATTAATATTTATTCCCGTTTCCGTAACCTTCACGGGTTTCGCCATCCGCGCTGGTATGCCGAACTTCGCGGCGGCGGCTGGGGTGAAGAGCCGGTAATAAAGGACGGCCCTGGCGCGGGCGGCTCCCTTCGGGATGTCGTATGTCAGTGTCCGCGTCTCGCCTGTTTTTATCCTTGAATCGACGGCCTTTTCGGCCATCCAGGGGGGCACGCCTTTCTTCATGCCCGCCGTGAACACGCGCATGAACAGCTCTTTTTGGCCCGGCATGGGAGCGGGACTTGTAAAAATGACTTTCCCGTTTCTGTCGAGGACGTCCACCTTGACATACGCCGCGCGCATCGGGCTTGTGGACGGGAAATAGTGCGGGTTTTCGTTCTTTATATTTACCAGGAGCTTCCTTGCGTTAGCCGTAAGGGAAAGCGATATTCCCTTTTTCAACATCTGCCTGTCGTGTCCGCCGGGGAAGAAATGAGAGTAATGAGATTTTTCGGCGACGCCGAACGTGGAGGTCCCCGGGACTTTCTTCATATGACAGGAGATACAGTCCGAACTCCCCTCCATGTCCATGCTGCATATGACCGTCCCCTTGCCGTTTTTCATCTTGCCGTGACAACCAAGGCACATCTCCGAGGGCGAGGCAAAAGACCACTTGCTTACGGGATGCGGCGCGGAGACCCCGGATACGGCCCCGGCGGATGTCGTGGTCGTGGAGAGCGAGTAGGTGTTGAAAAGCTTCCCGCCGGACATGCTCTCGACGCCGTGGCAGAACGCGCAGGGGATGCCGGGGACGGACGAATATGCCTCTTTCGCGCCTGAGGCCGGTCTACCGGCGGCGGCGGGGCTGTGGCAGCTGCCGCAGAAATAGGGGGCCTTTTTGCCTGCTTTCGCCATGAACTGGGAAAACGCCAGGAAGACGGCGTTATGCGCGGGGTCGGACTTCCTGTCGGACATGGAGTGCATCGACATGCTCCACTCGTTGTATATGGTTACATGGCAGGGGGCGCAGGAGGCGGAGTCCTTAAATCCCTTGAAACCCGCCGGGAGCTTGTGGGCGAGCGCGCCGGCAGGAATCATTAAAAGCAGGAAAAAAGCAAAAAATACCCTCTGCAACGCAAGCTTCGGTTTTTTCATCAGCCGTCGGTCTCCTTTTTTTCTATCAGCACCCTGTCTCCGGGGCGACTCATCTCCCTGAATTCCGGCATGATCTCGCCCGCGAGAGCATAATAGCTCCTCTGGTTCTTTATGAACTTCTCGGATGCCTCGTCGTAGAGCTTATCGTAGAGCGTGGAGCCGCACGTGGGGCAGGTGATTACGGCGTGTCCCCTTTCGTCGTAGCATAGAAAGGACATGACGTGCGCTCCGCAGAACCTGCAAGGCGTTATGATAAGTTCGGGACAATTGACCATGCCCTCAAGTCTATCACGAAAAAAACTCCGGTTCAACGTCAAAAAATCTTTTGCATACTTTCGAAATATGGTATCTATAGGGGGATACAACGGGAGATAACTCTATGGAAGCGGTCGATTTTTTCCTGAGGCTGGCCCTTATACTGGTGTCCGCGCGCATCGCCGCCGAGATCTTCGCCCGCATGGGGCTTCCCGCAGTGATAGGCGAGGTTGCGGCGGGGGTGATAATCGGGCCTGGCGCCTTGGGGCTTATAGGTGCGGACTCGATATTCGTCCTGCTCGGCAATATCGGCGTAATACTGCTTCTGTTCCAGGTAGGCATGGAGACGGACGTCGGGAAGCTTGTCGCCGTTGGAACGCAGTCCGCCCTTGTCGCGGTGACTGGCGTCCTGCTGCCGTTTGCCGCGGCCTACCTTGCAAGCGAGCACATCTTCGGCATGACGCGGGGCGGCGCCATGTTCGTGGGCGGGACGCTTGTGGCGACCAGCATAGGGATCACGCTTCGGGTGTTGAGGGACCTGAAGGCCGACAGGGGCCATGTCGCCAGGGTGGTTCTCGGCGCGGCAATCATAGACGACGTAATAGGCGTCATTGTGCTCGCGTTTCTTATCCAGTACAGCCGGCATAAAGGGAGCGTCGAACTTTTGCCGGCGCTGAAGCTCCTTGGTTTTATGGCCGTTTTCCTGGGCGCCGCACCGGTAATAGGCCCGGCGATCGAACGGCTCCTTTCCCGCGTTTACGGTATGAGCCGCACGCAGGGCATGGTTTCGACAATTATCGTTTCGCTCATACTTCTCCTGGCCGCCGCATCCAATGGACTGGGCGCGCCCGACATCATGGGCGGTTTCGCCGCGGGCCTGATGCTTAGCGGAAATCCCGCGTTCGGGATCAAGAAAAGCGGGGCGGAGAAGGCCGCGTTCAGCATTGCCGCCGACGCGGAGAAGAAGATAACCCCCATTGGCGAGCTCTTCATCCCGATATTCTTCGTGATGGTCGGCGCTTCCGTCGACCTGAGGGCCATAGATTTCCGTTCTCCCGGTTTCTGGGAGTTTGCCGTAGTCATAACCGCGATAGCCATGGCGGCAAAGCTCATGGCGGGCATCTGGGTAAAAGGGCGGATTCGTGACAAAATCGCCGCCGGGTTCGCCATGGCGCCCAGGGGAGAGGTCGGGCTTATTTTCGCCAAGACGGGCCTCGGCTTCAGAATTTTCGACCAGACCACATACGCCTCGGTGATTTTCGTCGTCGCCATGACAACGCTACTGGCCCCGCTTCTGCTCAGGCCGCTGATGGAGGAAAAGGGGCCAATTCCCGAATAGACGGATTTTTTGAGTGTCTGATTAATTTCGTCTGCTATAATCTATATAAAAAGGAGCCTTGACTTATGCCATACGCATCTCATGAAAACGAGGACAAGCTGAGCGAACATACGAAGGAGCTTCACAGGGCGTTTCAGTCGATAGTAGAGGAGCTTGAGGCGGTGGACTGGTACCAGGCGAGGATAGATGCGACCGGGGACGAGGAACTGCGGGCGATACTTGCGCATAACCGGGACGAGGAGAAGGAGCACGCCTCCATGCTCCTTGAGTGGGTGCGCAGGAATGACCCGGCCTTCGCCAAAGAGATGGCGTCGTTTCTGTTCAAGGAGGGCGCAAGGATAACGGAGATTGAGGAAAAAAGATCCTAATCCGGACTGCCGAGCACGCGGAGGAATACTTCCACCATCGCCGGGTCGAACTGCGTCCCGGAGCACCTCTTAAGCTCCGCAATTGCAAGCTCCCTGTCCCGGGCCTTTCGGTAGGGGCGGTCCGCCGTGAAGGAGTCGAAAAAGTCCGCCACGGATATTATCCTTGCCGCCGGGGGGATTTCCTCGCCTTTAAGGCCGAGCGGATAGCCTTTGCCGTCCCATCTCTCGTGGTGATGCCGGATGGCGGGTATTATGTCCCTGAACTGCTTTATCGGCGCGAGTATCTCTGCGCCGCGGTCGCAGTGGCCTTTTATTTTCTCGTATTCCTCGTCCGTAAGCGCCCCGGGCTTGTCGAGCAGGTCGTCCGAGATCCCTATCTTGCCAATATCGTGCAGAAGCCCGGTGAGGCGCAGCATCTCCAATTCATCTTCCGAGAGGCCTGTCTCTTTCCCTATCTTAAGGGCGTAGCCCGTAACGCGGGCGGAGTGTCCGCGCGTCCAGTGGCTCTTGGCGTCTATCGCCGAGGATAATGCCTGGACGGTGCTGAGCAGCATGTCCTCCAGGTCTGATATAAGGCGCGTGTTCTCCAGCGCTATGCCTATCTGGTAGGCCAGTTTCTCGGCCATCGACGTGTCCTCGAACGTAAAACCGGCCACCCTGCGGCTCCCCAGCCTTATAAGCCCAAGGGCCGCCCCTTTGCTCATTATGGGCACGAGTATCTCCGAGCGTATTGCGGCGTCTTTGAACACGCCGTCGTGCCTGCACATCTTTTTCTCTTCCATGACGTCCGCCCTGACCATCGGTTTCCCGGAGAGGAACGTGTCGGCGCCGGGCGAGCCGTCGAGCAGGAACTGCTCGCCTTTTTCAAGCCCCGCGCCCCAACAGCAGCTCACGGAGAGCGTCTTCTCCTCGCCGTTCAGCAGCAGTACGCATCCGGCATCCGCGGGTATGAGCCTTTTTATCTGGAGCGATACCTTCGAGAGCATCTCCTCCCTGTCGAGCGTCGAGAGGATCATCCTGTCTATTTCGTGCAGGACCCGGAGCGCCTCCATGCCCTTCGCCAGTTCAAGCCTTTTTTTCTGTGTCTCCTCGTAGAGGCTCGCGTTCTCGAAAGCGCTCCCCAACTGGGCCGAGATGCCCTTTATCAGAGCCGGGATGCGGGAATCGCCGTCCGCCTTCCGGATGTTTATTACGAGGAAACCTGCGACGCGCTCCCTGGCCGTTATCGGCGCGATTATCAGCTCCTTGAGCCGCAGGTTGGATACGATAAAATCCGGCACCATCCCGTCAAGTTCGTCCGCGCCGAGCATCAGGAGCTTTTTTGTAAGCATAACCTGCTCGAGCGCGCGGACATCCGTGAGCCTCGTCCTCATCTCCGTCAACACCGAAACTATGCCGTCGCTGCAGGAAACCGCGGCGCCGGGCGAGAGCCTCCCGTCCGAATCCGCCAGTATTACCGTAGCGCCCTCGAAGCGGATAATGCCTTTCAGCACGCGCAGGACCTTCTCCGCCGTCTCGTTCCAGTTCACCGACGAAGAGGTTATCTCCGCCATCTTGAGCAGGGCGTTCGATACCTCAAGCTCCGCCTTAAGCGCGCCTTCCGCCTTGTCCCGCTCCATCCTCATGTCGCGGTCAAAGACGGCTCTTTCCACCGACGGCACGAGCCTTGAGAGCCTGTCCTTCATTACGTAGTCCCAGGCCCCGGCCCTTATGGCCTCGACGGCCATGTCTTCGCTCGCATCCCCGGAAACCATTATAAGGGGGATGTCGAGCCTTTTCTCCCTTATGAGCTTCAGGGCGGCCTTGCCGATTAACTGCGGCATTTCGTAGTTTGAAAGCACTACGTCCCAGTCGTCGCCGCGTCCGCCGCTCATGGCCGCGAACATCTCTTCAGGCGTCGAGACCCGCTCCGAATGGACTTCGTACCCGCCTTTCAGGAGCGTCTCGGCCATACGGGCGGCGTCGTTTTCGGAGCCTTCGACCATCAATACCTTCAGGGCGCGCTTTGGAGTCATTTTTTTACTCTATTCTTTACAATAAAGATAATTTATTTATACCAGAATTGTTCCATACGCGCAAGGCCGGGCAAATTATCAAAATTGCTCTTAAAAATTGACATGCCGCGAATCTCTGGTATACTTTTTTTAATCTTTCCCGAGTCTCACGAACCCATAAACAAACGGAGGCAATCATGCACAAGGTAAAGGAATATAAACTGGAAGGAAAACTGAAAGGCATCTCCGACAGGCAGATACAGGAGCACAGGGACGTGCTCTACAAGGGCTACGTGGACAAGCTGAACATGCTTGAGGACGAGATAAAAAACGCAAAAACGGAAGGTGCGAACCCCACATACGCCCCCATACGCGAGATGAAAAGAGAAGAAATCTACGCCGCGAACGGCGCGTTCCTGCACGAGGCCTATTTCGGGAACCTGGGAGGCGGAGGCGGCGAGCCGGGCGGGAAGCTGGTGGAATTGATAAAGCAGGAGTGGGGCTCGTTCGACAAGTGGAAGGCGGACATGAAGGCGTCAGGCATGAGCGCGCGCGGCTGGGTGGTCATGTGCTGGAGCATGAACGACAACAAGCTCCACAACTACTCCATGGACTTCCACGACATCGGCGCAGTCTGGAACTGCGTGCCGCTCCTGGTGCTGGACGTATACGAGCACGCCTACTTCATCGACTACGGCACAAAGAGGGCGGCATATCTCGACGCATTCTTCCAGAACATAGACTGGAGTGTCGTGGAGAAGCGTCTCCAGACGGCGCTGAAGCTCGAAGAGGCCCTCAGGAAGGCAGCTTAAAGCCGATGCCGCTCACGCTTGCCGAAAAATTAATCTCCATGCACGCGGGCCGTGAGGTACATGCGGGCGAGTTGACAGTCGTTAAGGTGGACTTCGCCTACGTGCAGGACTGGACAGGCCCGCTTACCGTGGACAAGATTGCCGAGCTTGGGGCGGGGCTTTCCAAAACGCCGTCCCATACCGCGGTCTTCATAGACCACGCCTCGCCGTCTTCGTTCAAGGAGGTCTCCACCGGGCATGTGAAGCTTCGTGAGTATGCCAAAAGCTCCGGCTGCCTCCTGCACGACGTGGGCGAAGGGGTAAGCCACCTTGTCCTGGGCGAAAAGGTCACGGCCCCCGGCATGTTGATGGTGGGCGCGGATTCCCATACATGCCAGGGCGGGGCGCTTGGCGCGTTCGCCACGGGCATGGGCTCCACGGACGTGGGAGTCGCCATCGCCACGGGCGAGACATGGATGCTCGTCCCGGAGGCGATACGGGTGGAGGTAACGGGCAGACTTAAACCGGGCGTGTATTCCAAGGACATAATCCTTTACCTGATAGGTCTTATCGGCTCGGACGGCGCGACGTATCAGTCGCTGGAATTCTTCGGCGATACAATCGAGAATCTCTCCGTTCCCGGAAGGACGACGATTTCCTCAATGGCCGTCGAGGCGGGGGGCAAGTGCGGGCTTTTCGAGTCGGACGGGCATACGCTTGAGTGGCTGCGGGAGAACGGGCGCGAGGGCGACTACAGGGAGATTAGGGCGGACAAGGGCGCAAAATACGCACGCGTGATAAATATAGACGCGCCGGGCCTTGAGCCTATGGTGTCCTTCCCGCACATGGTGGACAACACAAGGCCCATATCGCACCCGGACTGCAGGGACGTCCCCGTCCACCAGGCATACTTAGGCTCCACGACCAACGGCTATTTCGAGGACTTCGAGGCGGCGGCAAAGGTGCTCAAGGGGCGGCATACCGCACCCGGCACAAGGCTCGTCATAACCCCCGGCACAAAGAGCGTATACAGGAAGATGATGTCCTCAGGGCTTATGGACGTGTTCCTCGACGCAGGCGGCGTAATCAACTCGCCTGGGTGCGGGGCGTGCCCCGGAAGCCACGAGGGAATACTGGGCGACGGCGAGAACTGCGTCGCCTCGATAAACAGGAACTTCAAGGGCAGGATGGGAAACCCGAAATCGTTCGTCTACCTTGCCTCGCCGGCGACCGTCGCGGCCTCGGCCATCGAGGGAAAGCTTGCGGATCCCAGGAGGTATTCGTGAGCGGCAAAGCCTGGAAGTTCGGCGACAACATAAGCACTGACCTGATAGCCGCAGGCAGGTACGCGCACCTGCGGACAAACCTGCCTGAGCTTGCAAAGCATGTCCTGGAGGATGCGAGAGACGAGTTCAGGACGGGTGTAAAAGAGGGCGATTTCGTCGTCGGGGGCAGGAATTTCGGCCTCGGCTCCTCGCGGGAGCACGCGCCGACGATTATAAAAATGGCCGGGACTTCGTGTGTCGCCGCGAAGTCCTTCGCGCGCATATTCTTCCGGAACTGCATAAACATAGGCCTCCCGGCGGTGCGGGTGGATACGGACAGGATAGACGACGGGGACGAGCTCGAGCTCGACCTTGCGGCGGGAGTGTTGAGGGACAAAACAAAGGGCATAGAGCTTTCCTTCCCGCCGATGCCGAAGGTAATGACGGACATATTGAATGCGGGCGGACTGGTGCCTTATCTGAAGAAGAACAAGGGATTCAAGTTGGCGTAAGAACGATGATGACAACCCTCTCCCCCGACCCCTCTCCCATGAAAGGGCGAGGGGAGAAAATGAAAGAATGCAGCCTGTTCCCTCTCCCTCGATGGGAGAGGGCTGGGAGAGGGTGATGGACCAGGACACAGAACTCTACTACTACCTTCGCCTTGTCCGGGAGTTCGAGGACAGGGTATCGAAGCTCCATCACCAGGGCAGGATTCCCGGCGGCGTCTACTCCGGCCTCGGCCAGGAGGCCGTAGTCGTCGGAGCGGTTTACAGGCTGAAACCCGAAGACTTCATCTTCCCCCTGCACAGAGACCTCGGCGCGTTCCTCGTAAAGGGCGTTGACCCGAACCTCCTCATGGCGCAGATAATGGGAAAGAAGACCGGCTTTTCAGGCGGCAGGGACTCCTTTCTTCACGCCGGAGTCCTGGACAAGGGCGTGATCGGCTCGACATCCATGCTCGCCTCGTCGCTCCCCGTGGCCTGCGGGGCCGCTCTGAAATTCAAGATAAAAAAAGAGCCGCGCGTCGCCGTCGCATTCTTCGGCGAGGGGGCGTCCTCCAGGGGCGATTTCCACGAGGCTGCAAACTTCGCGGGCATCCACAAGCTCCCGGTGATATTCGTCTGCGAGAACAACTTCTACGCGTTCTCCACGCCGCAGTCCATGCAGATGGCGGTTGAGGACGTTGCGGACAGGGCTGCGGGATACGGCTTCCACGGGCACGTGTGCAGCGGCAACGACCTCTTCGCCGTCATGAGGGCGATGGAACACGCGGTAAACCAGGCACGGCGCGGCGACGGCCCGGAGCTTATCGAGTGCAAGACCTACCGCTACTCCGGCCACAGCGAGCACGACATGGCGTCCTACCGCACGAAGGAGGAGCTTATCGAATGGGAGAGCCGAGACCCGATTCAGCGCTATGAGTTCTTCCTCGAAAAGAAGGGATACGACGCGGCCAAGATAATCGCCGAGACGGGCGGGAAGGTAAAGGCCGTGGTGGACGAGGCGGTGAAATTCGCCGAATCCTCCCCGGAACCGGAAGGCCCGGAGGCTATGACGGAAATATATGCGACGCCGGTGTAAAAGAAAAACACGTGTTCGTGATTCGTTGTTCGTGTTCGTATAACCAGATTGTCATTCCCGCGAAAGCGGGAATCCAGCGACTTAAAGTCACTGGGCCCCTGTTTTCACAGGGGTGACAGGCTTTACTTCTTTCACGAACACGGACTTTGTCTTTTACCACGAACACGTTTCACGGCCTTTAAGACATGGAACTGACCTATATAAAAGCAATCAATAACGCCCTGCGGCAGGCCATGCGGCTGGACGGGGACGTTGTTCTCCTGGGCGAGGACATTGCCGCGCTCGGCGGGGCGTTCCTGGCGACGGAGGGGCTGCTTGAGGAGTTCGGCCCGGAGCGGGTTATCGACACGCCAATCTCCGAGTCCCTCATAAACGGCGCGGCGGTCGGGCTTGCCGTTGCCGGGATGCGGCCCGTGGCGGAGATGCAGTTCGCGGATTTCATCGCCTGCGGGTTCGACGAGCTCGTGAACATGGCCTCTACGCTTCGTTACAGGCACGGCGGGGGCGCGAAATGCCCGATGGTCGTGCGCTGCCCTTCGGGTAGCGGCGTGCGCGGCGGGCTTTTCCATTCGCAGAACCCCGAGGCGTGGTTTGCGCGCGTGCCGGGCTTGAAGGTAGTCGCGCCCGCGACGGCTTTCGACGCCAAGGGGCTTCTTATCGCCGCAATCCAGGACGACGACCCGGTGATATACTTCGAGCATAAGTTCCTCTACCGGCGCATAAAGGAGGAGGTGCCGGAGGACAGCTATATCGTCCCCATCGGCAAGGCGGCGCTAAGGCGCGCGGGCGGCGACATATGCTTCATCACATACGGCTCCGCGCTGTATCTCTGCCTTGCGGCGGCTGAAGAACTTGAGAAGGAGGGCGTATCCTCCGAGGTGCTGGACCTAAGGACTCTCCTGCCGCTCGACAGGCGTGCGATAATCGAATGTGCGAAAAAGACGGGCAAGGTGCTGATAGTCCACGAGGACAGGGTCACCGGGGGATTAGGCGGCGAGGTCTCGGCGATAATCATGGAGAACGCCTTCGAGTATCTCGACGCGCCGGTTATGCGCGTAGGGGCGAAGGACACGCCCAACGCCTTCGCTGGCCCGATGGAGGAGTACATATTGCCGAATAAGGACAAAGTCCTTGCGGCGGCAAGGAAGCTGGCGGAGTATTGAAATGACCGACGTTAAGATGCCCCAGATGGGGGAGAGCATCGCCGAGGGGACGATTTCGCTGTGGCTGGTGGACGCGGGGCAGACCGTGAAGGCCGACCAGCCGCTTGTTACGGTCTCGACGGACAAGGCGGACGTGGACATCCCCTCGCCCGTCTCCGGCGTCCTCTCCGAGATTATCGCCAAAGAGGGCGAAACCATAAAAGTGGGAGAACTGATAGCGAGAATCGATGAAAAAGCGGTGGGAGTGGGGGTAAAGGAGCCGTCGAAACCGGAGATTGCGCCTGCCATTCCTGAAGCCAGTCTACCGGCAGCCAGTCAACCGGCGCCGGAGATGGCGGTTAAAAAAGACGGCCCCACGGAGCATCCCGTGCGTCCGGAGGGCGTCCCCGCCGCCGAGGCGAAGCGGGAGACCCGGCCCGAAGAAGAGGTAACGCCCCCGGCGGAGATAGAACGCAGGGCCGAGGCCGAAGCTGCGCCAGAACCGCTCGATAAATCGGCATTTTATTCCCCGGCGGTCATGCGCCTGGCGATTGAGCACGGCATAGATTTAAAGACCGTTAAAGGCACCGGAGAGGGCGGGCGCGTTACGAAGGCGGACGTTATGCGCGCGGCCCCGGCCACGCGGGTAGTGCAGGAAGGGCTTCTGGAGAAAGAGGCACAAAGGAAACCGGAAGGATTGGCCTCCGAAGCTGGTCTACCGGCAGCCGGCGCCTACAAGCCGCCGGTTTACGAGGTCGAGGACGGAGATACGGAGGTTTCCTTCTCCCGCTTAAGGAGAATAATCGCCGACCACATGGTTTACAGCAAAAGGACGTCCGCCCACGTTACGACCGTGACAGAGGCCGATTTCGAGAATATTGTGGGAATACGGGAGCATAATAAGGAAAAAATCAAGGCATCTATGGGAATCAGCCTTACATACATGCATTTTGTCATGGCGGCGACAATCCGGGCGCTTAAGGAGTTTCCGCTCATGAATTCCGTAGTCCAGGGAGACGCAATCCTCACGAAACACAGCATAAACCTCGGCGTGGCCGTAGATTCCGAGCGCGGGCTGATGGTCCCGGTGATAAGGGGCGCGGAGGATATGTCACTGCCGGAGCTGGCAAAGGCGGTAAGCGAGCTTTCGATAAAGGTGCGGGAAAGGAAGGTTGCCCCCGACGAGATGACGGGCGGCACGTTTACAGTAACAAATCCTGGAAAGCACGGAAACCTTTTCGGGACGCCGATTATCAGCCAGCCGCAGGTGGGAATACTGAGGATGGGAGAGCTGACAAAACGCGCGGTTGTGGTAACCGCAGAGGACGGAGAGGACGCAATAGCCATCCGACCCATGATGTATCTGGCGCTTTCCTACGACCACCGGGTCGTGGACGGCGTTACGGCCAACGAGTTCCTGCACCGCATAAAAGAGTACCTGGAGGCGGGGAACTTTGCGTTGTAATGGACAGGCAACTGCTGATTTTTAAAGGGGAAACGCGCGCTTAACGGAGGGTTTCGGTTTGAGGCTCCTATCCGGGATGCGGCCTACCGGCAGGCTCCATATAGGGCATATTGTCGGCGCATTGAACACCTGGCTTTCCCTGCAGGACAAGTACGAATGCCTCTTCATGATTGCGGACTGGCACGCCCTCACCACCTCTTCCGATACCTCGAAACTCCCTGAAAATATTATAGAAATGGCCCAGGACTGGCGGGCTTTGGGGATAGATTTCGCCCGCTCGACGGTTTTTGTCCAGTCCGATGTCAAGGAGCACGCGGAGCTGTATCTACTCTTCGGGATGCTTACCCCGATGCCCTGGCTTGAGCGGGACCCGACGCTGAAAAACATGATGGAAGACATGCACTTACGCGGAGCCTGCTACGGACTGACCGGCTATCCGGTGCTCCAGGCGGCGGACATTGCGCTCTACAAGGCGGAGGTCGTGCCCGTCGGCTCCGACCAAGCGCCGCACATCGAGCTTGCAAGGGAGATTGTCCGGGCGTTTAACCATCGGTTTTCCTTGGTGTTTCCGGAGCCGCAGGCCATCCTTTCGCACACCCCCAGGCTGCCCGGCACGGACGGCAGGAAGATGTCGAAAAGCCTTGATAACGCTATATTTTTGGACGAGGCGCCGGAAAATATCAGGCGGAAGGTGATGCAACTCGTTACGGATCCAAGGAAAATCCACGCTACCGACCCCGGAAACCCCGCGATCTGTTCGGTTCAGGACTACCACAAGGTCTTCCGGGCCTCTGACGCGCCTTCAGCCGATTCGGACTGCCGGGCGGGCCGCCTCGGATGCGTCCGGCACAAGCAATATTTGTCCGAAATATTAAGCAGTTACCTTGCGCCGTTCCGCGAGGGCAGGGCCGCGCTGACAGGCAGGGAAGCCCAGACGCGAGAGTTGCTTCTGGCCGGCGGGGAGCGCGCAAGGAGTGTGGCGGCCCGGACGATGGAGGAGGCGCGAAAGGCCGCGAATCTGCAATTTCCCTGAAAAATTTCCCCTTGATTTTCAATGGGTTATAAAACCGCTGCCGCCAAATAAGCGGTCGTTTATATACTATGCAACCCCATGCTAAATAAGAGAAATCTCTCTTATTCCGCATAAAAATCACACCTTCCCCGCGCCCGTTTTTTGCCCCGAAACCCGCCCGCAGAGGCCAAATTTTACCCCGTTTCCGATGCCGGGGGGAAATTGGTATTTTTACACCTTTTTACTTGAACAATCGGCAGGTTTCAAAAGCAATCCGGAATTGCTATTGACAATGAACTTCCCCGACCAATGAGGTTTGCTATTGCGCTTTTCTCCGCATTATTAGTAAATAGTATCACGATTTCCCGAAACCTTAAAAATCACCTTTAGATTCTTCGCTTCGCTCAGAATGACAGAACAGCCGGGCGCAACAAGTTGCGCCCCTACAATGCTACAACCGGGGCGGGAATGGCGGCATGAGATTACTTCCGTCTTTCTGTTAAACTTTATGTATGGACGAAACCCGACCCGAAGAGTTCTCCCGCCTTCTCTCCCTTATCCGCCCGTGCGTGATGTGCAGGATACCAAAGCCCGCGTATCCCATCGTGTCCGGGAGGCTCGGCGCGCGGGTGATGAGCGTCGGGCAGTCGCCGGGGGCTATCGAGTGCCGGGAAGGAAAACCCTTTGCCGGGACGGCTGGGAAGACGTTATTTACCTGGTTGGCTAAGGCAGGTATTTCCGAGTCCTCCTTCCGCGCGAATGCCTGGATGACCTCCGTGACAAAGTGCTATCCCGGCCCGGACAGGCATGGCCGACGCGAGACGCCAAGGGACATCGAGCTGCACAACTGCGCGCGCTACCTGGTAAGCGAGCTTCGGATAATCGAACCCGCCGTAATCCTTGCAATCGGGAAGCTCGCCACCCTGCGGCTGCTCGGCCCCGTGAAGTTAGAGAGCGTCGTCGGGCGTGCAGTCGTGCGGCGGTATCACAGCTTCGATGCGCTGGTCATCCCGCTCCCGCACCCCTCCGGCAGAAGCACATGGGTCTACATGGGAGAGAATAAGAAGCTGCTTAAAGGGGCGATAGGACTTATTGCCCGGCATGTGAGGCCGCTTATCCAAATCCCTTGACAACTCCCCGCGACATCTACGATAATAGACATTCATGGACGCGAAGGAGTTCGGGGCGAGCGGCGAGGATTTGGCGGAGAGGCACTTAAAGGCCCTGGGATACAAAATCCTCGAACGCAACTACCGCACCTCCGCGGGCGAGCTCGACATCATCGCAAAGGACGGGGACGTGATTGTCTTCGTCGAGGTGAAGTCCCGCCGGGGCGTAAGTTTCGGGGAGCCGGAACTGGCCGTGAACTTCCACAAGCAGCGCCGGCTTACCCGCGCCGCCTGGATGTACCTGACCCGTGCGCGGAGTTATAACGCCCCGTGCCGGTTCGACGTGGTCGGAATATACAAAGACGGCGGCGGGACGAAGATAAAGGTATTGAAGGACGCGTTCGAGCTGTCGGAAGCATACTAAGGCGGCGTGGGGCGGTATGATGCGTATAAAGTTGTTTTCGTATATCTAAGGCAGGAGGAGAGATGAACAATCCCTGGGCGGTGGTGGTGGTATTCGGTTTCCTGGGCTGGATAGGCTGCGCGATAGGTTTCATCTTCGGCGCGTTCCAGAAGCAGGGGCGCTTCGACAACAGAAAGGCCCTCGTCTGGGGCCTGGCCGTGGTGGCCTGCTATGCCCTGTGGGTCGTGGGGATGATGAAGGCGTAAGGGCGTAATTAACTTATTCAGGAAAAATCTTTGGAGAGCTTTAATGGCAACAAAAAAAACGCCGCACGATATAGTGCAGGTTAAAAATCCAAGAACCGACAGATACGTCAAAATCGATCGAACCGCAGGTAAAATTTTATCTCAAAAGGGAAGTTCCGGGCCATACAAGGGAGTGCCTGTTGCTAGGGCTGCGAGCAAACGAGGTAAATGATTATCTACAGCCCGTTGGACGGAAACGCGTTAACGAGCTCGATACCAAGCAATCCGCGCCATTGTTTCTTGATGACTCGCCTGGGGAGGCCTGTCCCCGACGAAGTTAAAACAATACGTAACTCCATTGAAGATTCATGCAAAAAAGCCGGATACACGGTAATCGATGCGGGCGCACAAGTTACAGGCCGCGATTTCCTGTTAAAGATATGGAAGCTTATTGCTTCCGTGCCGCTTTCAATAGGCATATGTCATCATGAAATACCCGTGAAATCGCAACTGAATATTTTCTACGAATTGGGAATAGCCCAGGCGCTTGGAAAAGAGACAATTATTGTTAAATCAGAAAAGGCGGAAATTCCCAGCGATTTCATCAGAACCGAATACATTGAGTATAACGATGCCTTTGCAGACGGCCTCTCCAAATACCTCGATTCCCTGGACGAGCAAGCCAATTATTATGAAGTTGTCGCCGACCAGTTAGACAGAGATCCCATTTTATCCATCGACTATCTTAAACGTGCGTTTTTAATTACAGGCGATGAGCGCCTGCGCAAAAAAGCTCGACTGCTTTTAAACGAGGCCGGGGTAGATGCGCGAGCCAAAAACAGTGTCGAATATCTTGCGGCAAGTTTTTGACAAGATTTTCCCGGCCCGCATCATGTGGGCATTTGTTTTTTTCGGCTCCTTCATCGTTTACCTTATTACCCTTGCGCCGACGGTAACGTTCTGGGACAGCGGAGACCTCGTCTCGGCGTCGTGGTGTCTTGGAATATCGCATCAGCCGGGCTATCCCGTCCTCGACATGATCGGACGGCTCTTCTCCTTCCTGCCGCTTGGGAACATCGCTTACCGGGCAAATCTGCAGAGCGCGTTTTTCTCTTCGCTGGCGCTGCTTGTCCTTTATTTCATCCTGCTGGAAATTTCGGAAACCGGCGCGATAAATCGCGCCCCTGCATTCTCAAAAAACGGGAATATCGCTGCGGCTATCCGGCCCGATGCGGCTCGGCCTGATGCCGGTCGACCGGTCGCCGCTCTGGCCGCGCTTCTGCCCGCGTTCGTAAAGCCCATGTGGTCTCAGGCGGTCGTGACCAAGCCGCTTGCGCTGAACAGCTTCTTCATATCCATGCTTGTTTATGCGTGGGTGCTTGCCGTTCGCGGGAAACTCTCGCCGGAGAGGTATTTCGCGCTGTCCGGGTTCCTCTTCGGACTGGGGCTTGTCAACCACCAGTCCCTGATTCTGTATGCCCCGGCGCTGTTGTTCTCGTGGTTTATCGTCCCTCTCCCCGGCGTGGGAGAGGACGGCGCGGTGCGCCGGGAGAGGGAGGCATATCTCCCTCGTATAAAGCTTGCGCTTCTCTCCCTGTTCTTCACGCTTCTCGGTCTGTCCGTTTATCTCTACCTGCCGATTCGGGCGGCGGCGATGCCCGTGATGAACCTTGGCCATCCGGACACCTGGCGCCGCTTCGCCTGGACGGTAAAGTGGGGCGAATATTTACGCGCCGGGATACCTTACGAAAACCTGCCCCTGATATTCAAAGGCATAAACCTGAAAGACCCGCGCCTCCTGCTCGGAGTGGCCGCCGCGCTCTTCCTGGCGTGGCGCGCGCTGAGGCGGGACCTGAAATTGTTCCTGCCGATTGTCGTATTTATGCTTGTTTATATATCCGGAATCGCCATGCAGACGACGGGCGGCGCGGGCAGCCGCTTCGGGCTTGCGGCGAAGTTCTATATCCCGGCGTTTATAATGGCCGTCCCGTTCATATACGCGGAGGGGCCCTGGAGGGCCGGCAGAGCATGGAAAACAGCGACCACTGCCGTTTTCGCCGCCGTCGTCGTCATACTTCTCCTGAGTGACTTCCATCAGGAGGACGCCTCGCATCGCTTCTTCGCGTTCGACTACGCCCAGAACAGCCTCAAGAGCATTGATATTAACGGCGTGCTTTTCACCTGGGGGGACAACGGCGCGTTCCCGCTTTGGTATCTGCACGACGTGGAAAAATACAGGGACGACGCGGTCGTAATCCACACGCCGCTTATGACTTACGGCTGGTACTTAAGCGATGTGCAGAGGTGGCTTGGGAGGGACATCAAATTTGCGGAACCGTATTACCTGGGCGAGAACGTCTACCGGATATTGAAGACCGTGGAGCCGTCGAGCGGCGGCAGGACGGTCGCATACGACTACTCTACCGTGAAATTTCTGAACCTGAACACGAATACGCTTCATGCGCGGGGCCTGGTATATTTCGAGGGCCGCATCCCGCCGGGGAACCCGTGGAAGTTTTATGTATTTCGCGGCGTGAAAGACAAAAAAATCTACAAAGACCCTATGGCGAAGAATATAATACAGATTTACAATTACCAAAAAAAATTTTCAAATATTTTTTAAAAATCTATTGTAAAAATTATACAACGTTGTATAATAAATACAACGAGGATTGAATTGCTTACCTAAAAACGTCGTGGTGGGCGTGGGGGGAGATTATGAAATTTGGTGAATTTTTTAAAGAAAAAAGGATTGCCCTAAGAAAAACTTTGCGGCAATTCTGCCAAGAGAATAACCTTGATCCTGGTAATATTAGCAAACTGGAGAGGGGATTATATCCACCTCCGAATCGGGCTAAGCTTGAAGAATATGCTAAATGTCTTCGTCTGAAAGAAGGAAGTGACGACTGGTATAACTTTTTTGATTTTGCGGCAGCAGAATCCGGTCGAATACCGGAAGAGCTTCTTTCAGATGAAGATGTGATGGAGAGACTTCCCGTTTTATTTAGGACGCTGAGAGGACAAAGGGTGCCGGATAAAAAATTAAACGAATTAATTAAGAAAATAAAGGGAGGTTGATGATTGGCAGAAGAAATTAAGGTGCCTTTTAACTCTTATGATTCTATAAAGAAAAAGGCTGAACTTTTTCTGGAGAAATATCATCCATCGGGAACTATCCCTGTTCCAATCGAGGAAATAGTTGAATTTGATTTGAAAATAAACATAGTCCCACTGCCTGGTTTACATAAGGACATGGAATTAGATGGCTTTGTCGCAAGCAATTTAAAAGAGGTTTATGTCGATGAAACAGCTTGTGATGCTTATCCGTCACGCTATAGGTTTACTTTGGCTCATGAAGTAGGACATATAGTTCTTCACAAAAAAATTTTCCAGCAAGCAAACTTTTCCACTTTCTCCGAATGGATAGAATTTGGAAACTCTATTCCTGAAAAAGATTATGGCTGGCTGGAATGGCAAGCTTATTGTTTCGCAGGGCTTGTTTTAGTGCCGCAAGAGCATTTGGAGAGATTGACTTCAAAATATGTAAAACATGCCGGTGCTCTATTAAAACCCAACTGGGATTACGTTTGGGAAATAATAGCGGCAAAATTGGCAAAGGAATTTGATGTATCTAAAGAAGTTATTGAAAAACGATTCTATTATGGAAAAATTTACGAGAAATATAAATAAACTTATATCGTCTTCAGCACGGGCGCGAAGACGGGGTCAACCTTGCTGAGCGCGGAGAGGACGAACTTCTCGATCCCTTTGTTGTCCGTGAGGAGAAGTCCGTTCGGGAGGCTCTTCTGCGGGATGTTCGCGCGGCCCATGGACTTATGTCCTCCTGCGCTGCCGAGTTTCCCGAAGGCTGTCCTTGCCAGATAACCCGCGTCTTTTTTCACGCCGTCGTTTCTGAATACCACCACCAGATCCGTCGCCACCACGCCCGTGACAAGCGCCCACTCCACGTGCTCCACGCGGATCAGAAAGTCGGCCACCTGCACGCATACGTCGTACGTCGGAACCGGGCCTAAGTGGCTGAACATCACGCCCTGGACGAACCGCCGCCGCACAAGCGCGATGGAAAAGTAGTCGAGCGACTCGCGCGAGAACTGGGAGAACTCTATGCGCTTTACGATGTCTCTGTCGGACTTTGTCCGAAGCCACCGGAGCGCTTCGACGTCTCCTTGCGACAGCTCGGACATGAAGTTCCTGGAGTCCGTCTTTATGCCGTATAGGAGCGCGCTCGCCATGCCGCGCGTGAGACGCACACCCGCCGCCCGCATATATTCCGTCATTATCGCGGCCGTGGAGAGGTAGTCGGGTCTTATATCCGCAAAAGGGACGGGGCGGTCGATAAGCGCCGGATGGTGATCGACGACGATGTCGCAGCGCGGGAGGGCGAAGTCCGTGAAGAACTGCGGCTGTGAGTCCACGAGTGCTATCCTGTCCGCGTCCTTTGTCTCAGCCTCGGAAATCGGCGATACAGGAATTTTAAGCTGCCGTATCATAGACGCGTTCTCCGGCCTGCCGACGGCGCCGGTATAGTTCATCTCCACCCTGAGCCCGCCCTTCGTCTTCTCTTCCAGTACCTGCTTCAGGGCCATGGCCGAGGCAAGGGCGTCCGGGTCTGGGTTGCCGTATATCAGCACGCGAAGGAGCCTTGCCCCGTCAACCGAGCCTAGCATCCCGCTAAGAAGCGCGGCGGGGGATTTCGCCTGTATGGGCCGGTTTGCCATAGGGATTATTATAGCAAAACGAAAATGTAAAGGGGAAAAATCGTCCGATTTTATGTAACTTCAGCGCCGCAGAAGCTGTCTTTCATAATCAGGTGCCGATATGCAAAACACACGGTGTCCATACCTGCTCGAAAGGGTCGCCTACCACTGCTGTACGGCGAATAAACTGTATTGTCCAAGCAACCTTTACCTTAAAAAATACTGCATTACCGATCTGTGCAAGACATGCCCGTTCTATCACTTAAAACAAGCCGGGAGAGAAGGCACGGCGTGAAAACCCATGACCAAGACAGGCGTTAACCGAAGAAAGCCGGCTTATCTTGCCTCCGCGATAATCCTTGCGGCGGGGCTGGCCGTTTCCGTGATTATATATCTTACAGCCGGCGCGGCCCCGGAGACCGTGCTTGGGCCGGGATTTTATTCCAAGGAATATCTGCGCGAACTGGAAACCTATGGCGGGACGCTCAACGTGCTTGCGGCGGAATTTATGCAGTGGTTCGACGGCCTGTGGCGCGGCAGGCAACTTGCGTTCACGGCAGCCTTCATCTCCGTGATTATCTCGTTTTTCGTTTTCCTCGCAGGCCGCCCCTTCCATTCCGGTTCAAAATAACGTTTACACCATCACAATATCGTACTGCTCCTGGTGGAGCGTGGCGTCGGCCTTGATGATAAGCTTCTTCTTAAGCTCCATCTCCAGGTCTTCCACCCCCTGGCGCTCCTCGTCATAGAGGAGGTCGGCCACTTCCGGGTTCACGGAGACCATTATCTTCTTCTCCTTCGACGATTGGGAAATCCTGCGTATCTCGCGGAATATCTCGTAGCAGACCGTTACGCTGCTCTTGATGAACCCGCGGCCCTCGCAGTACGGGCAGGGTTCGCACAGGCTCCGCCCAAGGCTCTCCCGCGTGCGCTTCCTGGTCATCTCAATCAGGCCAAGGTCGGAGAGGTGATAGATGTTCGTCTTGGCCTTGTCGTGCGAGAGGTATTCCTGGAGCGAGGTGTATACCTTGCGGCGGTTCTCCTCCTTCTCCATGTCGATTAAGTCGAGGATGATTATGCCGCCGATATTGCGGAGCTTGAGCTGGTAGGCGATTTCCCTTACGGCCTCAAGATTGGTTTTGAGTATCGTGTCCTCGAGGTTCCTCTTGCCCACGTATCGCCCGGTATTCACGTCTATGGCCGTGAGGGCCTCGGACTGGTCTATGACGATATATCCGCCGGACTTCAGCCACACCTTCCGCCCCAGGGCGCGGGAGATCTCTATCTCGACGTCGTAGGCGTCGAATATCGGTTCTTCCTTGTCGTAGAGCTCCATCTTGTCGTTTAACTGCGGAAGGTACGAATCCGCGAACTCCTTCACGCGCTGGTATTCGGAGGCGCTGTCTATCACGAGCCTTTCCACGTCCGGCGTGAAGAGGTCGCGTATGGTGCGAAAGACCAGGTCGAGGTCGTAATGGAGCACGGACGGCGCGGAGAGTTTTTCGTTCTTTTTTAAAATCCTCTGCCAGAGAAGCTCAAGGAAGTCCATGTCCCGCTTGAGCTCGGATTCGTCCTGCCCTTCGGAGACCGTGCGGACGATATACCCGGCGCCGTTTTTTTTGAACGACGTGACTATGTCCTTCAGGCGCTTCCTCTCCGCCTCGCTCTCTATCCTCCGCGAGATTCCGATGTGGTCTACGGTCGGCATGTATACGACGTATCTGCCGGGCAGCGTGACATAGCTCGTTACGCGGGCGCCTTTCGTGCCGATAGGCTCCTTGGCAACCTGGACTATTATCTCCTGGCCCTCCTGGAGGAGGTCTTCTATCGTCATGGAGGAGGGGCGTCTGCGCCTGGGCCTTGTCTCGTCCTCCAACTCAAGCTCGTCTTCCTCCGTCATGTCTTCCGCCATCATCCGGGCATATTCTTCCATCGAGTTGTATACATCGGCTACGTAGAGGAAAGCCGATTTTTCAAGACCGATGTCCACGAATGCGGCCTGCATCCCCGGAAGGACCTTCATCACACGGCCCTTGTAGACGTTGCCTGTATTGCCGCGGTCCTTTGCGCGCTCGATGAAAATCTCGGTAACGAGCTTGTTCTCAAGCAGTGCGACGCGGGTCTCCTGGTTTGTGGCGTTTACTATTATCTCGGTTGACATTGAACCCCGTTATCCGTTTTCTTCGGGGAGAGCATTCTCTCCGAAAAATTATTATTCACAATTATGCCCTGGCGGCAGTAGTTTTATCTTACGTTCAAGATAATTTTTCTCGGGAATACTCTCCCCTCGTTCCAGAGTCTTCTAATACATCCCCAGCCTTTTTATCTGCGTCGCTTTCGATTCCTGCGGCGAAAGTCCGAATATCGCCTGCACGGCCTCGAAGGGCTTTGCGCTCCTGCCGCCGGACTCGGACAGGGTAAAAATAATGGACTCACCCTCTCCCCCGGCCCCTCTCCCATCTGAGGGCGAGGGGAGAAGAACCGGCACCACCCGGAGTTCCCGCACCATCGGGCGAATGTCTATTTCTTTTGTCCCTTTATCCGAGACGCGCGTAATGACTGCGCTCTCCTTCGCAAGGAAAGCCTCTACCGCGGCTTCGGCGTCCAATCCCGCCGGGACTTCCGCTTCATATTCAAAGGAGGTGACAGAAGCACCCCCGGGGGCCTCCCTGGACGACAGGTAACGCGCCTCGAAAACCCTGACGCCCGGCGGCAGGGCCAGGTTCAGCGCCTTAGCAGCCGTTTTCAAGTCTATAGCATAAGTTAGCTCCATGTCAAGGATTTCCGCCTCCGACTCTATCCCCGTGGCGAGCGCCGGGCCAAACGAGAGCTTCGGGTGCGGGTTGAATCCTTCCGAGAAGGCGACGGGCAGACCCGCGCGGGAGATAGCCCGGAAAAAGAGCGTCATCACCTCCGTATGCGAGAGCATCGCAAGCGGCATGAGCTTCGAGTATTTGACACGCATCCTGGCCGGCCTGTTGACCGGCTTCGGATTTTCCGAAGAGGATATGGCCTTGGTTGTCGGCGGCGGTATTACTTGAGATAGCGGCATCTCCTCGCTATCGCTTCCGCATTTTAATCCGCAGGCAAGGCATTTATCCAGGCAGCCGGGGCTGGTCTCGCCCCTGAGCGCATGGTCGAGCTCACGTCTGAAAAATTTCTCCGACACGCCGCAGTCGATGTGGCTCCAGGGCAGTATCTCGTCCGGTGCAAACCCTTTCTCCGCCTCGGCCTCGACGTCCAGACCGGCTTCCGCGAACGCCCCCTGCCAGGTCTGCCATCTGAACTCTTCAGTCCAGCCGTCGAAGCGCGCGCCCTTCTTCCATGCGTTATAGAGCGCGGCCCCAAGCTCCCTGCCGCCCCTTGCGAACGCGGACTCAAGCGCGCTCATCTCGGCAAGCCCTGTCTTCATGGCAAACGGCCTCCTGCCCAGCGCGCCGCCGAGCATCTCCTTTCTCCTCCGCATCTCGGCAACGGGTATCTGCCCCATACGCTGAAACGGCGTGTGCGCCTTCGGCACGAACACCGATACGCCGACGTTCACGCCGCCGGTAGACCGGCTTCCGGCAGACCGGCTGTCTGCATTTCTACTCGCTTTCAACACCTTGCGCGAGAGGTCTATTATCCCGCGCAGGTCTTCATCGGTCTCGGTGGGCAGGCCCACCATGAAGTAGAGCTTTATCAGGTTCCAGCCGGAGGAGAACACGGCGGACGCGGTTGCGATTAATGCGTCCTCCGAAATATTCTTGTTGATTACGTCCCGCAGGCGCTGGCTTCCCGCCTCCGGCGCGATTGTGAAGCCCGTCTTCCTGACGCGGCCTATCTCCCGGCATATCTCAGGCGTGAGCGTCCCGACCCGAAGCGACGGAAGCGATACGGAGACCTTCCGGGGCTCGTACGCGTCCATCAGACCCTTCACCAGCGAAGGCAGGCATGAGTAATCCCCCGCCGAGAGAGAAGAGAGCGAGACTTCGTCGAAACCGGTAGACGAAATTGCGACGTCCGCAAGCGCCATTACGCGCTCACGGCTTCTCTCCCGCGCCGGGCGGTAGATATACCCGGCCTGGCAGAACCGGCACCCGCGCGGGCATCCGCGTGATATTTCCATCTGGACGCGGTTATGTACGGCGGCCATGTACGGAACCGGCGGGCGCACTGGAAATGGAGCGGAGTCAATATCCTTTACGATGCGCCTCTTTATTTTATCCGGGCCGCCGTTTATGTTTTTTATCGCCTTTATCCGCCCGTCAGGGTATTTTGACACCTCGAAATGCGCCGGGACATAAACGCCCTCGATTTTCGAAAGCGCGTCGAGCAGAGATTTCTTATCGCTAATCCCGCGCCTCTTGAAATCAAGGACGACATCCGAAATCTCCAGCACGGATTCCTCGGAGTCGCCTATGTCGAAGGCGTCGATGAAATCGGCCAGAGGTTCCGGCGAGAGAGCGCACGGCCCGCCCGCGATGACAAGCGGATGGGATGAATCACGGTCCTTTGCGTATACGGGAATTCCCGCAAGATACAGCATGTTCAGGACGTTCGTGTAGGACAGCTCGTACTGGAGCGTGAAGGCTATTATGTCCATTTCGGCAAGGGGAGTAAAACCCTCCAGGGCGTAGAGAGGCAGGTTGTGCGCTCTTAGTTTTTCCTCCATGTCCGGCCACGGCGCGAATACCCTCTGCGCCCATATCTCCGGGCGGGAGTTGAGTATCTCGTAGAGGATTTTGATCCCTATGTGGGACATGCCGACTTCGTATGCGTCGGGGAAACAGAGTGCCCAGTTAAGCCTTACGGACGAAGAGTCCTTAACGACGGCGTTTATCTCGGAGCCGATGTAGCGCGAGGGCTTACTAACGAGGGGAAGGATTTTAAAAATTTGGTCTTTTATATCAGCGGCCATTTGGTTCCCATTTGTAGCTGCCCGATTTATCGGGCGAATTTAATAAAATAATTTAAACCTTCTTAAGTTCACGCTCGTCAGAAGTCCCAGTGCAATCAGCGTCGTGAGGGCCGATGTGCCGCCGTAGCTGACGAGCGGGAGCGGAACTCCGACGACGGGCATAATCCCCACGGTCATGCCGATGTTTATGACTATGTGGAAGAATATCATCGCCACGGCCCCGACGGCGAGGAGCGCGCCGAAGCGGTCCTTCGCCTTGTGCGCCGTTTCTATGCCCCAGAGAACGATGAACAGATACACCGCGAGTACTGTAATCGAGCCTATGAAACCCCACTCCTCCGAGATGACGGAGAATATGAAGTCGGTATGCCGCTCCGGCAGGAAGTTTAACTGGCTCTGGGTGCCGTGCAGGAAGCCTTTTCCGAATATCGAGCCGGAGCCTATGGCAATCTTCGACTGTATGATGTGATAGCCCGCGCCGGACGGGTCCCGCTCCGGCGAAAGGAACATGGTAAGGCGCTTTCTCTGGTAGTCCTTCAGATGCTTCCAGAGGATGCCCCAGACCGCGGGCGCCGAGATTGCGGAAGCGGTGAACAGCAGCAAAAACGACTTTATCCTTATCCCGGCGACAATCACGACCGCGCAGAATATGAAAAGGAACATAAGCCCCGTGCCGAGGTCCGGCTGTTTTACGACAAGCCCCACCGGGAGCATCACGAGCAGGAGGGGCTTCACAAGCTGGCGGAGCGTATGGCCCCTCGTTATCCCGTCCTCGGCGAAATACTTTGCGAGCGCGACGATTATGAAAAGCTTCGCGACCTCCGACGGCTGGAATGTGAAAGGCCCCAGGTGCAGCCATCTCTGCGCGCCCATGCCGGAATGTCCCACGGCAAGCGTCGCAAGCAGGAGCAATATCGCCATGACATACAGGACGTATCCCCAGCGCTCCAGGCGCCGGTAATCGAAGAACGCGAGGGCGGCCATTGTCGCCAGTCCGAAGATTATCCAGAGGAGCTGTTTTTTGAACAGCGTGTGCGTACCGCCGCTCATGCTGTAGGTGGCGGAATATACCGCGGTCAGGCCGATGGCGATAAGCAGGCCGACCGAGACGAGGAAGCTCACGTCGAAATTGGAGATTATTCTTTTGTGTCTGTCAACCATATTAAAGTCCCCGGATTCCCGCTTTCACGGGAATGACGCGTTTTTTATTTACAGGGCGTTTATTATGCCGGTCGAGGAGCATTCCCGCCTTTGCCGCGCCCGTCATGGACCGAAACGCCCTCATCCGGCTCCCGGTGAAATTGTCGAACTTCATCACCGCCCTGTGAAGAATCGTGCCGGTAAGGTTCCCGAAGCCGTTCCTTTCGGCTATGGACTTGTCGTCTATCCTCAGGTACGCCTCTATGACCTGCTTCGCCAGGGGGCCGCAGGCGGAGCCGCCGTGTCCGGCGTGCTCCATCAGTATGGCGACGGCAATCTTCGGGTTGTAAAGCGGGGCCGCCGCCACGAGCCATGCGTTGTCCTTGAACTTCAGCCCGTGCCCTCTCCCAAGGCCTATAACCTGCGCCGTCCCCGTCTTGCCGCCGACAACCACTCTTTTCGATGCCGCCAGGCGCGCGGTGCCGCCAGGTTCGTTGACGACGCCGTACATCCCGTCCCTTATTATGTCCAGGTTCGCCTGCTTCACCGGGAGTTTCCAGAGCGCGTCGGGCGGGAACTGCTTGACGCTCCCGGCCCCATATCTTATCTCGCTCACGACCTGCGGCCTGTAGAGCACGCCGCCGTTCGTTATCGTCGCCGCCATGCGGGCGAGCTGTATCGGCGTAACGCTGACATAGCCCTGGCCGATGGCGCAGGATATGGTCTCGCCCGGATACCACTTGCAGTGGCGGTATTTAAGCTTCCAGGCGGTGGAGGGAATAAGCCCGCTGTCCTCGCGGAGGCCGATGCCAGTCTTCATTCCAAGGCCCAGGTAGTTCGCGTATTTTGCGATATTGTCTATGCCCAGGATATTGCCGAGGTTGTAGAAATACGTGTCGCAGGACTGGACGATGGCCTTATGCAGCGTGGTGCGGCCATGCCCGTGCTTGTCCCAGCAGTGGAATACCCTGCCGCCGAAGGGCCAGACTCCCGTGCAGAATATCACGGGGGAGTCAAGGGTCGCTTTTCCCGTCTCAAGCCCCGCCAGGGCCACGGCCAGCTTGAACGTGGAGCCGGGCGGGAACTGTCCCTGGAGCGCCCTGTTGTCGAGCGGCTTGCCGGGGTCTGTAGTTAGATACTGCCAGTCCTTGCTCGTAAGGCCCACGGTGAATATGTTCGGGTCGAAGGAGGGCTTGGACACCATCGCCAGGATGTCGCCGTTTCTGGGGTCTATGGCTACGAGCGCCCCGGTCTTGCCCTTCATTCCTTCCTCCGCAGCCTGCTGCGTCTTGAAGTCGAGCGTCGTGACAAGGTCGTTTCCTGCTATGGGTTTTACCGTATACAGTATCTTTTTCTGATGTCCCATTGCGTCCACCTCCACGGCTCTCTTGCCGGGGACGCCGCGTATGTATTTGTCGAAGGCCTGTTCCAGGCCGTATTGGCCTATGAGAAAATCCGGCGGGAGGTCTGCGTACTTTGCCAGGTTGTGTTGCGCGGGCGTTATTTTCCCGATGTAGCCGATCAAATGCGAAGCGAAATCCCCATACGGATAATAACGCCTCAGTTCCACCTCTACCGAGACCCCCGGCAGGCTGTCTTTCGCCGCCTCAACCTCGGATATTTCGGCAAACGAGGCGTTCTCCCGCACGCGGATGGGCTGGTAGGGATTGCGGAATTTCTCCGACTTTATATAATCCACCAGGTCCTCAGGCGTAACTCCAAGCAGGCTCGCCAGTTTCCGGATTACCTCCGGCCTGCCCTTCGCGTCTTCGGGGGTGAAGGTTATGGTGTAACTGGGCGTGTTGTCGGCCAGGGGTATGCCGTTTCTGTCGTAGATTATCCCCCTGGGCGGGCGGATGCTTATGATGCGGATGCGGTTGTCCTCGGAGAGCTTCCGGTAATACGCGCCCTTTATCACCTGGAGATACCAGAGCCTAAGGACAATCACGGCGAAAAAGACCACAACGCATACGGAGAGCAGCCACAGCCGCTTTTTTATGTCGCCCGCTCCCTCCACCTCGCCGTAGAACCCGCTTCTGTCAGACTTCATTTAAACCTATATCCTAACCTGTATCTGCCTTATGCTCTTAAGCCAGGGCACTCTCTTCGACAGGCGGGATCTGAAAAGCCATAAAAGGAACGCCCCCGCGAGCGCGTTGTACAGCGCCTGCGGAAGTCCGAACCGCAGTATCCTGAACAATATCCCGCCGTCGCCCCGAACGGTCTCCACGACCACGGCGGTGTAAACGCCGTTTACCAGCGAGAGCGCGAAAAGCCCGGCGAAGTTCGCGGACTCGCCGATGTTGAACCACTTCCTGCCCGCCCGGCCCGCGAGATACCCCACGAGCGCGTAGCCGGAGATAAAAAGCCCGATATAGCCGCCGGAGAGGCAGTCGTCGAGGAAACCGGCGAACGCGCCGTATATTATGCCGGAGGAGCCGCTCTCCGTGATGGAGAAGGCATATACCGCGATGAGCATCAGGCTGGGCTTTATTCCCCATATGGAAAAAAAATCGCCGATAACGGCCTGGAGGCACGCGATTATTATAAACGTGACGTATACGGAGACGTTCAGTTTCATTACTTCACGCCCTTCTCGCCCGGCGCAGGCTCCGGCGGAATCGGACTTGGCTTGTAGAGCAGTATCGCCACCGCCTCGAACCGCTTTATATCCGCCGCCGGACGCACTTCTATATCCTGAAAATATCCCTGGCCGGCCTTCGATACCGAGACAATCCACCCGACCGGCATACCCTCCGGAAACACCCTGTCCAGCCCGGAGGTAATCAAAAGGTCGCCCGCCTTCACGTCCGCGCTCTTGCCGACATACTGGAACCGGCAAAGCCCGCCGCCTTCCCCGACGAGTATCCCCGGCTCCCGCGTGCGCCGGGTTATACAGGACACAGCGCTTGATGGATCCGTTATGAGCGTGATGCGGGACGTCCAGCCGCTTACCTTTGTTACGCGGCCAACGACCCCGGCCTTCGTCGCGGCGGGCATGTCGCGGGCTATCCCGCTTGGCGAACCCTTGTCTATCCAGGCGGTCTTGAACCACGACGAGGCGTCCCGTCCTATGACGCGCGCGGTTACGTGCGGGCAGCCGAACCCGCCAAGGAGCGGCCCGAGCGCCGCCGTCTCCCCGTCTTTTAAAAGCGCTTCCCTAAGCCTCAGGTTCTCAAGGTAGAGATCCCTGTTCTCTTTTCTCAGCTTTGCGTTTTCGTCCCGCGCGCCTGCCAGTCCGGCGTAATTTCCCCAGGCGCGCCCAAGGGCGTTTTTTACCGCTGCCGTCCCTTCGGCAAACGGATAAAGAATTGTAGATACGACCCGCTCCGGGAGCGAGGCGTTCCTGGGCCTTCTCACCTGTGAAGTAATTATAAGGAAGCTCATAAGGATTACGAGAACAAGGAGCAGGATGCTCCTGTTCCTGGCAAGGTAGCGAAACATCTTATACCTTAATTGGGGAAAACCCGGCCATCAGCCCTGAAGGCCGCTCAAGAAGGAACGCTATGTCCTGACGGATACCCTTCGCAAAAGGTCGAGCTCGTCGAGCGCCTTCCCCGTTCCCATGACGACCGCCGAGAGAGGGTCTTCGGCGATTACTATCGGGAGCGCGGTCTCCTCGCGTATCAGCACGTCTATCCCCTTCAGGAGCGCGCCGCCGCCCGCCAGGACTATTCCCTTTTCAACTATGTCCGCGGCAAGCTCCGGGGGCGTGTTCTCAAGAGTAACCTTTATCGTATTCACGATTGTAAGAACCTGCTCCATCAGGGCTTCGCGGACTTCCTCGTCGTCGATTATGAGCGTCTTCGGAATGCCGGATACAAGGTCTCGCCCCCGGACTTCCATCGTCTTGCTGTCGTCGTCTATTTTGTACGCGGAGCCGATGGACATTTTTATATGTTCGGCGGTGCGTTCGCCTATGAGCAGGTTATACTTCCTTTTTATGTAATTTATTATGGCCTCGTCCATCTTGTCGCCGCCGGTCTTCACGGTCTTGGAATAGACAATCCCCGCAAGCGATATGACCGCGACGTCAGTCGTGCCGCCGCCTATGTCCACGACCATGTTCCCGGAAGGCTCCGTAATCGGAAGCCCGGCGCCGATAGCCGCCGCCATAGGCTCCTCGATGAGATATACCTCCCTGGCGCCCGCCTGCTCGGCGCTGTCCCGCACCGCCCTCTGCTCCACCTGCGTAATCCCGGAGGGGACGCCGACAATTATCCTGGGCCTTAGGAACGTCTTTCTGTTATGAACCTTCTGGATGAAGTAGCGGAGCATCTGTTCGGTCGCGTCGAAGTCCGCGATGACTCCGTCCTTCATGGGACGGATGGCGACTATGTCGCCGGGGGTGCGGCCCAGCATCCGCTTGGCCTCCATCCCCACGGCCAGCACCCGTCGGGTGGATTTGTCTATCGCCACGACGGAGGGTTCGTTGCAGACGATTCCCCTGCCCTTTGCATAGACAAGCGTACTCGCGGTGCCCAGGTCTATGCCCAGGTCGTTCGAGAACATGCCAAGCAGTGAATTTATGAACATTGACTACTCCTGAAAGACGTTTTTCGTGTTCGTGAAAATCTAATTCTTTAATTCCATTACGAACGCGGGGTTTTTTTATTCTTCGTCCCTTACGACCGTGAGCGCAATCTCGTCCCCAAGCCTCATCCCCTCAGGGCTGCCGATGATGAGCAGAAGCTCAAAGCCTAAGCCCAAAAGCCCGGCTGCCCAGCCGACAAACGGGATAAGGGAAAGACAGTAGAATATCCCTATGGTCGAGTTCCTGAGTATGGAGAGGCGGAAGTCCGCCCAGTTCCCGGTCTTTTTGGAATATACCCTTAAGCCTGCTATCCTCTTCCCGACGCTCCTGCCTTTCATTACTCCGTCGGCTATGCCGATATACAAAAGGCCGGAAAAAAACCCGATATAACCCGGAAGTCTTGCCAGAAATAGTGCGATGAGGATGTCGATAAACCTTGCGATGCACCGGTTCAGGGTATTAGCCTTGGTCGCCCCCTCAATGCCGCCCTGGGTAGCCGGACCTCCCTCGTCTTCTTCCTCGTCGAGCTCAGAGGGAAGGTCCAATCCTTCCGGATCATGTCTGACCATGCCTTAAGCGAGGCCTCCGGATAGCAAAAACGCGCGTTTTCCCGTTTACAAAAGTTCGTTTATTATATCAGAGGCGGGGGGATAGTTCAATAATAAAAAGGGATTTCAGGGCGCTTGGCCTTTGTTTACGACGTGCCGAAAACCGCCGGAATGGATAACCTGTGGGGCGCGCTCTGCCGGAGTCGCGACAAGTCCGGCCCGTTTTCCATCACCAGCCTGAGGAAGATGTCCGAGACGTCCGGCGCGAACTGCGTCCCGGTGCAGTAGCGTATCTCCTGGAGAGCGTTTGTAACGCCTATCGCGGGACGGTATGGCCTGTCCGCGGTCATGGTGTCGAACGAATCCGCGATAGTGAGAATCCGTGCCATAAGCGGTATATTCTCGCCGCGAAGTCCCAAGGGGTAGCCGGATCCGTCCCAGCGCTCGTGGTGGTGCCGGACTGCCGGGAGTATGTCCCGGAACTCCGTAATCGGCCCAAGTATCTCGCAGCCCCTGTCCGGATGAAGCTTGATAAGCTCCCATTCCTCCTGTGTAAGCTGGCCTGTCTTGTCCAGCAGGACGTCGTAGGTGCCTATTTTGCCTATGTCGTGCAGAAGCCCGGCCAGCCGCAGGCGCTCTATGTCGCGCTTCGGCATCCCCATGCGCTCGGCGATAGCCATGGAGTAATCCGACACGCGCTCGGAATGGCCCTTCGTCCAGGAGCTTTTGGCGTCGATTGCGGACGCGAGGGCGTGGATGATATTTACCGACATCTCGTCAAGGTCGTATATCAGGCGGACGTGCTCAAGCGCGAGGCCCATCCTCGACGAGAATATCACGGCGGTGTCCACGTCCTCCTGGTTGAACGCGCCCTCCCTGAAGCATCCGAGGAAGAATATGCCCACCGTCTTGCCCCTGCGCATTATGGGCGCGTAGAGGTCCGACTTCACGCCCATTTCGTGGAGGAGCTTGTCGAAAGGCGAAAGTATGACCTCTTCCTCTATGTTCTTCCTAATCATTGGCTTTCCACGGTTCAGCACGGGGCTTCCAAGCCAGTCTGCGGTCTGGAGAATCTCCCGATTTCTTATCTCCATCCCCCAGCCGCCGATGTAGCGATAGTCCCCGGTTTCGGGGTCGCAAAGCGCGACGCCGCCCAGGTCAGACGGCACGAGGCTCCGTATCTGGACGCTGACCTTGTGCAGCATCTCGTCCCTGTCCAGCGTGGAAAGAATAATCCTGTCGACCTCTACGAGCGAATTAAGCTGGGCCACCTTTCTGGCGAGGGTCTGGCCGCTTCTGGCCATGTCTTCCGACGCTACCTGGGCCTGGCCGGAGAGTATGAGGTTTTCGGCGGCGGAACATATCCTGGACGCGGCGGCGGAAAGGATCCGCGCGTCCTCGTACGCGGGCGCGGCGCCCTGCGGCAGGTAATAAACCATCACGCCGAGAATGTTATAAGAATCTTTCAGCGGGACGACGACATATCCCCTCGGCTCGGAGGAATGACACCTCTCGTCCATGGAGCCGTCCGGGCAGATAATCATCTCTCCGGTCTCGGCGGCAATCCCGCAGAGGCATTTCCCGGCCTCTATCTCTTTTTCAAAACCGCCGGGCCGGGCCTCCCTGTCTATCTTCGCGGCGAGCCTCAGTCGCCCGGTCTGGGCGTCCTTCACGAAGGCGGCGCATTTCGAAAGCCCGGCAAGGAACGGGAACTCGACGGTCTCCCGGAGAGCGACGTACAAGAGCGAGTCCAGGTCTTTTGTGCTCGACATCGCGTCCGAGAGGGAATCCAGAACCGTGACTTCCTTGGCCCTGAGCTCCATCTTGCGGCGGAACTGGAGGTCCCTGTCCCTGAGGCGTCCGAAGAGAAAGCCGCCCAGGCCGAGCGCCCCGGAAGAGCAGGTTGTGAACCCTGCCGTAAAGAGCGCGCCTTGGCTTTGAACGGAAGAATGGAGAAGGATAAAGAAAATGGGAACTGCGGCGCCGGAGAGCGCGCCTACCAGCCCCCATTTGAATTTTTCGCTTCCAAGGAAGCCCAAGAACATCAGTAACACCTTTAGATCTATTACTCGACTGACTCTCCCCCCGGACTTGAGTGTTGATAATACCGCACTGTTCTTCCCCTGTCAAGATTTTAAGTCTGCCTTTGCGTCATTTTGATATAATTATTATGTGGCGTCCTTACGGTTTTTCGGGCACGGGAGGTATGGAAATGAAAACCGGCGTCTTGAAATCCAGAGAAGATTACATACGACATGCCGCATCGCAGGTCCGCATAATCGACGAAGCGATAGACAAGCTCCGGGAAAGCTCCGAAAAAAAAGGCGCGACAGGCAGACTGCGCGAAAGACAGAGAATAAACGAGCTTAAGGAGCGCCGCGACCAGGCCATAATCATGCTCGGCAGACTGCATGAATCGTGCGACGAGTGCTGGGAAGAGGTAAAAAGGAGCGCCGACCGGCTTTTCAAGACTCGCCGAAAGACCCTCGGCAAGGCCGCATAGCATCTGTCCGGCGGAACCGGCATAGTTTTAAAAATGTCAGGAGGCGGGTGATTCCCGCCTCCTGATTGTCTGTTGAAACAACCGGAGCCTGTCCGGCTCTCTTTTGGTTACTTTTCTTTCTCCCGAAAGAAAGTAACTACTGCACAACGAAATCGTCTCTTCTGTTCTTCGCCCAAGCTGCCTCGTTATGCGCGGGATCAACGGGCTTGCTCTTGCCGTAGCTGATGGTCTTCAGTTCCGATTTCTTGATGCCGAGCGACATGAGGTATTTCTCCGCGGCTACGGCCCTTCTCTCGCCAAGGGCCAGGTTATACTCCACCGTCCCGCGCTCGTCGCAGTTGCCTTCGATAAGAACTACGCCGGGCTTGTTTGCCTTTATCCACTTGGCATTAGACTGGAGTATGGTGCCGTCCTCAGGCCTGATGTTGTACTTGTTGAAATCGAAGTGTATTGTCTGGAGCTTCTTCTCGGCCAATCCCGCCTCTTTGGGCTGGGCCTGCTCATTCTGGGCCGGGGGAGCTTCCGTCACTTTTTTCTCCGGCGCGGTCGGGGCCGTGGTGGCCTTTTGCGTGGACGGCTGCTGGGACTTTATCTCCCCTCCGCTTGTCTTGGCCTGTTTGCCGGCGCAACCGTAAAACCCGGCGCTGACAAGAAACGCCGCCGTCAGAACAATTAAGCCTTTTTTAAACACCTTCATGGATCAAACCTCCTTGTTTGTTGTTAACTTCTCCGTTGTTATTTTAATCCCCGGTGGTCGGCTCAGGAGATATAAGGCGGGGGCCGCTCTACGATATGGACTTCTATTCCCTGCGGATTATATCTCGGCGCCTCCGGTTCAAAAGAGGGGTATTCCTCCTCCGGGATATAATCGAGGCAGTTCTTTCGGAAACCGATGTCTACCAGGACGCCTTTGGAATGGTTCCGGGAAGACTCCACGAGGCTTTTGAATATCGGCTCCGGCCTTGGGCGAAGGCTGACCGTCCTGATTTGCGGGATGTTCGCTCCCAGAAATACGGTAAAAAAACAGATAGGGAAAATTATAAAGGCCAGCCTCTTAGTCATATCCGGATTGTTTACCATAATTTATCTATTTTCACAAGAGATTTGTATAAAAATAAAAAAGCGGTTGATTTCCGGAAATATTCCTTGTTTTAATCACTTAAGGCACATTCGCCGGTTTGACAGCCCGCAGGATGGATATTCCGGAGGCCTCTCAGGTGGCAGCGCATCAAATTTTTACTCTGCCGACCTCTTTTTCTGCTATATTATAATTAAAATAAGAATTATTATAAAAGGAGGCCTTTTATGAAGCGTATCCTTCCGGTGTCCTATGTTATACCGTTTCTATTTTTATTTTTTGCGATTCCGGCGGCGGGCGGGTCCGCGCCTCCTGCGGTAAAAGGGCTGAAGGTGGAACCGCACGGCGGAGGCTTGCGGCTGACATGGTGCAAGCCTGTCAAGGATAAAAATCTCAATCTCTATTATGAGATATACAGAAAAGCGAAAAATACGCCCGTTACGGAAACCGAAATCGTTCCCAGGAACAGGATCGCCGTCTTCGGCACGGAAGGGGCATGCCTCTCCTACGATGACTTCACCGTCAGGAAAGGTCATACATACAGCTATGCCGTAATCGTAGTAAGCAAGAAAGGGGCGCGCTCCGGTATAAGCAAATCGAGGAACGCGGAAAAAGCAATCGCCTCCGTCCCGTAGAGCGCGGGCTAAGCCGCCTTTCTTATCTCTTCCGCATTTGCCTGACCGTTATACGTGTAAGTGGTTACCAGCCGGCAGAGGTGCCTCAGCATGGTGTCGGTGTCTTTCCTTATCATGCACTGTTCAAGCATGTTCCCGAACTTCATTATGGCGGCCCTGTCCGGCAGGTCTTTCGATACAGCCATGAATACCTTGCTTGCCGGAGTAAGGGACACGTCCTCGCTCTTGTCGAAGAGCTCTTCGTAGAGCTTCTCTCCCGGCCTGAGGCCGATATACTCCACTTTGATGTCTTTATCCGGTTCGTAACCTGAGAGGACAATCAGATTCCGGGCGAGGTCCGCTATCTTCATGGGTTCGCCCATGTCGAGGACGAATATCTCGCCTCCCATGCCTATGCTCGCCGCCTGGAGCACAAGCTGGACGGCCTCCGGTATCAGCATTAGGAAGCGCACAATGTCGGGGTGTGTTACGGTAACCGGGCCGCCACGTTTTATCTGCTCCCGGAAGAGCGGCACGACGCTGCCCGATGAGCCCAGGACGTTCCCGAAGCGGACGGTGATGTATTTTGTGGACGAATTCTCGTTAAGCGCGTGTACAAAAAGCTCGCAGGCGCGTTTTGAAGCGCCCATTACGGAGCTGGGGTTCACGGCCTTGTCCGTGGAGATGAGGACGAAACGCTCCACGCCGTACTCGCCGGCCAGGATTGCGCACTTGCGGGTTCCGAGGATGTTGTTGCATATCGCCTCGCGCGGGTTCGCCTCCATCATCGGGACGTGCTTGTGGGCTGCGGCATGGAAGACTGTGTCGGGCGCATGAATGGAAAATATCTCCTCCAGTCTGTGCATGTCGTTTACGTCGCCTATAACGGGATAAAAAAGCGCTGCACAGTTCTTACGCCGGATTTCCATTTCAAGGTTGTAGAGGCTGTTTTCGTGCCGCTCGTACGCCACTACCGCCTTCGCGCCAAGACAAAGGGCCTGGCGGCATATCTCGGAGCCTATGGAGCCTCCGGCGCCCGTAACCATTATCGTCCTGCCCTTTATGAAAGAGGCGAGCGTGTCCCTGTCCGCCTTGACTGGGGGGCGGGAAAGGAGGTCTTCCAGCTCAAGAGGCTTAATCTGGCTTACGCCCACGTGTCCGTTTATGATGTCGCTTATGGAAGGAAGCGTCTTTATGGGAAGCCTGTACTCCCGGAGCCTCTTCATAAGCGAAATCATGGTTTCCGGTTTCGCGGAGGGTATTGCGATAAGAAATTCCTCAGGCTTAAACTCGCTTATGACCGCCCTTATGTCTTCCATGGCGCCGACTATCGGCACGCCGTGTATGGAAAGGCCCTTTTTTTGCCGGTCGTCGTCTATGAAGCAGACGGGGTCGAGCAGGCGCTGGTTCTTGCGCATGTCCCGCACAATCATCTCGCCTGCGTTGCCGGCGCCGATTATGAGCACCTTCTTTCCGTTCGCGCTGACGACGGCGTATTCCTTGTAGACCCTGAGCAGGAGCCTTATGCTGCTTACGAACGCCACTGTCAGCAGCCAGTCCAGGGCTATGACCGAAAGCGGGACGGACGGATTTTTAAACAGCCACAGCCCCGCGAGCGCGGCGTAGGCCGTCGTCCCGGCAGTGACGGAAAGCACAATCCTGACGACATCGCTCACGCTCGTATACCTCCATAGCCCCCTGTACAGGCCGAAGGCATTGAATAGCGGCAGGCGGACCGCCAGCGCGAGCAATATGGAATACGGCACCATCAGGGCGTATCTTTCCGGCGCCGCTCCCTCGAACCGGAGCGAAAATGCGAGATACTGGGCGAGGGCCGCGGCGGACGCATGATATATAAAAATGAATAGGCCCCTGTATGCGGCTACAAATTCCTTTACCCCGTGAAAACGCCTGCCGGTATTTACGCAGACGCAACATGCCCTGTCGCGAAACAGCCCGCAGCACCGCGAGAGCCTGGACGAGAAAAGCGCCTGAAACGTCCTGAAAATTATTTCGATGTCCCTGGGAAGGCTCATCTCGCGCACGTACTGCTTGTTTAACTCTATCTTCGCGGGGAGCACGGTGTCCAGATAATATTTCTCCGGCTCGTCCGATTTCTTAAGCACTTCCTCCTCGCTGTGATAGACAATGGAGGCGTAATCGGTAATCCCCGGGCGAACCTTCAATATCTCCCGGAAATCGCCCGCGAAACGATTCACATATTTCCATACCTCCGGGCGCGGGCCGACAATGCTCATGTCGCCTTTCAGGACGTTTACAAGCTGGGGCAGTTCGTCCAGCTTGAGCTTCCTAAAAACCCTGCCGAGTCTTGTCACCCGCGCGTCTCCTTCCGCCGTGATGAGCGGGCCTGTCGCGGAGGCGTCCTTTGTCATTGAGCGGAACTTGTATATCCTGAAAGGTTTAAGACCTCTCCCGACCCTTTCCTGCACGAAAAACACGTCTCCGCCGTCCCCGAGTCTTATTGCAACCGCTATAAGGAGCATCAGTGGAGAAAGAAAAACGAGCCCCAGCGCCGAGAATACAATGTCGAAGAGTCTTTTTGCGATTCCCATCAGGTATTGCTCCCTCATGCGGCGAGCTTGCAGCCGGCTGCCCGGACACCGCCGTCTGACGTCGTCTGTTTCACATAGTTTCTATCCAATACCTCCCTGACGGTTTCTATTACATAATCGAGCTCCTCGTCGGTCATTTTCGGATAAAACGGCAATGAGAGCATTCTTTTGTACTGGCTTTCGGCCCTTGGAAAATCCGACGGTGTATAGCCGTATTTCCCCCGGTAGTAAGGGTGCAGGTGAAGCGGGATGAAGTGCACGGAGGCGAATACGCCGCGCGAGCGGAGCTCTTCTATGAACCTGTCCCTGTCGATGGAGAGCATCTCAAGGTTCAGCTTTATGATGTAGAGGTGCCATGAGTGCTCCACGTCGGATGAGACCTCCGGCAGCTCTATTCCCGGCATATCCCTGAACGCATGGCTGTAGACCTCGGCGTGTCTCATCCTGATCTCCAGGAGACTCTCGGAACGCTTAAGCTGGCTGATTCCTATGGCGGAGAGCACGTCCGGGAGGTTATACTTGAACCCCGGCTGAAGCACCTCGTAATACCACGAGCCCTCCTTTGAATAGCGGTTCCAGGCGCCTTTGCTGATTCCGTGCAGGCTCATGATGCGAATCCGCTCCGCGTATCCGTCGTCGTCCGTGGTCAGCATCCCGCCTTCAGCCGACGTGATGCATTTTGTCGGATAAAAGGAGAAGCAGGTAATCGGGCTTATAGAGCCTATCATACGCCCCTTATACCTCGCCGGCATGGTGTGCGCCGCGTCCTCCACGACCTTCAGCCCGTAATTTGCGGCAATCCCCGTTATGGCGTCCATATCGCAGGGCTGTCCGGCCATGTGCACGGGTATAACCGCCTTGACTTTTTCTGTCTCCTCCGTGGTCATTTTCTTCAGCGTATCTTCCAGACGCTCCGGAGACATGTTCAGTGTCCCCGGGTCAATGTCCACGAACCTCGGCGTTGCCCCCATGTATTCTATAACTTCCGCCGTCGCGGCGAAGGTCATGGGAGTAGTGAGGACTATATCGCCCCTGCCGACACCCACCGCGTCCATCGCCAGATGCAGGGCCGCCGTACAGGAGCTCACGGCGATGGCGTGCCGGCATCCTATGTAAGAGGCGAAATCCGCCTCAAACTGCTTCGTTTTCGGCCCCGTCGTGAGCCAGCCGGACTTCAGCGTTTCGACAACGGAATCTATCTCTTCCCTGCCGATGTAGGGTACGGAAAAAGGTATGAACATTTTTTTCATGGCAACTCCCTGCGGCGCTATGCGGCGTAAAATTCCTTGATTCGCTCCGCGACATAACCTATTGCTTCGGAGCTGAGTTCCGGATAAACAGGGAGCGCAAGCGTCTCTTTCGCGGCACCTTCGCTCTCCGGGAAATCGCCCTGCCCGTGGCCCAGGTATCCGAAGCACTCCTGGAGGTGCATCGGGAGCGGATAATAAACCTCCGTGTCCACACCTTTCTCCTTCAGAAAAACCATCAGTCTGTCCCTGTCCTTAGCCCTTACGACATACTGGTTGAATATATGTCTGCACCCTTTTTCGATATACGGGGTCTTTACCGGGACGTCCGTATCGGCTATGAGCATGTTATAAAGGTTCGCGTTCTCCCGCCTCTTCTCGCTCCAGAGGTCCAGGTGTTTCAGCTTTACCGACAGCGCCGCCGCCTGGATGGCGTCAAGGCGGAAATTTCCGCCGATTACCTTGTGAAAATATTTCGGGCTGCTTCCGTGCGCCCGCAGGATGGTCAATTTTTCCTTCATGTAGTCGCTGCTCGTTACGACCATTCCGCCGTCGCCCAGGGCGCCAAGGTTCTTGCTTGGGAAGAACGAAAAGCACCCTGCGTCCCCGACGCTTCCGGCAGGCCGGCCCTTGCCGTCCCTCGCGCCTATGGCTTGGGCGGCGTCCTCGACTACCGCTGCGCCGTGCTCGCGGGCAATATCCATAACCGCATCCGTGTCGCAGCACTGACCGTAGAGATGCACCGGTATAATCGCCTTGAGCCTGCCCTTTGGTATTTTTTTCGCCGCGTCGGCTATTTTATCCGGGTCTATGTTATACGTCCGGGGGTCTATATCCGCGAACGCCGGGGTTGCGCCGAGCCTTGCGACCGCGCCCGCCGTGGCAAAAAAGGTATAGGGTGTCGTGATGACATAATCCCCCTTCCCGACGTTAAGCGCCATAAGCGATACGAGAAGCGCGTCCGAGCCGGAGGACACCCCGATTCCCCATTTCGCCTCCGAATAGCGGGCCACCTGCTCCTCAAGCCCAGTTACCTTCGGCCCGAGGATAAAGTGCTGGGCCTCCAGCACCTCCATGACAGCCCCTATAATTTCCTCTCTTATTGAGCCGTACTGCGCCCTGAGGTCAAGCAACGGTACTTTCAATGTCCTGCCTCCTCTCGATTTTGCCGCCTCTCTTTTCATACGGCTTCCCGCATGACGGGCATGTCGCTTCGTCTCCGTTGATTTCGAGCCGCACGCCGCATTCGCACATGTATCCGGCCATCCGCGCAGGGTTTCCCACCACCAATGCGTAATCCGGCACGTCCTTTGTCACCACCGCGCCTGCGCCTACAAACGCAAAACGGCCTATCGTATGGCCGCAGACCACGGTGCAGTTGGCGCCAAGCGTCGATCCCTCCCTGACAATCGTCGGCCTGTACTCGTGGCGCCGGGATATGCGGCTCCGCGGGTTCATCACGTTTGTAAACACCATCGACGGCCCGCAGAATACGCCGTCCTCCAGCGTTACGCCGGTGTATACCGAGACATTGTTCTGTATCTTCACGTTGTCGCCTATCTTCACCCCTGAGGAGATTACGACGTTCTGGCCTATGTTGCAGCCGCGGCCTATTTCCGAGTCCTTCATCACGTGCGAAAAGTGCCAGATGGACGTGCCTTCGCCTATGTGCGCGGGCTGGTCGATGACGGCGCTCGGATGGGCGAAGAATTTCCTTTTTTCGTCAGACAGGGATATTTTCTCTCCCCTTTCAAGAGATTTCTGGCAGGCCTGGAGCACACGGAGCACCCTGAGGCCCTCCGCGCCGTCCGTCACGGGGGATTTCCTCTCCCTTACGCATTGCAGGAAGTGAGACATCTCGTTTAAAAGAGGCTCCGTTCCCGGAAGCTCGACGACCTCCGCGTCCTTTTTCTCAGGCGCCGGTATTTTCCCTCTCCAGATTATCCCGTGCGGATAGACAAGGAGCTTTCTGTCTTTCTGCGTGTCGTCGAAAACCGCCATCTTCCGGCTCCCGACCACCACCAGCTTCTGCTCCTTGCATGGATTCAGCCAGCTTACGAAGATGTGCGCCTTTATGCCGGAAGGAAAGCTCAAAAGCGCGCATGCGCTGTCGTGGACGCCGTTTTGCAAAAAGGCCCCGCCTCCGCAGAATACATCCGACGGCATCTCCCCGGCCAGACCGAGCGCCACCGAGACGTCGTGCGGCGCAAAGCTCCATAGCGCGTTCTCCTCGCTCCGGAACTTTCCTATGTTCAGGCGGTTCGAGTATATGTAATATATCTTCCCAAGCTCACCCCGGTTAATCATCTCTTTGAGTTTTACCACCGCATCGTGGTAATGCAGGAGGTGCCCGACCATCAGCACCCGGCCAAGCTTTGCCGCCATAGAGACCAGAGTCTCGCCTTCCGGTACCGAAAGACATAGCGGCTTCTCCACGAAGACGTCCTTCCCGGCCTCAAACGCCTGCCGTATCATATTCGCGTGGGCTGCCGCAGGAGATGCTATGGCGACGGCGACAATTCCTTTGTCGCCCAGCACGGCCCTGTAGTCCGTCTCCGTGCGCACTCCCACGTAGGTTTCCCTCTGCGCTTCCAGCGCTTTCTCGTCCGTGTCGCAGACGCACGAGAGCGCGCAGAGCCTGTGCAGCGTCCTGATAATGTTTTTGCCCCAGTATCCCGCGCCTATGGCCGCCACCGCCGCGGGTCTTTCCGCCGGATTTCTCATGTTTTTTGCCTCCCTTACGCCTTGAATATCTTCTTTTTGGTGTCCTTGACCGCCGCCATGGCGTTCCTGGTGTCGATTATCAGGCTTGCGTTCTCGTATATGAACCCGTAGTCGAAGTCGCTGTGGTCGGTGAGTATTATCACTGCGTCGTAGCCGGCGAGGTTCTTTTCGTTCAAGGCCACGGAAGTCATGTCGAGCCTGTATTTCCGAAGCTTCGGTATCTTCGGGACGTACGGGTCTGAGTAATCCACCTTCGCTTCCCTGGCCATCAAAAGCTCAATGACCTTAAGCGAGGGGGACTCGCGCATGTCGTCCACGTTCTTCTTGTACGCCACGCCGAGCACAAGGAGCTTCGCGTCCTTAAGCGCCTTGCCATGGCGGTTAAGCGCCTGCGCGGTCTTCTCTATGACGTAATAGGGCATATACGTTATTATCTCGCCCGCAAGCTCGATGAAGCGGGTATGGAAGTCGTACTTCCGGGCCTTCCATGTGAGGTAGAACGGGTCTATGGGGATGCAGTGCCCGCCCAGGCCCGGCCCAGGATAAAAAGGCATGTAGCCGAAGGGTTTTGTCGAGGCGGCGGATATTACCTCCCAGACGTCTATGTCCATGCGGTCGAAGAGCACCTTCAGTTCGTTTACCAGCGCGATGTTCACGCTCCGGAATATGTTCTCAAGCAGTTTCGTCGCCTCGGCCACGCGGGTCGAGGACACGGGGACGGTCCTCTTGATTATGCTTCCGTACAGGGCATTCGCGGCCTTCAGACACCTGCCGGTGTATCCGCCGACGACCTTGGGTATTGTGGAGGTATTGAAGCTCCCGTTATTGGGGTCCTCGCGCTCCGGGGAAAACGCCAGGAAGAAGTCCCTGCCCGCATAAAGTCCCGTTTTCTCAAGGACGACGCGCATCTCCTCGTCCGTCGTGCCGGGATACGTGGTGGATTCGAGTATCACGAGCTGGCCCGGCTTAAGCGCCCTTGCCGCCGCCTCGGTGGAGTTCAGGACGTATGAGAGGTCCGGCTCCCTGTATTCGTTTAACGGCGTGGGGACGCAGATAATAACGCAGTCCGCCTCGCCAAGCTTCTCGAAATCGGCGGTTGCGGAAAACCTGCCGGAGGCGGCAAGCCCGGCTACGGAGGCGTCGGAGATATGCTTTATATAGCTTTTCCCAGCCGCGAGGCGGTCTATTTTCTCCATGTCGTTATCAAAACCCATTACCGGGAACCCGGCCCCGGCGAAGGCCTGGACAAGCGGCAGGCCGACGTATCCCAGGCCGATTACACCCACCTTCGCCTTCCGCGTCTCGATTTTCTCAAGCAGAGTCTCGAAGATGTCCGTTGTTTTAAGCTTCCCGCTTTCGTTTCTTTCCGTAAGAGTTTCCATTTTGACCCCCAAGGTAATTAAGTCGTCATTCCCATGCCGGCCACATCGTTTCTCCTGAGAAGCGCAACCCGGCAGGCAAGGAGCTGGAGGGGCAAGACCACGAGCATAGGCGTCAGACATGGGACGGTGTCGGGCGCCCGGTACAAATAATCTGCCTTCCCCTCCAGCTTCCCGTCTCCGTCCGTGGTAAAGGCTATGACCTGCCCGTCCCGCGAACGGACCTTCTCAATGTTGGAAACGACCTTTTCGATCAGGATTCCGCACATGTTTTTGAACACCTCCCTATGCTGCCGCGTCATGTTCGCAAGGCCAGGCGCGCCGCATTCTCCCCGGATATGCTCCGAATGACGTCCGCCGGGAGCCTGAGCCTCTCAAGAAGCCTCCTTAGTCCAAGAAAGAAGTTGTCCGTACCGTAAAGTATCTTTTCGGAATGCCTCGTAATGAATCTCCGCGCGAAGGCCGGGTCTCGCGTTATGGCGCGAAAACCCGATACGCCGGACAGATCGGCATGAAGGTTTTTATATTCTTCCATCAGCCGGACGGTTATTCCCCCTGCGATAACCCTGCCGCGCGGCAGAAGGCCGTCCACGCCGCCTTCAAGGGAAATGCCTTCCCAGAAAAGCGGCCCATGCCCTATGAACTTTATATTCGGGAACTGCCGAAGACGGCTCTCAAGGGCCGCGAAATCCGTCATGTATCCCGGGAACGGGCGGCGCATTTCTTCTTTTTTCTCCCTCAAGGGGGCGTAGATTTTCCCCAGGAACGAGATTACCTTCCTGGGATAGCCAAGGTATCGGGGGGTGTTCAGCATCTTCGCCATAAGCTTCTCGAAATTGTCCGTGCCTGTCGCGGCATAACGCTCACCCGCGCTTTCCATGTGAAACACAAGCGGCATACCCAGGGCGTTTACCTTCTCAAGCAGCCGGTCGAGTTTCGGCGAATCCCACGGAAGTTTTGTTTTAAGCTCTCCACAGCCGCATATTCCCTTGTCCACCCATGCCATGAACCTCTCCGCCGCATCGTCCGCCTCCGGGTCCGGGGCATACATAGGACAAATCCGGTCCGGATATTTCCGGTACGCCTCGAATACATCCTCCACCGGCAGGTTAAGATATACAGGGTTTGCCGGGTTTGACTCTTCCCAGGTCAGAATCCAGCATTTGCCGAGCCGCTCCCTCTCGAGGTAGGAAATTATCCCGTCGGCGTCCAGGCCCCTGAAATTCACGTGCATATGCGAATCGACGTTCAGGCGCAAACCTATCTCCTTTGCGGGAAACGCATCTCCCGCCTACATCGCCAATATAAGTTTAAAAAACCAAGGACTCTTGGCCCGGAGCGGGCCGGAACGGCTAAGCGCTGGTCTTTGCCCTCTTTGTGCTGATGTAATCGGAATAGTTGTAGTGATAGTAGTAATCCACGGAGCGGATAGTCATGTCGTTTAAGACCACGCCCAGTATCTCCGCCTTTATGGTATCCATATTCTTTTTTATTTTATGCACAGCATCCTTTATCGTCTTGCCGCTCCGGACAACAAGCACGACTCCGTCCGAAAGCGGCGTGAGGAGCGAGGCGTCTGCAATGCCGAGATATGGCGGGCAGTCGATAAGCACCCTGTCGAATTGCTCCCTTAAGCCAGCCGTCAGGTTGAACATGGTTGTTGAACCCAGCATCTCTCCGGGGTTGGAGTAAAGCGGCCCGGAAGGGATGAAGCTCAGGTTTGGTATCTTCGTCTTCCTCAGGACGTCCGCCAGCTCCGTTTTTTTTGTAATGAGGCTTGAGAGGCCTCTTGTGTTCGGCACTTCAAAGACCTTGTGCAGCCTGGGCCTGCGCATGTCACCGTCTATGAGAAGTATCCTTTCTCCGGCGGCAGCCATTATCGAGGCGAGGTTCACGGAGACCGTGGATTTACCCTCGCCGTGCATTGCGCTGCATACCTGGATGACGCGCGGGCTGTGGTTCTGTCTTGAGAGCAGGATGTTGCTTCTTATCGTCCTGAAGGATTCTGCAATTGGAGATATAGGGTCGGTCACTGCGGCTATATTCTCAGGCTTCCTGTCGTCCTGCCGGGACGACTTAGGGACAACTCCAAGCATCGGCACGCCAAGGTTTTCTTCAAGCTCCTCAGGCGACGTATAGGTATTGTCCATGTGTTCGCTTACAAGGGCAAAACCGACTCCGGTAAACAGCCCCAGGACTATTCCCAGCAGCATGTTAAGGACTTTTTTCGGCCTTGCCGGGATCTTGGGAGGCGTGGCGTTGTCTATCAGTTGCACGCTGCTAACGTTGATGGTGCCCATGATGTTCGTTTCCTGGGCCCTCTTGAGCACCTGCTCGTATATTTCTTTTGCGCCTTCGACATCCTGTTTTCTGAGTTCGTATTCCGCCGAGCTTCTGTCGTAGTTCATCGCCTCGGCTTTCTGGCGGTTGAAAGCGCTCCTGAGAGTCTGCTCTTCGCGGCGGGCCTCGTCGTAGTCGTTTTTTATCCCGCCGGCCACCAGCTTCACCTCGCCGTTTATCTGCTTCTTTATCTGTTTCATCTCGTTTGCAAGACGTATCATTACCGGATGTTTATCGCCGTATTTTCTCGATTTCTCCGCCATGTCCTTGGAGATCATGGTCTCCTGGGACTGGAGGTCCTGTATAACCTTGTTGTTTAATACGTCCGGAAGGCTCATCAATCCGTCGGGCACGGACGAAAGTTTTATTACCTGCTGATATTTTATTTCCGCCTGGTATCGTCTCGCCTCTGCGGACAAGACTTTTGCGTTGAGGTCGTTCAAGGCGGCGAGGGTTACATTTGAACTGCGGTCTCCGCCGATAATCCTCTCCGAGCGCTTGAAATTCTCCAGTGAATCCGCGCTTTCGTCCATCCGTTCCTTTATTTTATCCAGTTCGTCGTCCAGCCAGGCCATATAGCTCCTGGCGGGAGCTGTCCTCATGTCTATGTTCTGGTCGATGAAGGCCTGTACGGTCTCGTTGGCGACCTGGGCGGCAAGTTCAGGGTTCTTCGCCTCGTAACTGACATTGACCAGGTCGCTGTCTTTTACCGTCTCCACGGTAAGGCGCTTTTCGAATGCTTTTATTGCGCTTTCCATCGACGGAACTCTGCCGGAATTTCCTTTCCTCAGCAGTCCCAGGAGAAAAAATGGGGTTTTCTTTTGCCTAGGCCTGTCCAGGCGGAGTTTTTCAATAACCTTCCTGGCTATAACCTCGCTTTTTATTATGTTCACCTGCGTCTGGAGGTAGGCCGCCATGTCCATCTGGTTTCCTGTCTGCTGATTCTGGATATTGAACTGCAAGTTTGGCGGTTCTATATAGACCTGCGCGGTCGCCTTGTATACCGGTGTCATTGTGAAAGTTACCACCGCCACGGCAAGGACGAAAAACACGAAGATGGCCGCAACGGAAATCCTCCGCTTGCTCAGTATCATCAGGTAATCTCTTAAGCCCAAGTCTTCCTTCATAGCGTGTCCCCTTCCGGTTTGATTTAGAAGAAGCTCTCAGGCACCGATATCACGTCGTCCGGCTGCAACTGGAACTCCATGCCGACGCGCATTTTTTTATCCTTGCCGTCTACCTTCCTGATCAACGTCGTCCGGCCGGGGGCGGCCTTGTCGGTAAGCCCCTGCGCCATGGCTATCGCCTGAATCACGGTGGCTCCTTCTTCAAATTTATATGCGCCGGGCATCTTGACCTCTCCGGTTACATAAATGAAGCCGCTCTTTGTAACGAATATGTTATCGCCGTCCCGAACATAGAGATTTTCGGCCATGTTCCCTTTTTCCATCAGGTCTTTCAGATTCAGCGTAATATATGTGCTGCCGGGATCATGCCCTGATGTCTTTGCTCTATTCGCAGTTTCCGGTTCCGGCATGGCTGTGGCTCCGCCTGCTTGGTTCGCGGCAGGGAGCGTATCCGGAACATCGGCGCCCGGGGCGTTATTCCTTGTTTTCCTTTTTATGACTATGCGGTTTCCGGCCTTGTCCGTAAGCCCTCCCGCCTTCGAGATTATATCGAGAATCGTCGCCTTCGCGGTTAGTGTATATACCCCCGGTTTTGCAACCTCGCCAAGGATGGTAACCTGCTTGCTTTTATATTCCTTGACAAAAACGGTGACGTGCGGGTCGATAATATAGCCCTGGGCAAGCTTTTGGTCTATTCTCTGTTCCGCGTCCCCCGGCGTCATTCCCGCCACTTTTATCTTGCCTATCAACGGCACGCTTATCATGCCGTTACCGCTTACCCTGGCCGTCGTCGTAAGGTCGTCGTTTTCGTATACAGTAATTTTAAGCAAATCTCCCGGGCCTAAAATGTAATCCTGGGCTATAACAGGTTTCCCGACCATAAGTATTCCGGCCAGGGCAATAAAAACGACTAAAACGCGTGTTCCCCTCATAATGTCGCCCCTCTTTGCGATAGAAAACCGCCGTGTTTTTTGGCGCGCATTTTGCCGCGCAACCCGGCATTGTCGCAACAGTTATTGGGAAATCCGGCCCGGAGACAGCTTCGGCTTAGACGTCCGATGGGAGTGTTTTGCGGTGAATGGTTTTGGCGGCACAGGCCAAAATCCATCCTTTTTCTCTTCAACTCCGCTGCGCCCCCGCCGTCCCGCAGGGCCATGGCACACCTCGAGTGTTCGGATAAACTGCTCTTCCGCCAATAAAAAATAATCGTGTTTTTTGATGGAGAATTCCTCGGAGAAAACGCGTGCTCTTGAAATGAATTTCTATCCTGGAGAGACGTCTTGCTTCATTCCGGATTGTAATCAACCATATTTTAATTACTTAATATAACACTTAACCGGGAGTTGTCAAACTGTGTGGGGCTTTGGGTTTTCGGGCAGGACAAAGATGTATTTATTTCCTTCTCCGCTTTAGTTCCTCATAAACTTCCGAAGGAACGACGCCGGCTTCGGCAAGGGCAATGAGCGAATGAAACCACAGGTCGGCGGTCTCGTATACAAGCTCTTCCCTCGATTGGTTCTTGGACGCTATCACCACCTCCGCCGCCTCCTCGCCCACCTTCTTTAAGATAACATCCTTTCCTTTGGCAAAAAGGCCGCTTACGTAAGAACCCTCTGCGGGGTTGGATTTTCTGTCCTTGATTACGCCGTAGAGCTTGTCGAGAATATCGCTTCCGGAGTATACGTCGGAAGCGTTGAATTTTTTTTCGCCGACGTCTTTTGTGCCATCCGCCTCTATCTTCGTATAAAAACAGCTTCTATTCCCCGTATGGCAGGCCGCGGTATTCTGCTCGACCTTGAAGAGCAGGCAGTCCGCGTCGCAGTCGTAATAGGCCTCTTTCACTTTCTGCGTATGTCCGGAGGTCTCGCCTTTCAGCCAGAGTTTCTGCCTGGAGCGGCTCCAGTAATGGCAAAGCCCCGTCTGAAGCGTCTTCTCTACGGAAAGCCTGTTCATAAAAGCCATCATCAGGACGGCGCCGTCCTCATAGTCCTGCACTATCGCAGGGATTAGGCCGTCCTTGTCGAATTTTAATTGCGATGCGTCGAACATCATAATTTATACCCGATCATACGGAGAAAATCCTTCCGTTTTGCAACGTCATCCGGCCCTTCCACGCCCTTCGGCGGGAAACCGTCGATAACGCCCATTATCCCGCGGCCCATCTCCGTCTGCGCGATTATCACCTCAACCGGGTTCGCCGTCGCGCAGAAGATATTCACGACCTCGCGGCAGTTCTTTATGGCGTTTAAAACGTTCACCGGGAAGCAGTCCTTCAGCATGATGCAGAATGAATGCCCGCAGGCAATGTTTTTCATGTTTTCCACAGCCGCGGCCTTCATGTCTTCGTCTGTGCCCTCCACCCTTATCAGACACGGCCCGGAGGCCTCCGCGAATGCCACGCCGAACTTAGGCCCCGGCATCGCATTCACCATCACTTCGTATAGGTCTTCGGCTGTCTTGATGAAATGGCTCTGACCGATGATTACGTTGCAGTTCTCAGGGATATTGATTTTAACGGAATGAAATTCCATAGAGCCTCCCGTTATTTTGAAATTCGTTTAAACGGTTCTGATATACCCGCAATACTAACGGTTAATATATCATCTTGCCCCAATTTTGCTTCTGCAACAGCATCTGGTTGATAGCTCCTCCGTACAGTGAACGCAAGAGTATTATCGTTTATCCAATTGGTGTTAGCTAGTCTATTAACTGGATGCGCATCCCAAGCTAATTGATCGGGGCCCCAGTATATGTATTGATCGCCTTCTTTAGAAATTTCTATGGTAGGTGTGTTGAGTTCACCTAACTTGACCCATTGAGAATCTACATCATCGGCCCATTTTCCTATAAACCTATCGCCATTTACCTCTTTCGCGCCATGTTCTTTTAAAAGAGAAATCATTTTTTCGTTCTTTTGCGTTTCCGCATAGAACATTGCGGAACATCCTTCTTCGTTTTTAATATCCGGGTTCATTCCGGCATCCAAAAAATTCTTAACGGCGACAATATCGCTGTTTTTTGCACTTTGAACAAAAGAGTCTGCGGTAAATTTTATATTAAGCTTCTTCAGCTCATTCCTGGCTCTTTCTTGTCTACTTTCACAGCCAACAATAACAACAAGAAATAAAATCAACAGAATAACAAGAGCTTTTCTATGCATAAGGGCTCCTTTATTCAACAAAAAGTCACTGGGTTCCCGCTTTCGCGGGAATGACATCTTACTTAACCCCTCGCCCTCGGGGAGAGGGGCAGGGGGTGAGGGCTACAGCCTTACCGGCACGCCGCGTTCGCGTAGATATTCCTTCGCCTCTTTTATAGTATATTCCTTGTAGTGGAATATCGAGGCCGCAAGCGCCGCGTCCGCGCGTCCGGCAGTCAGGCCCTCATAAATATGTTCAAGGTTGCCCACGCCGCCGGATGCGATTACGGGTATGCTCACCGCGTCCGATACCGCGCGTGTAAGCTCGATGTCGTAGCCCGTCTTCTGTCCGTCCTGGTCCATCGACGTGAGCAGTATCTCGCCCGCACCGAGCTCTTCCATCTTCGCCGCCCACGCAACGGCGTCGATATACTGCGGCGTCCTCCCGCCGTGCGTGAAGACCTCCCAGTGCAGGCCGTTTTTATCAACACCCTGGAAAAAAAGAGGGCGGAACTCGTCATCCTTTGCCCAGGAGAGCTTCCGGCTACCTTCCTCTATCTGCTTTGCGCGCTCGGCGTCCGGCACGGGGACTGTCCTCTTCGCGTCTATGGCGACGACTATGCACTGGCTCCCGAACCGCTCCGCCGCGGCCTTTATGAAGCGCGGATCGTAAACCGCAGAGGTATTTATCGATACCTTATCGCACCCGGCCTTCAAAAGCGCCCTTATGTCGTCGATGCTTTTTATCCCGCCGCCGACGGTAAGCGGCATGAAGACCTGCTCGGACGTCCTTCTCACGACATCGAGGATTATCCCGCGCTTCTCGTGCGATGCGGTTATGTCGAGAAATGTGAGTTCGTCCGCGCCCTGATGGTCGTAAGCTTTGGCAATCTCAACGGGGTCGCCCGCGTCCCGCAGGTTCACGAAGCTCACGCCCTTCACAACGCGCCCGTCTTTAACGTCCAGGCATGGAATTATTCTTCTTGCAAGCATAAAACTGTCCCGCTTTTCTTTGCGTTACTTTCTTTTCACGTGAAGAGAAAGTGTCGGTTTAGCTTTTTGTTATCGCTATCGCCTCTTTCAAGTCCAGCGCGCCGGAGTATACCGCCTTACCGGTGATTACGCCTTCCACTCCGAGTTTTTCTATCTCCATCAGGGCCTTTATATCGCTTAAGTCCTTGACGCCGCCGGAGGCGATTACAGGCGTAGAGACCAGTTCGGCCAGGCGTTTCGTCGCGGCGACGTTATGGCCCGTCATCATCCCGTCGCGGCTTATGTCCGTGTAGATAATCGCCCGTACGCCCGCGTCCTCCATGCGTCTTGCCAGCTCGTCCGCCGTAACGTCGGATACCTCTCCCCAGCCGCGCACGGCAACCTTGCCGTCTTTTGCATCTAGGCCGGCAATTATCCTGCCCGGATATTTCTTGCAGGCCAGCATGAGAAGGCCCGGCACCTCCAGCGCGGCAGTGCCCAATACCACGCGGCTCACGCCAAGCCCCAGGAGCAAGTCGATGGTGTCCATGTTTCGGATTCCGCCGCCGACTTCTATAGGAATCTTTACGGCGGATAAAATGTCCTTTATGGATGAGAGATTCTTCTGCCTGCCCGCGAACGCGCCTTCGAGGTCAACAACGTGTATAAGTTCCGCCCCCAGGGATTCGAAATGTTTCGCAGTCCCCGCAGGGTCTTCGGAATATACTGTCGCGTCCTCCATCCTTCCCTGGAGGAGCCTGACGCATCTGCCTTCCTTCAAGTCTATCGCGGGTATTACTATCATCTCAATTCTCCGAATGCCTTCAGTATCTTAAGCCCCTGCTCCTGGCTTTTCTCAGGGTGGAACTGCGCTGCGAAGATATTGTCCTTCCAGACGCTGGAGACGAATTCCAGGCCGTAAGCCGTCGTCGTGGCCGCAATCGAGCCGTCCTGCGGGACGACATAATACGAGTGGATGAAGTAGACGAACGCGCCGTCTTCCACATCCCTCAGGTGCGGCGGACGGTTTTTGATTTTTATCCTGTTCCAGCCCATGTGCGGTATTTTATATATCTGTTCGCTGTTGCCGGGAATCTCCGCCGGGAAACGCACCACCCGGCCCTTGAGTATTCCCAGGCCCTTGTGTACGCCGAATTCCTCGCTCTCCTCGAAAAGAAGCTGAAGCCCCAGGCAAATACCCATGAACGGCCTGCCGGAGGTTATTACCTTCCGAACCGTATCGGCGAGACCGAGCCTGTCCAGGTTTCTCATGCAGTCCGCGAATGCGCCGACGCCGGGCAGGACTACCCTGTCCGCGTCCAGAATTTTCTGTCTGTCGGATGTTACCGCCGCCTCGTGCCCGACTTTCTCGAAACCTTTCTGCACGCTGCGGAGGTTGCCCATTCCGTAATCTATTATGGCAATCATTGACCCACCTACAGCTTCCCCTTCGTGGATGGTACGCCCTTGGTCCTTGCGTCGAAGGCCGTGGCGCTATCCATCGCCCTGCCGAAGGATTTAAATACCGCTTCTATGATATGGTGCAGATTGATACCATAAGGGACGTTTATGTGAACGGTTGTCCCGGCATGGTCGGAGAGCGCCTTGAAGAAATCGTACACAAGCTCCACGTCGAAATCTCCCACCTTGCCCTTCGGGAGCTTGACATTATACACAAGCCCCGGCCTGCCGGAAATGTCCACCACGGTTTCCGCGAGCGCCTCATCCATCGGCACCTTTGCAACGCCATACCGCGCGATGCCTTTCATATCCCCAAGCGCCTGTTTGAACGCCGCTCCCAGGACAATCCCCACGTCCTCGACCGTGTGGTGATAGTCCACATGCGTGTCGCCCCTGGCCTGCAATGTAAGGTCGAAATGCCCGTGCCGCGCCATGAGCGAGAGCATGTGGTCGAGGAATGGGACGGAGGAGTCGATTTTATATTTCCCCGCGCCATCAATGTTCAGCGAGAGCTTTATATCCGTCTCGGTCGTCTTTCTCTCAACTCTTGCCCTGCGGGCCATAGAGCCTCCAACCTCTATTGTTTTTCAGATAAAATTCCCTTTATGCTTCCCAAAAACTCCCTATTTTCTTCCGGCGTGCCAATCGTTACGCGCAGGCAGTCCTTCAGCGGCCCCGGCGAGTCCATATTTCGCACCAGTATCCCGCGCGCCTTCAGTTCTTTATGAATCTTGCCCGCGCCTCTCGCGCGGAAGAGGATAAAGTTTGTCTTCGACGGCCATGCCGTAACACCGGCAATCTCGCTCAGCGCCGTGTATAGCTTCTCCCGCTCATCAATTATCTTTGATACCTGCCCGTCTATCGCCGCGCGGTTTTTCAGCAGATACTCCGCCGCCGCCTGGGATAGCGAGTTTATGTTATACGGCAGGCGGACCTTGTTCACCTCGCGGACGATGTCCCTGCCCGCCGCCATGACGCCGAGCCGAAGGCCCGCCATGCCTACCTTCGAGAGCGTCCTCAATACCGCGAGGTTCGGAAGCTCGTTTATTTTATCTATAAAACTCTCGCCTGAGAAGCTGAAATAAGCCTCGTCAACCACGACGATTGAAAAGCAGCCTTCGATAAGGCGCCGTATCCTGTCGGGGTCGAAGAGATTCCCCGTCGGGTTGTTAGGGTAACTGATGAATATGACCTTCGGGCGGCGCACGGAAAAGAGCCTGAGCCAGCCGTCGAAATTAATCTGGAAATCAGCTGTAAGGGGAAGCTCCATCACTTCCTGCCCCATCGAGCGTGCGACTATGCCGTACATCGAGAAGGTCGGAGTCGGGTATGAAATGATTCCCGGCGAGCCTCCGAACGCCTGGATTATCATCCCGATAAGCTCGTCGGAACCGTTACCCAGGACGAGGTTCTCCGCGCCGACGCCAAGATATTCGGAGAGCGCGCCTTTCAGCCGCGCCGCGTCCGGGTCGGGATAGCGGTTCAGGGAGACTTCCGCCAGGGTGCTTGCGAGCCCGCTCTGAAGCCCTTCGGGGAGCGGATACGGGCTCTCCATCGCATCGAGCTTTATGCGTACGCCCGCATAGTCCTCCGGCTCATACGCCGAAAGCGACGCGACTTCTTTTCTGACTAAAGACTTGATGTCCAAGTTTTACGGTATCACCTTGTTCAGCGGATACTCCACAATCCCCGACGCGCCGGCGCGCTTTAACTCCGGGATTAGGTCGCGCACCTTCTTCTCGTCGATTATCACCTCGAGGCTTACCCAGTCGGGGTCGGCGTGGTGGGAGATTGTGGGCGAGTGCATCGCGGGCAGGACGGACGTTACCTTATCCAGCTTCGCGTGCGGCGCGTTCATCTTGAGGCCCACTTTCTCTTCCGCCGCGATAGCCCCCTGAAGGAGGATGTTTAAGTTCTCAAGCTTTTTCTTTTTTCCCGTATCCTTCCACGCCTCTTTGTTCGCAATCAGGCGCGTGGTGGAAGTCAGCATCACCTCGATTATGCGGAGCTTGTTTGCCCGAAGAGAGTTTCCGGTCTCGGTCAGGTCCACTATCGCGTCGGCAAGTCCCGCGCCGGGCTTTACCTCCGTCGCGCCCCAGGAGAACTCCACCTCGGCGTTCACGCCGTGGTGTTTCAGGAATTTTTTTGTATATCCCAGAAGCTCCGTCGCAATGCGTTTTCCTTCGAGGTCTTTTATCGTTTTTATCTTCGAGTCTTCCGGCACGGCGATCACCCAGCGAACGGGCCGTAGGCCCTCTTTCGCGTAATTAAGCTCGGCCACCTCCACAACCTTCGCGCCCTGCTCCATTATCCAGTCGTACCCGGTAAGGCCCGCGTCGAGCACGCCGGCCTCGACGTAGCGAGGCACTTCCTGCGCACGCATCATCATGCACTCTATCTCCGGGTCGTCTATTGAGGGGTAATACGAGCGGCTCCCGACGGTGATGTTGTATCCGGCCTTCCGGAAGATTTTAAGGGTTGAGTCCTGCAAGCTGCCTTTGGGGATTCCGAGACGCAAAACCATTAGCGTAAAACTCCTTTCGTACCCTGCTTTTTATTTCAGTCGTTTTTCCACCATCCGCGCGTGGGCGTCAAGACCCTCCATTTTGGCTATCCGGAGAATCGCGGGGGCAAGTTCTTCAAGCGCTCCTCTTGTATACATCAGGACGCTCGACTTCTTCATGAAGTCGT
>JAJYJM010000012.1:0-8161 GCA_021789495.1 Nitrospirota bacterium
TTATGCCACATGTATTCTTCCGTCCATAACCATCCCTGTTTCTTCATTTCAAGAATAAGCTCAATGACATAAGTATGACGCTGCCCATTATGAACACGCTCTTTTATATTTAAAATGAAACTGCCCGTGGGCTTTAAAACGCGCAAAAGTTCTTTAGTAATAGGCAAGAACCATTGAACGTATTTGTCAGGATGTATTCCGCCGTAAGTATTTTTACGAGCATCGGCATATGGCGGAGAAGTAATTACTAAATCAATGGAATTGTCTTCAAAATTTTTTAGTTCCTTTGAGCAATCGCCAAGTATTAAATTACATTCAGCGTCGCAGAAAGTTGGCGCAATAAATTTCTTCTTAAATCTATTTTTATATAAAGGTGTAAAAGTCGGTAAAAAGAGATTACCGTTCATACGCAACCTCCGGATGGCAAATCATTCTTCTTTCCCTTTCATATCCCGAAGCTTCACCGCAATGTCATTTCTGTTCGTGTCCCTTATCTCGTAGATTAGTTCGAGCTCGCTCCCGGGATAGTATATCTGGACGGTCTTGTTAAACACCGGGCCGGCGTCGGCGGGTATTAAAAGCTTCCCCGCGTCCAGCCCCCGGCCCTTGAACTCAACCCGCATGAGGTAAGTCGCGCCCCGCGGGATATTTCCCTTGAAGTGCCCGTCCTGGTCTCCGAAGGGGAACTCGTAGCTGTCCGCGCCGCTTGTGAAGACCATCTCGATGGGGCTGCTGTAGCGTGTGCCGTACTCCGAGCAGTGAAGCCGTCCTCGCACCTCCGTCATTATCGCCTTCGGTTTCGGCGCAGGTTTATGGTGTTCCGGCGGCAGGACTGGCGGGACGGTTTCCGCGGGCACATAGGCGAGCGCGGGCGCGGAAAGCGCGAGAACCGCCAGGACAAGGAATAACATTCTGATACGCATGGCCTGTGATTTTATCAGGTAACGGGAGTGGATTCAAGACCAAAAGCTCTTCCTTTTCCCCGCTTATTTCGCTAATCTGTATCCCGCCTCTTTTATGTGCCCGGCGTAGAGCGCCGCGAGCGCAAGCGCGTTGATCTTCTCTTCCGGCGGGTCGGAGCGCGAGGTAAGGATTATCGGGCAGCCCGCCCCGACGACAATCCCCGCGCCGGATGCGTTTGCGAAATGCCGGAGCGCCTTGTATATCACGTTTCCCATCTCTATGTTCGGCGATACGAGAATATCGGCCCGTCCTGCAACGGCCCCGGTTATGCCTTTCCTTTTAGCCGCCTCCTCAGAGACCGCGAGGTCGAGCGCAAGCGGCCCCTCCACGTCCGCCTCCGGCAGGGCATCCTTTGCCCACTCGGCCAGGAGCCTTGCGTCAACGGTGGACTGTATCTTCGGGTGCACCTTCTCGCTTGCGGAGAGGAGCGCGACCTTCGGCCTGTCGATACCAAGCAGCAGCAGCGCCACAAAAACCGCGTTTGCGATTATCCCCTTCTTCATCTCGATGTCCGGGGCGATGTTTATCCCGCCGTCCGTCTGGATGATTAGCCTGTCGAAACCCGGGACGTGCAGGACGCCCACGTGGCTTATGAAAAAGCCCCTCGACAGGCCATTTTCCTTGCGGAATATCGGGTGCAGGAAGGTTGACGTCGGCGTCATCCCCTTCATCAGGATGTCCGCCTCCCCCTGTCGGATTAATTCGACCCCTTTCTCCGCCTTCTCGTTCTCCCCGCTTACGTCCGCAATCCCGAAAAGCCCGGGGTCGGCGCCAACCTCCCGCATGATGCCGAGTATCCGTTCTTTCTCGCCAATCAGAACCGGCCTGGCAAGCCCCAGGCGGACTGCGGTTTCCATCGCGGTAATTGCGCTTGCATCCTCCGCCGCGCATACCGCCACCCTGTACGGCGGCAGGCATTCCCTGGCCTGTTTGGCCGCGGCCATCAGTTCACTGAAATTCCTAATCCTGTCCATAATGTAGAATTTGTTCCTCTCCGGACAGCACCGCCGCAGCATACCACGCCAGCGCCTCCATCTCCGCCTGCCCCGGATAAACGAGGACCGGCGCTATGAAAGACACGCGCTCCTTTATCATCCCGGTAACCCTCCCGGAGAACGCTACCCCGCCGGTGAGGATAATCGCCGAAACATCTCCGCAGAGCGCCGAGGCCATAGCGCCGATTTCTTTGGATACCTGGTATGCCATCGCGGAGAGAATCAGCGCCGCCGTCTCGTCCCCCGCGTCGATATGCCTCTCGACCTCACGCACGTCGCCCGTGCCGAGGTATCCGGCAAGGCCGCTTTCGTATACAAGCTTCCTCTGAAGCTCCTGCTTCGTATATTTCCCGGAATACGCCATATCGAGCAGGTCTCCCGTCGGGAGCGCGCCCGCCCTCTGAGGAGAGAACGGCCCCATCCCCAGGAGCGCGTTGTTCACGTCCACAATCCTGCCGCGCCGTATGGCCGCGACGGTTGTCCCGCCGCCCATGTGCGCGGCTATGAAGTTCACCAAGCTTATATTTACCCCAAGATCGCGCGCCGCGCGCCGGATTTGCTCCCTGATGTTCAGCGCATGCAGGAGGCTACGCCTCTTTATCTCCGGAACTCCGGAGACTCGCGCTGTGTCGTCCATCTCGTCTACGACTACCGGGTCGGCGGTAAATGCCGGGATGCCGTATTCCCGTGCCATTTGAAGCCCAATCAGAGGCCCCAGGTTCGAGGCGTGCTCCCGCCCCCAGATACTCGTCGAGTTCCTCAGGTCTTCCGCCATATTCTCCGTCACACGGTATACCCCGCTTTTTACGGGCCGCATAAGTCCGCCGCGCACGCATACGGCGTCGAGCCTGGACGGCTCGACGGACTTCTCGCGCAGGGCGCGCATCAGCGTATCCATGCGAAGGGGCAGCTGGGACACAATGTCGGGAAACTTCCGCAGCTCCGCTTCCGGATGGATTATGTCGTCCTCGAATATCTTGTCCCCGCCTTTGAAGAGAGCGATTTTCGTGGATGTGGAGCCGGGATTTATTACGAGGACGGCGAAGGATGTCATGGGGCTATGATAGCAGAGGGTGCGGGGATATTCAAGAGGCGGATAAAGACCCCCCTCTTAAGATAAGAGGGGGGCCGGGGTGTGTGTTATGAAAACATTACAGGGCGACCTGCACGTACATGTATAGCGTGTTGTTGTGCGAGGCGTCCGTGCCGAAACCGTCGTAGTTGTCGGTCGCGCCGTTGAACTTGTTGTAAATCGTATACTGCGCCGCCAGCCTTACGTTATCCCTGGGGAAGTAGTTCGCCTCGAGGATGAAGCCGTTGCTGTCCGGCTTGCCGGTGGCGCTCCCGGTGAACTGTTGGCCCGTGTTGTAGATAGTCGTGTCGGCGGTGCCGGAGGTGTAGAACCAGCCGAGCGTCCCGCTTACGTCTCCGAACGGCAGGCCCTTGTAGCCGTAGGTGCCGTTAAGCTTGTAGTTGTCGGTATGGTCGGAACTGTTGGCCGTGGCACCGAGCGGGAAGCTCGCGGCCCAGTCCTGGCCTTCGTGGATGTAGGTGAACTTCCCGGATATGAAATTATGCCGGCCCATGAACTGATACTGGGCGTCCGCGCCCACGTCCGTAAAGTGATCCGGCGAGGTGTGGTCGATTCCCGCAGGCTCGACGTCCGCATAAAGGCCGAACGTGCCGACTTCGAGGGACTGGTTGCTCCAGTCGTGGTTCAGGGCGAACCGCCAGTATGGCACTGCGCCTTTCACGGTCGTGGAAGGAGGCGTGCTGCCCGCGCCGAAAGGCATCGTGATGCCGTTCTTCGTCGTGCGGTAGACGGACACTCCGGCGTACACCATATTGTCGAAATATCCGTATGCGCCGATGCCGCCCACCTGCGCGCCCAGGCCGCCGATAAGCGGGCTCGCCGCCGGGGTGTTGGCTACCTCCGATGTGTAGTAGGGATAGCCCCACGCCGGGGTGGTGTTCCAGACGTCCTCGAAGGTGGGGTTGTTGTTTACGGTAACGCCGTAGATGAGGTCCTTGCCGCCCACCTTAAGGGTATTCGCATACCGCACGTCGGAGCTGTCCAGGGCGAGAGCGTTGCCGGGGCCGTCGTACGTGGCCTGTATCATCGCGCCGAAATTATTCCATATCCTGCCGCCGTAGAAGAAGTTAAGCTGCTGGGGTATATCCATCCTGTCGGTGCCGTTGTTGTTGGAAGAGTCGAACGGCGCGACGCCGGTTGTGGTCTGGTCGGCGACGGTATAAGAAGTGCTCGCCAGAACGGTAACGGGGATGAAGAAATTCGGTTTGTCCGTCCTGGTGGTTACATAGCCCTTAAGTTTGAACTCGCGCCCGACCGGCGTAAGCTCCGGATAGAATGTGTGACAGTCGTTGCAGGTCATGCCGGTCTGCCTGGCGAAGCTCGGTATGGCATAGCTCCTGGCGACAGGCAAAGACAAGAGCATTCCAATCGTCAATAAAAGAATTTTCTTTCGCATAATCCTTTTCCTCCCCTTGTTTTTAGGAAATAATCGCCATCAACAAAAAGATAATCAATTTAAATTAATAACAGGGATTCCAAATCCTGTCAAATTTTTGGAGCATTTTTATGCTTGCCACGGACTATAAGGTGGTGTAGCATCAGGCAATGGAAACAATTACCCTTATCGTTTCTATGGCCACATTCCTTATCGCCGTTGTTATATTTCTGCGTTCGGGCGGAAGGGATGCCTCCGAGTTTACCGACTCCCTGAGGAAGGCGTCATCCGAGCTTTCCGGGAGGATTGCGGAGTCCTCCGCCGGCGTGCGCGAGGGCGTCTCGGAGAAGCTCTCCGCCAGTCTTGGCGAGATACGGGACAGGGTGGGGGCCGAACTCAAGGCCGGACGCGAGGAGGCGTCGAGGGCGAATACGGCGGCAACGGAGGCCGTCATTAAAAGGCTTGGCGAGTTTGGTAGCGCCACGGAGTCGAGGATTGCCGCGCTGGAGAAAAAGACGTCCGAGTCCCTTGAGGCGATACGGGAAAAAGTGGACCTCCGGCTGCTGGAAATAGGAAAGCAGGTGCAGGCGAAGCTCGACGAGAACATAAAGGAAGGGTTCGCCCACTTCGAGAAGGTGAGCGAGCACCTTAAGAAGGCCGAGAACCAGCTTGCGGGTTTGTCGGTAGTTGGGGCTTCAATAAACGAGCTCAACGGCCTTTTGAAGCTCCCGCACCTGCGCGGCGGCTTCGGCGAGGCGGCGTTGGAGCTTCTGCTCACCGAGTTCCTGCCGAAAGAGCTATACGAGCTTCAGGCCCCCATCGGCGGCAACAGGGTGGATGTACTGGTGAAGCTGCCGAACGCATCACTCCCCATCGACAGCAAGTTCCCGCGCGAGCAGGTGATGCCCCTGTTCGATAGCTGCGATCAGGGTAAGCTGGCCGAGGCGAGGAAGGCGCTTTCCGCGGTCGTAAAGGCCCAGGCCAGGGATATAGCCGACAAATACGTCCGCCCGGAGCTTGGGACGGCGAACATGGCGTTGATGTTCCTTCCCTCCGAGACGCTCTACTTCGAGATAGTCCGTGACGCAGAGCTCTGGGCGGCGCTCTCGAAGCTCAAGGTATATCCCGTATCGCCGAACACCCTGGCCGTAACGCTAAACGGCATCCGCATATCCTACGACTACTACGAAATGGCGAAAGGCGTGGAGAAGACCGTGGATAACATAAGAAAGGCGCGGAAACACTTCGCCGATTTCGAGAGGAAGTTCGAGGACGTCGGAGACAAAATTTCGAAGGCACAGGCCGCCTACCACACCGCCTCCACGCACATCGTGCATTACAATAGCTCCGTAAGCCGCCTGACCGGCGAGAGCGCGACGGAGGAAATAACCGCCGAGTAAGCGCCGCCGTTTGACAGTTTCGCATATACCCGCTATATTTGAAGCATAGCCTTTAGAACAGGCGGGGGGAGGTTTTTCTTTTCAATTCGTGAGAGGGGTGCGTTTATGAGTCCGCATTTTTCAAGGAGCAAGCGTTTCAATGTGATAAAATACGTAAACGTCGTCCGAATCCTTACCAGAGAAATAGACAACGGAAAGACCCTGCCGGAGTTCTTCTACCTCCGGGGCAGGGCGTACTCCCTCCTGTCGATGAACAAAAAGGCGTCACTGGATTTCGAGAAAGCGAGCCGGCTTGTACCGGAGTCCCTTAATTACAAAAGGGCGCTCGCCGCGTCGCTTCTTATCTCGGAAGACTACCACGGCTGTCTGGAAATATTGGAAGCCTGCCCAGATACCCCATCTTTCATGCTGATCGAAGGCGCCTGCCTGTATAAGGCCGGCAGGCCCGTAGAAGCCATAAAAAGCCTCGACCGCTACCTGGCCCTGAAGCCTTTGGACTCCGCCGGGCATTACCAGAAGGCGCGCTGCCTGATGGCCCTTCAGAGGTTCTCGGATGCCGAGGCAGGTTTCAGAAAATCCCTCCGTCTCGGAGGCGATGCGGTCGAGGGCCTCACATGGCTGGCCCTCTCAACCGTCGCGCGTGAAAGAGAAGAGGGCGTCGTCCCGGATATGCCGCTCGCGGCGTAACCTCAATACATGAAATCCGGGAACAACTCCCGTTTCACAGCGTTCCAGTAATCGTCGTATATCCACGGCAACGCGACTGCCGGCCGGTTTCCCCACAGCTTCCAGGCCGCTTGGGCCGACTCTTCTTCCGGACTGACATACGGACGATAAATAACCTCCCGGCCCTCGCCCGGCAGAAGACCAAGTCCCGAATAAAACTGTATCAGCGCCCTCTGCCTGGCCTCGTCCGGCGGACGCGCAAGCCCGGTGGAATAGCCGTCCTTGAACAGCAGGTCGTAAAAACCGCCCGCCTGCACCCCCATGAATACGTTCACGGAAGAATCGGACGCCGCCGCGACGGCAAATCCGGCTGGAGCCGGTTCGTAAGCCGGAGCGGATGGAGCCGGCGCCTCAGGCAGTGCTGCGCCTGTTACTGCCGGAGGGATTTTTGTTTTCCGGCTGCTGAAAGCAAGCGCCGCAAGGCCCCTTGGGGATGTTCCGGCTATGATCGTCGGCCCCTCGGAGAACGTAAAATCCCCGTTTCCAAGGAGTATGGAGAGCTTTCCGCCGAAGACGCTCGCGGCGGCGATGTCCGCTTTTTTGTCTCCGTTGAAATCTCCCGCGACCAGGAACTTCGGGTCAAGCCGGGAGACAAGCTCGACGGGCTTTTTAAACGTACCGTCCCCTGAGCCGGGGAAGACGGAAATCCTGTCGGAGTCGTGGTATCCGACGGCAAGGTCGAGCATTTTGTCCCCGTTGAAATCAGCCGCCGCGAGATATGCAGGTCCAGCGAGCGTTTTCGTGTCCCCGCCCTCCCGGAACGTCCCGTTCCCATCTCCCAGAAACATCCGTATCATATTATCCCGTTCACATGCGACGGCGATGTCGGTTTTTCCGTCCCCGTTAAAATCTCCGACAGCAAGGCCGTCCGGCCCCCTGCCCGTGCCAAGATAAACAGGGTCAGAGAAAAATCCGCCGCCCTCGTTGAATATTATTGCCACGCTGTCATCGTTAAAGTCGGACACGACAAAATCCTGGCCGGTCGACCGGCCTCGGACAGCAGACGGGCTTACAGCACCGCCGCCGGAAAAGTACCCACTCCTGATACAGGCCGGGGATGAGCCTACGGGAATCCTTATCGGTTTTTCCGCGAAATGGCCGTGCCCGTCGCCCCTGAATACGTCCACGACATCCCCGAACCAGCAGGCTACCGCAAGGTCGATGCCTGTAGGCCGGCCTCGGGCAGCAGAACCGCCTGTCGGCTGGCCGGTGAAATTGCCCGCAACAATGCTTACCGGGCCGGAGTCCGTCTTCAAGTCCGCCGTCTTCACGAAATTTCCGTCCCCAAGGCCCTTGAATATCGTTATGGTGTCGCTCGTCAGGTTCGAGACGGCTATGTCGGGGCCGCCGCCGTCAAAATCGGCTGAGACGATCGAATACGGGAACGCGCTCAAGTATAGACCGCCCGGCGGGCCGATATAGGCCGGTTTTTCCTTTTCAGGGAGCGAAGACGGCGGGTCCGGAAGCGTTGCGCGGGCGACCTGAAGAGGCCGGGGCTGCGCCTGAACGCAGACAGCGACAATCGCCGCCAATAACATTTTTTTTATCATATGCCCTCCAACCGCGCACCGAACTACAAACATATTAATACTCGGAGGGCATGCGTAAA
>JAJYJM010000012.1:8261-53651 GCA_021789495.1 Nitrospirota bacterium
GTCATTATGACCAGGCGTTCGATGATATTCTTCATCTCCCGGACGTTGCCCGGCCACGGGTATGCGGAGAACAGGCGGAGCGCGTCGGGAGAAGCCCTTTTGGCTCTGCCTCCGCTTTCGGCGGCATATTCTTTCAGAAAATACTCGACAAGGAGCGGAATGTCCTTTCTGCGTTCCCGAAGCGGCGGGACTTCTATGGGGATAACGTTCAGGCGGTAGTATAAATCCTCGCGGAACCGATTAGCCCTGATTTCGTCCTCCAGTATCTTGTTCGAGGCCGCAATCACCCGCACGTCCACCTTTATCGTCCTCGTGCCGCCGACGCGCTGTATCTCCTGCTCCTGGAGCGCCCGGAGGACTTTTGCCTGCGTGGAGAGGCTCATGTCGGCGATTTCGTCCAGGAATATAGTCCCGCCGTGCGCCAGCTCGAACTTGCCTTTTCTCTGCGCGGTGGCGCCGGTGAAGGAGCCTTTTTCGTGTCCGAAGAGCTCGGATTCGATTAAATCCTCCGGGATGGCGGCGCAGTTTATCGTAACGAACGGGCCTGATGAACGGAGCGAGTATTTATGTATAGCCCTCGCAACTAATTCCTTTCCCGTGCCGTTCTCGCCGAAGATCAGCACGCGCCCGTTCGTCGGCCCGGCGCGGAAAATCTGCTCCCTAAGGTCGATGATTTTGGGCGAGTTCCCTATTATCGAGCACCGGCCCTCGAATTTTTCCTTTAAGCTTCGGTTCTCCTCTTCCAGGCGGGATTTCTCCAGTGCGTTCTTTACGGAAAGAGAGAGCTTGTCGAGCGACAGAGGCTTCTCGATAAAGTCGTACGCGCCGAGCTTCACAGCCTTCACGGCGGTGTCGATTGTTCCGTGTCCGGACATGACGATGACGGGCAGGGCGGGCGCGGCTTCCTTGAGCTTTGCGAGCGTCTCGATTCCGTCCATCCCCGGCATCCAGACATCGAGAAGCACCAAATCCGGCAATGCGTCCTTCGCGGCCTTTAAGCCCTCCGCGCCGCTCTCCGCCGTGGAGACCTCGTATCCCTCGTCCATGAGGATGTCCCGCACGGATGAACGGATCGCTTTTTCGTCGTCGATTATGAGGATGTGGGACATGTCAAATTGGCTTTCTCTTTGCCGATTGCTTTTTTAGCGATGGTGTATTTTGCCGCTTTAGCTTTAGAAAAATCGTATTGTTTTCTCATGGATTAACTTTACCAACGCTTGTTGATTTTTGTAGCTTCGAGTTGAATAACCTCTAAGAACTTCTTCTCCCATTCATCCAAAAGATCAAAAGCATCTCGAATTGCTTTGTAATGCTTTTCGCTCGAAGAATCTATGTTTTGATAGTAATTTTTAAAATCTTTTGTAACATCTAAGGCTAAACTTTTTGCCTTCTGAATTCTCTCAAAGTAAAATTTTAAATGAGGAAAATATAAATTTAAAATCATTAAAATTTTATCTATTTCCATGTCGCTTACTTTTGAATTAATTATTATGTCTAAAGCCTGATTATAGGTAATTTTGCCTGCCATTGCGGAACTATAAGGGTAAAAATCAGCATTAAGTTGAGCGCAATAGCGAATTAATGCCAAATTCAGTTCTTCAAGCTTAAGACGTAGATATTGTTTCTCATCCTTTCTTGCATTTAATTTAAAGGCTATTAAAACGGAAGCAACCCCGCTGCCTACAATTGTTATTAGGGGAATAATTATTTGAGGTACCATTAATTTTTTCTACCCTGCCGGTAACTCAATCACGAACTTCGCGCCTTTGGGATTTCCCGATTCCGCGCGGATGTAGCCGCCGTGGTCGGAGACGATGCGGCTTACTATGGCAAGCCCCAGGCCGGTGCCGGATTTCGTCTTGGAGAAATACGGCTGGAAGAGCTTCTCCCTGTCCTCCGGAAGTATGCCGGGGCCGTCGTCCGAGACGACTATGCGCGCGATACGTGAAGCCTTGTTGTAAGCGGTCGCAACGTGTATGTTTCCCTTGCCGTCCATCGCCGTGACGGCGTTGTCGAATAGGTTTAGGAACACGCGCTTTATCTGCTCTGCGTCAACCTTCACGGCGGGCATGTCCGGGTCGAACTCCCTGACTATCTCGATGTCCCTGTGCGCGCCGTCGAAGAGTCCCGCGGCCTCGTCTATTATGCCGTGCAGGTCGCTAAGCGCCGGCTGGCACTCCGGCATCCGGGCAAACCGGGAGAATTCGTCCACGAGCGTCTTCATCCCGTCCACCTGCGTGATTATCATGGACGTGCACTCGTCGATAATCTTCCCGTAGTCTTCCGCGCCTTCGAGGTATTTCTTCCGGAGCCTCTGCGCGGAGAGCTGAATCGGCGTGAGGGGGTTTTTCACCTCGTGGGCGATGCGGCGCGCTACTTCCTTCCATGCCGCCGCGCGCTGTGCCCGGATGAGCTCCGTCATGTCGTCGAACACGACGAGCGTGCCGATATATCCGCCCTGCGCGTCACGGAGTGGCGAGACGAAGAGCCGGAGGTTTAAGACCTTCCGTCCGACGCCAAGCTGGACTTCCTTCTCGATGCCGGAGCCGCCCTCGTTCATCGGGCCGATTTGTTCACGGATTTCCTCGAGCTGGTGAAACTCGAATACGTCCCTGTAGCCCTTGCCCAGGACGCTGTCCGCGTCCATGCCAAGTATCCGCTCGGCGGCCTCGTTAAAGGTGATAATCCTTCCGCCGCGGTCTATCGTCAGGACGCCGGTATTGACGTTTTCGAGCACGGTCTCCATGAACTGGCGCCTCTGCTCCAGGAGCTCGTTTGCATGGCTCAGGGTCTCGTTCGTCTGGTTCAGCCTGTGGCGCGAGAACTTCAAATCTCGCGTCATCCGCTTGAAGGAGTCCACGAGAACGCCGATTTCGTCGCTCGCGGATACGTCTATTTGCACTTCATAGTCGCCCCTGGATATTCTGTCCGCGGCCTCGGCAAGCTTTGTGATGGGCACGGTGATGATGCGCGAGAGATACAGGCCGAACCACAGCGCGGCAAAGAGTATGACAAGGGTTATGAGCATGAAGGAGAGCAGGTAGCTTTCCTTTAGTGGGTTCTTGAATGTGCGCAGGCTCCAGTAGTGCTCGTAGAACCTCGAAACGTCAAGGAGGTTCGCGGACATGGCTGACGGCATGACATAGCTTGCGACGACAATCCCTGCGGGCCTGCCCGAACGGTCTTTGAATACCGCCGCGCCGCTTATTACCTCGCGCGAATGCCTGACCCTGGAGATTGAAACCGGCCTTCCTTCCTTCAGGGCCTTTTCGATAAACTTCTCGTCCGACCGCGCCCAGGAAAGGCCGCTTTGTCCGGCCACAGCCACAAGTTTCCGTTTCCTGGAATAGACCTCGACCATGTCCACCCGGTACCTCGCCCTCGCCTTCACGGAAAGCGCATTATAATCGACCGGCGTTTTGTTTCCGGAAAGAGAGCCTGCAAGCCGAAGGGCCGATTTAAGGGCGTCCCTGGTCTTTTCCTCTTTGTATGTGCGCGCGATGGATATGGAGTCCAGAACCGCGCGTTCGATGCGCGGGCCGAACCAGTTCTTAACGCTCCCGGAGAGAAGGCCGTTTGCGGCGATGAAAAGGAGAGCGGCGGGCACAATCGACAGGCCGATAAACGCCGCCACAAGCTTTGTCTTGAACCCCGCCCCGAAGGGGCTGTTTTTCTTCTCGAAATATATCTTGGCAAGCTGGCGGCCAATCAGGAGCAGGAGGACGACAAGCAGAATTACATTGACGTTCAAGAGGCCGAGCGTTATTACGTTTCCGAGGAGCGGCCTGTGCTGGCGGGATTTAAGGATTATCTCAACCGCAGTCGCCGCGACCGTCAGAAGCAGAAAACCGGCGATGACGACAAGCGTCCGAAGGCCCCTGAAAGGCCCTGTGCGAGGCGTTGGCGGGGGAGATAAGTCGGGCATAAGCATATCTCGTTAATTAAAAAGTGTGTCGATATTACCACAGCGAGTGGAGAAATGCAAGAAAAGCGCGGAAGAATCGAGCCCGTCATTCCACAGTTTCCCCCCTCTTAAGATAAGAGGGGGGCAGGGGGGCGTTATGAAGATTAACGGTGGGTCCCTCCGCTTTGGTCGGGACGACATCCACTTCCGGTTCACCCGCAGCCTCCCGTCCCCGGCTGCAAGAGCCTCAGTATCTCCTCGTCCGGACTGACAAACCGCGCCATCGGGCATATCAATGCGGTTGGATTACGCTCCCGGAGAGCTTTTTCAAGCTCCGAGACCATCCCCGGCGGGCCGTCCGTGTCCTGCGGATTCAGGACGATTACATCCGCCTTTTCAAGGATTGGGAGAGCGTCCTGCTTTATCCCGGCAAGGTCCATATCCGTAACAAAAAACGATATATCCGGCTTTAAAAGCCGCGCGGCGACGTTGCCCTCGATTACTACGCCCGGCGCGCCGGACTTATATACCAAATCGAAGGCGATAGAGAGCGCATCGGAGACATCCCTCTCCCCGGCGCGCACAAGAATGACTTCCCGCGCCCCCGCCTCTTTCAGCGCTCTTGTGTCCTTGCCCTCGCGCATAATCTCGACCAGGTCGTCCGTAACGAAGACCATCAGGTCGGCATGGCTTATCTTTATCGCGGCGAAACCGGGGAGGATTTTTATCAGGAGCGTCGCAAGGAGCGTCTTTCCGACGCCGCTGTGCGAGCCGGAGACGGTGATTATTCGGGGATGACGGGGCGGGGACAAGGTTTCGTTCATTGGCTTTAATTGAAAACCACCACCGCCTTGAGGGATTCACGCGCCCGCGCGGTCAGCCGGAAGGCGTCCCCGGCATCCTCCAGGGGGAAGGTATGTGTTATGACCTTTTCTACTGGAATCGCTCCAATCGAGAGGAGCCTTAACGCCTCGCGCGTGTCGTCCGGGCCGCAGGAGTAGCTTTGTATTATATTGATTTCCTTGAAATAAAGCGCGTTCGGCTCGATATTTAAAATCTCTCCGGGCGGCGGCGGCGTAAAGAATAAAACCGTCCCTCCAGGGGCCGCACAGGCTATCCCCTGCGCCATTGCAGAGGCGTTTCCAGGCCCAACAACCACTCTGTCTGCCATTGGCAAACCTGTTTTGCGGCTGTTTGCGTCTACCACCTCGTCCGCGCCGATTTCCATAGCCTTTTCAAGCCGATACGGGACCATGTCCGCCCCGGTTATATGCCCCGCCCCCATGTGCCGGGCCAAAGCCACAAATAGCGCCCCCATGACGCCCAGGCCGATTATAATCACGCTCTCGCCGGGTTTCAGGCCCAGGCGTCTCATGCCTTTTACGACGCAGGCCAGAGGCTCCACAAGGGTCCCGGCCAGAAAATCCATATCCGGCGGGAGGTTAAGCGTGTCGCGCGAGAGGTTCACGGCGGGGATTTTGACAAATTCCGACAGTCCGCCTGGCACGATATGGGAGCGTTTCCATGTCTCGCACAGGACAAAATCGCCCCGTCTGCACTCCCGGCACTCCCCGCAGGGCGCATGGTGGTGGACGAATACCCTATCCCCCGCCTGGAAGTCCGTAACCCCTTCTCCAACCTCGACAATCTCCCCCGCAGGCTCATGCCCCAGAACCAGCGGCGCCTTCTTCTCGATGTACCACGGCATGACGTCGCCGGAACATATGCCGCAGGCCCTTATTTTGACGAGCGCCTCGCCCGGCCCCACCTCCGGGACGGGCCGCTCCTCTATGCGGATGTCGTTAAAGCTATATAATACGGCGGCTTTCACTTTAATTTCAGTCCAGGAATGCGTGGTTTATACGCACCCCGATATACCAGCCGATTATGCTTGCGGCAAAGCTGACGAATATCGCGGTCGTAAACCCAATGAAATCTCCGAGCCACCAGCCAAGCCAGCCCACGAGTGTCGAAATCATTAAAGGCATAAGACGTTGCATAATACTACCCCTCCTTCTGCCGTCCCCTGACGGCTCGCTCCACCTCGCGGCGGGCCTCTTTTTCCTTGAGGCTCTCGCGCACGTCGTAGAGCTTCTTGCCCTTGGCGAGGCCAAGCTCAATTTTAGCTTTGTTACCTTTGAAATATATTTTTAACGGAATTAATGTGTATCCCTTCTGCGTAAGCGAACCCTGCAAGCTTTTTATTTCCCGTTTATGCAAAAGGAGTTTTCTGGTTCTCTCCGGGTCGAGGTTCCAGATGTTGCCGTGAGAATACGGCGAGATGTGGCAGCCTATAAGCCAGGCCTCCTCGCCCTTTATCTGGACGTATGAGTCCTTAAGCTGCGCCCGGCCCTCCCGGAGGGACTTTACTTCCGTCCCGGCAAGGGATATTCCGGCCTCGAAGGTCTCCTCTATGAAGAAGTCATGGTAGGCCTTGCGGTTGGTTGTTACGGGCTTTATTTCGTCTTTCGGCATAAGGGAAATTTAGCACAACGGCGGGAAATTAAAAAGGAATAAATAAAACGCCCGCATATTGCGGGCGTTTCAATATACATCCGTATAAAATATCCCCCGTTTACGCCGCCTTTTTGTATTCCGCCTTCATGTATTCGCCCATTTCCTTGTACGCGACTACCGGGTGAATCTCGACCTCGAAGTTCTCCCAGAACACGCGGCCAAGCAGGCTTAAGAGCTCCGAGGGCCTGTCTATATCGAAGATGAAGTAGCCGCCGCCGCCCTTGCCGAGGATTGCGCCGCCCTCCTTCATCTTGCCGGACTTCTCGATGTGCTCGAACTGCCGCGACATCTCGTCCTCGATATGCGAGGACTTAACCTCTGATCTCGCGCCCGCGCACGTCCATTTCACGAAATACTTCATACTGCACCTCCGTACACTATGTTACATATTTAATTATAGCACTTCTATGCTTCCCGCGCCTGCCTTCCGCCCCCTGGTTGATTCCCCTTGCGCCCGCCCGCGTTTAAATGGTAGAATTTATGTTTCACTCCATTGTTTTTTAATGGGTTAAGGGGAAAGAGGCAGATGCAGGACAAGCTTATCATCAAAGGCGCCAGGGAACACAACCTCAAAAATATCGACGTGGAGATTCCGAGGGACAGGCTCGTCGTAATAACGGGGCTGTCGGGCTCCGGGAAGTCCTCGCTCGCGTTCGACACCATCTACGCCGAAGGCCAGAGGCGTTACGTCGAGTCCCTCTCCGCGTACGCCCGGCAGTTCCTGGAGCAGATGGACAAGCCGGACGTGGACGCAATCGAGGGCCTCTCGCCCGCCATCTCCATAGAGCAGAAGACGACATCGAAAAATCCCCGCTCCACCGTCGGCACCGTGACGGAGATATACGATTACCTCCGGCTTCTCTTTGCCCGCATAGGACACCCGTACTGCTACAACTGCGGGAAGGAAATCACCTCCCAGACCGTCTCGCAGATGGTGGATAAAATAACGGCTATGCCGCCGGGAACGAAGATAAGCATACTGGCTCCCATCGTGCGCGGGCGCAAAGGAGAATACAGAAAAGAACTCGCGCAGATGAAGAAGGAGGGCTATGTCCGGGCGCGCATAGACGGGCAGGCCCGCGAACTCTCGGAGAATATCGTCATCGACAAAAATAAAAAACACACCATAGAGATAGTCGTAGACCGGCTCGTCATAAAGGAAGGAATAGAGAAGCGGCTCGCGGACAGCCTTGAGATTGCGCTCAAGCTTTCGGAAGGGATTGTCGTAATATCTCCGGCGGCCGGCGGACCGGCGGACGGGGGGAAGGACATGCCGAAGCCGGTAGACCGGCTATATTCCGAGAAACTCGCCTGCATAGAGTGCGGCATATCCTACCCGGAGATGACGCCAAGGATGTTCTCGTTCAATAACCCGCACGGGGCGTGCCCGGAATGCGACGGGTTGGGCGCGAAGATGGACATAGACCCGGACCTTGTCGTCCCGAACAAGGAGCTTTCGATACGCGAGGGAGCCGTCAAGCCGTGGTCGAAGCGCACCACGGTGTTCTATTATCAGATGCTCGAGGCGCTGGCGGATCACTTCGGCTTCTCGCTCACCGCGCCCTGGAAGAAGCTATCGAAGAAGGCGCAGGACGTAATACTTTACGGCTCCGGCGGCGAGGAGGTAAAGTTCTGGTTCATGCGCGAGGGCAGGAAGCAGTTCTACAGCCGGGAGTTCGAGGGAGTGGTGCAAAACCTCGCCAGGCGGCACATCGAGACCGAATCCGCATACATCCGCGAGGAGATAGAGCAGTACATGGGCGCGCACCCATGCCCGGTATGCAAAGGCGACAGGCTCAGGAAGGAATCGCTCGCGATAAAAGTGGGAGGACGGAATGTCTCGGAGGCGACGAGGCTCTCGGTAAAGGCGGCGCGGGAGTTTTTTACGGCGCTCCCGCTCAGCGAGAAGGAATCGTTCATCGCGCAGAAGATACTTAAGGAGATAAACGAGCGGCTTGGGTTCCTTATAAACGTGGGACTGGATTACTTAACGCTCGACAGGCGGGCCGCAACGCTCTCCGGAGGCGAGGCGGAGAGGATAAGGCTTGCGACGCAGATAGGCTCCTCGCTCATGGGCGTGCTCTATATCCTCGACGAGCCTTCCATCGGCCTGCACCAGAGGGACAACGACAGGCTCCTTGACACGCTTCTGTCGCTTCGGGACATAGGCAACACGGTGCTTGTCGTCGAACACGACGAAGACACGATAATGCGTTCGGACTACGTGATAGACATGGGGCCGGGCGCGGGCGAGCACGGGGGCTATATCGTCGCGCAGGGGACGCCAAGCGAGATAATGAAGAACGAGGACTCGCTCACCGGGGCATACCTCTCAGGACGCAGGAAAATCCTCGTCCCGTGGAGCCGGAGGACTGCAAAAAAATATATAACCATAAAAAAGGCCCGCGAGAATAACCTGAAGGGCATAGACGTTCGCATCCCGCTTGGCGTTTTGACTTGCGTCACGGGCGTATCCGGCTCCGGCAAGTCTTCGCTCGTCCTTGAGGTGTTGTACAAGACGCTCGCCCAGCAGTTCTACCGCACCACGGAGCGCGCGGGAATCTCGGACGGAGTCCTGGGCCTAAGCGAGGTAGACAAGGTCATAGACATAGACCAATCCCCCATCGGCAGGACGCCCAGGAGCAACCCGGCGACATATACCGGACTGTTCACGCACATACGGGAACTCTTTGCGCAAGTGCCGGAATCCCGGATGCGCGGCTACAGGGCCGGGCGGTATAGCTTCAATGTCAAAGGTGGACGGTGCGAGGCCTGCCAGGGCGACGGAGTCATAAAGATTGAAATGCACTTCCTGCCGGACGTGTTCGTCACCTGCGACGTCTGCAAGGGAAAGCGCTACAACAGAGAGACGCGTGAGATAAAATACAAGGGGAAAAACATCACCGACGTATTGGAGATGACCGTATCGGAGGCGATGGAGTTCTTCGAGAACGTGCCGGCTATACATAACAAACTGTTGACTATAAACGACGTGGGGCTTGGATATATAAAACTCGGCCAGGCCGCGACGACTCTCTCCGGCGGCGAGGCGCAGAGGGTGAAGCTGTCGAAAGAGCTATCGAGACGGAGCACGGGCCGGACGCTCTATATCCTCGACGAGCCGACCACGGGTCTTCATTTCGCGGACATCCAGAAGCTCCTCGACGTCTTGAACCGCCTGGTTGAGTCCGGCAATACGGTGGTGGTCATAGAGCATAATCTGGACGTTATAAAGACGGCGGATTATGTGATAGACCTTGGCCCGGAAGGCGGAGACGCCGGAGGAAGAATCGTCGCCGCAGGCACGCCGGAAGACATAGCGAAGGTAAAGGAATCGTATACGGGGCAGTTCCTGAAGAAGGCGCTGAATACTTAAAACCGTTACTTTTCTTTCAGGTGAAATAAAAGTAACCAAAAGAAAGCCGGACTTGGTATAATCCACCACTATGACCCATTTCCCGAAATTCCCGGAGTTCCGCCCCATAGAGCTTTCCGACCGCGGGCCGGTGGAGGCGATATTCAAGGGCCTTCAGCCGGAGGTGTCTGAATTCTGCTTCACAAACCTATTCATGTACAAGCACGTCCACGACTATCGCGTAAGCGAGCTGCACAAAAATCTCCTCATCTACGCGAGGTCGTACCAGGGCGAGTATTACTTCTTCCCGCCCATCGGAGATAATAAAATCCCGGAGACACTGGATGTGCAGATGGACTTCATGCGGGAGGTGGACGAGATGCCCGTGGTGCAGCTCGCGGGGCGGGAATTCATAGAGAGATACGTGAAGGACAACCCGAAATACGATTACGCCCCAAGCCGCAACGACTCAGACTACGTCTACAGGACAGCCGAGCTTATCTCGCTTTCCGGCAGGAAGTTCCACGACAAGAAAAACCTGCTGAACCGCTTCCTTCGCAATAACAGCCCCGAATACCGGCGTCTCACAAAAGAGCTTGTTCCCCAAGCCAAGGATCTGGCTGATCGCTGGTGTCAGGAGAAATGCATCGCCAGCGCCCCGTCCACATTCGGAGAGACCGAGGCGACCATGCACGCGCTGGATCATTTAAGCGAGCTTGGGACTGTCGGAGGCGTCGTCCTGATAGACGGCGTAGTCGAGGCGCTTGCGCTTGGCGAGCTTTTAAACGAGCATATGGCCGTCGTGCATGTCGAGAAGGCGAACCAGGAATACTCCGGGCTGTACCAATACATCTCAAGCGAGTTCCTTGGGCGGGAGTTCCCGCACGTGGAGTTCGTGAACCGCGAGCAGGACTTGGGCGAGCCGAACTTAAGGAAATCCAAACAGTCCTACAACCCCGTGCGTATGGTGGAGAAGTTCAGGGTCTGGCCGAAGGAGTAAACAATTACTTGATTATCCGGAAATACGCAATTATAATCTCACCATGAAGATTTCCGTAAATGGCGAGGCCTTTGAGGCCGCCCCGGAAGTGCGGACGGTCGGAGAACTTTTATGCTCCCTGGGGCTTTGCGACCAGCGCGTGGCCGTGGAGTATAACCGGACGATACTTCCGAAAAACTCCTACGCCGAGACGAAGATAAGCGAGGGAGACGCCCTTGAAATACTCAGCTTCGTCGGCGGCGGGTAAGCACAGCCAGGGCCTCGATGTGATACGTCTGCGGAAAGAAATCCACAAGCCTCACCGATTCCACCTCGTAGTTCTTCCTTAAACGCCCCATGTCCCTCGCAAGCGTCGCGGGGTTGCAGGAAACATAGACGATTACCGATGGCGTGCCCGCCAGGATTTTCTCCACGCCCGTTTTCGAGACGCCGGCTCGCGGCGGGTCAAGGATTGCGGCGTCGAACCGCTCCCGGATTTTAAAGCCGTCCACGCCGGACGAGACAAACTCGCAGTTGTCAATCCCGTTAAACCTTGCGTTCTCCTTTCCGTCGCGGATAGACGCCCGGTTCTCTTCCACGGCGACGACTCTGCGCGCGAGACGGGCGACAGGCAGGGCGAAATTCCCCGAGCCTGAGTAGAGGTCTAGGACGGTCTTCCCGCCAAGCGGCGACAGGCTCTCAAAGACGAGTTTCACGAGCGCGCGGTTAAGATTCCAGTTAGACTGGAAGAAGCTCCCCGTGGATACCGAATATTTCAGGTCGTCCAGGTCGAGAGTCAACCTCTCCGCGCCGAAAATCAGTGAATTGACTCCTTCGGCTTCAACGCGGACTCCCGCGAACCCTCCGTCAAGCAGCAGCCTGCAAATGTGACTCCAGTCCTGTCCGGCGCCACGGCCCTTTATCAGCGCAAGGGTTTTGTCTCCCCGGAAGATATGAATCTCGCGGGCGTCCGTGCTCTTCAGGATGTTTTTCGCGTTTATGAAGGCCCCGTTTATTTCCGGCGTCATCAAATGGCATTCGTCTATATCCACGAGCCGGTTTGAGCGCTCCACGAAATATCCTGCGCGCCCGCCGGATATTTTGAACTGCCCCCGGCGCCGGTAGCTCCACGGCTGCCCCGTCAGAGGCTCGGACAATCGTAATTCCAGCTTACCGATTCTTCTCAGAGACGACGCCAGGACTTCCTCTTTTAGACCCACCTGCATGGGATATGAGACGTATTGCAGATGACAGCCGCCGCAGACAGTCGACTGCCCGCAGGCGGTGAAGTGCGGACATGGCGGTTCCACGCGCTCCGGGGACGGCTCAAGAATTTTTACCGTTGTTGCGAGCGAGTAATCTTTCTTCTCCGACAAGATTTCTGCCTCGACCGTCTCGCCCGGTATGGCGCCCTTGAGCATTACGACCTTGCCGTCCAGCCTCGCGACGGTATGGCCTTCGTATGCCGGCGGCCCGGCTGTGAGAACAGCTTTCATATCGGGAAATAGCAGACGTACGGACTGCATTTCCTGCCGAACATCCCGTGGTATTTCTTCTTAGCTAACTCGGCAAGCTCTTTTTCGGATGCGCCGGACCCGGCAAGCGCGAGAGCTTCCTTCACCGCGCGCACAGAGCCGACCTTCATGGAAATCGGCCCACCCCTGCCGACGATTTTAAGCGAATATACGCCTGCATCCCGAAGCCCTTTAACGGCGCAAAGCCCGCAGGCCTGCCGCCTGTTCACCCTGCTCCACGTATCCTGTGCCGCGATTATAGAACCAGCTCTGCTATCCCCGCGTAACGCCCTGATTTCGTATTTCTCTTCGCATGGCCAGATTAACTCCGGGTTGTTGTGGGTGAAGCCGCAGAAGCTCTCGACGTTCGGACACTTGCCGATGAATATGAAGGCGTCGAAGGAACAGTCCGGGTTATTTTTTATAACCTCCGCGCCCTCTGGAACCGTAAGCTCGCGCGGCAGGACAAAACGTGAGACGCCGAGCTTTTTGAAAAATTTCGGCGTCATGGAGTTGAATACCGCGCCCAGCGTGCTCAAGTGTAATTCAAGTTTCGGGAACCGCTCCCGGAGCCTTAAAATCAGCCCCAGGTCTGCCGCGATAACCGCGTCCGCGCCGGCGGAGAGGGCGTCCTGGGCGTCCTCAAGCAGGAGCGCATACTGGTTCTGCGAATAATACGGCGCGTTCATCGCAAGAAAGAATCTTGCGCCTCCCGCGTGCGCCGAACGAATTATTTTTTTTAGTTCTGTGAGAGTCGCAACCTGAGCGTTCGGGAAATACCTGTGGTTGGGCGAGCCCAGGAGCGAGAATTTTGTTGCCCACCTCCGGGAGACGTATCCGCCGTAGAGCTCGTCCGCGCCCGCTTCCGTCAGGAGCTCCGCCTCATCCGCCTTGTCGATTGGGGAGAGTATCTTCAAGGCACGTTCTCCATATATACTATGCGATTTATCCCATCAGGCAGTATCGCCGGCAGACTGGTATTCTTTACAAACTGGGTGTTCCCGCGCATCAGGAGCGGCGTGTCCGACGCCGGTCGACCGGCTTCGGTAGGATTCCTAAGCTCAAGGATATTTTTGGCGCAGCCCTTTATCCTGCAGCCCGTCTTATTGAATGCCTGCCACATCCTTCCGTCGAACGATGCCGGGCAGTGCCGTGTAAGGGTTACGAATGCGTAAGGCGTATAAATAGAGGCCTTCAATTTTGCCGCGCCGAGGTCTGTATCAAGACCCTGGAGCGGATAATCAAGCTCGATGCGCTTCACGCCGTAACGCCTCAGAAGTCTCGCCGAAACCGGGTCTTCCGCACCCGCGCGCATGTAAATCTCGCGGCCTTCCGGCGGCATATTATTTATTATGCCGGGCACACGCGGGCAGCGTCTCTGCCGTATTAATACCCGTCCCAGCACGGGCGTGAGGCCGGGGAACTCATCGTTCAGCAGAACAAGCGCGCCAAGGTCGTTTATTACGACTTCGGATTCCGGAGCTTCGTCCCTAAGAACTGAGAAAAGTTTCCTAAGCCTCTCTATCCCCGCGTCCGTTACCCACGGTGTGAGAAGCGTAAAGGGCGAGCCGATTTTCCGGGCTGCGGAAAGCGCGAGCGCGAGCACTCCAGCCGAAGACAGCCTCCACTGGCAGAACTCCGCGCCGAAGTAAATGCGGGCAGGGGGGGTATACGCGCCCGGCTTGGCGCGCCTGATGTCCGCGACGGACGCCGCATAATACGCGCTCTCGATTTTCCTATTCCTTGGCATTCTTTTTAAGCCGCTCGTCCCGGATGTCCTTGCGCCTGTCCCACCAGGACGGGTCTTCCGAGGCAGTGAGCGCCTTCCCTACGACGACAATCTTGAACGCGTCCTCGTCCGCGAACCACGCCGGGTCTATGTCTTTCGGCAGCCCGCCGACAGTGGAGTATACGATTCCCTCTCCCGGCAGGGAAATCCTCGATACTATCGCCACGGGCGTGTCCGGCGGGTATCCCTCGGATAGCTCTGCGGCGAGCGCGTCGGGCGTCTTGTTGTTCATAAAGAGCACGAGCGTCGAGCGGTGGCGGGAGAGCGCGCCGATGGTGTCCGGGCTGTTGTTTATTGTCTTGGGAGATGTGGCGATGGTGGAGTGCGAGACGCCGGGGAGGTCGAAGGTTCTCTTAAGGGCCGCAGAGGCCGCGTTCAGGGCGCTCACGCCGGGGATTACCTCGGCCTCCGGGTAGCGCGAGATTATCGACTGCACGGGCGAGAATATCGCCAGGTCTCCCGGCACAAGGAACACGACGGCCCGGCCCGCATCGAGAGCGGAGTCGATTTTGCCTACCAGGTCTTTGTAGTGGAAATCGAACGGGTCGTGGAACTCCTTGCCCGCAAGCTCGGCGGCGTAGGAATCTTTATAGTGTCCCGGCGCGAAGACGAGAGACGCGCTTCTCAGTATCTCCATCCCCCTGAGCGTCATCAACGCCGGGTCTCCCGGCCCCCCGCCGACGAAAAAGAGCTTGCCGATAGCTTTGGAACATATAGTAGATTCCATAATCACCTTAGCATGAAAATCCATTAATTGACAAGAATGCTTCACCGGTCTGCGACGCATGTCGTTTAATTCGGCCAATAACATCTGGCAAAGAAAGAATGCCGGATAAAATAAGATTGTATATATGTGAATAATCCATCAAAAGCAAGGGTGTTCTCTCTCTAGAAGCTGTTTTTATAGCTCCTTCATTAAAACCGGCCATGGAAACGAAGATTCCCATAGTATTGTCAGCTTTCGATGTAACTTTACTATTGAAAATATCAATGGCAGGTGAGTCAATCTTTTCTTTTGTGAATTTAGTCTCTATCAGAAAAGTTGTCCCGTCAAGTGTTAAGGAGCCATCTATCTGTCTCCCATCCGCATTATATGGAGGACGCGCTATAATTTCAAAAAAATTGACAAGATTATAAAACCATTTCTCAAAGGCATAGCCGCCCTCTTGGGTTCCTTGTTTTATAACAAGACAATTTAATTCTTGAGCTAATTTTTCAAGCGACTGGCGAATTGCAATCGAGGCCTGTCGTTTCTCTTCCGCTTCTTTTCTCCTGCGCATTGATTCTTTTTCATCTCGCACCTGCTGATTGAGCTTATCAACTTCCCACCTCAGCCGTTCAACTGCTTTATACGCAGCGGAAATTTTCTCAGAGGAATCTTCCCAATTTTCTAAATCTGGAAAATGCTTTATCTCTGCAAGAGACCGCGCTAATTCAAGGATAATTTCATGTCCCTTGTTATCTTTTATCTGAATCAGTTCATCAAATAACCTGTAAATAAAATCTCTCTTTGATTCGTCCTGCCACGCAGATAGACGTGCGTCGGTAATACGATGTTGCTTGAGAAACGTACGTAAGGCAGATTTACGCCAGAAGGCTTTTAGACAGGCGTCCTGCGTAAGTTGTATGAAATTAGGCGCAAGTTTTTTGTTCATTGATTACTTAAATTTCATGTCCTTCAAAACCACCTTCTCCGTCTTCCCTATAATCCTTTCCCGCGCATGTTCAATTATGCAGTTCTCGATATTACCTCCCCCGCCCTGGGCGAACTCAATTCCCCGCCAGTATCCCTTGTTATCCTTCGGGATGAATTGTATCGGCCTGTCCTTCGTCCCGACGGCGACGAGCTTCCCGCTTACGACGATGCCATTGCTTGCCGACGGCTCGAACCGCACAATCGTCCCCGGCTCTATCGTCAGCTTCACGTCCTTCGGCACCGTCAGGGTCTTCACGATGAGGATGTCGCCGGATAAGTCCATGTCAACCGGCACCTCGCCCCAGAAACGGTTCATCGGGCTGTGCGCGAGCGCGGGGACGGAGAAACATAAAATCAGCAGAAGCGCCGGGATAAACTTTTTCATCTCGTAACCAGCCAGATATACTGCCAGAGATAGCCCAAGGCAATCGAGCCGATGAGCCCCACGGAGACGTACAGGACGAATATCCTCTTCTTCATCATGCCGAGCATCGCGGCCATCGCGGGTATGGACGTGACCGGCCCGGCAATCATAAACGCGACAGCAGGCCCGAAGCCGATATGCCCGGTGTCCATCATGCCCTTGACAATCGGCACGGCGGAGAGGCCGTTTATCGGGAACGGTATGCCGATGAGCGCGGCATAGACGACGGAGAATCTGCTCCTGCCCGCCAGCGCGTAGATCCAGTTCGCCGGGACGAACGCCTCGATTATCCCCTGGATGAAGAGCGCGATGAGCAGGAACTTCCCGACTATGAGGAGCGTGTCTTTCGCGCGGGCGAAAAAGAACGGGACTTTCCTGTCGGAAAGGACGGTGTCGATAGGGACTGTTTTGGGGGCGGCAGAGTCGATTTTCGCGTCGCAATAGCCCCTGCGGGGAGCGCCGTTCCAGGGGTTTTCGCCGTCGATAAGTCCAGCCTCCGTAAGCCATTTCGCAGCGAATCCGGCGAATAGCCCCATAAAAATCGCGCCGGTTATCTTTGCGATAGTCAGAGGCAGGCCGAGGGCGGAGTAACTGACCATTATCGATGCCGGGTCTACGATAGGGGCGGAAATCAGGAGGGCCATGGCAGGGCCGAGCGGTGAGCCCGCCTCAAGCAGAGTCACGGCGATAGGGAGAATGCCGCAGGAACACAAAGGAGAAAAAACCCCGGCGGCGGCGGCGAGGAATATCACCCAGCCGCCGCCCCGGTTCAGGATTACCCAGAGTCTTCTGTCAAGCTTCCAGGTCTTGATAAGCGCGGAAACGGCTACCCCGGCAAGGGCATACGGTCCCATCCTCAAAAGACCGTCCCATACGACCCCAAGGACTTCGAGGATGGCGCTGTTCATATTGCTTCCGCCTCTTCTTTAAAACTACTGTACCATCCCCTGCACGATGAAGTCCCTTACGGGGTTTCTCGTGGAGTTAGACCGGATAATCAGCACCTCCTGGTAATTGCCCTTCTTAACCTTCGGACTTATAGTAACGTCCATTTTTTCGGACTGGCCGGGCTTGAGCTTCATGGAGGTATTTACCGTCTTGCCCTCCGCCACATTCACGCCGCCGATTCTGGCCGTGATGCCCTGGGAGGCGGTTATCTGGTTGATTGTCAGGTCGAGCTGGCCCGGATTGGAAACCGAGATGGTCCTTTTGGTGCTGCCGCCGGAAGGGATCTGGACGTTGGCGAGCATGTATATGGAAAGGGCAATATCCGGGGCCGGCTTGGTTTTTACGTTCGCGGAGAGGGTAAGGGTGAGGACGCCGTTGCCGGTCTTGACGTCGTTTGTCGAGACGGTTATGAACTTGCGGATTTCGCCGCTTGCGTTCATGGAATTGTAAATGGCGACAAGCGTGGCGGTTTTGCCGGGAGCTAATGTTTTTGTGCTCAAGTTCGCTATGGTGCAGCCGCAGGTGGGCCTGACGTCGTAAATGACAAGCGTCGCGTCGCCATCGTTCTTTATGGTGAAAGTCGCCTTGGACTTGACGCCCTCGTCGATAGTCCCGAAGTCGAAGTTCATTGGGGTTATCACCACCTTCGGTTGGGCAGCCCTGGCGAAGGGAGCGACGTAAATAGATAGACATAAGAACAAGGCCGTGGCCGCACAGATCAATGCCGGTTTTTTCACGCTGACAACCTCCTGTTTATTATGTATTGAAATTGGCACCCGGATTAAGTTATCACAACCGTGGCTATTATGCAAGAGCCGCGCCACATCGTCGTTGACTTTCGATGTCCGAAAATGTTAATCTTTCTCATGCGTTTAAATTCCGCAAAACGGCTCTTTCTCCTGTTTTTTGTCCTGGCGGTGATGCTTGTTCCCAAGGCCGCCGTATCCGATACCATAAAACCCGTCCTCGACACAAACGGAAGGCCCCCGAAGGCCCACCTCGTTGAGCTCCCGCAGGAGTCGATAAGGATATGGAAGGAGCGCCGCATCAGAAAGCCCATAACCCTGCTCCTGATTTCCTCCTCCCCCGGCCTCTCTCCGCTAGATTGGAGAAGCCTCAGAAGGGCCCGCGTCCTTTACAGAAAGGGCAGATGGAATGAGCTTTTCAGCAAGGGCTATCCCACCGTAGAGAACTATCCCCTCGGTCCCGGCAATTTTCTGTGGTTTGCGGCAATGGAGCGGATTATAAGGGAGATTTACTGGGCTGCGCCGGCCAAAAAATCCGTGGAAACCGAGCCTATCGCGCGGTTCAGGAAGTTTTTGAAGTCCATCGGCCTTCCGAAGAGAGATATTCGTTCATTCAGACATTACAAAAAAGGAATACGCGGGACGGTGGCCGGAATCCCGGTAAGGATATACGCCCTGAAGGACCTTCCGAGGATCAGGCGGCGGATGGTTGTGCTGGCCGACCCGGGATTTTTCAAAGACCTGTATAAAAACGAGGTGAAGACGCCGTTTCTCGACCTCTTCGGGGGCGTAATGAACTCGCTCGGCGCATCCGGCATAAGGGTATCGGACGCGACGGTATCGTATTCCAGCTCCCTGCCTCCTTTAAGCGTGAAAGACAGGTTCATAGCCCGCTATCTATACACCTACTTTTCCGAACCGAAGAAACTCAAAAACGGTCCTCCCGCCACTTGGAAACTCCGCTCTCAGGCCATGTACGACGGGACATTCTACCAGCTTAACCAGGTGGCCCAGTCCTATGCGGACGCCATTAAAAAAGACCCGAAAGACCCCTCCCTCCAGTACGACATGGCGCTCGCCCTTTTCGAGCTTAAAGACCTGAAGGGTGTTAGAATGGAGCTTGCCGATACAGTCGGCCTCGACAAGAACTACTACCCCGCGTATCTCGACATGGCAAGTTATTTCTACTCCCGGAAGATGCCGCCGGATTCGGAGTATTTCGCCAGGATTGCCGCCAAGATCAACCCGAAAGACCCGCGGTGCTGGACGGCCCTTTATAACGCCCTGTATGCCGAGAAGAGATACAAGGAGGCCGCGGGCGCCCTGGAGAAAAAGATGGCGCTCGGCTTCAATAACCTGTACGTAATGGAGGATTACGCCCAGACGCTCCTGCTCGCGGGGGATTACAAGAGAGCGGCGGGAGAATATGAGAAAATCCTTCCGCGCATAACGCCGATAGACCGAAAGACAAGGCCATCCATTCTTGGGGAGCTTGCGGAGGCATATGAGGGCGAGGGCAAAATAACCAAGGCCCTTGACGCCTACGACCAGGCTGCCGAGGGCATGACGGATGCGACAAAGAGGCACATTCTGCTGGAAAGGGCTAAGAAGCTGAGGGAGAAATGGAAACCGTTCCTTTCAGCGCCCCGGAAAGCCCGGTAGAAACCGCCCGGAACCTTATAGTTCCCCCCCCATATACTGGCAGGAATTTGCCGGATAAACGTACCAAGACAGTTTTCCGCCAAACCTACCCCAGCTTGCCGAGGAGAGTTCTGACCTTGTTCTTGTAGCGGTCGTCTACCGGCATTTTTATGTAATTTCTGAGCGCTTCCTTTACCTTTACGTCCTGGGGCGAGGCCGAAATATTCCACGCCCGGATGACCGAACGGACGACATAGAGATCATTCCAGTTGATATACGGGAGCAGTATGTTGGCGTTGAACTTCATGCCGATGTCGGCGAGCGCGCCTGCCACTGCGTCCACAACGTCGTCCGATTGTTTTCCTTTGTTTTCAAGCAGTTCCTGCAATGGCACGAGCGCTTGGGCCGCCTTGAGCGCGCCGAGCCGCCTGGCCGCCGCCGCCGCGACGGAGGTGTCTTTGTCCTTAAGCGCGGCAATAAGCGGAGCTGTGGCCTGCCCGTTTTCGTTGCACCTGAAGACGGCCTCTGCGGAAAGCGCCCGCACCTGAGGGTCCGGGTCGTTCAGGAGGATTTTTGTAAGGATTGGGAAGCATTTTACATCTCTTAACTTTGTAGCCAGCTGGACGGAATTCCTGCGCACCTGGGCGTCCGGGTCCTTCAGGAGCGCCGGGATCTCTTTTACGGAGAAATTGGGGGCAAAGGCCAGAAAATATGCCGATGCGTCCCGGCGGATTTTCACGTTTTTATCGCCAAGCAGCCCTTCCATGTCTGCCCTGGCTGACGGGTCGAGCCAGGAAAGCTCCACATCCGCCGCCGCCCGCCTCACGTAAGTTTGTTTATCTTTAAGGTAGTTCTTAAGTTTTTCCCGGTATTCGGGGGCCTTTACGGATGCAAGAACCTCCGCCGCCGGCTGGCAGCGGGACGGGTCCTCGATGGCCGCAAAAAGGTATGGGACGGAATGGCTTCCGAGAGAGAAAAGCGCGTTCTTTACGGATTCAAGTGATTTTTTGTCTTTTAAATTCAGGAGGTTGGCAAGCGGCTTGGCCGAGCGTTCGTCCTTTATTCCGTTAAGGACATACACCAGTTGCGGTATATATTCCCGTTTGTCGAGCGCATGGAGGAGGTCCGGCACCGCCCGTCCGCCCATGTTTATGAGCGCAAACTGGGCCTGGGCCCTCGTCTCAGGCGAGCCTTTCTCGGCCAAGTTTATCAAGCTGCTGTAGTCGTTTTCCTTTGCCGGACGGGCGACAGATACCGGCGCTCCGGCTTCAAGTGCGGCGGAAGCGCCTGCGGAACCGGCGGGCCTGTTCGCCAGCGCATGGACGGGCGAGGGGATTAATAACGGGGCAAAAAGGAGGGCGGCGGCAAGGGCTTTCATCATTCCTCCGGATTGAAAGTGCTTGATACTGTTCGGTTATGCGGATTAAAAAAGCAAGGCGCGTCCCGGTATAAGGAGCGCGCCTTGCGGAGAACTGGAAGCTGGCCTTTTCGAGCCTCCCGCTTTAGCAGGGATGCACGCTGGAGCTCCCGACAACCTGGGGTTTGGAATATTTTATCTTCCTCACCTGTTCACCCCCTTTCTCCTTATGAGCAAAATATAAAGCAAACTGCGTGCCAGAAGAAGACAGAAAGGCAACCGTTTTTATTTTATCTCCGTATCCGGAAAAAGGCAAGGACGATATTAAAACTTAGAGCAGGCCGAATTTTTTCATGCGCCTGCGAAATGCGTCTCTCTGCACGCCCAGGAGGTCTGCGGCCTTGCTCTGGTTGCCGCCCGCCACGGTAAGAGCCTGTTTTACAAGCTCTTCCTCTACTTTTTCAAGGGACATCCCTTCCTTGGGGATACATATCGAAGAAGCAGCCGGGGATGCGGGCGCCATTCCCCCCACGAGTTCCACGGGCAGGTGTTCGAGAAGGAGAATATCCTCGCTCTCCAGTATCATTGCGCGCTCTATGACATTTTTCAGTTCCCGGATGTTGCCGGGCCAGTCGTACCTGATAAGGAATTCCCTGGCTTTTTCCGAGATTTCACGGACGTTTTTGCGGAACTCCGAGTTGAACAACTCTATGAAATGTCTTGTAAGCGGAAGAATGTCCTCCTTGCGTTCCCTTAAGGGCGGCAGGTATATGGGCACGACCTGGAGGCGGTAGTACAGGTCTTTCCTGAACCTGTTCTCCATCATCAGCTTCTTTATGTCCTGGTTCGTGGCAGATATGACCCGGACGTCCACCTGTATGTCCTTTACGCCTCCGACGCGCTTGAATATCTTGTCTTCCAGAATGCGAAGGAGCTTGGCCTGCATGGAGTAAGGCATGTCGCCTATCTCGTCTAAGAATACCGAGCCTCCGTCCGCAAGCTCCAGGAGTCCTTTTTTCTGCAATTTGGCGTCCGTAAAGGCGCCTTTTTCGTGCCCCAGCAGTTCGGATTCAAGGAGGTTTTCGGGGAGCGAGGCGCAGTTTATTGCCATGAAGGGCCTGTCCGCGCGCGAACTGTTTGCATGGACGGCTCTGGCCACCACTTCCTTTCCGGTCCCGGACTCACCCTGGATAAGAACAGTGCTGGCATCGGACTGGGCTATTTTCTGAATCATTTCGAGGACGTTTAAGATTGCGCGGCTTTTCCCGATTATATTGCAGGAGCGGACGGCGGTTTTCTGCTGCTCTTTTAAGAGCCTTACCTCTTCGCGGAGCGAGACTGTCTCCAAGGCCTTCTTTATGGTAAGGGTAATCTCATCGAGGTTGAACGGCTTGCTGATATAGTCGTACGCGCCGAGCTTCATAGCCTTTACCGCCGTTTCAAGCAGCCCATGCGCGGTTATCATTATGATGATAATGTCTTTGTCTATTTCCTTTATCCTGCCCAGCGCCTCGATTCCCTGTATGCCGGGGAGCTGATTGTCGAGCAGGACCAGATCCGGCGACAGGTCAGCCGTCATCTGAAGCGCCTTCTCCCCGTCCTCCGCGGTATATACGTCGTAACCTTCCTTGCCTAAGTGCTGCTCCAGGGTCCATCTGATTAAGTGCTCGTCGTCCACTACCAGTATCTTGGCTTTTTCCATTCGCGTAATCCTCGTGGTTTATGCAGCCGTCTCCGGCATCCTGTCTTTCGCCGCAGGCAGATAAATCGTGAAGACCGTCCCTTTGCCGGGCGTGGAATCCACGGTAATGTTCCCTCCGTGCTGCTCGATTATCTTCTGGGTAATGGACAGGCCAAGGCCTGTTCCCTGCTGCCGTGTTGTAAAGAAGGGGTTGAATATCTTTTCCATGTTCTCGGGCAATATGCCCTTTCCGGTATCGGATATGGCTATGGAGACCGTTTCCGAATCCTGCTCGCGGAGGTCTTCGCCGGTTTCCAGCGCCGTCTTTTGCGCCGCCGCGCCGGAATCCGGTTTTACGGAGGTCGTTATCAGCATTTCGCCGCCTTCCGGCATGGCCTGGACGCCGTTAAGAATTATGTTAAGGAATACCTGCTGGAGTAGTTCCGGGTCTCCTGAAACGTCGGGGATGTCCGGTAAAAGTTCCCTGCGCACGCGTACCCTGTTCTTCGAGAACTGCGGCGAGAGGAAGGCTATTATCTTTTCCAGGAGATCGTTTATATTCAATTCGGCGAGGTTCGGCGCCGGCGGCCTGGCAAAGGAAAGCAGGTTTTTTACGGCCTTGTCCAGCCGGTCTATCTGCTCCAGGACTTCCTTTATTATCTTATGTCTGGAGTCCTCCGGCGGGAAGTCCCTGCCCAGGATCTGTATCACTCCCGCTATACCCGTGAGGGGATTTTTTATCTCGTGGGCAATCCCCGCAGCCATCTCGCCCACGGTAGCAAGCCTGTCCGCCCTCCTCATCTGCTCGTAGTGCAGCTTCTCGACCTTTCTCTTTGTCTTGTTGAGTTTTATGATCATGGAATTGAAGCTGTGAGCAAGCCTGCCGAGCTCGTCCTCGGATACGACCTTCGCCCGGACGTCGAGACCCTCCTCGGCCTTGGACATGGTATTAGTAAGGTCTATTATCGGGGTCGTGACAATCCTGGACAGGAGCGCGGAGAGCGCAAACGCAAGGAGCACGGTTATGGAGGCGGCCCAGATTACCATAGTCTTCTTGAGCTTTGCCACGTGTCTTTCCATCTCGTCAAGCGAGACGTCCACCTCCAACACGCCGTTTATTCTCTGGTTTGCGTCGTGGCATCGGAAGCACTCCGGGCGGTTCAGTATGGGGCGGAGGTTCCGGAGTATTATGTCCCCCCGGTCATTTTTGTCCTGGATAATGATGTTCGATTGATCTTCTATCTGCATGGAGGAGAAGTCGAGGTTCGCGCGCATGCCTATCTCGGATTCCCGCGCAGACCGGAGCACGAATCCGTCCGCGTCGAGAACCCTGATTGCGTATATCTTGTTATGCGTTCCCACCATCTCCACTATCCTCTGCACGTCCTGGCTTCTGCCTTCGAGCATGGCGGTCTCCAGGGAGCGCTCGATGGTATTGGCAAGGATGGTGAGCTTATCCTCCGTAAGTTTCCGAAGCTCCATTATCTGGAGATCTACGATTATCCATGTGCCAAGACCTATGGCCAGGATGAGAATGGCGACGGTAAAGAAGATTATTTTAGTTCTTAAACTCTTGAAAAACATTAACCACCGCGTGTGACTTAAGAAAGCTGCCGCCCGGCCATTCGCCTGGCGTGAGCCGCTGAACTATTGTAAAACACTTTGCCCTCCGCCGAAAGGAGTCTGCGTTCCGGTGGGGCCTTGTCCGGTGGGAACCTGTCCAGGAAGTGGCGTTGTTGTTCCCCCTGGGATCAGAGGTGTCGCCGCTCCCCCGGGGGTTATCTGGGTCTGGATGGTCGTTGTATTCGGGTTGTAATCGAACATCCACTCGGAGTATTTGGTTTTGCCCGTGAAGCTCATATCGTCCAGATCAAAATTGCTCGTCTTCAACGGCCTCTCGTCGCTTATGCTGTGCACGCCGCCGATGGCCTGGCCGGCCACGACCGTGCCGCCCTCGATAGTGTTGGGGGCGATGCCTGGCGGCGGAGGCGGCGGATCAAGCGCCCAGTCGGCCTTTCCGGTCATAGGGTCTTTATACAACTTTCTTAAGTCCCTCACAGGGTTAAGGTATGCGGGGTCTTCCAGGAGGTCTTGCAGGGATGTCGGATACTTGCCCTTGTGCCTTGGGTCGTTGTAATACCGCTTGATAGCCAGGCGGAACTGGTTCCCGCGCCAGAGCAGTTCTTTTTCTTTTTCTTCCCTGGTAAAAAGCTTCCATGAGCGTCCAAGCTCCGCCGAGGTTATGCCGATAATCAGGATGATTATCAGCATGCCCATATAGGTGAAACCGGCGTTATTTTTACCAGTCCGCATAGCTCACACCGTTCGTTCCTATCTTGTCGCTTCCGCTGTGGACGTCGTAGATGCCGCCGGAGTCGCCGCCCGAGGAGTCTGACGAATCAGAGGAGTCGGAGGAACCTGAATCCGAGTTGTCGCCCGTGTAGTATTCAAGACGCCAGGTGGTTTTAGATCCCGTCATGGGGTCCGGCGGAATCGAGCGCATGTAGCCTTTGGCCACGAGGTCGTCCAGCGTGTCCGGGTATTTGCCGTTGTCCGCGTAATACTGGTCAAGGACATTCCGGAGGTTAAAAAGGTCTTCTTTCAGCGTGGCTTCCTTGGCTTTGAGGACCGCCGTCTTGAACATCGGCTGGGCAAGTGTCGCCAGTATGCCGATTATGGCTATAACCACCATCAGTTCCAGGAGCGTAAAGCCTTTTTTCCCTTTTAAAACCTTCATGTTCACCTTTCCCCGCGCCTTACCAGTCCGCATATTTCGTTCCGTCCAGCGCGGTGCCGGTGGAGAACGAATAGACGTCGAACACGTCTTGTCCGCCCCATACGGTGCTGGCCGGGTCGTCCGCGTTGCTCCTTAAGCCCCATTTCGCTTTCCCGGTCATCGGGTCTACGGGGATTTTACGGAGGAGTCTTATCGCCTTCGGGAACTGCTGCATCGGCGTTCCCCCCGCGAGCGCCGTCGCAAGCGCCCCAGGCGGGGTTTGGAGCGGTATCAGCCTGGTCAGAGTCTCCAGGGTGGGAGGATACCCCGTAGGGGCGTTATCGGTTACGCTGGTCTGTGTGCCGGCGGTCTGCGCGATCCTGCCGTCGTCGTAGAGCTTCTTGTATTCGTCGATGGCGTCGCGCATCTCCCGTAAGTCGGCTCGAAGCTCCGCTTCCTTTTCGCGTTTGACGGTCATGCGTTCGACCGGCATCACTATGGCCGCCAGGATGGATATCACCACCATAACGACCACGAGCTCGGTCAGGGTAATGCCGCGCCTGTCAAAGTAGTTTGTTACTGCCGGTATTTTCATAACTCACTGCCGCCTTCTGCCTGCTACCTTACATACAGCGTGCCCGTTTTGAGGTCCGCCGGGACCGTAGCGCCGTGCACGTCCTTCAGGTCGTTCTGTTTGAACACCAGCGGGCTGATGCCCGGTGCTATGCCCTTGAAGGTCAGGGAGAAGAGGGTCCCGGAACCCGCGATTCCGGGAATCCTGCCGAGCCGGGTGAGCATGACCTTTATCAGCCCTATCTTCTCGTTGGCGCTGGCCATGAACGATGTCGGCTGCTTGTCCACGTTCATATAGTTGCCCTCGGTCGCCTTTACGAACTTGACGAGCTTCGGGTTGTAGATTATCGAAAGCGGCGCCTCGAACGTGGAGTCCAGGTTCGTCGCCTTGATGTCTATGGTTATCTCCTGACCCACTCCGACAGGCGTAACCTCCGGTGCGAACGAGAGCGTTCCCACGCGGCCTATTTTTTGGAAACTGGGGACGGATTGCGGCGGAGTCTCAACGGGTTTCTCCGCCTGCGTTGTTTTTGCCCCTGGTTTTACGGGCGCGCCGGGCTTGGCAGGCGTCTGCGGCTTTGCGGGCGCGCCGGGCTTGGCAGGTTTGGACTCAGGCGCGGCGGCGGGGCCTTGCGGGGCCGCGGGCGTCGGGGCCTGGGACACTTCCTCCTGTGGGGCGGCCTCCGTCTCCGGGATGGAGAGATTCGTCTTCTTCTCCTCGAAGAGGGGCTTCGTGTCGTATGCCTGCTCCGTCCCGGACCAGAACGACGTATCCCGCTCGCTGGGGAGTTCAAGCGGCCTGATTATGTGCGGCGTGAGCGTCATTACCAGTTCGCGCTTGCTGTTCGGGCCGACAGTGTTGGACGAGAACAGCTTGCCGAGGATGGGAACGTCCATCAGCCCGGCGACGCCGCTGTCCGTGAGCGCCGTTGAGTTGTCCATAAGGCCGCCGATGATGACTGTCTCGCCGTCCCTCAGGCTCAGCGTCGTGCTGGCCGTGGTGGTGTTGAAGGTCGGTTCGCTCTGGCCGCCCACGGTAATGCTGCCGCCCAGGGAGCTTACCTCCAGCGTGACCTTCATCTTCACGTCTCCGCCGATGCCGATGTTCGGTACGACGGTGAGCGTTATGCCCACGTCCCTGTATTCGAACGTGGAGGTAGTTATCGCGCCGGCGACGGCTGTGCCCGTCTGGACGGGTATGCGGCTGCCTATGAGTATCTTCGCGGGCTGGTTGTTGAGCGCCCTTATCTGCGGGTTGGTTAAGGTCTCGGCGTGAGATTTTGTCTCGGAAAAATTGGCCGTTACGCTCGGATATGAGAAAAAGATGTTGTTTTTAGCCTTCCCCTGTTTCTGCGTAAAGGCGCCGAGACTGGTAACAATACTTGTTGGAATAGCGGTCAGGTTGCCCCCGATTGAACTTGAACCGCCGAATACTACGTTTCCGGGAGGTATGTATGTCCCCGTAACCGACGTGGGCCAGGAGATTCCGTAGGTCGTCGTGTTCGGCCCCTTGTCCACGGACATGACGTCGCAGTCTATGATGACCTCGGAGTCCTGCCGGTCGTTCGCATCGATGAGCTTCTCCGCGAGCTTGAGCTTGTCCGGAGTCTCCCGGAGCGTGATGGAGTTCAGGGTATCGTTTATTATTATCCTCCTCGTCTCAAGCATCGTGCGCAGGATGTTCACCATATTCTTCGCCTGGATGTGGGAGAGGTAGAAGGTCTTTATCTTGAGGTCCTGGTACTGGTCTTCCTTCGCCTTCGTCTTGGGAATTATTATGATGGCGTCCGCCGCAATCTTCTTCATAAAGAGCTTGTTCGTGGCAAGGAGCAGGTTCAGCGCCTCCTTGAAAGAGACGTCCTTTGCAAAGACGGTAACGGGCTGGTTCTTCACGTCCTCGTCGAAGAGAATGCTTATGCCGGAAATCTTCGAGAGGAACTCGAAGACCTCCTTGAGTTTCGCGTCCTTGAAGGAAAGAGTTATAGGCTCCTTTGACGCAAGAGAAAGCTCGTCCTCTTCGTTCTCCTGCACCTTTCGCTTCGTTATCTCCTCCACGTATTTCTTGGCGGTCTTGTTTTTCGGGTCGATGTCGAGCGCCCTGTAGAATTCGTTTAAAGCCTCGTTGGGCCTGCCCGCGGCGAGATAGCTCCTGCCGTCGGTTATATACTCCTGTATTTTTTTAAGCTTCCGGGCCATCTCCATAAGCTGGCGCGCCTTGGCGCTGCCGGGGTCGTAGATATTCGCCTGCTGCGCCTCGAAGATGGCGGCGTCGGGATTTTTCTGTTTGAGATAATACGCGGCCCTGTCCATGTGCCGGATGGCGGCCTCCTGCTGGACCCTTGCAAGCCTGGTCATGTAGGTTATGTTGTCCGGGTCGTGCTGGAGCGCATCCCTGTAGAACGCTACCGCCCGGTCAAAGTCCCCTTCCACGTCGTATTGTTCCCCTTTTTTGAAAGCGACGTCTCCGGCGCAGCCCGCGGCAAGGACCACGCATAGAAGGATGAGCGCCATGAAAAGCCTGGTGAACCTGTGCATGTTCCCCCTTTCAGGAAAATAAGTCCCGTATCTATCTTAACGAAAAATTGTTCAGAGGATTTGTTGAAGGCCTCTGCGCCGCCGTGCCCTGGACTGCCGGAGCGCCCGGCAGCGCGATTCCCGGCTGGATATAGCCACTGCCCCCCATAGGCCCGGGGAGCCTCCTTCCGGCGGGGCCTGGATAACCCATGCCGGGAGACGGCATCCTTCCTGCGTATGGATTATAACCCATCCCGCCCATCGCCGGGCCGCCTCCTCCGCCATATCCGGGAGAAGGATAAACTTTGGCGGAAGCGTTTTTAGAGAAATCAGTGTTGATCTTCACGGAAACGCCCGTCTTCTTGTCCGATATGGTAACGGAGTTGGTCGTCACGTCCGTCAGATAATAGTCCTTAGTTATCTTGCCGCCCTTGGCCACTACATAACTTTCCTGGCCGAGGGACAGGAATACGTTCGTTTTCAGTTTTCTTTTAAGGAAGCCCAGGACCTTTATTTTGTTTATTTCCTCGCGGGCGTTGTCCTCGGCTATCTCCGCCGGTGATTTCGGCGGCGGGGGCGGCGGAAGCGGCTTCAGAGGGGTCACGGTAATGTTTCCCTTGCCGCTTGCCCCAAGCATGCCCTTCCCGATAAGCTTGGGCAGAGAAGGCTTCACGTATACCGGGGCGAATATGTTCCTCGATGCCGTAAAGTCCGCCTTCGGCCTGTTAAGCAGGGAGAGGTTTACGTTAATGGCCGTTTTAGGGATAGCGACCCTTGCGGCTCTTTTATCAACATGCGCGGCGGAGACGGCGGTTTTGCTCGATGAGTCTGAGTGTATTCTCAGGAATATCAATATGCCCATAAGGGCGAAAAGCGCCGCCGCGAGTATAGCTTTTTTCTTGTCCTTCATCAGGACCTCACGTAGGCGCTGAGGCCGAGAGTTACGGATATGTCGCCCGTCTTTGCGCTGCCGTTGAAGCCGAGATGGTCTATGGTCAAAAACAAGGAAGAGTTTTCCATGTCGTAAATAAGCTTCCGGACATCTCTGTAGCTGCCGGAGACGGGCATGGAAAAGACAATCTGGTCGATGTCTCCGTGCGCCACCTGCCTCTTTTCCACGCTTATTGAATTGCTTTCCACGCCGTCTTCGCGGGCCATCTTGAAAATATTCTTAATTATACCGGTGTAATCTGATTTTGTCGGGAGCATTTTCTTAAAAGACTCAAGCTGCGCCTTCCCGCGTCCGAAAGAGGCGTAAAGCCGGTACCGGGCCTGCTTCTTCAATATTGCCTGCCGGTTAGCCTCAAGAGTCGTCTCGAGGCCTGAGGCTTTCTCCGTGGCAGGTTTTGTCTTCAGCAGGTAAAATCCGCCGTTTACCACGAGCATAACACCAAGAAGAAGCGCCAGCGCCTGCGCTTTTCTATCCTTAGTTATCAGGCGGCCCCACTCCTTCAATGCAGTCCCTCCTTGTTTACGTAGGGGCTTTTGAAGGCGCGCGAGCCGTCAGGGCTGTACCTTATCGCCAGACCGAATGCCCTAAGGGTCTTGCCGGTGTCCTTGTCCGCCAGTAACTTGTTTGTATGGAAAGTCGGCGGTATTTCCTCGAAATATTTGGATGTTGTAAGCCTGTTCAAGAATTCCATCAGCCTGTCCGACGAAACTGCTTTTCCAGAAATACTGATAGTCAGCGACTGAAAATCCGGGGATATGTTGTCTATACCCACCCCTTCCGGCACCACATCTTCAAGCCGGTTTAAAAAGGTCGTCCAGGAAAACGCCCTTATGGCGATGACGCTGTTGGCGAAATCAGCCTCGCCAAGCGCCGCCTTGACGTCGGCGGCGTTGACGCTTTTTTCAATCGCCGCAAGCTTTAAGTCCATCTCGGCGGCTATATTCTTTTGCTCGGAGAGCTGTTTCGAGAATACGTCTGCCTTCTGCGCCGAATTTCTGTATGCGCCCATGTTATAGACAAAAACCAGAACCGAGGCGGCGATTGCGGCAATGAGGGCAAGGTAAACCTTCCTTGCCAGCATATAGTCCCTTGACGCGAAATTTATATCTATACGCATAATATTCCTGTCATATCCCAAAAGCTGCGCCGCAGGCCGCCGAAAAACAGGCCGGGAGATTCGCGGCAGACACAGGCCGGACGGCGCTCTCAAGCGAAAATACCCGCGCGTCTATACCGGATCTCGCGGAGGCCTCTTTAGCCAGCTCATACACCCCCCCGGTGTCGCTTGTCAGATATACAGTCCGTATTGGCGCAGACGAAAAATTCTCCTTGTAATAAATCAGGGACGCGCTCAGTTCCCTTAGAATCCGGATAACGTCTATGGAATATTCCACGGAATCATCGGACTTTCCCAGGTCCTTAAGCCGCATGAAATGCGGGGAGCCTTTCGAGAATATTATAACCGAAAGCTTCCCGGCGGACAGGTTCATGACGGCGAAATCGGCCCCTTCTCCCAATTCCCCGGCAATGTTTGCGCGGAATAGATTCCAGATGGAAAAGGTCGCCAATCCAAGGCTTTTGGCGTTCAGGCCCGCGACGGCTAAGGCGCCCTGGTACTGGGAGAGTATCTCCGTTTTTATTATCGAGGCGAGGTATCGGTGTTGCTCCTTTTCATTCACGACGAACCTGCCCAGATACTGCCACCTGAGCGTCGCCTGGTCTATTTCGAAAGGCAGGGCTTTTTTTAGCCGCCACCTCAACATCTGCTCCGCATCGTCCTTTTTGGGGGCGGAATCGAAATCCAGCACCTGGACCCGCGCAACATAATCCGGCAGCGCCACCGCTACGCGACTCCCGCGCGCATTGCCGTTCAAAAGGCCCCTGACAGCCGCCGCGAATTCCGGGACGTCGCGGAGATTCGGCTCCGTGAAAGAGTCCTGGACAAGCCCCTCCGGAAGAGGGGCTTCCTTGAGCCACAGGACCTCGAAGGCCCCGCCGTTTTTCTTCAGTTTCGCGGCCCGGAGTGCCTTCTGGCCTATCTCAAGACCCAGGTTCTTTTTAAAGGAGAACATAATCACTCCACGAACGTAACCCTGTTTATCTCGCGCAGGGTGGTCTCTCCGGCCAAGGCCTTTTGAAGCGCGGACTGCCTGAGCGTACTCATGCCTTCCTCAAGCGCCGCTTTCCTCAGCTCCGAGACGGGCCGCCTCTCAAGCATCATTTCCTTTATGCGGTCGGAGAGGTCAAGGAATTCCGTTATGGCCTTCCTGCCCTTGTATCCCGTCCCGTTGCACTCCGCGCAGCCCCTGCCTTCGTAAAACACGACGCCTTTTTTCACCACGTCGTCGTAATCAAGCCCGGAATCTGCGATAAGCTCCCTGGAGAGCTTGGCCGGGCGCTTGCAGCTCTGGCATATCATTCTGACCAATCTCTGGGCCAGGATGCAGTTAAGCGAACTGACGAAGTTATAAGGCTCCACTCCCATGTTGGTGAACCGCCCTATTACGTCGAAGGCGTTGTTCGCATGGACGGTGGTAAAGACAAGGTGCCCCGTCAGGGCCGCCGCAACCGCTATCTGGGCGGTCTCCTGGTCTCTTATCTCGCCCACCAGTATTTTGTCAGGGTCGTGCCGGAGTATTGAGCGCAGTCCTCGCGCAAAGGTAAGTCCTTTCTTTTCGTTAACCGGTATCTGCACTACGCCCGGAAGCTGATACTCGACGGGGTCTTCGATGGTTATCATCTTGTCTTCCGTCGTGTTTATCTCGCTGATGGCGGCGTAGAGCGTGGTGGTCTTTCCGGAACCCGTCGGGCCGGTGACCAGCACCATCCCGTACGGCTCCAGGACTGCCTTCCTGAACCGCTTCAGGTCGTTTTCGGAGTAGCCCAGGCGGTCGAGCCGAAGCTCGTGGAGGTCGGCGGTTATCGACTCCTTGTCCAGTATCCTGATGACCACGTCCTCTCCGAATATGGACGGCATTATGGATACGCGGAAGTCTATCTTTTTGTCCTTGAGTTTTATCTTGAAGCGCCCGTCCTGCGGGATGCGCCGCTCGGCGATGTCGAGCTCGGACATAATCTTTATGCGCGAAATTATGTTTGTCTGGAAACGCGCGTCAATAGGGTCCATGGCCCGGTAGAGCACGCCGTCTATCCTGTACTTTACAATGACATGCATCTCGTCCGATTCTATATGTATGTCGGACGCGCGCTTCTGGATTGCGGAGAAGAGTATCGTGTCCACCAGCTTTATAATCGGGCTTATCTCCTCGCCCAGGCGGTCCATGGAAAGCGTCTCTTCGCCCTCCTCGGTCTCCTTGACCAGGTGAAGCTTGAACTCCTCGGTAACCTCCTTCAGTACCCTCTGGGAACCCTCGCTCCGCTTCAGGGCCTCGGCGATGGCCGCCTTTGTCGCCACGCATATCCCCAGCGGCCGGCCCAGGAGAAGTTCCAGTTCGTCAACCATGATGATATTCGTCGGGTCGGAGACAGCGATTATAAGCCTGCCGCCTTCCTCTTCGTACGGCACGAACTGGTAACGGTCCATAAGCTCGTAGGAAATTGTCTCGAAGAAGCGCGGCTCGATGTGGAAATTGAAGAGGTTTATGAACTTGACGCCGTGCTGGAACGCGAGGCTTCTTGCAAGCTGCTCCTCGGATATTACCCCGGCCTCGAGCAGTAACTGCCCCACCCTCTTTTCGACATTCTTTGCGGTATCCAGGACGCTTTCTATCTCCGTCGGGCTTGCATAGCCCTTTGAGGTAATGACATCGCCTATTCTCTGCTTGCCGACCATCCTGGATATCTTTACAATCTCCTGGTCTTCGGCCTCAAGGCGCTCCTTGCGCTCGCTCAAGGCGCGCCTCACAGCGCCTATGAGACTTTCCTTGTCGAACGGCTTGGGTATATAGCCAACCGCACCCATCTTTATTGAGTCCGCTGCAGTTGTCTCGCTTCCGCGGCCTGTTATGATTATTACCGCCGTATCCGAGCGCAGCTTCTTTATCTCCTTCAGGACGTCCAGGCCGTTCATGCCGGGCATCATGTAATCAAGCAGAACAAGGTCGGGAGAGGTTTCCTTCACCTTTTCCAGGGCGTCGATGCCGTTGGAGGCGGAAAGGACGGAAAAACCGTTCGACGTAAGAATCTTGGAGATCAGCGCAAGCAGGTCGCGCTCGTCGTCCACAACGAGAATGGAGGCCTTTTCATCCGATGTATCCGGCGCCGGCTCAACGGATGCGCTTCTTCCGGAGGTTTTAATATTCTCTTCCATTCAGCCCGATAGTCCCTTACTTGACTGTACCGGCCAGTTCGAATATCGGCAGGTACATTATTATCACTATTGTGCCCACAACGGCGCCCATGGAAAGCATTATTACCGGTTCGATAAGGTTGGTCATTCTCTGGACCTTGACGTTCACCTCGTCCTCATAAAAGGTCGAAATGTCGTCCAGCATGTTCTCAAGGGCGCCCGTGGCCTCCCCTACCTCTATCATCCTGATTGTCATAATGGGCATTATCTTGGTTTCCTCAAGCGACGCGGCCAGACTTACCCCCTCCCGCACCCTCTCCTGAGTGTATCTAAGCTTTTCGGAGATTTCGCGGTTAGTAACGGATTTGGCGACCATCTCCAGGGCCTGGAGCATCGGGATGCCGCCGGAGAGAATCGTCGCCAGGGTCTTGGTCATGGTGCTGATGATGTAGCCCCTTATGGTTTCGCCGAGAAGCGGGAGTTTCAGAAGATAAGAATCCGCTTTAAGCCTGCCGGCGTCGGTTCTATACCATGCCCGGAAGGCAAAGACCAGGGCTGCGCCCAGGGCTATGAAAAACAATATATATGTTTTCAGGAACCCCGTGACGTTCATCAGTATTATTGTCGGCATCGGCAGTTTCGACTGGGTGTCCGCGTATATCTGGGTAAAAGAAGGCACAACGTAAGTAAGAAGGAATATCAGGAGGAGGATTGTTACGCCGACGAGGAATATCGGATATGTTACAGCCGTCTTCAGTTTCCTCTTCACGTCGAGCAGTTTTTTCTGATATATTATGAAGCGTCCCAGCACTTCGGCCAGGTTGCCCGTCCGTTCGCCCGCCCGGAGGGAATTGCAGTAAAGCTCCGGGAAGAACCTGGGATGCCTGGCCATGGAATCGGACAGGGCCTTGCCGCCCCGTATCTCCGTCTTGACGTCCACAAGGGTGTCCTTGAACGCCGGGATTGGCGTTCTGTCTGCCAGAATGTCAAGGGACTGGACTATGGGCAGGCCTGCCTTGATTAATACCAGCAGCTCCTGGTTGAACACCAGGAAGTCCTCGGTCTTCAGCCGCTTCTGAAAGAAATCCGCTCCCAGTCCAAGGGCACGGCGTTTCGCGAGATGGAGCACGAGATAGCCGCTATCTTCCAGCTCCTTCCTGAGCGCCTCCGGGTTTTCGGCTTCCGCCTCCTTTATGAAAACGCTTCCGTCTTCTCTCCCGGCCTTATAAACAAAAACTGGCATCGGTACCTTTCAGAGCGCGGCCTGTGCTCCTTCAGAGCTTTTTCGTTTCTGATTATATATTAAAAATGGATTTTTATTCAAGTTAAATTTCGCAAAAATGCGCACCTCGAACTTCTTAAATCCCTTAAATTTTTTTAACTTAGAGCGTCGCAGGGAGGGGCAATGAGCGAAAACGAGCTAACCCTGCGGAATAATACAGGCAAACGCGCAAGCCCTTCCATGCCCGGTCGTCTGAACAGGGATGGTTATTTTTTTGAAAGGGTCTCGTTTATCTCGTCAACCACCTTCTGGGGGTCGAGATTATGCATGAGCGAGCCAAAACCTATCGACTCCATGTTTATACCGGGGCAGGTAAAGCACCCGCTGCCGAAATGCTTCTCGATAACCTTCCTGATTTCGGGATCCGCTTTAATGGCTTCGCCTATTATTGTATTTTTATCGACCTTTATTGACATGTGCCAGACCTCCCGTTTTTAGTTGAACCATTGTTATTATTATACATTAAGCTGCATTACAAGACACCATTTTTATCGAATTTTCATAATAATGCTATTGACATTTTAATTTTTGAATAGTATTTTTATTGGATTGTCAACCTTGTTCGTGTTCAAGTCGTCTAATGCCGAGAGGTATTTCTCCCTCAAAGCTCTCAAAAAGAAAGGAGGTGAAAAAATGAAAAAATTGCTCATACTTACGATGGCGGCTGTTATGGCCCTCGCAATCGCGGGTGTAGTCTTTGCCGCTCCCCCGGATTTCCAGCTCACGAACGTCGGCAGTGAAGGCGCAGTTACCTATTCCCACTCCTTCCACCTGAAGCAGAAGGTAAACGGAAAGCAGGTAACCTGCAAGAACTGCCACATGAAGCTCTTCCACATGAAGAAGGGAGCCGACAAGATCACGATGTCGGGCATCAAGGCCGGTAAGTTCTGCGGCGCGTGCCATAACGGCAAGATAGCGTTCGGCGTCTCCGCCAAGACCTGCAACAAGTGTCATAAGAAGTAGTTTTATAAGCTCTTTTTACCGAACAGGGCCGCCTGGGATTTCCGGGCGGCCTTTGTTTTATAAATAATCCTTTATTGTTTGCCGCCATAGCGCCAAAATCGGGCGGATGCCTGAAGAAATTTCCTTAATTTACAATCGCTTGCAGAATCGCATTTTGGGGTTTCCACATCGCAAAATTTAGCCTTTTTGCGGGCGTAACCCCTTTTAAAAACAAGGTAAAATAGCCGGTTTATCCCCCAAAAAAGAATAGTGTCCGCGCCCCCCTTGAAATGCGGGAAAGCCGCCAATTTCCCCCATAAAACCGCCCGGATTCGCTACCGGATAAAATCAGTTGATTTTTCCATTTATGTGTCAGTTAATGTGAACCGGCAAGGACTTGGCGGGCGGAGCAGGAATTGGTATTAGTAGCAGTATGGGAAAGGAATGACTGACGCGGGCGCAATAAATTGCGCCCCTGCAAAAAACGCCACACGCACACGTTCGTCATTCCTGAACGCCTTAATCGGGAATCCAGATTTTCCGCGTTCACCGGCGCGGACGAGCCTCAGTCCATTATGTCTTCTTTTTTGAAATTTGCGGCGAAGACGTCTACGACGGTGGGGTCGAACTGGGTACCGGAATTGGCCTTGAGCTCGGTAACGGCCTCCTCGAAGCTCTTCGCGGGCTGGTAGGACTTTGTGCTTATCATGGCGTCGAACGCCTCGGCCACGCCGATTATCCTCGCGCCCAGGGGTATCTCCGTCCCGGCGATGCCCCTGGGGTAGCCGTTGCCGTCGTAGCGCTCGTGGTGGGAAAGCACAAAGGACGCCGTCGGCCCCCAGATGCTGATGGTTTTTATCATGTCGTAGCCGAGCGTTGGATGAAGCTCGAACTTCTGCATGCTCCAGTGCTCATCCTTGCCGAACTTCAAAAGCCCTATGTCGTGCAGGAGCGCGCCGAAATAGATCTTCTTTTGCTCGTCTTCGTTAAGCCCCATGTCCTTGGCGATCTTTACGGAATACCTGGCGACGCGCCTCGCGTGCCCTTTCTTTTCAGGGATGTGATAGTCCATCGCGGAAAGGAGAATCTCGGTTACCTGTATAAAATCGCTGTGTGAGGACTCGTTGGACTTCGTCCGGTAAATGGACAGGGCGGCATGGTCTGCGAGAGAGAATAGAATCTTCGTGTCCTGTTCCGAGAACTCTTCGCCGTCCTTCTTGTTCAGAACCTCCAGTATGCCGATGTTTCGGCCCTCAAGCTTGAGCGGGACACAGAGTATGGAGCGGGTCGCAAACCCCGTCTCGTTGTCGTATCTGCCTGAGAAGCGCGGGTCGGAATGCGCGTCGTTCACCATTACGGGCGTCCCCTCCTTTGCCACCCAGCCTGTAATGCCCTCGCCGGTTTTCACATACCTGCCCTTCAGCGCGCCGGAGCCTACGCCAAAGAGATGCACGAACCTGAGGGCGCCTGCGTCGTCGTATAGGAGTATTGAGCTTGCCTCGGCGTTTAAGAGCTTCGCCGCGGAGCTCGCGATGGAATCGAGAAGGACGTCTACGTAGAAGCCCTCCCGGAAGCTCTTGGTGAGGTCGAGCAGGGCGTCCATCCTGGTATTCAGCTTTTTAAGCGTGCTTATGGACTCGCCCGCGGCCCGGTTCGTAAGCATAAATCCCATTACGGAGAGGAAGATGGTAAGGAGGAGCACTGCGGCTATCGTCGAGTTCATGCCGATGCCGCCCTTGCCCTGCATCTGGGGAGAGATGTAGGAGAGGTAGAAGTATGTCATTACGGCAAGCGGGATAATGGAGGCGATGAAATAGGAGAGCTTCAGCTTGCTGCTGATACCGGTTCCGGCGGACTGCTGTTTCTTTTGCTGGCGCGGCATATGTCCCCCCTTTCGGTAGAACGAACCTGCAACGCCATTATCCGACAAATCCGGCCCTGTTGTCAAGGGGCAGGGGGCGAATTGTTTATGACGGAGAGAAATTCAGGCGAATCCCGGACGGGGTCGAAGTCATGGTCTTTCTTCGCCTGGGCCAGGACATCCCTGCTTTGCTGGGCGGCCCTCCTGAGGGCGTTCGCGCAGGACTTTGCGTCGCCGGCACTGGCATACGCGCAGGCACGGTTGTAGTTCGCCATGACGTTCTTTTTATCGGTCTTCAGGACTTCGTCAAAACATACAAGGGCCTCCTTTTCTCTGCCAAGCGGGATAAGGACGCTCCCCTTGTTGTTCAGGGCGTCGACATTACCCGGCTCAAGGCGAAGGACGCGCTCGAAGTCATCAAGGGCAGCCTCGAATCTTCCAAGCCTCGCAAGCGATATGCCACGGTCAAAGCATATCAGAGGATTGTCCGGGTTCCTTTTCGCCTCTCGGTCGTAAATCTTTATCGCTTCCTCGTCTGCGCCCATGTCCCCCAGTATGTTTGCCTTCTCGAGGGCGGCCCCCGGGAAGGCCGGGTCGAGCTCAAGGGCGCGGTCGAGCGCCATGACCGCGTCTTCCTGGTGCCCCAGCTTTTCGAGCATCAGCGCGGCATTGTAGGACAGTCCGGCATTATCGGGAGTGGCTACGAGCGCCTTCCGGTAGAGTTTGAGCGCATCGGCGTATTGTCCCAGGCGGCTCAGGGAGTAGGCCCGGCCCTCAAGCCAGGACGGCTCGTCAGGGCCGTCCTTCAAGAGCGTCCTGAATACCGCCTCCGCCTCCTTGAAGCGCTCCGCCCGGTTTAAGGTTATGCCTTTATTGTAGAGCGCGTCCTTAAGACCGGGATTTATCCTTAATGCTTCATCGTAGGCTGCGAGCGCAGCCTCAACCTGCCCCGTCTCGCCCAGCGAATCCGCAAGCGAGAGATATACCTCCGCCGATTCCTGGTCAAGCGCAAGGGCTTCGCGGTATACCTTGATGGCGCCCTTGTGGTCGCCCATTCTGGCCATCAGAAGCCCAAGGTTATGATATACCTCCGGCGTTTCGCCCTGGATGACCAGCGCCTGCTCATACAGCGCCGCGGCCTTGCCGTAATCCCCGAGCCGCGTCGCGGCTATGGCCGCAGTATTTAACGCTTCAAGGTTATACTGGTCTCTCGCCAGGGCCTTCATGGCGTAATCAAAGGCTTTCCGGTAATCAGAGGCCTTCAGCGCCTGCCATGCCGAATCCCTGTAGTATTTGAAATAGCGTCCTTCCAAACTATTGTCCGCCCTCTCTCAACACCCGCTCCAGCCGGGCCTTCACGTCATCAGAGGCGGCGCTGTCGGGCGCGTAGTAGAGGTACCTGTCATATGCTCGGGCGGCCCTGTCGTAGTCTCCCATGTCGGCGTATGCGTTACCCATTATGAAGTAAGCCTCGACGAGGTTCGGCTCATACGAGACTGCCTCCCTGGCCTCCGTCACGGCCTGCTCGTAATAGCCCTGCCGCAGGTATATCCCCGCGAGGTTGCTGTGCGCGATTGCCATGTCAGGTTTCTGGGCGATGGCTATCTTGAATTCCTGCACAGCGCGCGCAACGGAGCCTCGCTTATAAAACGCGGTGCCTAAGTCGGCGTGGGCCTCCGGATAGTCCTTCCTTAGCTGCACTGCCTTCCTGAAAGAATCTATGCTCTTGTCCAGGTAATCTATGCGCTTTGCGGAGTCGGCGCTCTCCACGCCGAGCACGCCGTAGAGAAGGCCCTTGTAGTAGTGCGCCTCCGGGAGCCGCGGGTCGAGCTTTTCCGCGCGGTCGAGGTCTGTCATCGCCTTGTCGAACTTTGATTTTTTGTAATATACGAATCCGAGCATGGCATAGGCCTGGGCATAGTCCGGCCTGAACTCAAGGGCCTTATGGAGTTCGGTTATCGCGCCGTTGAACATGTCCTGCCGCGCGTAGGACATGCCGAGGCCCAAGTGAGCCTCCTTGTCCTTCGGGTCTTCATCGAGGGCGAGGAGGTATTTGTCAATGGCATCGTCGTATTTCTTCTGGGCGTAGTATATGTCTCCAAGGCGGGTATTCACCTGCGGATATGCCGGGTCGAGCTCGAGCACGCGCATGAGGTTATATTGCGCCTCGTTGTATTTCTTCAGGTATATAAACTCGCGCCCAAGCAGAAACCGCACCTGCGCGTCGTCCTTGTCCATCCCGACAAGCGCCTGGTAAAGCTCCACAGCGCCTGGATGGTCGCCGTCCCCGGACATCCTGGCCGCCTTCTTCAGCACCTGCCTGTATGCGGCGTAGTCCTTGAGCGTCTTTTTCATGTCTATCTTTTTTTCCCGGAACCCGGTCTCCCCGCTCGGCATCTTCAGGTATACCATGTCCCCCTGCACCCTGTGGGACAGGACCTCCATCGTGGAGCCGCTCTTGAAGTAAACCAGGTATGCATCGGCGGGGGCGGCGGATATAAAGAGCAAAAGGGCCGCGGGAAGGATAACGGCGGGTAATTTACGCATATTCATACATTTACCCTTGGAGGTTTAACTATTATTTGACCTTCGTGCCCGGAGCCGGTTGACCGGCATCGTCCCCGGCGCCGAATCCGGCGAGTTTCAGCGTATGCACGTCTCCCGCCGCCAGCACCATCCCCTGAGACTCTATGCCCATAAGTCTCGCAGGTTTCAGGTTCGCCACAACCACAACGGTGCGCCCGACAAGCTCCTCAGGAGAATATGCTTTCCCGATGCCCCCGACGATTTGGCGCGTCTCCGCGCCTATATCGATTCTCATCTTTACAAGCTTTTCCGACTTCGGCACGCGCTCGGCCGCCAGAATCTTGCCGACGCGGAGGTCGATTTTCATAAAGTCGTCTATCGTTATCCGGTTATCCACGGCGGCCTGCGGCTCACTGGCTGATTCCAATTTTTTCTCCTTCACTTCCTCAACCCCCCTCTTAAGATAAGAGGGGGGCACGGGGGGCGTTATGATTCCGGCCTTCTTCGCCTTTATCCTCTCCGTCTCAATCCTTGGGAACGGCGCCGGGCCGCGCTTGATTTTCTGGCCCGGTTCAAAGGCAAAGAAAACCTCGTCAGGATTAATCCTTACCGATTCAAGCGGCTCATCGTGTCCAAGCTGTTCCCAGATCATCTGCATCTTTGAGGGCATGAATGGAGAAAGGAGGATTGCGGATGCTTTTAAGACCTGCGCAGATACGCCGAGCACGTCTCTTAATAGCACTTTATCCTCTTCTTTATTGCTTTTAGCAAGAGCCCACGGAGCAGAGTAATCTATAAGCCTGTTCGCGTCGCTTATAAGCTCCCATGCGGCTTGAAGTGCGTCGCCGAATTCCATCGAAGCCGTTTTCTCGGAATAATAATTAAAAATTGCATGGAGACGAATCCGTAATGCTGGTATTAGATGTGAGGAAATATCGAGGTCAGTCCCGAACATATCTCGGGTCCTAAGCCAGTCGCGTATGGATTCGTAGGCTTCCCAAGGCGTACTTTGAGCACTCGTTATCGCACGGATTTTTTCTTCCTCAGACAGCACCGGTATCTCCCCGCCCAAGTACTTCTCAATCATGTTTATCGTCCGGAAGTGCAGGTTCCCCAGGTCGTTAGCGAGGTCGGAGTTTATGCGGTTAATCAGCGCGTCCTTCGAGAAATCGCCGTCGAGGCCGAACGGGACTTCGCGGAGCAGGAAATAGCGGAAGCCGTCCACGCCGATGCCGTGGCGGTCGAGCTCCTCTACGACGGCGTACGGGTCAACCACGTTGCCCCTGGACTTCGACATCTTCTCGCCCTCGATTGTCCACCAGCCGTGAGACATGATTGTCTTCGGGAGCGGCAGGCCAGCCGCGAGAAGGAAACACGGCCAGTATACCGCGTGGAAGCGGAGGATGTCTTTGCCGATGACGTGAACCGAAACCGGATTGTCTTTCGACCAGAATTTTTTGAACTTTTCCGTGCTCGTGTCCGGGTAGCCGAGGGCTGTAATATAATTCGCCAGAGCGTCCAGCCAGACGTAAATTACGTGCCGCTCGTCGCCCGGCACGGGTATGCCCCATTTGAAAGTCGTGCGCGAGATGGAAAGGTCCCGGAGGCCGGTCTTGATGAAGCTGACGATTTCGTTCCTGCGGGATTCAGGCTGAATGAATTCCGGGTGCGCTTTGATATGTTCAAGCAGGGCATCCTGATATTTCGACATACGGAAGAAGTAGCTTTCCTCCTTCAGTTTCTCGACGGGTCTGCCGCAGTCCGGGCATTTCTCGCCTTCTTTTAATTGGAGGGTGGTCCAAAAACTTTCGCACGGGATGCAATACCAGTCCTCGTATTCGCCCTTGTAGATGTCGCCCTTGTCCTGAAGGAGTCTGAAGAGATGCTGGACGGATTTCTTGTGCCGCTCTTCCGTCGTGCGGATGAAGTCGTCGTTGGAGACGTTAAGGAGCTTCCACAGCTTTCTGTAGCGGGGGACGATGGAGTCCACGAACTCCTGGGGTCTTAGCCCCTTCTCGGCTGCGGTTTTCTCAACCTTCTGGCCGTGTTCGTCCGTACCGGTGAGGAAGTATACGTCCTCTCCGACAAGGCGCTTGTAGCGCGCCATTACGTCCGCGGCGACGGTGGTGTATGCGTGCCCGATGTGCGGCACGTCATTGACGTAGTATATGGGAGTCGTGATGTAGAATGCGTTTTTCATTTGCGGCCTTCAGGCGCGCCTCCGCCGCCGCCGGCCGGTCCCGCATCGCCGGGTTTTTTCCTGCGGTGTTTGCGCCATGCATTGCGCTTTTTCTTCTTGTCGGGCGACGGAGCCGCCTGCCCGCCCTGGGCCGGTTTGTTCTCTCCCTGCCTTGGCTGCTGCGTCTGCCTGACGGGCGGGATCATGACTTCTTCCACTCCGGCCTCGTCCTTGCCGCACGGGCGGTCCTGGCAGCACCTCTTTTTCTCGCTCTTCTTTGCTTCGTCGTAGAGACTGTACTCGTATCCCAGGCAGCACATGAGCCGCCCGCAGATGCCGGAAATCTTGGCCGGGTTCAAGACCAGGTCCTGTTTCTTGGCCATTCTTATGGATACCGGTTCAAAATCCCGGAGGAACGTGGAACAGCAAAGCGGCCTGCCGCACGGCCCGAAGCCCCCGAGCATCTTCGCCTCGTCCCGAACGCCTATCTGGCGCATTTCTATCCGTATATGGAAGCGGTGCGCGAGGTCTTTTACAAGATCCCGGAAGTCCACCCTGCCGTCGGCGGTGAAATAGAACGTGGCCTTGGAGTTGTCGAAGGCCCATTCCACCCGTACGAGCTTCATCACCATCTCGCGTTCCAACACCCGCTGCTGGCATACCCTGAACGCCTCGTCTTCCAGCTCGCGGTTTCTCGCCATCCTTCTCATGTCGTCCTCGGTCGCCTTCCGCAGGACTCTTTTGAGCGGCTTGTCGGAAGGCCCGCGCTCCTCAGTGTGCGTCTCGCTTGCGACCATCGCAACGCCAAGCCCCTGTTCCGAGTCCACGATTACCCTGTCCCCAACGGAAAGCGAGAGAGATCCCGCATCGAAGTTGTAGATCTTGCAGCCCTCGCGGTAGCGCACTCCGGCGACGTTAAAAGTCCCCGCACGCCCGGCGCTTGCGTTCGCCGCCTTTCCGGCCTGCTCCGGCGTGGAATCTCCGCTCAGACCAGGATTTCCGTTTTCAGCCTCAGAAACAGGCCCTCCGCCGTCAACCGCCTGTTGAACGTCCTCGTGAGCGCCGCACCCGCCTGTTCCAGGAGCGTAATCGCCTCCTCCGACCTCCATCCGCCTATCCTCCCAACCCATATCCTTAACTCGTCGGTTAAGTCCCGGTTGATTGCGAGCGAGTAGTCCGCGCCCGCGCTTAATATCATTATGTCCCTGAACCACGCGCTCCCGAAGTTCACGATGTCTTCGAGCGCGCCTCCTTCGGCGGATACCTTCTCCGCCTCCTTCAAAACCTGCGGGAGAGCCAGCCCCGGAAGCCTTGTAATAAGCTTCAGCGCATCACTCCTTCGCTCCATAAGCTCGGACGGCTCGACAGCCAGGGCGTCGCCGGGTCTGCCGCTTGTCAGCCGTGCGGCCATCAACGCAGTATCATGCGATAGCCCCTTCCGTTCCATCAGAAGACCGGCCACCGCTTCCTCGCTCAGGGCGGAGAACCCTATAGCGCGACACCTGGAAAGCACGGTCGGAAGGAGCGAGTCCGGTTTCGAGCTTATCAGCGCCACGTGGCTTGAATCCGGCGGCTCTTCCAACGTCTTGAGAAATGCATTCATCGCCTCATTGTTCATCAGGTGCGCGTTGTCAACAATCAAAACTTTCCTGCCGGCGCCGACGGCCTTCAGCGATATGAACTCCTGCGCTGCACGAACCTGGGAGACGACTATCTCCTGGCGCATCTTGCCCGTGTCCGGGTTAATCTCCAGGGCGACCGTCATTACGTTTGGATGACAGCCGGAATCTATATTGCGGCAGGACTGGCAGGCCCCGCAAGAATCTCCATCGGGAGCGGGGCTTATGCAGTTCAACGCCTTGGCCAGAGCGAGCGCGGCGAGTTTCTTGCCTATGCCCTCCTCACCGTGGAAGAGATATGCCGGGGGAAGCTGCCCCGTGGACATGTCCCGCCTTATTATCTCGATCTGCCGCATATGGCCGAGTATGGATGAGAAGTTCAATTTCATTCACCCTCTCACATTAAAGGGCGACGGGAGAGTTTTTCGTATAGCCGCCTGCACCTCTTCCGGCGTCCCCGACGCATCTATAATTTTAAACCTGTCGGTCTCGCACGAGGCTATGGTCAGATACCCCTGCCGCACTTTCTCGTGGAACTCGTCCGGCTCTTCCTCGAACCGACCCTCGCGCGCATGGTTTATGTCGCCGTTCCTTATCCTGGCGCGCCTCAGGCCCTCGACAACCGGGAGGTCCATCAGGAGCGTAAAATCCGGCGTCAGGCCGTTTGTCGCGGTATTGTTTAAATCCGCGACAAGCTCAAGGTCAACACCCCTGCCGAAGCCCTGGTACGCCGCCGTCGCATCTGCGAACCGGTCGCATATCACAACCGCTCCATCGGCCAGCGCGGGCTCTATGACTTCGGCCACGTGCTGGGCGCGGTCGGCAAAATAAAGCAGAAGCTCGGCCCGGCTGTCAATCCCCTTGCTCTCAGGGTCGAGTAATATCTCCCTTATCCTTTTCCCGATGGCCGTCCCGCCCGGCTCCCGAGTGAGGACGACGCGCCTGCCGCCGTTTTGAATATACTCGGCCAGGAGCCGCGCCTGCGTTGTCTTCCCGCAGCCTTCTATACCTTCAAAGGTGATGAAGAAGCCTTTGGACATATCATCCTTCATCCCCCTCTTAAGATAAGAGGGGGGCAGAGGGGGCGTTATGAACGACCCTCCCTGATTATCCTCTTGAATATCTCCACCGCCTCCATCGCGTCGCGGGAGAACGCCGCCGCGCCGACGGACTGCGCATATCCCTCCGTAACCACCGCGCCGCCGAGGACGACCGGGATTTTAAGCCCGCGCCTGTCCCGCTCCTTTATTACCGCGCCCATCTGCGTCATTGTCGTGGTCATAAGCGCGGAGAGGCCGATTACGTCGGGCTTTTGTTTTTCCGCCTCGTCGAGGATGGTCTCGGTCTTCACGTTCTTGCCGAGGTCGATTACCTCCAGACCGTGGTTCTCAAGGAGCGTGGCGAGGATGTTCTTGCCGATGTCGTG
>JAJYJM010000013.1:0-23325 GCA_021789495.1 Nitrospirota bacterium
ATCGACTGGCTGATTATCGGCGCGTTCATGGCGCTCTCGGTGGGCGTGGGCGTCATATTCACGAAGCGCGCGTCAAGCTCGCTCTCCGAGTTCTTCCTCTCAGGTCGGGCGATGCCCTGGTGGCTTGCCGGGACGTCTATGGTCGCCACGACGTTCTCCGCAGACACCCCGTTATACATCACCTCGCTCATACGCACGAAGGGCATCTACGAGAACTGGCAGTGGTGGTGCTTCCTTTTGTCGGGTATGCTGTCAGTGTTCTTCTTTGCCAGGCTCTGGAGGCGCGCGGGCGTGATTACGGACGTCGAGCTCACGGAGATGCGCTACTCCGGAAAAGAGGCCGCAGCGCTCAGGGGATTCCGCGCCATATACTTCGCCGTCGCCATCCACACGATAATCAAGGCGCAGATAATACTCGCGATGTCGAAGATAATGGACGTGTTCTTCGGCGTCGGCAAGTGGCAGGCGATAGCAATATCGTTCGGGATAACGATTTTCTATTCCATGCTCTCAGGTTTCTGGGGCGTAATACTTACGGACTTCTTTCAGTTCATCCTCGCCATGACGGGCGCCATCGCGCTTGCCGTAATCGCGGTAAGACACGCCGGAGGCCTTGCCGGTCTCGAAGGGCGCATTCACTCGCTGTATCCCGCCGCGCATTACACGGACTTTTTCCCGCCGACGAACGGTCACCTCTTCGGCCCCGCGGCGCTTGCGTTCATAGCGTACATGGGGCTTTCGTGGTGGTCTAAATATTCCTCGGACGGCGGCGGCGTTATAGTGCAGAGGATGGCGTCGTGCAAAAACGAGCGGCACGCGCTCATCGGGACGCTCTTTTTCAACGTCGCCAACTACGCCGTGCGCTCGTGGCCGTGGATACTCGCCGCGCTTGCGTCGCTTATACTCTTCCCCGTCGCGGCGGGGCAGGACCCGGACATGTTCTATCCGATAATGGCCAGGGACCTCATGCCGGTCGGCCTGAAGGGCCTGATGGTAGCGTCCTTCTTCGCCGCGTTCATGGCGTCCATGAGCACGTACCTGAACCTCTCCTCGGCATATTTCGTAAATGATTTCTATAAGCGGTTCCTGAAGAAAGGGGCGACGGACAGGCACTACGTTAACGTCTCCCGCGCGGCGACGGTGGTATTGTCTCTCATCACCGCGTACATAGCATACCGAGCGACGTCCATCGTCGGAATATTCAAGTTCCTGATTGCCTTCGGGAGCGGCACGGGGCTTATATACCTCGTGCGGTGGTACTGGTGGCGCGTGAACGCATGGAGCGAGATCGCCGCGATGCTGTCCTCCACAATCGTATCGATAACGGTCTATCAGTTATACGACTGGATGCCGTTTTACGAGAAGCTCTTCATCATCATCTCCGTATCGACTGCCGTCTGGGTCGCCGTAGCCTTCCTGACGAAGCCCACCGACGAGGCAAGGCTCATAGAGTTCTATAAAAAAGCCGCGCCGGGCGGCCCCGGCTGGAGGCATATCGAAAAGAAAATATCAGAGCCTCACACGCGCGGGAAGTCCATCGCCGGGGACGTCATACACTTCACGCTCGGAACGGTGATGGTCTACGGATACACCCTTGGCATAGGGAAGCTCCTGCTCGGGCATTCCACCGAGGGGATATTTTTGTGCATATCGGCTGTCCTCTCGACGGCGCTGCTTTATTCCGGGCTTACAAAGCGCGGCTGGGACAAGGTATACGAGTAATGTCCGGAAGAATAAGGCGCGAGAAGGACTGCGTCGCGCGGATGATTGAGATTTACTGCCGCGACATGCACGGCGGCGGCTCGAGCCGCGGCGGACCGACCGGCAGCGGGCCGGCAGGGCTTTGCGAGGGGTGCAGAGAGCTGCTTGATTATGCCAACGTCCGCATAGACAGGTGCGTATTCGGCGCGAAGAAAAGCACGTGCGCAAAATGCTCGATACACTGCTATAATAAACAGATGCGCGCCCGGATAAAGGAAGTGATGCGCCACTCCGGGCCGCAGATGGCATACAGGCACCCGTGGCTTTCACTTATGCATTTCCTGGACGGGTTTAAAAAAACGCCGGGAAGAAACAATCAAGATAAATAACCCATGCGAAGCCTTACGATTCTCTTTACGGAATCCTCGCTGAATTTCGGCGGGCAGGAGAGGCGCCTTCTCGCGGAGGCCCGTCTTGTGACGGAGCGCGGGCACCGGGTGGAGATCACCTGCCGGCGTGAGGGCGTTCTTTTCGGGAAAGCGCTCTCCGCCGGAGTGCCCGTCCATCATATCCCCATGCGCGCCTCGCTCTGGCCGCCCGCGCTTGCCGCGCTCCTCGGCCTGGTTATCCGGCTCAGGCCCGACGTTATATATTCCCACTCCGGGCACGACTCGTGGCTTGGCGGGATTGCCGGTGCGCTGACCCGGACTCCGCTCATCCGCAGCCGCGATTTGCTTACGCCGGTGCGCTCAAGGACGGCGTACATCCTTCCGCGCCGCGTGCTCGCCTGTTCCGGGGCCGTAAAAAAGCAGCTGGTGGAGGCCGGCGTCCCGGAAGACAAGATATTCGTCTATTACCCGCACATCGATACCGCGAGGTTCTCGCGCGTGGACGAGGCTTCGCGCGCCGCCGTGCGGCGGGAGTTGAACGCAGGCGGGCATTTCCCGGTCGTCTTCTGCGCCGGCGAGTTCCGCCCGGAGAAGCGGCAGGAAGACCTTGTCCTGGCGCTGGAGCTTCTGCTTGCCGAATTCCCTTCGGCTCTGCTTGTCCTGGCAGGAGGCGGCAGGCTTCTTGAAAACGTTCGAGGCCTCGCCCGCAGCAAAGGACTGGAAGGCAAGGTGCGGTTCCTTGGCGAGCGAGCTGACATACCGGTCCTGCTTTCGGCGGCGGACGTCTATGCCTTCCCTTCAGACATCGAGCCGTTCGGGATGGCGCCTGTCGAGGCGATGGCGGCGGGGGTGCCGGTCGTAGCTTCCCAAACGGGGGGATTAGTTGAGATAGTGGAGGGTAAGAAAAACGGCCTGCTTGTCCCGCCGCACGACCCCGATGCGATTGCCGCCGCTATCGCCAGGCTCGCAAGGGACGAAGCCTTAAGGAAATCCCTCTCCGCCGCGGGCCGGGAACGTGCGGCCTGTTTCGATTCGGGCGAGGCCGCCGAGCGGCTTATAGGCCATTTTTACGCCGTAATCAACGGGAAAAAGGTCGATGCGCGGGCGGCGCATACGACAAGGTAGAAGATGATAATCGATCTCCATACCCACGGCCTCGCAGGTTTCGGCTCGCGCTCCGACAGGCCGGAAGACTATCTCAAGATGGCCGCCGCCATGAAGGCGCACGGGACGGACGCATTCCTGCCGACGCTCTTCCCCGGCCCCGTGAATATAATGCGCGGCCGGCTCGCCGCGATAAAGAAGGCTATGGAGCAGAAGTCTGCCCCAGCCATTATTCTCGGCGCGAACCTCGAAGGGCCGTTCGTGAATCCGAGAAGGCAAGGCGCGCTTGGGCCGGCAGAGCCGGTAGACCGGCTTCAACCGGTAGACCGGCTTCATATCGATGAAATCTTCCAGATGCCTTCAATTGATAATCTTAAACGATTGATTGACGGGTTCGAGGAAATCATAAAGGTTATTACAATAGCGCCGGAACTTCCGGGCGCCCTTGAACTGATAGAATACTGCGCTGATAACGGCATTATAGTGAACATGGGCCATTCGGATGCATCTTTCGGGCAGGCCGGGGACGGCGCGAAGGCCGGTGCGAGGGGGGTTACGCACCTTTTCAACGCGATGTCCGGCATGCACCACAGAAACCCCGGCCTTGCGGCGTATGCGCTTATGAATGACGATTTATATGCCGAGATTATAGCCGACGGCGTGCACGTCCACCCGGAGATGCTAAGGCTCGCCCTGAAGATGAAGCCCGCCGGTAAAATTCTTCTCGTCTCGGATTCGCTCCCGCAGGCGAAAACCCCCGCTCATCCCGAAGCATCGCCGCTTTATCTTCCGGCAGAAGCCGGCAGCACGGCGACGCTCGCGGGCGGCGGCCTTGCGCTCATGGAATGCGTCGAGCGCATGACGCGCATGGGCGTGCCGGAAAAGTCCGCGCGAAGGTTCGCGTCGAAAAACCCGGAAAGATTCCTGAAGGGATAATGCGCCGTTCTGAGGCAGCCCCCGGTCTATTAGCCCGCCGCCCCAGTGTCCCGCGTTGTAAGGGCGCAATTTATTGCACCCGGCATTACCTGTCATTCCCGCGAAAGCGGGAATCCAGGAATTTCACGCCTGTCATTCTGAGGCTCCGCGAAGAGTCCGCCTCTGCGCTCCGTCATTCCCGAATGTATTAATCGGGAATCCAGCGACTTTTCTTCCCCTCGCCCTTTCATGGGAGAGGGTGGCCGAAGGCCGGGAGAGGGTTCACCGTTTTCCTGATTTGTAATTGCCAGATTCATCGGGCGGCATCCGGGAATTGCAATGCTATTTACTGATAATCACGAGCCACACACCAGGAGTAAATCTAATCGGTCGGGAAAGTTCATTCTCAGGAGAATTTACTATGAGCTACGATAACTCCCCGCCAACTTTGAATTATTTTTGTAAATTCCCGAATTTCCCCCCGGCATCGGAAACGGGCCTGAAAAGGGTCTCTACGGGCGGGTTTCGGGGCAAAAACCGGGCGCGGGGAGGCATGTGGTTTTATCTCAAAAAGCGAAATATCCTTTTATTTTACAGTGCGTTGCGACTCATATAAATACTCATTGATGGATAAAACCCCGTTTTGCAACTATTTGAGAAATAAGGGTAATTTTTGCGTCATTTATGCTATATTCTAAGATATGGACAGGGATGTAAGAGAAGCCCGCGACAAGGCCGTCGATGCCCTGGCCGCGGCGATAGGTTTCTGGGGGATTGACCCGCTTGAGGCGCGCATCTGGGGATTCCTTTTCCTTTCGCAGGCGCCGCTCTGCCTGACGGGGCTGGCAGAGGCCCTGAACGCCGACGCGCAGGCGGTGGAGACCAAGCTTAACTTATTGAAAAGACTGGGAGCAATTAAGAAAGCCGCAGGGGAGCCGGGGCAGGATATGTGCTTCGAGGCCGAGGCGGATTTCTTCCAGATACTGCAAACCGTCCTCAAGGAACGCCGTGAAAAGGAGATGGGAGCGGCCCTCCAGGAGATTTGCGACCAGCGCGCGTATGTCGAATATAAATATGAAGAAAATAGCGACCCGGAGCTTAAGTTCATGGCGGACCGCCTGGAAAAGCTCGAAGGCTTTATACACCTGATAGACCGCGCGATGTTCGGACTTAAGACCTTCGCCGGGATACGGGGCATCTTCCGCAGGTGAAATGAAATTTCCTTGACAGGGCAAATAGATACAAATATACTCCCTTCTTCAGGGAGGCGATTTCATTGAAATACGCAAACGAGATTTCGGATGGCGAAAAGATAGAGTCCGTATTCGCCGCGACGGAAAAGCAGCTTAAAAAAACGAGGGCGGGAAAGCCGTTTCTCTCGCTTCGGCTGGCGGACAAGACCGGGAGCATCGAGTCCGTCGCCTGGGACAATGCCGAGGCCTTTGCGTTAAGGTTCGAGAAGGGCGATATTGTGGCCGTCCGGGCCGAGGCAGGCTTGTATAACGGAAATCTCCAGCTCACGGTCAAGGACATAAAGAAGGTCCAGGCGCCCGACGATTACCTGCCCCGGATTCTGCCCGCGACGGACAGGGACGTCGAGGCCATGCTCTCCGAGCTTAAGGCTGCGGCGCAGGACGTCGGGACGGGCTGGCTGCGGGAACTTATACAGGGTTTCCTTGACGATTCCGCGTTCATGGAGGCGTTCAGAAAATCCCCCGCCGCAAAGGGGATGCACCACGTCTTCGCAGGAGGACTGCTCCAGCACACGCTGAAGGTCGTGCGGCTCGCGAGGCTTATCTTCGAGGAATACGCCGCCGCCGACCCGCTTGTCGCTTCCATGATAGACAAAGACCTGCTTGTCGCGGGGGCCTTCCTGCACGACATCGGCAAGATAGAGGAACTGTCTCCCGGCGCCGGCTTCGACTATACCTTCCGGGGAAAGCTGCTTGGGCACGTGACGCTTGGACTGATGGCCCTGAAGGAGAGGCTGGACGGAATAAAAAACATCGACCGGGAGAAGGCCGACCTGCTCATGCACATGGTCATCTCCCATCACGGCGAGTACGAATACGGCTCGCCCAAGATGCCGATGTGCATGGAGGCCATGATACTGCACTACGCGGACAACCTCGACGCGAAGCTCCAGGGCCTGGCCGAGTTCGCCGACAAGGACGTCCAGGAAGGGAAGTTCACGGCCTGGCACAGGCTCTACGAGCGGCAGTTCTATAAAGGCGGCGACACGGACAGAGACCGGTCGACCGGATAGACAACGGGCGGCGGAAACCTATGAACCTGCCGAACATCATTACCCTGCTCAGAATCGCCCTTGTCCCGGTCTTCCTCGTTTTTCTTATACAGAACAGATACGGCCTTGCCGTCGGAGTTTTTATCCTCGCGGGGCTGACGGACGCAATCGACGGCGCCATCGCCCGGATGACGGGTCAAAAGACCGAACTGGGCGCGCTGCTCGACCCGCTTGCGGACAAGTTCCTCGTCCTTACGGCGTTCGCCGCACTGGCGCTGACGGGCAGACTTCCGCTATGGCTTGCGGGAGCCGTAATCATACGGGACGCGGCAATCATAGCCGGGTGTTTTTATTTCTACAGGCGGGGCTTCAGGGATGCCATCCGGCCAACGCCGCTCGGCAAGCTTACGACGTTCATGCTGATATTCCTGATTATGACTGCCCTTGCCGGGCTGTACATGGGCCGGGAGTTCGCCGTTACGGAATATCTTTCACGGCTTGCAGCCGTTCTTCTGGCCGCGTCGGGATTGCAATACGTCATCCGGGGTTTCAGGGTCATACATGGTAAAAAAAACAATCTGGCAGGCTGACCTCGCGGTATTCATCTTCCTGGCCCTTTTCTTCCTGCTCGCGTGGGCGCTCGGGGCTTCCATAACCCCGTTCGTCCTGGCGCTTCTTTTTGCATACATACTGAACCCGGCGGTCTGCTTCCTCGAAAGGCGCGGCGTGCCGAGAGGCGCGGGGGCGGCAATCTTCTCCCTTCTGCTCTTTGCCGCACTTGCCGGGGCCATGTTCGGGGCGGTATATGTGCTCATGAAGGAGATACCGCAGCTCGTAAACAATATCCCGACGTATATCGACACCTTCAAAAACGAGTATTTCCCGTATATCAGCCGCGCTCTCGGCCTTGGTCCGGGGTATGACTTCAACACGCTCATCGGGAAGCTCAAGGAGCAGGTCTCGAACCTCTCGCCTGAGTCCTTCGCATCGGCGTTCGGGCACGTCCTGGGCATCGTCGCCGGGACGCTCAACGTCTTCTTCCTTATCCTCACGCTGTTCCTCATACCGATATTCATGATATACCTGCTTATGTCCTGGAACGACATGAAGCAGGCCGCGCTTACGATTATGCCTGAGGGGTATCGCGAATATATCGTCTGGAAGCTTAGGGAGGTGGAGGCCGTCCTGAAGGACTTCGTAAAGGGCCAGCTCCTCGTGGCGCTGATAATGGGCGTCATGTACTGCGTCGGATTCTATTTCGCGGGCGTGGACATGCCCGTGCTCGTCGGAATGGGCGGAGGCATCCTGAACCTCGTGCCGTATCTCGGTACGACCCTCGCGGGCCTAACGGCGGTCGTCCTTGTGCTCCTCAAGTATCACGACATCGCCCACCCGCTGATTGTCGTCGGCATAATGGCCTTTGTCCAGGCCATGGAAGGCTATATCATCACGCCCAAAGTAATCGGGCACAGGCTTGGGCTGCATCCGCTTATCATCATCCTCTCGCTCCTGGCGCTTGGGAAGCTGTTCGGCTTCGTGGGCATACTCCTGGCCGTGCCCATAGCCGCGGTCATAAAGGTCTTCCTGACAGGTTTCGTTACGAGCTACCTGGAATCGAAGTTCTATGCGGACAGGCAGTAAAAATATGTCATCCAAAGGTTTTGAAATCATCGGCGTTGAGCCGGGCGGCACGGCCCTTGATGTCGGAATCGGCGAGGGGGACAGGATAATCTCCATAAACTCATTGCCTGTCCCTGACTACCTCGCGTACCGCTACCTCATCGCCTCGGAGGAGGTCGTCCTGCTGGTCAGGAAGAAGTCCGGCGGGGAAGTCGAGATAGAGATTGAAAAGGACGAGGACGACGACCTGGGGATTATCCCCGCCCCGATGAAGGTGCGCTCCTGCAACAACCGCTGCGTGTTCTGTTTCGTGGAGCAGATGCCGAAGGGACTACGGCGCACTCTTTACGTAAAAGACGAGGATTATCTCCACAGCTTCCTGCACGGCAACTACATCACCCTTACGACTATGAAGGACGAGGATTACGACCGGATAATCCGCGAGCGCCTCTCGCCGCTTTACGTCTCCGTCCATGCCACGGACGACAGCCTCCGCCGCTTCCTGCTCGGGAACTGCAAGGCGCCGTCGATACTTGACGGCATAAAGAAACTCACGGACGGCGGCATAAAGCTCCATACGCAGGCGGTCGTAGCTCCGGGGATAAACGACGGCGCGGCGCTCGTCAGGACGGTGGAGGATTTGGCGGCCTTTTATCCCGGCGTGCAATCGCTTGCGGTAGTTCCGGTCGGGCTTACGAAGCACCGGGAGAAACTCTATCCGCTCCGGACGTTCACGGAAAAAGAGGCCGCGCGCCTCCTCGACGGCCTGGAGCCGCTCAGGAAGAAATACAGAAAAAAATTCGGCGTAAGTTTCGTATATCCGTCGGATGAATTCTACATAAAGGCCGGGCGGGATTTCCCTTTGGCCGGGGAATACGACGGCTACCCGCAGATGGGCAACGGCGTCGGGCTGGTGCGGGATTTTTTGGATGAGTTCAGGCAGATTGGGAAAAGAGGCGTCTCATTAGCTTGTCATTCTGAGCGCCAGCGAAGAATCCGCCTTTCCCCCCCTCTTAAGATAAGAGGGGGGCAAGGGGGGCGTTATGAAGTCAGGAAAATAATCTTGATAACCGGCAAATCATTCGCGCCGATACTGAAGAATATCGCAAAAGAAATAGAAGCGATAACCGGCCTGAAACTCTCCGTCCTGCCGGTAAAAAATAATCTATTCGGAGAGAAGGTAACGGTTGCCGGGCTTCTGTCCGGCAGGGACATAATAGCGGCCCTGAAAGGCAGGAAGGCCGACGCGGCGGTTATCCCCGCCATTACCATGCGGGACGGCGAAGGGGTATTCCTCGACGACCTGACGCCGAAGGACGTTGAGCGGGAGACGGGGATTAAAATTATTATGATGGAGCCGACGGCGAAAGGATTAATTGAAGCCGTTTTGTCATTCTGAGCCCGTTCGGCTGCGCTTAGGGGCAGGCTCCGCGAAGAATCCGCAGTTGGCCGTCATTCCCGCGAAAGCGGGAACCCAGTGACTTTCGAGGTATTGGAAAATGGAAATCCTGTCAATAATAGCGCCCGGATTATTGGTAACAGGTGTAATTTTATCGATGATTGTCAATGTTATCAACATGCTTCGTACGCATAACTTTTTAGACCCATTTGAGCTATTGGCAAGTTTAAATAAATTCGGAAAAAGATTATTTGTAATTGCATGGATTTGTGGTCTATCAGGAGGTATCTTAATGATTACTTTAGGAATAATAACGGAGCATTGAGCAAACATTAAGTTCCTGGATTCCCGCCTTCGCGGGAATGACAAAACTTCGTAATTCCTTTATCCCCCTCTTAAGATAAGAGGGGGACAGAGGGGGCGTTATGAAAGGAGGTCTCATGAAAATTTCCGGCCATACGAAAGTCATCGCCATATTCGGCGACCCGGTCGAGCACACGCTCTCTCCGGCCATGCACAACGCCGCATTCGACGCGCTCGGGATGGACTGCGTATACGTGCCGTTCCATGTGCGGCCAAACGGCCTCAAGGGCGCAGTCTCCGGACTTCGGGCGATGGGTTTTGCCGGCGCGAACATTACCGTCCCGCACAAGGAGCGCGTGATAGAGTTCCTCGACGAGGTTGACGAGGAGGCGAGGCTCCTTGGCGCCGTAAATACAATCGTGAACAGGGGCGGTATTCTTACCGGATACAACACCGACGGGCGCGGGTTCGTGAAGTCGCTCAAGGACGACGCGAAGTTCGACCCGAAGGGGAAAAAGGCGTTCATCTGCGGCGCGGGCGGCGCGGCCAGGGGCATCGCGTTCGCCCTCGTGAACGCGGGTTCCGGCCCTGTCTTCCTGTACGACGTGGACGGGCCGAAGAGGGACAAACTGGTGCTCGACTTAAATACCGCCCTGAAAAAGGACGCTGCGCGCGCGGAACCTCTCGATGCGGACTTCATCCGCTCATGCGCCCTGGTGATAAACGCGACGCCGATTGGTATGCATGAAGGCGACCCGCTTCCGTTTCCTGCGGATTCGTTCAAGAAGGGCCAGATGTTCTACGACGTAATCTACAACCCGCCGAAGACAGCCGCGATGGCCGCCGCGGAAGGCGCGGGGGCGAGGGTTTTAAACGGCCTGGGGATGCTCCTGCACCAGGGCGTGATAGCCTTCGAGCACTGGTTTGACGTCACTCCGCCGGCGGAGGCGATGAGGGAGGCGTTGAAACTGGGGCTTGGGAGCATTAAAAAGAATTAATATCCCGGTGTCTTCCGGAAATCCGATTGTCCTTGACACCAGAGCCTCCCGTAACATAAAATTAGTCGTCAAATTCGAGCGTTACGTGTCACTGGAGAACCGATAATGGCCGGCAGGCTCGGACAGATGCTTGTGTCCGCCAACATGATAACGGATGAACAGCTGAAAAAGGCGCTTGCCATCCAGCAGAAGGACGGCGGACGGCTGGGCTCCAACCTCGTAAAGCTCGGCTTTATCGACGAAGACAGGCTTATCTCCTTCCTCAGCAAACAATACGGAATTCCGGCGGTAAACCTCCAGGACCTGGAAATAGACCAGGGGCTTTGCAAGCTCATCCCCTCGGACGTTGTCCAGAAATATCAGATAATGCCCATAAACAGGACCGGCGCCACCATCACCATAGCGATGGTTGACCCCTCCAACGTCTTCGCGCTGGACGACGTGAAGTTCATGACGGGCTATAACGTCGAGCCGGTGGTCGCCTCCGAGGGCGGGATAAAGGCCGCGATAAACAAATATTACGACACCGCTGAGGCCCTCCAGGACGTCATGGCCACGCTCAAGGAAGGCGACGAAAACGTGGACCTCATCATGGAGGAAGAGGAGGACGTAAACCTTGGCGAGCTCAAGCAGGCGGTCGAGGACGCGCCCGTCGTAAAGCTCGTCAACCTCATCCTTACCGACGCAATCGCCAAGGGCGCGAGCGACATACACATCGAGCCGTATGAAAAATCCTTCCGTGTGCGCTACAGGGTGGACGGCGTGCTCTACGAGACCATGCAGCCGCCGATGAGGCTTCGGGCCGCGCTCACGTCCCGTCTGAAGATAATGTCCGAGCTGGACATCTCCGAGCGCAGGCTCCCGCAGGACGGGCGCATCAAGCTGAAGCTTAAGGGCAAGGAGGTGGACCTCCGCGTGTCTACGCTCCCGACGCTCTTCGGCGAGAAGATAGTCATGCGAATCCTCGACAAGGGCAACCTCCAGCTCGACCTTGCCAAGCTGGGTTTCGAGGAAAGGGCCGGTGCGGACTTCTTCAAGGCCATAAGCAGCCCGTACGGGATGGTCCTTGTCACGGGCCCCACGGGTTCCGGCAAGTCCACGACGCTCTATTCCGCGCTCAGCAACGTCAACAAGGTGGACGTGAACATTATGACGGCGGAAGACCCCGTCGAGTATAACCTGATGGGTATAAACCAGGTCCAGATGAAAGACGAGATAGGTCTTAATTTCGCCGCGACCCTGCGCTCGTTTCTCCGGCAGGACCCGGACATAATAATGGTCGGCGAGATACGCGATTACGAGACCGCCGAGATTGCCGTCAAGGCCGCCCTGACCGGCCACCTCGTGCTTTCAACTCTCCATACGAACGACGCGCCCTCCACTATAAACCGTCTTCTCAACATGGGCATAGAGCCGTTTCTTGTCGCGTCCTCCACCATACTCATTCTCGCCCAGAGGCTCTGCAGGAGGATATGCCAGAACTGCAGGGAGCCGGAGAAGGTCCCGTTGCAGGCGCTCATCGACATCGGCTTTGCGGAGGAGGAGGCGAAGGAGGTCGTGCCTTACAAGGGACACGGCTGCGACATCTGCGGCGGGACGGGCTACAAGGGCAGGGTGGCTCTCTATGAAGTCATGCCCATATCGGAAGGCGTGAAGGAACTGATACTGGAAGGCGCCACCGCCACCGAGATAAAGAAGTGCATGTTAAACGACGGGTGCAAGTCGCTCCGCAAAAGCGGCCTCACCAAGATAAAGCAGGGCGTCTCTTCCATCGAAGAGGTGCTGAGGGTTACATTCGGAGATTAATACAATGGCAAACCTGCACCAGCTTCTCCAGACGATGATAGACAAGGGGGCTTCAGATCTGCACATCACAACGGGTTCGCCGCCGCAGCTCCGTATCGACGGGCAGCTCGTCCCGATGAACCTTCCGCCGCTCTCCGCCGCCGAGACGAAGCAGTTGTGCTACAGCATCCTGACGGACGTGCAGAAGCACAGGTTCGAGGAAAACGACGAGCTCGACCTCTCCTTCGGCATAAAGGGCCTCTCCCGTTTCAGGGCGAACGTGTTCCTGCAGAGGGGCGCCGTCGCTGCGGCCGTAAGGACGATTCCGTTCAAGATAATGTCGCTCGATGAGCTTAACCTCCCGCCGATAGTGAGCGAGCTTGTAAACAAGACGAGGGGTCTTATACTCGTTACCGGGCCGACCGGCTCAGGAAAGTCCACTACGCTCGCGTCGATGATAGACAAGATAAACTCCGAGCGCCACGAGCATATCATAACCGTCGAAGACCCCATAGAGTTCCTGCACCAGCACAAAAAAGGGCTTGTGAACCAGCGCGAGGTCGGCGCCGACACGAAGGGTTTCAAACAGGCGCTGAAATACGTCCTCCGGCAGGACCCGGACATCGTCCTGATAGGCGAGATGAGAGACCTGGAGACTATGGAGGCGGCCCTGACGGTATCCGAGACGGGCCACCTTGCGCTTGCGACGCTCCACACCAACTCCGCCGTCCAGACGATAAACAGGATAATAGACGTGTTCCCGCCGCACCAGCAGCCGCAGGTCCGCGCCCAGCTTTCCTTCGTGCTGGAGGGCATTATAGCCCAGCAGCTTATACCCAAGATGAGCGGCCAGGGGCGCGTCATGGCCGCCGAGGTGCTGATACCCTCGCCCGCGATAAGAAACCTCATCCGCGAGGACAAGATACACCAGCTTTATTCTTCCATGCAGACGGGGCAGGCGAAGTTCGGCATGCAGACCATGAACCAGGCCCTCTACGACCTCTTTGCAAAGAGGATAATCTCCTATGACGAAGCCCTGGGCAGAAGCCCTGTCCCGGATGAGTTCATGGGGATGATAGCCAAGGGCGAAGCCCAGGCGGGCAAGTCGCGATAAGAAGACAGTATCTCGAAGGAGGATGATTATGGCCTCGACTCTTACTTTCACATGGTCCGGCAAGGGCAGGGACGGCAAGGCCGCAAAAGGCGAAACCATCGCGTCCAGCAAGGACGAGGCGATATCCCAGCTTAGAAAGCAGGGGATCATCGTCACATCCGTGAACTCCAAGTCCGGCATGAACACGGCGATAAAACTCCCCGCGTTCGGCAGCGGCGTGTCGGACAAGGACATTATCGTCTTTACCCGGCAGTTCACCACCATGATAGACGCCGGGCTGCCGCTTGTCCAGTGCCTTGACATACTGGAGAAGCAGACGCCGAACAAAGTATTGGCGGCGGCTATCGGCAGTATCCGCAAGGACGTCGAGGCTGGCTCGACATACGCGGACGCCCTCGGAAAGCACCCGAAGATATTCAACGATCTGTACGTGAACCTTGTCGCGGCGGGCGAGGTGGGCGGCATCCTCGACACGATCCTCGGCAGGCTTACCACCTACATCGAAAAGAACATGAAGATAAAAAAGCAGATAAAATCGGCCATGGTGTATCCCTCGATAGTCATGGTCGTCGCCGTGGGCGTCATAGCTGTCCTGATGATATTCGTCATCCCGATGTTCGCGAAGATGTTCACGGACATGGGCGGACACCTGCCCGGCCCGACCCAGCTGGTCATTAACGTCAGCAAGTTCATGACCAACTGGAAAAAGATGCTGCCCGTCCTCCTCATCATCGGCGGCTTTGTTTTCGGCATCAAGAAATATTACGCCACGAAGAAAGGGCGGCTGGTCATGGACAGGATGTTCCTTAAGGCGCCGATAATCGGGCCGTTGATAAGGAAGGTCGCCGTCTCGAAATTCACCCGCACCCTGGGCACACTGATGGCCGCGGGCGTTCCCATCATGGACGGCCTTGAGATTGTCGCGAAGACCGCGGGCAACAAGGTCGTCGAGAATACCGTCATGGATACGCGCGCCAGCATCAGCGAGGGCAAGACGCTCTCGGAGCCGCTTCTGCGCTCCAAGGTCTTTCCGCCGATGGTTACGCAGATGATCTCCGTCGGAGAGACTACCGGCGCCCTAGACGCCATGCTCTCCAAGATCGCCGACTTCTATGACGACGAGGTGGACGCGGCGGTCGAGGCCATGACGGCGGCCCTGGAGCCCGCGCTGATGGTATTCCTGGGCATCACGGTCGGCTATATAATTATCGCCATGTATCTGCCGATATTCCACCTGGCGGACGTAGTGGGTTGATGGCGTTCAAAAACGGCGCTCCGGGCAGGGCTGGTTTCGATGACCGGGAGCTCAGGCCAAAGATAAAATGGCTGATGATACTGAGGGTGACGGTAGTCACCCTCCTCCTGGGGTCGCTGGCCGCCGTCCAGTTCTACCAGTCCCGCAGTGTGCCCCGCTCGATATATTTCATTATAATCGCCACGTATTTCCTTACCATATCCTACTCCATCCTCTTTAGCAGGATGAAGCGCCTGGCCCCGCTCGCCTACACGCAGATACTCATAGACCTTGGGCTTGAGACCGGTATCGTTTTCGCCACCGGCGGCATGGACAGCGCTTTCTCCTTCACTTATTTCTTCTCCGTCATCGCCGCCGGGATAATGCTCTTCAGACGCGGGGCATTCCTGATTGCGTCTTTTGCCGGGATAGCGTACGGCGCGCTGGTTGACCTCCAGTATTACGGCGTCCTGGCGCCGGCGCCGGAGAGGCTTTATACCCACAGCGAGCTGTTTTATAATATATTCCTGAACTTTATCGCGTTCTATACCGTCGCTTTCCTCGCAGGCACATTGTCCGGGAGGCTGAAGGCGGCGCGCGAAGAACTGGCCGAGAAGGCCTTCGACCTGCGGGAACTTCAGGCGTTGAACGAGAACATTGTCAGGAGTATGGCCGACGGCATGGCGACGATGGACCCGGAGGGAAGGATAGGCGCCTTCAACAAGGCCGCCGAGGAGATAACGGGGCTGAAATTCGAGGATGTTCGCGGGCGCGCCCTGGGGGAGATTTTCAGCCTGCCGGAGTTTCACGGGTTCCCTGAGCCGGGCCCTTCGCAGACGGCCCCGTATCGCTGCGAGATACCTTTTTCACGGAAAGACAAGGCGCTCGCGCTTGGGCTGACAATTTCGCAGCTCAAGGACGAAAAGGGCGATTACGGCGGTCTGCTCTGTATATTCCAGGATATTACCCCAATAAAGGAGATGGAGGCGGAGATAAAGAAGAAGGACAGGCTCGCCGCAATCGGCGAGCTTTCCGCCGGGATGGCGCACGAGATAAGAAACCCTCTGGCCTCTCTCTCGGGGTCGCTCCAGATATTGAAGGAGGACCTGTCCTTAAGCGGCGACAACCTGAACCTGATGAACATCGCCCTGAACGAAATGGAACGCCTGGACAGGATAGTTACCGAGTTCCTGGTTTATGCAGGGCCCAAGGTACCGGCGATGGAAGAATGCGACATGGCGCAGATAATCCGGGATACCGCAAACCTCGTGAAGGGCGGCGGGAAATCCGCCGAAGACGCGGACTTGAGGCTTGAACTGCCTGACGGCCCGGTGCGAATCATGGCGGACCAGGGGCAGATGAGGCAGGTGCTTTTAAACCTGGCGATTAACGCCGTCCAGTCCCTCTCCGGGCCGGGGACGGTTGCGATAAAACTTATCCCGAATAATGACCATGTCGGCATAATCGTCGAAGACAACGGCTGCGGCATACCCGAAGAAGACATGGACAAGATATTCTATCCTTTCTATTCCACCAAGGAGGGCGGCTCCGGGCTTGGGCTTTCGATTGTCTACAGGATTGTGGAAGACCACGGCGGCAGGATACGCGTGGAAAGCCGGCCCGGCAAAGGGAGCAGGTTCATCGTGAGAATACCTGTCGGGAGGGCGGCCTGATATGGGCAGGATACTTATAGTGGACGACGAGAAATCCATGCGTGACTTCCTGTCCATCATGCTGAAGAGGGAAGGACACGTGCCTGTCGCGGCGGAGAACGGCGAGAAGGCGGCGAGGTTCCTCAAAGAGGATATATTCGACCTCGTAATCACGGACGTCCGGATGCCCGGTATGGGAGGCATGGACTTCCTGAAGGTCGTGAAGGAACAATCTCCGGAGACTGTCGTCGTCCTGATAACGGCTTACGCTACGCCGGAGAGCGCCGTCGAGGCGATGAAGCACGGCGCGTACGACTATATAATGAAGCCGTTCAAGGTGGACGAGATAAAGCTCGTCGTAAATAACGCCCTTGAGAAGCGCCGGCTGCGCGAGGAGAACGTCCTGCTCAGGCGGGAGCTCGAAGTCGAGAAGGGTTTCCAGAACTTCGTCGGCCATTCCGCGGCGATGGAGCGCGTGTTCGAGCTTATATCGAAGGTCGCCGACAAGGCAAGCACGGTGCTCATAACGGGCGAGTCCGGCACCGGCAAGGAGCTTGCGGCGCGCGCGCTTCATAATCTGAGCGGCAGGCGGGACAAGCCGTTCATGTACATTCACTGCGGGGCGCTGCCGGAGCAGCTTCTGGAGTCCGAGCTTTTCGGGCACGTCAAGGGCTCATTCACGGGCGCCGTGGATAACAAGGCCGGACTTTTCGAGGTGGCCCAGGGCGGCAGCGTATTCCTCGACGAGCTGGCCGAGACCACACAGACGTTCCAGGTAAAGCTCCTGCACGTTTTGCAGGAGAGGGAGTTCAAGAGGGTCGGCGGGACGGTGGACATAAAAGTGGATGTCCGGATAATCGCCGCCACGAACCGGGACCTGAAGGAAGAGATAGCAAAGGGGAACTTCCGCGAGGACCTATTCTACAGGCTGAACGTCATACCGATACACCTGCCCCCCTTGAGGGACAGGAAAGAGGACATCCCGGCGCTGGCCGAGCATTTCTTAAAGAAGTTCTGCAGGGACGGCGATTCCATGAGAATTACGCCGGAAGCCATGGCGCTCCTTGCCGGCCACGCCTGGAAAGGAAACGTGCGCGAGCTGGAAAACGTGATGGAGCGCGCCTGCACCCTGAGCGAAGGCGTGTTCATCACCGCAGACCACCTCCCGTCGGAGCTCAGGGGCGAGCGCAGGAGGCGGGTCGGGCCGATTCCGGACGTGATACCGGACGCCGGAGTAGAGCTCGAGAGCCTGCTGGACGAGATGGAGAAGGAATTCCTTCTGAAGGCGCTCAGAAAGGCGGACGGCTCGAAGACGGAGGCCGCAAGGCTCCTGGGACTTACTTTTCCGTCGCTCCGACATCGGATGAAGAAGCATGGGTTGGAATAGGCTATCAGACAAACTGATGAAAATCATCACCCCGTATGATGTTTTTCATCACTTACGGTTTTAAATTTTTTATATGCCCCTTAAAATGTCTTATTTATCGAAGGGTTAAAAAATCAAGATTCTGGCACGGATGTTGCTATCATAAAAAGCAGAGAAAAAAATCAGACAGCCCGGGAAAGGGGGGATGGCAAGGGGAACGGCAGGGCAAGAGTAGGTTAATAAAAAAGCAGGGGCGCAATTTATTGCGCCCGCAAAGAAAGGGAAAAGAAAATGTTTAAGCGCATGCACGGCAAAAAAGGTTTCACCCTCATCGAACTCATGATCGTCGTCGCCATCATAGGCATCCTGGCCGCTATAGCCATCCCGAACTTCCTTAGATACCAGGCGAAGTCAAAGCAGTCCGAGGCGAAGACAAACCTCGGCGCCCTCGGCACCACCGCCGAGGCATACCGGGCCGAGAACGACACTTATGTGGCAAACAAAGCGCAGCTTGCATGGGTGCCTCAGGGCCAGAACCGCTATACCTATTACTATAACTCGTTCATAGTATATTCGTCGTATATGGACCCAACTACCAGCACTAGGCCCACATGGCCCACAGGATCATACGTGGCTAGCGCCACCGCCTCCCAGAATACCTACACCTCTATTGCGGCCGGCATAATTTCCACCAGTGGCAGCGATGACGAGTGGACATTTACCGATAGGAGAGATCTCCTGAATCCTAAGAACGGCATATAACATAATCCTATAGCATGGGAAAGCCAAAATGGGGGGGGGTGAGTTTTCTCACCCCCCCATTTTTTTCAGGATAAGCTGCCTCTATGAACAAAAGAGGTTTTTCACTAATAGAGCTTATGGTCGCCGTAGCTATTGTCGGGATACTCGCCGCTATCGCCATCCCGAACTACATGCTGTACAGGGCGCGTTCCAGGGCGGCTGAGGCGAAGAGCAATCTCGCTGAAATCGGCACAGCGGCCATGACCTATAAGGCGGAGTACGACACCTATAAGCTCCAGACCAGCGTCGGCCTGTGCTGGCAGCTTGTGGGCCGCGCGCGTTACGACTACTGGTACGACGGTGTCCATATAGGCTCTCATGATCCTTCCTTTGTCGGCGGCGGCAACCACAGCGCCTTCTCGACGACGTCGTCCTTTCTGGCATCCGCATCCGGAGATGTCAACGACAGCGGGTGGGATTCGGACCAATGGACGTTCAACCAGAACAGGGTCCTGAATCACCTCAATGTCGGATTTTGATTCATCTATCGGTTTTCATTACTTTTTCCTGTAAAAAATCTTAAAAAAGTGTTATATAATGTTTAACGCACAGGGGTGTAATTTCATAGCGCCCGGGGGATTAGGTAAATCGCACCCCTACGGTAACGGGGAAATCCTGGAAATGAGAATCGCAAGCATATTCCTCGCGCTGTTTATAATACTTGACGGCGCCTTAATATATAATTCCCAGAAGAAAATAGAGACGCTCGGTTCCGGGCCGTCCGGAACCCAAAGCCTTCCGAATATCCCGGACAGCAAATACCTGAAACAGATTTCGCTCGGCCAGAACTCGCTTTTAGCTGACCTCATCTGGCTTAAGACCATTCAGGTTATGGGGGACAGAAATATTACACGAAAAGACGCGGAATGGATCTATCATGCCGTGTCGACGGCGACGGACCTCGACCCGAAATTTTATTACATGACCGAACTCGGCGGCATATACCTTGCCGCTGTAGCAGGCCACCACAATTTAAGCATAAAGCTCCTGAAAAAGGGGTACGAGAACAACCCTGGCCTATGGGAGTTCCCGTTCTTCATAGGTTTCAATTACTTCTTTTATCTCAAGGACTTCAAACAGGCCGCATATTACATGGGCGTCGGGGCGGAGCTTCCGAAAAGACCGCCGTATCTGCCCTTCCTTGCCTCGCGCCTCTACGCTCAGGCGGGAGACCCGCGCTACGGCATGGAGCTGACCGAAGCGATTTATGAAAACACTAAAAACGAGAAGGTCAGGGAGGCCCTCAGGCAGAGGATGAAGGAGCTTCAGGTGGAGATAAACCTCGACGCACTGCAAAACGAGGTCAATGCCTATAAAAGCAGATTCGGCAGGTATCCGGCGTCGGTGCGGGAGCTTCTCGCCGGCGGGTTTATAAAGACCGCGCCGGTTGACAGCCTCGGCGGGAAATACCTTATAAATCCTGAGACCGGAGAGGTATCCAATACCAGGATGGCCCGAAGGCTCAGGATATACCGCAAAGGGGTGATATACCCCAAGGGAAAAGAGCGATGATACGGACGGAAGGCTTGAAGATGGAGTTCCGTGTCGGGTTCTTCCGAAAGCGCGTCGTGGCGCTAAAGGGCCTGACGATGGAAGTGAAAAGGGGCGAGGTGTTCGGCTTCCTTGGGCCGAACGGCGCGGGCAAGACCACGACGCTCAAGATACTCATGGGTCTTGTGCACCCGACCGGCGGGGCGGCATGGCTTATGAGCCGTCCCATAAGCGACTCTTCGGTGAAAAAGAACATCGGCTTCCTGCCGGAGCAGCCCTACTTCTACGACTACCTCACGGCTGCGGAGTTCATGGACCTCTCCGGGAGGCTTTTCGGTATGCGCAAAAAGGAAAGAGAGGCGAGGGCGGGAGAGCTCCTCGACATGGTCGGCCTCTCCGGCGTGAAGAACCTGCAGCTCCGCAAGTTCTCCAAGGGCATGCAGCAGAGGATAGGCATAGCGCAGGCGCTCATAAACGACCCGGAGCTTGTCGTGCTCGACGAGCCCATGAGCGGGCTCGACCCTGTCGGCAGGAAGCAGGTCAGGGACATAATCCTGGGGCTTAAAGACGGCGGAAAGACCATCTTTTTCTCAACGCACATCCTCCCGGACGTCGAGGTGATATGCGACCGGGTGGGCATACTCGTCCGGGGCGAACTTCGGGCGATGGGGACCGTGGACGAGCTTCTTTCCGGCACGCAGGTGAAGTCCGTCGAGATGACATTTGCGGGCGTATCCGGCGAGGAATTCTCCAGGCTGGAGCGCATGTCCTCCGGGATGGTGACGCGCGGAAACGAGACTACGGCCGCGTTTGGCGACCAGGAGGCCGCAAGAGCCGCCAAAAGGCTCGTGTTCGAATCCGGCGGCGAGATAATCTCGCTCATCCCGCACAAGAGCTCGCTTGAGGACCTGTTCATGGAAGAAGTAGGGAAAGGACGCAAATGAAAGTTTACGCCATAGCGATAAACACGTTCAAGGAAGTCATACGGGACAAGATATTTTATTCCCTCGTCTTTTTTGCCATGCTCCTTCTGGGCTCGTCCGTGCTCCTCTCCACCCTTACGCTTGGGGAACGCTCCAAGATAATCGAAGACCTCTCGCTCTCAAGCATAGAGATATTCGGCGTCATAATCTCCATCTTCGTGGGCATAGGTCTTGTCAATAAAGAGCTTGAGAAGAAGACCATATACATCATAATCTCAAAGCCTATAAAACGCTGGCAGTTCCTGCTCGGCAAATACCTTGGGCTGTCCCTCGTGCTTTTGTCCTATATCTCCGTAATGACGGTCTGCTACATGCTGGCGCTGTATATGTATACGAACAAACTGCCCTGGCAGACGCTTATGGCCGTGCTCCTGATATACGTCGAGCTCCTGGTCGTGACGGCCTCGGCGGTATTGTTCTCCACGTTCTCCACCCCCACGCTCTCGGCGAGCTACGCCCTCGCGCTCTATGTCATAGGGCACATGACGGAAGACCTCCGGGGTCTGGCGGCAAAGACCGGCCAGGCGGGAGTGAAGGCCGTCCTGAAGTTCGTTTATTATTTCCTGCCGAACCTCGAAGACTTCAACATAAAGGCCAGGACCGTCCACGCCATACCGGTTCCCGCCGAATATATACTGATGTCCGTATCATACGGCCTGATGTATGTAATGGCGATACTCGCTCTCTCCGTCCTCGTATTCCAGAGGCGGAACTTCAAATAAAAATAAAATCTATGGAAACAGGCCCCTGCCTGTGATATAATTCCTTACCCTTTGTATGCCCATCCGCCGAAAGCCAGCGGTATTCAAGGGACCTGCGTCTTGCGAAAGCCTTCCGAAGGAGGCCGCATGAAGGTACTGATAATTTCGACCAACCGCGAGAACCTTCCGGACCCTGTAGCTCCGATTGGGGCCGCGTACGTAGCCGCCGCCGTCGGCGAGGCCGGGCACGAGGTCAGGTTCCTCGATCTCCAGTTTGCCGTGGACGTGCCGGTATCCATAAAAGACACGGTGCGCGCGTTCAGGCCCCAGGTAATAGCGCTTTCCATCAGGAACATAGACAACGTCGCCTTCCCGCACAGCCAGTCCTATCTCCCGGACATACTCCTTGTCGTCCGGACGCTCAGGGCCATAGGCGCGCGGCTCGTCGTGGCGGGAGGCGCCGCCTTCACGCTTATGCCGCGCGAGATACTCGACGCCCTGGGGCTTAACCTTGGTATTGTCGGGGAGGGCGAGAGCGCGCTCCCGGAACTCCTGCGGCGCCTCCAGGACAGGCTCCCCGTAAACGACCTCCCCGGTCTTGCATACCGCTACAAGGGCGGGATAATAATAAATCCGCCGAGGAAGATAAATAACCTCGACGCCTCGCCTGAGCCGGACAGGGGCGTTATCGAAAACGACCTGTACATGGCGGAGGGCGGGGCCGGGAACATCCAGACGAAGCGCGGCTGCGCGTTCGGCTGCTCGTACTGCACGTATCCAATCGTGGAGGGGCGCAAGGTGCGCCTGAGAACGCCCGCGCTCGCGGCGGCGGAGTTCGAGCGGGCGTCTAAGCAATACGGCCTCAGGCATATATTCATAGTGGACAACGTCTTCAATTTCCCGATGGAGCACGCAAAGGAGTTCTGCCGGGAGCTTATCGCCCGCGGCGCGTCAGCCGCATGGAGCTGCTATGTCAACCCGGCGCATATGGACGAAGAGCTTGTCGAGTTGATGCTCAAGGCCGGGTGCAAGGGGGTGGAGTTCGGGACGGATTCCGGCGTGGACGCCGTACTTGCCAACCTCGGCAAGGGCTTTTCCGTCGAAGACATAACCCATGCCTCGAAGCTTTGCCGGGACGGCGGGCTTCCGTTCTGCCACAGCCTGCTTCTGGGCGCGCCGGGCGAGACGGCTGATACCGTGGCGGAGAGCCTTTCGCTGATGGACAGCCTGAGGCCGAACGCGGTGATTGCGATGCTCGGCATAAGGATATTTCCGGGCACGGAGCTCGCAAAGCGCGCGAAGGCGGAAGGGGTTACAAAGGACGGCGGGCCGGGCCTTAGGCCCATGTTCTATTTCTCGCCGGCGCTCGATATGGACGCCGTGTCCCAGTGCCTTGCCCGCTACGGGCGCGCGCATACGAACTTCATCATGCCGGGCATACACCTGCGCATGACGGATAAAATAAGAACGAGGCTGCGCTCTTACGGCTTCACCGGGCCCCTGTGGGAATACCTGAGGGGGTAG
>JAJYJM010000013.1:23425-53567 GCA_021789495.1 Nitrospirota bacterium
GCTTTCATATTCCCCGGACAGGGTTCGCAGTATGTCGGTATGGGCCGGGGGCTCTACGACGGCTTCCCGGAGGCGCGCTGGCTTTACGAGACCGCCTCGGCAATCTCGCGGCTCGACATCAAAAAGCTCTCCTTCGAGGGGCCGCAGGGCGACCTCGACAAAGACATCCCCGCGCAGCTCTGCGTGTTCGTATGCAACGAGGCCTGGCGGCTTAAGCTCACCAAAGACGGCATGACGCCCGACGCCGTGACAGGCTACAGTCTGGGGTTCTACTCCGCGCTCGTCGCCTCCGGCGCGGCGTCTTTCGAGGACGGCGTCAGGCTCGTAATCTCCGCGGGAAATCACGCCCTCAAACAGAACGAAAAGACTCCTGGCACTATGGCCGCAATAATCGGCCTTTCCGCGCCGGAGGTCGAAGGCATCTGCAAAGAGGCCGCCAAGGGATATGGCGGCGTCTGGGTGTCTAACGTCAATGCGGCGCGGCAGATACTTATTTCCGGCCTGAAGGACGCGGTTACCGAGGCCGTCCGGCTCTCGCTCTCAAAGGGCGCGCTCCACGCCTACGTTCTTCCGATGGGTGCGGCGTATCATTCCCCATTGATGAAGGATGCCTCCGAGGTGTTTATGGCCGACATCGCAAAGGCAGGTTTCCGTGCGCCTTCCATCCCGCTCCTTTCCTATATCGACGCCCGGTTTATAGAAAGCCCGGCGGAGACATCGGACGTCCTCGGCAGACACCTGCACTCGATGGTCCCGTGGAAGGACGCGATATTGAAGCTGATTGACTCTGGGTTCGACAATTTCATCGAGGCCGGGCCGGGAAGCGCTCTGACACGGATGGTAAGGTGGATAGACAGAAACGTCAGGGCCGCTTCGGCGCAGGACGCCGTGCCGGCGAGGGTGTAAAGACATGGGAATCCTGAGCGGCATGACAGCCGTCGTTACCGGCGGTACGAAGGGCATAGGACGCGCGGTCTCGCTCGCATTCATGCGCGAAGGGGCCTCCGTAGCCGCAATATATCACGGCGACGACGCATCCGCCGAGGCATTTCTCTCCGATGCCTTGGAGCTTGGGAAGGCAATTGCAATAAAGGCGGACGTGTCGGACTCGTCCCAGGTAAACCAGGCATTCGAGCGCGTGAAGGCGGAGCTTGGCGCGCCGCTTGTCCTCGTGAACTGCGCCGGGGTGATAAAGGACGGCTTCCTGATGCTCATGCGCGAAGAGGACTGGGATACGGTCATAGCCGTAAATTTAAAAGGGACGTTCAACTGCTGCAAGGCCGCCTGCCGGGGCATGATAGCGGCGAAGAAGGGCAGGATAATAAACATGGCCTCGCCGTCGGCCATAACGGGCAGGGCCGGCCAGACGAACTACTCCGCGTCCAAGGGCGGGGTAATCTCCATGACAAAGTCCCTGGCGAGAGAACTCGCCCCCTTCGGCGTAACGGTCAACGCCATCGCCCCCGGAGTAATAAATACAGAAATGACCGGCGCCCTGCCTGAGAAAATAAAGTCCAACCTTCTCTCCCATATCCCTCTATCGAAGTTCGGTTCCCCCGAAGACATTGCCGAAACGGCGCTCTTCCTCGCCTCTGATGACGCCGCCTACATGACCGGCCAGACAATCTCCGTGGACGGCGGGATAACGATATAAACCCTGGATTCCCGACAGAACCGTTCGGGAATGACGAACAAAGTCACTGGGCCCCCGTTCAAAAGCGTCCGGGGGGGGGACGACATGAACGCCCCGCCCGTTATCCCCGCCCCGCATCATGTCCCCGCGCCGCCTGTCGTTCCATCCGCCCTCCTGAAAATGAAAACCAATGAAAAAATAGTAGTGTGTCCCTATTTTCAGTTTTCGGGAATTTCCGGGCGTTTTACGTGGCTTTTTTATTGGGGAGGGGCGGTTTTCGGGGTGCTGCTGAGGAGGGTCCGGGAAGCCTATTTTTGACGCTTGACAATGGTATTTAGATACGATATTCTGCAATTCTGGGAAACAATCTCCGAAGCCCGCGCTTCCTAAAGCCATTCGCACGGCCACGGGCGCTGGCCGACAGGGTCATGCCCGAAAGCGCATGGTCTCCCGCTACATTGGAAAGGAGTAGCTTCGCGCGGTGCCGATACCAGTGTCTCCAAGTCCAGGTATTTCGGTTTTTTTAAATTTTATAAATACTTACATTAGTTGTACTGGCAAGCAGGGGGATGCGCTTAGAGCCGTTTTGGCCGTCCTGCCGTTGTAAATTTTTCTTAAGGAAAGAGGGGATTGATGGCTGAGATAACTATTACGATAAACGGCGAAAAGGTCGTTGCCGAAGAGGGCCGGACCATACTCGAAGCGGCAAAAAAGGCAGGATATTACATCCCCACGCTGTGCCACATGGACGGACTGAAACCCCTTGGGGTTTGCAGGATTTGCGTTGTGAAAGTCGACTCTGCCTCGGGGCTTATTCCCGCCTGTAACACTCGGATTTATAAGGGAATGCGGGTGGTAACGGAGGACGAGGACATACTTTCGGCGAGGCGGAGCGTCCTGAGGCTTATACTGTCCAACCACCCGAACAACTGCATGGTCTGCGAGAAAAACGGCAGGTGCGAGCTTGAAACGCTTGCCCATAAATACCTCCCGGCGGGCGAAATAACCTCCGACTGGGGCCGGGCAAAGAATAATTACCCCATCGAGGACAACAACCCGCTTATCGAGTGGGACAGGAACAAGTGCATCATGTGCAGCCGTTGCGTGCGCACCTGCAACGAAATAGTCGTCCGGGGCGCCATAGGCTGCGACACTGTAAAGGGTTTTACGGCAATCGCCGACATCCCCAAGGACAAGGACAGCTCTCTTGCGGACTGCGAGCTTTGCGGCCAGTGCATAGCGGCCTGTCCGACCGGCGCCCTCATGGGGAAGCGGGAGAAGCTCTGCGGCAGGAGCTGGGACCTCAAAAAAGTCCGCACGACGTGCCCGTACTGCGGCACCGGCTGCAACATAGACCTGTATGTGAACCCGAAGACCAACAGGGTTGTAAAGGCCGAAGGTTCAAAGGAAGGGCCTGTAAACTGGGGCAGGACTTGCGTCAAGGGGCGTTTCGGATATGAATTTGTCCACAGCACGGAGCGTATAACCACGCCGCTTATAAAGAAAGACGGCGAGTTCGTCCCGGCGACATGGGACGAGGCGTACGACCTTATTGCCGGGAAGTTCAAGGAGATAAAGGAGAAATACGGTCCGGACAGCCTGGGCGTGTTCGCCTGCTCGCGCTCCGTGAACGAGGACAACTACCTGCTCACGAAGCTCGCCCGCGCGGTATTCGGCACGAATAACGTGGACAACTGCGCGCGGGTATGTCATGCCCCGTCCGTCGCCGGGCTTTCGGCGGTATTCGGAACGGGCGCGGCCACGAATTCCTTCGACCAAATCTCAGGCGGGGACGTGCTCTTCGTTACCGGCTCCAATACCACCGAGGCCCATCCGATTATAGGCATGAACATAAAGCGGGCCGTGAAAAACGGCGCGAAGCTCATAGTCGCCGACCCGCGCAGGATAGAGATCGTAAAGCACGCGGATTATTTCCTGCCGCTTCGCCCCGGCACGAACGTCGCGCTGTTCTCCGGCCTGATGCATGTAATCGTTAAAGAGGGCCTGCACGACAAAAAGTTTATCGAGAAGCGCACGAAGGGCTTCGAGGCGTTCTCTAAGAACCTTGAGAAGTTTACCCCTGAGTATACGGCGAGGATAACCGGGGTTTCGCCGTCCGTTATCGTCGAGGCGGCGAGGATGATGGGCGAGGCTAAAAACCTGATGATATATTACAGTCTCGGCATCACGGAACATGCCTGGGGCACGCAGGGCGTTATGAGCCTGGGACACCTCGCGCTCCTCACCGGAAGCGTCGGGCGTCCGTCTACGGGCGTCAATGTCCTTCGCGGGCAGAACAACGTCCAGGGCGCGTGCGACATGGGCGCCCTGCCGGATATATTCATAGGATACCAGAAGGTGGCGGACCCGGCTGTCAGGGAAAAGTTCGGAAAGGCCTGGGGCGCGAAAATGCCGGAGACGGTTGGCCTGCGATCGACGGATATGCTCGACATGATGGCCGATAAGCGGATACGCGGATTCTACATCCTGGGCGAAGACCCCGCGCATACCGACCCGGACATCTCGCACATCAGGAAGAACCTGGGAGCGCTCGATTTCCTCGTCGTGCAGGAGATGTTCATGACCGAGACGGCGAAGTTTGCGCACGTTGTCCTCCCGGCGTCGTCCTTCGCCGAGCAGAACGGGACGTATGCAAACGGCGAGCGGCGCATACAGCTTGTCAACCAGGCAATCCCGCCGCTGTCCGGAAAGGAGAACTGGCAGGTAATCTGCGATGTAATGGAACGGATGGGCTATGACGGCCCGAAATACTCCCATGCCTCCGAGATATTCGACGAGATGACGAAGGTCGCCGAGCACTTCATCGGCGGCTGCACATGGGAGGGCCTCAGGGAAAAGGGGATACAGTGGCCGTGCCCGCCCGGCTCAAAGGGCACGGCAACCATGTATACCGAGAGGTTCTCGCCGCACCCGGACGGCCTGGGGATATTCACGCCGATAGACTTCAAGGAACCCTCCGAGTGGCCGGATTCCGAATACGAATTTATCCTTAGCACCGGACGCAGGCGCGAGCACTACAACAACGGCTCCATGACCAGGCGCACCGGGATATATAAGGTGTGGGACCATGAGACCGTCGAGATGAACCCGTACGACGCGACACGCCTGAATATTATTGACGGGGAGAAAGTCAGGGTTGTATCCCGCCGAGGGGAGGTATCGGTCAAGGCGGCGGTAACGGACAAGTCCCCGATTGGCACGGTCTGGATGTCTTTCCACTACCAGGACGCGCTTACGAACCTTGTAACCAACAGCACGTACGACTCTGTGGTCAAGTGCCCGGAGTACAAGGTCTGCGCCGTCCGAGTGGAGAAGCTTGGCTGAGGTTTTCTGCACGGATTTTTCAAGGAGCTGCCGATTATGACCGTTTTTTCTACATGGGGGACAGACGGCCCGTCCGGCGCCGGAGCGCCCATCTCGTTTTCGCAGGATATGCCCATCCGGGCGCTTATGGGCTGGAGCGGGCTTATTATCTCCGACGAATCCGTCGATATTGTGGACATGACGCGCGAATACGCCGCCCGCGCAAGAGCGGAGTCCTGCGGCCAGTGCTTTCCTTGCCGTATGGGCACGGAGGAGATGGCGGAGATAATGGAGCGGATCTGCGACGGGCGCGGGGTCATGGAGGACATCGACAGGCTGGAGGCGGTCGCGGGCTACGTCCACGAGTCCTCCCGTTGCGACATCGGTCTTACATCCCCGCATCCGATACTCGACGCTATATACAGTTTCCGCGACAGGTTCGTTGAAGCAATCCGCGAGGCGAAACCGGTGCCGCGCGGGGAATACGTATGCCAGGTTACGGCGCCGTGCATCAGCGCGTGTCCCACCCGCGTCAATATCCCCGGATACGTCGAAAAAATCAGGATGAGACACTGGGACGAGGCCATAAAGATTGTGCGCGACACATGCTGTATGCCCGGCACCATAGGCCGCGTCTGCGTCAAGGACTGCGAGTTCAAGTGCAAGCGCGGGGCAATCGACGAACCGATTGCCATAAGGCACTTAAAGAGGGTCGCCGCGGACATGGAGCTTAAAGCGGGCGGCGCATCCGTCCCCGAAAAGCCGTTAAAGGATGAAAAGGCAGCCATTGTCGGCGCGGGCCCCGCAGGGCTGTCCTGCGCGTATTACCTCGGCCTTAAGGGATACCGTTCCACTATCTTCGAGGCCCTGCCGGAGCCGGGCGGCATGGCCGCCGTGGGTATACCGGATTACCGCCTTCCGCGCGACATTCTGCGCGGAGAGGCCGCGATGGTCGAGGCCGTTGGAGCCGAGATACGCTACAGCGTCAAGGTGGGCGAGGACATAACAATCCCGCAGATGCTTGAGCAGGGTTACAGGGCGGTCTTCATAGCGGCGGGCGCGCCCAATTCATCCGCTATGGGCTGCGAGGGAGAGGACGCCGGTTACAGGGGTTACATGCCCGGAGTGGAGTTTCTGCGCAAGGTGGCGTTCGGCGAAAAGCCGCTCTCAGGCAGGAAGATACTTGTAATCGGCGGCGGCAACGTCGCCATGGATTGTGTCCGTTCCGCCCGCAGGCTCGGCTTCACGGACGTGAACCTGCTCTACCGCCGCACGGAGAAGGAGATGCCCGCAGACCCATTTGAGATAGCCGATTCCAAGGACGAAGGGGTAAAATTCCACACGCTCGTCGCGCCCGTTAAAATCCACGCGAGCGGCGGACGGGTAACGGCCCTCGAATGCGTCAGGATGATCCTCGGCAGGCCGGACGCGTCCGGCAGAAGGAAGCCGATACCGGAAGAGAAATCGAATTTTCTGATGGACTGTGACGCCATCGTGCCCGCCATCGGCCAGTCCTGCGAGGTGGACAGGTTCGCTCCGGAGGGCATCGGCGTCAACAAAAACCGCACGCTCGCGGTAGACCCTGTCACCATGCGCTCCAGCGTGCCGTATATCTTCGGAGGCGGCGACTGCGTAACCGGCCCAAGCACCCTTGTCGCGGCGCTGGCGGCAGGGCGGCGCGCGGCTCGTTCCATAATGGATTATCTTGAGACGGGCGACAGCGCGCCCCGCCCGGAGGACTGGCTCGACAAAGCCGTTTCATCCCTGAGCAGGCCGGGCCATTCGGACGACGCGCCGTTTGCCGTCCTTACGCACAGGCATCACCCGCCAATGACCGACCCGGAGACGCGTATCCACAGCTTTGCGGAAGTGGAAGGCTGCCTCTCGCCGGCTGAAGCGGGGCAGGAGGCGGGCCGATGCCTTCGCTGTTACCGCATAGCCATTGCGGCTCTTAGATAGACGGAGGATAGATGCGTTCTACAATGCTCCTTGATGGCCGATGGGTTTCGTTCTCGCCCGGCCAGACGATTCTTCAAGCCGCCCAGGCCGCAGGCGTCTACATCCCCACGCTCTGTTATTACAAGGAAAGCGGCCACTGCGACGTCTGCCGCATATGCGTCGTCGAGGCGGAGGGCACGGAGAAACTTCTGCCTGCATGCAGCACGCAGGTCCGCGAAGGCATGGAGGTCTGGACGAATACGGAGCGGGTGGCAATATCCCGACGCCGAACGATAGACATGCTCCTCGCGTCCGGAAGACACGCCTGCCTCGCGTGCGACGCGAACGGGGACTGCGGTCTTCAGGACCTCGCCTATAACCAGGAAGCGTCGCCTTCCGAATCATTGCCGCCGACGGACAGGTTCCCCAATGCGTTCGACGACCCGTTCATCATCCGCGACTACAGCAAATGTATCCTTTGCGGCAGGTGCATAGCCGCCTGCTCGGACGTCCAGGTGAACGACGCCATCAGGAACCCGTTTGGCCGCCGGGAGGAGCATGAGGATTCCGGAGGCTGGTTCCCTCTGCCCGACCCGGCGAAGTGCGTCGAGTGCGGACAGTGCGTGGAGGTCTGCCCCGTCGGCGCTCTGAGAGAGAAGGCCGCGCGCGGAGCCGCCCGCATCTGGGAAACCGACAAAATCCGTACCACCTGCCCGCACTGCGGCGTCGGCTGCCGGCAGACGGTACATGCGAAGGACGGGAAGATAGCGAAGATAACCGCTGTCCCCGACGCCCTGCCGGACAAGGGCAGGCTCTGCGTCAAGGGCCGGTTCCTGTATGACTTCGTATACAGCAAAGACCGCCTCCTGTCGCCGCAGGTGCGAAAGAGCGGGAAGCTCAGGAAGGCATCCTGGGACGATGCGCTGAACTTCGCGGCTTCACACCTTAAAAAGATTATCCGCCGCCACGGCCCGGACTCCGTTGCGGGCCTGTGCTCCTCGCGCGCTGCAAACGAAGACGCGTACAACATGCAGAAGCTCTTCAGGGCCGTAATCGGGACGAACAACATCGACAACATCGGCGCGTCGAATACGCTTGCCGCATCCTTCGGCCTTGGGGCGGCGACAAATTCATTAGGCGAGCTTTCCGGCGCGAGGGCGATCTTCTGCATCGGCGCGGATATGGCCGAGGAAAATCCCGTTGCGGCCACGTTCGTGAAAAACGCCGTCCGGAGCGGTGGGGAACTTATCGCCGCAGGCTATGGAGCAGACCGGATGAGCGAACACGCGGCGGTCAGGGCCGTGATCCGCAGAGGCTCCGAAGCGGCGTTCATAAACGGCCTTGCGGGAGTGATAATCTCGGAAGGACTCTACGACAGGGACTTCGTGCGGGACAACTGCGATGGCTTCGACGAGTTCATGGCGTTCGTTTCGGCCTGGACACCGGAGCGCGCGGCGGAGCTCTCAGGCGCGGACGCGGAAACAATACGCGGTATTGCCCGCCGCCTTGCCAAAGTCCGGCCCGTAGCAATATGTTATGTCCCGGCTGCAGGCTCCGGAGCAGGCGCCGCGGCGTCCCTTGCAAATCTCCAGATGCTGCTCGGCGGCTTCGGCGAAGGCGGAGGCGTCAACATACTTAACGCCCGCGCCAACGCCCAGGGCGCTTGCGACATGGGCGCAATGCCGGATATGCTGCCCGGCTGCCAGAGCGTTCAGGACATTGCAATACTTGAGAAATTCAACAGGGCGTGGGGCGTATCCGGGCTGCCGCCGAAACCCGGCATGGCGTTCGCGGACGTTGCGGGCGCGCTGGTGGGCGGCGGGATAAAGGCCTTTTACTGTTTCGGCGAGGACCCGGCGGGAGATTTGCCCGCATTTAAAGAGGCTCTCGCTTCCGCCGAGCTTGTCGTCTGCCAGGACATTCTCGCCACAGAAACGAGCCGCATGGCGCACGTCGTGTTGCCGTCCGCCGCGTGGTGTGAGGCTGACGGCGCCTTCACCAACAGCGAGCGCCGGGTAAGCCGGGTGCGGAAGGCGAAGGAACCTGCCGGTCTTGCCCGGCCCGGCTGGTGGATATTCCGCGAGATAGCCGGGCGGATGGGCCAGGACTGGGCCTCGGAGAGCGCTCACGAGATATGGGATAACGAAATATCGAAGCTTGCGCCGCTCTTTTCCGGCATAACCTATCGCCGCCTTGAGGGTGACGGAATACAGTGGCCATGCCCGGACGAGGGGCATCCCGGGACGCCGGCGCTCCACAAGGGAGGCCGGTTCGCGCGGGGGAAGGGGCTTTTCATACCGTGCGAATAGGGAGGTTCAGCTTCGGGGAGTTCTGCGAGGTTGTCCGTGAATTCCACGGAAGCCCGGCGCCGGGTGTCCTGATAGGCGGATACATGGTGGAGGAGGCGCGCCGGATGCTCCCGGAAGGCGTTCTCTTCGAGGCCTTGTGCGAGACGGGCGTATGCCTGCCGGACGCGGTGCAGCTCCTGACTCCATGCACCCTCGGCAACGGACGGATTCACGTGATGCACGTGGGCCGCTACGCCCTTACGCTCTACGACAAGACGACCGGCGAAGGCGCGAGGGTATTTGTTGACGCAAAGAGACTTTCGGCGTGGCCGGAGATATATGGCTGGTTCCTGAAGCAAAAACCAAAGGCGGAGCAGGACTCAGACCGCATCCTTGCGGAAATCGAGGACGCCGGGACGGGGCTTCTTGGAGCGCAGCGCGCCGTGGTGGGCATAAACCGCGTAACGAAACTGAAAATCGGTCCTGTAATGCTCTGCCCGAAGTGCGGCGAGGCGTATCCCGCATCGGACGGCGAGCTTTGCGGCGGCTGCCTCGGAAAACTTCCGTACGTATAGGGAGGCAGGGCTTGGACAGGTATATAGAACTGCCCGCGCTTCATTTAAAAGACGGCTCTAAGACCTCCGAAGACGTCCCGCTTATAGTCGAGGAACCTCTTGAGATAAGAATAAGCGGCCTGCCGTATGCCGTCTTGATGAGGACTCCGGGGCACGAGATGGAGCTTGCCGCCGGGTTTTGTCTGACGGAGGGTATTGTCGATTCGTTTGCGGAAATTTTAAGCATGGGGTTTTGCCCGGACGAGACCGGCGAATTGAAAAACATTGTTCAGGTGATAGTCAAAGACGCCCCGCAGGAGGACGAACGCCGCCCCGGCCCGCGCGCCCTGACCTCCAGGAGCAGCTGCGGGCTGTGCGGAGTCCGGATGCTTGAGGATCTTGACCGCAGGCTTTCGCGGCTCGACGGCGGCCCGCAGATAAAGGCCGACGACCTCGTGAGGATGCAGTATGATATGCTGAAGATGCAGGATTTGTTCAGGACGACGCGCGGAGGCGCCCACGCCGTGGCGCTGGCCGCCGCCGGGGGAGAGATTATAGTCGTCCGCGAGGATCTTGGCCGGCATAACGCGATGGACAAGGTCATAGGCCATGCGATGATGAACGACATAGACTGCCGCAGGTGCGTTGCGCTGATCAGCGGGCGGATAAGCTTCGAGATGGTGCAGAAGGCGGTAAGGGCAGGGATCGCCGTAGTAGCTGCAATATCCGCCGCCACGTCCCTCGCCGTAAACCTGGCAGAGCGCATGGGCTGCACCCTCGTGGGCCGTCTCAGGGACAGGGACATGGTAATATACACCCATCCGTCCAGGATTCTGCCATGAACCGGACGCATTGGCGGATAAAATATAGAGCAAGAGGTTAGAGCAATGTGCGAGAGCAGCGATAAGAAAAACAGGCCGGAGCGGAAGGTCGTGCCTCTGGAAGATGCGATAGGCATGTGCCTTGAGCACGACATTACGGAAATACGGCAGGACGAATTCAAGGGCAGAGCCTTTAGGAGAGGACACAGGGTCTGCCGGATGGACATAGAACGTCTCCGGGACCTGGGCAAGAACAACCTCTTCGTGCTCTCGCTTGCAGATGACGAGATGCACGAGGACGACGCGGCAATCGCGCTTGCCTCGGCGCTGGCGGGCGAAGGAATCGCCATGCAGGACGGGCCGCGGGAAGGGAAAGTGAATTTAATAGCCGCCAGGGACGGGCTTTTGAAGGTCAACCGCGAGGCGCTTTTTGCCATGAACATGCTTGGCGAGGTCGTATGTTCGACGCTGCACGACAATACGCTCGTAAAAAAGGGACGGGTCGTGGCCGGGACGAGGGCGATACCCCTTGTCGTAAAGAAGGCCGTGGTTGACGACGCTGTCAGGATTGCAAAATCCGCCGGAGGAATCGTAGAGGTCAGGGACGTCAGGAAGCCCCAGGCCGGGATTGTCATTACCGGCAGCGAGGTGTATTACGGGCGGAAAAAGGACGCGTTTTCAGCCGTCATGGAGGGCAAAATCGAGGCCTTCGGCGGCAGAATAATAGGGAAATATTATGCCCCGGACGAAGAGTCTTTCATAAAGGACAGGCTTGACGAGCTTATAGGCGCCGGCGCGGATCTGCTCATCGTTACGGGAGGGATGTCCGTTGACCCGGACGACGTTACGAGGTTCGCGCTTAAGCGGGTCGGCGTAAGGGACATGGTTTACGGCTCTCCGGTCATACCGGGCTCGATGGTTCTGGTCGGGTATGTCGAAGGGGAGAAGACCATACCGGTGCTTGGCGTTCCGGCCTGCGGGATGTACCACAAGACGACCGTTTTCGACCTCCTGCTCCCAAGGATACTTGCCGGAGAGCGCATAGGAAGGAAGGAGCTTGCGGAGATGGGGCATGGCGGCCTTTGCATGGGCTGCCGGGAATGCATCTATCCGATGTGCCCGTTCGGAAAATGAAGGCATTAAAGACATTTACGCAGCGTTTGCGACATTATTGTTACTTGGACGGTTAGCCCTGCAAGGGCGATTTCACGGGTAAACCGGCATTATTCCTACGGATTTCATAATCTCCGGGATATGGCATAATTATTGTAATTGCGATAGCATGAACGCATATTCGGGCGTGAAGGTAAAACCCAATGTTTAATGCCGTAGAACTATCTCCTCTGCTTCTTACCCTGAAGGTTGCCGGGCTGGCTACGTGCACGGCGCTTGTCGCCGGCACCGCCCTGGCATACGCTCTGTCCAGCTATGCCTTTCCGGGCCGGGACTGGCTCGACGCCTTCCTTACCCTGCCCATCGTCCTGCCGCCGACCGTCCTGGGATACTATATCATCGTGGTCGTTGGCAGGAACGGCTTTATCGGCAAATGGCTGGACCACTATCTCGGCATCTCGCTTATGTTCACCTGGCAGGGCGCGGTTATAGCGGCATCCATCGTATCTCTGCCGATGGTTATAAAATCCGCGCGGGCCGCGTTTGAAGGGGTGTCGCCGGACTTCGAGAACGCCGCAAGGACGCTTGGGCAGTCTGAGGCGTCGGTATTTTTCAGGGTTACGCTTCCGCTTGCATGGCGCGGAATCCTGGCCGGGGCGATGCTCGCGTTCGCAAGGGCGATGGGCGAGTTTGGGGCCACGCTTATGGTTGCGGGCGACCTGCCGGGCAGGACGCAGACGCTCTCGCTCGCAATATACGATGCTGTCCAGGCGGGCCACGACACGCTTTCCATGCAGCTTGTAATCTTCACGTCAGTGATATGCATGGTGATGCTCGTGTCCTCCGGAAAGCTCTTGAGGGCGGAATACTGATTTTTATTAATCTCTTACGGCAAAGGAAACGAGAATGAAGACGCTCAGGAATGTCGTGGTTTTGATGCTTATTTTTGCAGCAGTCTCGTTTTGGTCTTCGGCTGCGCTGGCAGACGAAAAGATAATAGTCTCCGCGGCGGCCAGCCTGACGGATGCATTCAACCAGGTGGGAAAGGGTTTTGATAAGTCAAATCCCGGCGTGAAGGTGACCTTTAACTTTGCGGCATCCGGCCCGCTGCTTCAGCAGATTATCCAGGGCGCGCCCGTAGACGTGTTCGCGAGCGCCGACATAAAGACCATGCAGATGGCGCGGCTGAAAGGCGTCATCGACTACCCGACGGTAGTAAATTTCGCGGGCAACAAGCTTGTCCTTGTCGCTCCAAAGGGGACGGCCTTAAAGAGCCTGAAAGACCTCCTGGGCGGCTCTGTAAGCCGGATAGCCGTGGGAAAGCCTGAGACAGTGCCCGCGGGCCTGTATACGAAAGAGGCGCTCAGGAAAGCCGGGATGTGGAGCGTCCTGAAGCCGAAGTTCATATACGCCGATTCCGTCCGCCAGGTGCTTGAGTATGTCTCGCGCGGAGAGGTGGACGCCGGGTTCGTCTATGCGACCGATGCGGCAGTCGTAAGGAACAAGGTGAAGGTCGTAAGCGACGTAAAAGGGCACAAGCCCGTGGTCTATCCGATAGGCGTCGTGTCTTCGACAAAACACCGCGCGGCGGCGCTTAGCTTCATAAAATACCTTCTCTCCGACAAGGGGCGGGCGATACTTGCCCGGTATGGTTTCAGCAAGCCATGACAACGCGCGTCAGCATAAAAAAGACAATGTCCTCCGGGAGCAGGAGATTCAACCTGGATGTCTCGTTTTACTCTCGCGGGTATTATACGATACTCTCCGGGCCGTCCGGTGCCGGCAAAAGCCTTACGCTTCGGTGCATCGCGGGCATCGAGACGCCTGACTCCGGCAGGATCGAAATAGGGGAGCGGGTATTGTTCGATTCAGAGAACCGCATCAACGTGCCTGTGCGCGAGCGCAAAATAGGCTACCTGTTCCAGGACTACGCGCTGTTCCCGCACTTAAGCGTGGCCGACAACGTAGGTTTCGGGCTTAAAAAGCTTTTTAGGCCGCTATCCGGCGAGGGCAGGGAAAAGGTCGCGGAACTCCTTGAGATATTCGGCCTTAGAGAAATGGCGGAGAGCCTGCCCAGGGACCTCTCCGGCGGCCAGAGGCAGAGGGTGGCGCTGGCCCGTTCGCTCGTTAATCACCCCTCCGTCCTGCTCCTGGACGAGCCGTTTTCCGCCCTCGACCACAGCCTGCGCGAGAAAATGCGCGCCGAGCTTAAAGCCGTGCAGGCGCGCTTCAATATCCCCGTAATCCTTATCTCGCACGAACCCGCCGACATACGGGCGTTCGAGGGCGACATTGTGGAATATTCCGGGAAGGGCGCCGTACATAAAAACAGCAGTTCCGGGACAAAGCTCTTTTCAGCCGCGGGTTATTCCCCGGAGGCGTCCTGTCAGAAAGTTCGATTCTGATTTCTTATCTGTCCGCCTGTAGATACAGGTAAACCCCCGAGGCGCAGAAGAGGGCGTTGGCGAACCACGCGGCGAAGAGCGGAGGGAAACGCCCCGCGTGTCCGAGAGAGATGGAAAAAGAATATAAAAACCAGTAGCTTATGGCGAGTATTATGCATACAGCCACGCCGAGGGCCATGCCGCCGCTCCGGGAGGTCTTGAGCGAAAAAGGCACCGCAACTATGACCATTATCAGGTTGGCCAGCGTGAAAGAGACCTTGCCGTACAGATCCACAAGATACTTTACCGGATTATACCCTTCCCTGCTGAGCCTCGCTATGTAGCTTTGAAGCTCGGAGAAATCCATCTCTTCCGAGAGCCTTTCCACGCGCTTGAAATCCTCAGGTTTCTCAGGTAGATTCACCGGAAGCCGGTCGAAGCGGTTCATCTTTATGCCGCCGCCGGGCTGGAAGTCGTATGTAATCCCGTTCAGAAGCACCCAGCCGCCCGACTCCCAGTCCATCTTTTTGGAATCCACGCGCTGATACAGGTTGAAATTTTTATCCAGCCTGTAGAACGTTACGCCGTAGCAGACCGGAATACCCGATTTGAAATCCACAAGGCCGATGTTTATTACCTCGCCGCCGGGGCCGCGGAACCAGAACTTGTTATGCTTCAGCGCGGGACGGGCGGGTTGTTTGTCTATCTTAACCTGCTTTATATATCCCGCTTTCGCGTTGCAGTATGGAATAACCGTCTCGTTCGCCCAAAAGAGAAGTCCGGAGAGGGCCGCGGCGGTGAAGAATATGGGCGCGACAATCCTGTATAGCGGCAGACCTCCCGATTTCATGGCGATTATCTCGCCGTTTTTCGATAAAAGCCCCAGGGCAAGGAGCGTGGAAAGAAGCACGGCCAGGGGCATTACCAGGAACGCCGTGTTCGGAAGCTCGTAGAGCATGTAGCGTATTACGTCAAGGGCCGCGGCCTTGTGCTGGACGAAATCGTCCACCTTCTCAATAAAATCGCCTATAAGAAAAAGGACCAGAAAGGCCGTAAGAGTGATTCCGAAGAACCGTCCGAACTCCTTCAGGATATAGCGGTGCAATATCTTCAACCGTCTTTTCTCCTGGACGCCCCGTCCCTGTTTACAAACCTGCCGTAGAGGTTTTTCATGGACTGCAATCCCATGCTGCGCTCGGTTCCGGCGGACGCGACCAGGTAAACCCCTATGGAGCCTGCCGCCAGGTTCGGCAACAGCGCGGCGAGGAGCGGCGGGAACCTGCCGGCGGAGGCCATGTCCTCCCCGCCCTTCATCAGCATGTAGTAAAGCGTAAAGATAACAAGCGCAACGGTCAGGCCGGAGGATTTTCCGGAGCGCCGCGAGAACATGCCCAGCGGCGGGCCTACGAGACCGAAGATAATGCAGGCCAGGGGTATTGTGAACCGATTGTAATACTCTGTCATCAGGTCGTAGCTCTGTTTCCCCGCGCCCGCCATCCGGCGCGCGGCATCGCGAAGTTCTCTAAGCGACATCTCCCGCTTGTCTCTTTTATTCGCATCGGAGTCTCCGAGGAATTTCTGATACAGGTTTATGGAGAGCGTGTTGTTGTCGAATTTAATCTCCTGGTATGAGCCGGACTTGTTCTCTTTTCTGTGGATGCTGCCGTCTTTCAGCACGAGGTAGGCGTATCCGGTAGACATGTCCATATTGAGAATTCCCTGGCGGGCTATTATCACGTAAGGGTCGTTCGGGTCTCTCTCGTCGGAGATGAAAACCCCGTCCATCACGTTCGGCGCCGGGACCTTGTTGGCGTATATTACCAGGTTCTTGAAGGAGTCGTTGAAAACCCCTTCCTCTATGTCGGCGAAGGCATGAGTCCTGGCGATTGCGAAGACCTCTTTTTTGAAATTCCTCGCCTTGTGCGGCCCGAGGTAGAGCGAGAAATACGCCGTCACGGCGGCGGTCACGAGGCTTACGGCAAATACCGGAACCATAAGCCGGTAGACCGAGAACCCCGTGGCCTTCAATGCGACTATTTCGCTGTCCGTGGAAAGCCGTCCGAACGCCACCAGGGCCGCGAGGAGGAGCGCCATGGGAATAGTCAGCGTCAGAAAAGAGGGCATGATATACGAGACGAGCCGCAGGACTTCCGTCAGGGGCACGCCTTTTGCGACTATCAGGTCGGTCAGCTTGAATATTCTGTTTATCAGGAGCACGAAGGTGAACAGAAGCAGGCCCAGGAAAAAGGGCGGAATCAGTTCTTTTATTATATAGCGGTCTATTATTTTCACAAGTATGAAATTTTATCGGAACGGCAAGGACATGTCAAACACAAAGCGCGGTATCCTAAAGTTATATCTTTAAAAAACACTTGCCAAGAGGCGTGTGTGCTATTATTATAAAAGGCTTGAGCATAATGGATTACATACTGGCGGTGCCCGGAAGCATAGGGGCGGCGGTCATAGGCGTTCTCCGGGAAATGGGAGACATGTTCCTTTTCCTGGGCAGGACGCTGTACTGGACTTTTATCCCGCCGCTCAAGGTAAACCGGGTAATCCGCCAGATAGGTTTCATGGGGGCCAGGAGCACTGCGCTCATCGTCCTGACGGGGGCGTTCACGGGCATGATCCTGGGCCTCCAGATATACTATACGCTCCAGAAATTCGGCGCGGAGGCATACCTTGGCCCGGCAATAGCGCTCTCCGTGATAAGGGAACTGGGGCCGGTGCTCTCGGCGCTTATGATAATAGGGCGTGCGGGTTCCGCGCTTTCGGCGGAAATAGGCATAATGCGCATCAGCGAGCAGGTGGACGCCCTCGAATCCATGTCGCTGTCGCCCTACAGGTACCTGATGGTGCCGAATATGCTCGCGGCGCTTGTGTCGTTCCCGTTGCTCGGCGCGATATTCAACGTGGTCGCAATCTACGGGGGGTATCTCATAGGCGTAAAGCTCCTGGGGCTTTCTGCGGGGACGTATTTCTCCGGGATAAAGGACTTCGTGGGCTTCAGGGACATAAGGGACGGCATGATAAAGAGCCTGTGTTTCGGCGTCATAATGATATGGGTTTCCTGCTATAAAGGCTATAATACGGAACACGGGGCGGAGGGCGTCAGCCGGGCCACGACGACCTCGGTGGTGATGGCGTCTACGCTCGTTTTGGTGTGGGATTATTTCCTGAACTCGGTGATGCTGAATTTTTAGATTTCATAACGCCCCCTCTTTCCCCCTCTTATCTTAAGAGGGGGATGAAGGAAAGAAATGATTGAGGTAAAAAACATACATAAATCCTTCGGCGGCCAGGCGGTTTTAAAAGGCGTGTCCTTTACCGTGGAGACGGGCGAGATTTTCGCCGTAATCGGCGGCAGCGGGCAGGGTAAAAGCGTCCTCCTAAAGGTCATAATGCGTCTTCTTGAGGCCGATTCGGGCGATATATTAATCGACGGCAAATCCATCTGCGGGCTTAAGGGGCAGGCGCTTTATAAAATGCGGGACCGCGTCGGCTACCTCTTTCAGGGGGGCGCGCTTTTCGATTCCATGACGATTTACGAGAACATCGCCTTCCCGCTCAGGGAGAAGACGAAACTTACGAAAAAAGAGATAAACGCCCGTGTCGAGGAGGAGCTTGAAAAAGTTGGACTCTCCGGGATGGGCCATAAATATCCCGAAGAGGTGTCCGGCGGGATGAAGAAACGCGCGGCCTTTGCGCGCGTGCTGGTGATGAGGCCGGAGGTCGTGCTCTTCGACGAACCTACGACGGGGCTCGACCCCATACTCGTGGATTCGGTTCACAGACTCATCCTCTGGGGGAAGAAGACGTACGGTTTTACGGCTGTTATCGTAAGCCACGAGATACCGGAGATATTCGGTGTGGCGGACAGGATAGGGATGCTATCCGGCGGCGTTATGGTCGAGACAGGCACGCCGGACGAGATAAGAAACTCGCGCGTTCCGGAGGTTAAGCGCTTCGTGCGCGGATTATCCGAAGAGGTTTCCGTGGGAGGGATTGCATGAGAAAGGACAGTATTGAGATACTTGTCGGAGTTTTTGTCCTCGTGGGCCTGGCGGCGCTGGCTTTCTTGTCCATAAAGCTTGGCAAGCTTGAGGTCATAGGCAACACGGGTTATGACGTCCAGGCCGAGTTTTCCAATATCGGCGGTCTCAAGACGGGGGCGGAGGTCGAAATAGCGGGCGTGGAGGTAGGCCGCGTGACGGATATATCCCTTAAGGACTACCAGGCGCTCGTCCGCATGAGGATGAAGCCGGGGGTAAAGATTTCGGACGACTCCGTGGCCTCCATAAAGACCAAGGGACTAATCGGCGAGAAATACGTTTCCATCTCTCCCGGAGGTTCCAGCAGGATGCTCGTGGCCGGGTCTACAATCCGCGATACGGAATCGGCGATAGATTTCGAGAGCCTTATAGCAAACTACATATTCGGAAAAGTATAAATTAACCCCCGCCATTTGGTACCCTCACGCTTCAAGCGGGGAGGGTTGGGGCTGGGGGATGGTTGCATCGAAAGGGGGTTTCAATGCTGAGGAGGCGCACACGGTTTTGGCTTTCTGCGGCCATTGCCGCGCTCGTATTGTTTGCATCGGTTCCTGCCGCATTCCCGCAGGACAACGTCAAAGTCCTTTCCCTTAACGACGCCATAAAACAGGCAATAAAGGTAAACGCCGAGATAAAGGAATCGGAGTTTCAGGCTGAGGTTTACAGAGACAAACAGAAGCAGGCCGACGCGTCGAGATTTCCAACCATAAACTTAACCGCATACGGGAGTCTGTCCCCAAGGGCGAGGCTCTTAAACGGCAGTAACGGCAACCCTGAAAGCACCACGAACATAAACAAGCCCTCGTATGACGGCGTGTTCGGACGCGCCGACATTATGCTCATACAGCCCATCTACACCTTCGGGAAAATCGATTCTTACCGCAAGGCCGCGAGACACGGCGTCAAGGCGTACGAGGCCAGGGCGCGCCTGAAGGCCACCGATGTCGCTCTCCAGGTTAAAGAGGCGTACTGGGGCCTGCTCCTGGGCAGGGAACTCAAGGGCCTCCTTGAGGATATAAGCGACCAGCTTAACAAGGCGACGGACAAGGTCCAGCGACAGCTCAACGCGGGCGCGCCGAACGTGGACGAGGTAGACCTCTACAAGCTCCAGACATACCAGGGCGAGTTGGCCAAATACACGGCGATGGCGGACGAGGGCATAAACGAGGCATACTACGGGCTTCAGCTATTGACCAATAACATGAGCAGGAAAATAGACATAAAGGACAAATACCTTACCCCCGCCACGGTAAGCCTCCAGGATTTCGATTCTTATAAAAAAGCGGCCATGAAAGACCGCCTGGAGTTTATCCAGTTGAAGGAGGGGCTGGCGGCAAAGAAATATCTTATAGAAGCGCATTATGCCGATTATTTCCCGCAGGTCTTTATAGCAGGGCTGTATTCCCTTGCCGGGGCGACGAACAGAGACCACTTGAATAACCCGTACATCACGGACGAGTTCAACCACGCATACGGCGGCGCGGTGGTAGGCTTCAAATGGGGGATGGACTTCGGCATACGGAAGAGCAAGGTTTCCGAGGCCAGGGCCGAATACATGAAGCTCAAGATGAAGCAGCTTTACGCCATGGGCGGCGTGCCGTTCCAGGTGAAGCAGGCGTATCTCCAGCTTGTCGAGGCCGACAGTGAGATTAAATCGCTCGACGACGCATACACCAAGGCGAAACAATGGGTGGTTGTCTCTCTTTCCAATTTCGACCTGGGCGTCGGCAGCGCCAGGGACATAGCGGACTCCGTGAAGGCCTACGCGAAGATCCGCGCCGATTACTTCAAGGCGGTATTCAACCAGCGCATGGCCATAGCGAACCTCGACCACGCCACCGGGAAAGACGCATACGAAATACCCTATACCGTAAGCAAAAACCCTATGAAGGCAGTGGAGGAGATGGAGAAATAGATTTTCACGAACGCGGCCTTTTAGAAAAGGAGACGACATGAAAAAACTGATTTATGCAGTATTGCCGGCGCTTTTGATTCTGACTATGGCCCAGGGCGCATTTGCCGGGGCACCGACGGAAAGGGTGAAGACTGCCGCCGACAAGGTAATCGACGTGCTCAAGAACCCGAAGCTGAAAGGTCCCGCGCACGAAAGAGAGAGGAGGGAAAAGATAATGGCGCTGGCTAGCACCGTATTCGATTACAGGGAGATGGCGAAGCGTTCCCTGGCGATCTTCTGGCGACAGCGGACCCCGCAGGAGAAAAACCAGTTCGTCTCCCTTTTCTCAGATCTGCTGGAGCGTTCCTATATCAACAGAATAGAGGGATACACCAACGAAAAAATCATTTATACCAGCGAGAAAATAAGCGACGGTTACGCGACAGTTGACTCGGAGATTATAACGAAACGGCACGAGAAGATACCGGTAAACTACAGGTTAATCAATAAGAACGGGAACTGGTGGGTGTACGACATCGTAATCGAGCACGTATCGCTTATAAACAACTACCGCGTCCAGTTCAACAAGATAATCCGGATGTCGTCGTATGCGGACCTGGTGAAGAAGATGAAGACCAAGCAGGAATCGGAAGAGATGGCGGCCCCCGGCGGCGGCAAGAGAGCGAAGTAGACGCCTATGAAGCTGCTGATGATACAGCCGACGACCGTCTTCAAGGACGGCACTCCCTACAAGACTCCCAAGCGCTGGATAATGGGTCTTGCGCTGCCTTACATGGCGGGACTGACGCCAAAGTGGGTGGATATAGAGCTCCTCGACGACCGGCTCTCCGAGATAAACTACGACGACGGTTACGACCTGGTCGCCCTCTCCGTGGCCATCGCGAGTTCGTCGCGCGCGTATCATATCGCGGACAGGTTCAGGAAGAAGGGCGTGCCGGTCGTGATGGGCGGCTTCCATGCGACGCTCCTGCCGGAGGAGTGCCTGGAACACTGCGACGCCGTCGTCGAAGGCGAGGCCGAATATGTCTGGGAGCAGCTCCTTACGGATTTCAAGGACGGCAGGATGAAGCGGCGTTACAAGGCGGACAAATTCCACGACCTGAAGAACCTCCCGCTCCCGCGCTGGGACCTGCTCGACCTGAAGAAATATTTCGTGCCGTTCCTGCCGCTCCAGACTACGCGCGGCTGCCCGTTCAAGTGCAGTTTCTGCGAAGTGCCCGTGTTCTACGGCGGGACGTACCGGCACAGGCCCGTCCCGGAGGTAATCGAGGACATAAAGCGGATACCGACCAGAAAGATACAGGTGGTGGACGACAACATCACGGGGAACAGGGACTACGCCCGCGAGCTTTTCAAGGCCATGGCGCCGCTTGGGGTAAAATGGAGCTGCCTGTGGACGATTAATACCTCAAGGGACGCAGAACTCCTCGACCTTGCCATAAAGGCCGGCGTCTATCACGTGAACATAGGCATAGAATCCGTCTCGCAGAAAAGCCTCGGCTCCATAAACAAGAAACAGAATACCGTAAAGGAGTATACCGAGATGCTCCGGGCGCTTGAGAAGCGTGGCATATTCTACTCCCTGAATTTCCTGTTCGGGCTCGACGAAGACACGCCGGAGATATTCGCCGAGACGATGGACTTCCTCAGGCAGGTAAAGGCGCCGATGGCGTTTTTTAATACCGTAACCCCGCGCACCGGTACCGCCATGAGGAAAAAACTCGAAGAAGAGGGGCGCGTCATAAACCCGATGGCGGACAGGTACCTGGGCATGGAATGTCTTTTTACGCCCAAGAACATGACCCCGAAACAGGTCGAGGACGGCGTGTGGAACTGTTTCGAGGAGTTCTATTCCATACCGAAAATCCTCAAGAGGTTCCTCGCGCCTCCGAACTCGTACGTCTGGCAGGGGCTGCCGAGCAATCTCATTTTCTGGTGGGCGGTGCGGCATAAGAAAGACCCGGTGGATTATTATTAGCTTGGAGGTTTTGATTTGCGTCACCCAGTGCAGTTGAACGTTTCCATGACGAAATACATCGTCAAGAACAAGATAAAGGGTGTTAAAAAGTTCCCGCTCGTCCTGATGCTGGAGCCGCTTCACCTTTGCAACCTCTCCTGTATCGGCTGCGGCAGGATAAGGGAATACAAGGATACGCTCCAGGACATGATGACGCTGGAGGAGTGCATAAACGCCGCGAAGGAGTGCGGCGCGCCCGTCATATCCATCTGCGGAGGCGAGCCGCTCATGTATCCGCAGATTGGAGAGCTTGTATCCGGACTCATAGCCATAAAAAGGCATATACAGTTCTGCACCAACGCCGTCAGGCTGTCCGCCTCGCTCGATAAATTTACTCCGTCTCCTCACCTGACGTTCACAATCTCCATCGACGGACTTAAGGAGACGCAGGAATTTACAAGGGGCCGCAAGGGCATATTCGACGTCCAGACCAAGGCCATCTCCGAGGCAAAGGCCAGGGGCCACAGGCTGATTGTAAACACCACGCTCTACAAGGAAACGAACATAAAGGAAATCGAGGAGCTGTTTAAAAGGCTTACCGCGCTCGGAGTGGACGGCTTCCTTGTCACGCCCGGTTTCTCCTACGAAATGGTTGAGAAGGATATTTTCCTTGAGCGCGAGGAAAGCAGGAAGAAGTTCAGGGAAGTATTTAAAATGGCCGAAAAATACCGCTTTGTAAACACCCCGCTCTACATGCATTTCCTGGCTGGGGAGCGGGACCTCAAATGCACCCCCTGGGGCAGCGTTACCGTAAACCCCCAGGGCTGGAAAGGCCCCTGCTACCTCATTACCGACCGGCACTACAAGACCTTCCGCGAGCTTATCGAGAGCACGGAGTGGGACAGGTTCGTGGAGCGTAAAGACCCGCGCTGCAGGAACTGCATGATGCACTGCGGGGTTGAACCGACGGCGGTCGAGGAGGCGGGCAAGAACCTGAAGGATATTGTGGAGCTTATAAAATGGAATTTTAGTTGATTAGGGTGATTATTAAGATTTTTTTATTTTTGCAACTTTACTTGACATAAGCTTTTGAAGAAGTATAATTGGAAAGTCGTCCAGCTTTACGGGCAATTCAACTGCTTATAAAATTTGAAGAATTATCGTGAAGGGAGGGGCATGGACGAGTTCAGCCGCCGAGGGCGACCGTATGACGCCGGGGAGCAGGACAGCTCCGCCGAAGACTGGGTAACCGAAAGTCTGCCGGGGGAAGGCCGGTCTGTCGGCAGAGCAGGCGGTCTTTCTTTCGGGCTTGGGAATGCGGTAGACAAGGCCATGCGATACCTGCTGGGCGTGCAGGATCCCGTGGAAGGGTTCTGGGTTGACCAGCTCGAAGCGGACGCCACCATACCCGCCGAATACCTCATGTTCCGCCGTTTCCTTGGCCGCGTGGACGAGGCAAAGGAAGAACGGCTCATAGAATATCTGAAATCCATCCAGATGGAAGACGGCGGGTGGTATATTTACCGCGGCGGGCCTTCCGACCTCTCCGCCACAATCAAGGCATATTTCGCGCTCAAGCTCTACGGCGTATCCGCCGCCGAGCCTTTCATGGCGCGCGCCAGGGAGAATGTCCTGAAAAACGGCGGACTTATTCGGGCGAATGTCTTCACGAAGATAACGCTTGCGATGTTTGGCCAGTATCCGTGGGACGGCGTCCCGTGCATGCCTGTCGAGATAATGCTCCTGCCTTCCTGGTTCTATTTCAACATATACGAAATATCCTACTGGTCCAGGACGGTGCTTGTCCCACTGCTTATCATCTTCGACAAGAAACCTGTCATGGCTCTCCCTCCGGAGATGGGAATCGCGGAGCTTTTTGCCGGCAGGGACGACCGGGAGAACTGCCGGAAGCGAGACCCTCGGTTCAGAAAAGAAGAAAAGTTTCTTACATGGAAGAACGCATTCATTACCCTGGACGGCTTCCTGAGGTTCTACGAGAGACATGCCAACAAGGCCCTCCGGACAATGGGCCTCACGGAGGCCTACAAATGGATGGTCGAGCGCATGAAGGGCGAAGGGGGATTGGGCGGGATATACCCGGCCATGGCCAATTCCGTAGTCGCGCTGAAACTTATGGGGCATCCGGACGGAGACCCGCTGCTTGAGCAGGCATTCAAGTCGATAGAAGACCTCGAAGTGGAGCTTGGAGAGGACTCCATGTATCTCCAGCCGTGCGTCTCGCCGGTATGGGATACGCCCATCGCCATAAACGCGCTGTTTGAGGCCGGCCTCCCCGCCGACCACGGCAGCTTCCGCCATGCGGCGGACTGGCTCTTCCGCAAGCAGACCTCCACAAGGGGAGACTGGAAGGTAAAGGTTCCGGACGCAGACCCGGGCGGCTGGTATTTCCAGTTCGAGAACGAGTTCTATCCCGACAACGACGATACGTCGATGGTGCTGCTCTCGCTCCTGAAGGTGAAGACCTTCGAGGAAGAGAAGAAGCTTAGGCGGATTAACGCCGCGTTCGAGTGGGTCTTGAAGATGCAGTGCTCAGACGGCGGATGGGGCGCGTTCGACAAGGACAACAACAAACTCATTTTCAACCATATCCCGTTCGCCGACCACGGCGCGCTCCTCGACCCGTCCACGTCCGACCTGACTGGCCGCGCCTTGGAGATAATGGGCCTGATGGGGCTCGACCTCTCCTACGGCCCCGCGAAGGCGGCGCACGACTTCCTGCTCAGGGAGCAGGAACAGGACGGCTCCTGGTACGGGCGCTGGGGAGTGAACTACATCTATGGCACATGGTCGGTGCTCGCGGGCCTGAGGCTGATAGGCGAGGACATGGACAGGGAATACGTCAGGAAGGCCGTGAGATGGCTTAAAAGCCGCCAGCACGAAGACGGCGGCTGGGGCGAATCCTGCGACACCTATCGAGACCCGCTTGCGGCTTCGGACTGGAACTCCACCTCTTCCCAGACGGCATGGGCGCTTATAGGGCTTATGTCGGCAGGCGAGGCGTCGTCTCCGGAAGTCAGGCGCGGCGTGGAATACCTGCTGAATTCGCAGAACCGCTACGGGTATTGGGACGAAGAAGATTACACCGGCACGGGCTTCCCGCGCGTTTTCTACCTCCGTTACCACATGTACAGCAAGTATTTCCCGCTCTGGGCGCTCTCCATGTACCGTTCCGTCGTTACGCGAGGCCGCACGAGGACGGACGAAATACGGCTGGAAAACCGCCAGAAGGGGACTTACAGGAAGATATTCTGCGGGGGTTGCGGGGGATGAAATCGTCATAACGCCCCCTCGTTCCCCCTCTTATCTTAAGAGGGGGATGAAGGCAAGCTGTCATTCTGAGCGCAGCGAAGAATCCGCATTTATGTAACTGCCCGTTCATAGGCTTTTTGCAGGGGCGCAATTCATTGCGCCCGTTGTTTTTGGAGCCTTATGTCTCCCATAATCCTCGCCGGGGCATTCCCTCTCGAAATCAACGGAATAAGAAGGCGCGGCAGATTCCGCCGGGCCAAGGGCGGCTGTTTTGAAGGGGAAACAGGCGGCGTTTCCGCAATCCTGGCCGTATCCGGGATGGGAGAGGACAATGCCTGCGGGACGGTGAAAAAAATGCTCTCGCTTTATCCGGATGCGCGGGCGTATGTCTCCGTGGGCCTGTCGGCGGCGCTCCTTCCGGAACTGGCTCCCGGTGATATTGTCGCTGCGACGGCAATAATCGAGACGTCGTCCGGTAGTATCTATCCCTGCGACCCCAGCCTGATTAAATCGCTCTCCAGAATCAAGCGCCGCGCCGGGAAGTTCGTCTCGGTCTCCAAAACCATAATAACCTCAGCCGAAAAAAAGAAACTGGCCGAGGCGACCGGGGCCGTCGCGCTCGACATGGAGTCCGGCGGCGCGGGCCGCGCCTGCACCGAGGCGGGCATCCCGTTCATCTCGATTCGCGCCATATCCGACACCTTGGACGAAGACCTGCCGGTAGACTTCAATCTATTTATGAACGACGGGAAAATAAGACTGATGCGGCTCATTTTTTATCTATTGGCGCATCCCGCCCGCATTACCGCACTGATACAACTCGGCAGGAACTCGCGTAGGGCCTGCGAGAGGCTGGGAGAAGAAATTCGAGAAACGCTGGAAGGAATCGCGCTATGAAAACGACAATGGACTTGAACCGCATCGCTTTCATAGGCCGCACATTCAGGGAATACTCAAAAATATTTAACCTGAACCGCAAGGTATTACAGCCAGGCGGCTGAAAGTCCCCTTCACATTCATCCCATGCGGGGATAAAATGCTCCGCGTCACCCGTTAAAACCGCCCGATTCCTTGACCAAACCGGCCTTGGAATGTATATTTTAAGCAGGAGGGGCGCTATGGGAAACAACATGCGGACGTTCATCTCCGAGCGCCATGTCTTCTCAGGCTTAAACCGCGATTTGATAAGGGAAATACATGAGGCGTTTATGAGCGGGCTTCGCATCCCGTGCGACAGCATAACGGAGGTCGAAGTTCTCATAGAGGGCAAAGGAGATATCGGGGACTGGAAACAGGCGGCATAGAATTCCCCGGCCAGCCGCACACAACGCGCTTTGCCTCCCTCCCCAAGCCAGGCAGGCGCCACGTCGCCGACCGGGGATTTAATTTTTAAATTTTTTTGTGGAAATTGATATTTTTTTGGTGTATATCATTCTTCCATGAAAAAATTCTGCTGGATTAACCCGAAGCTCGTAGTGCGGGAGACTCCGCACTGCGGGAAAGGGAATTTTGCAACCGAAGGCATAGATAAAGACGAACTGCTGATGATACATGGCGGGTGGTTTATTACCCGCGAAGAAGAGACGAAACTCTCGCCGCCGTACAACGACTACGGCCTCCCCGTTACGGAAAACCTCGTCCTTTACTCCGAAGAAGACGACGCCTTCATCAACCACTCCTGCGACCCGAACGCCGGCTACAAGGGCCAGATATTTCTCGTGGCCATGCGCGACATTGACGCCGGCGAAGAGATATGCATCGACTACGCGACCATACTGCACGCCGCCGAAGGCGCGGAGCCGTACAGGCTCAAATGCTACTGCGGCTCGGACAACTGCCGGGACGTTATCACGGACGAGGACTGGAAGATGCCTGAGCTTCAGAAGAGGTACGACGGCTATTTCCAGCACTTCCTTCAGGAGAAGCTCGAAGCACTGAAGGTAATGAAATAAATTTCAGAATCTCGCCAGGATCTTCTTGTCCACCTTCTTCTTCCTGAGGCGTATCGATACCGGCGTAACCTCCACCAGCTCGTCGTCCCGCAGGAACTCAAGCGCCTGCTCCAGGCTCATCTTACGGGGCGGTATTATGCGGAGGGCCTCGTCGGAGCCGGAGGCGCGCATGTTCGTCAGCTTCTTCTCTTTTGTCACGTTCACGCCCATGTCGTCCTCGCGGGCGTTCTCGCCGATTATCATGCCTTCGTAGACCTCCGTGCCGGGGTCTATGAATATCTCCCCCCTTGGCTGGAGGTTGAATATCGCGTAACCCGTGGCCTTGCCTCGCCTGTCCGCTATGAGCGCTCCCGTGGAGCGCCCGGAAATCTCTCCCGACCACGGGCGGTAGCCCAGGAAGAGCGTGTTCAATATCCCCGTGCCGCGCGTGTCGGAGAGGAATTCGGAGCGAAAGCCAATCAGTCCGCGCGAGGGTATCTCGAACTCCATGCGCACGCGGCCCGTGCCGTGGTTCACCATCTTCATCATCTTGCCGCGCCTTGTCCCAAGCTTCTGGGTTATCACGCCGATATGCTCCTCCGGCGCGTCCACAAGCAGCAGTTCGTAAGGCTCCGAGCGAACCTCGTCGATGGTCTTTTCGATTATCTCCGGCCTCGACACGGCAAGCTCGAACCCTTCCCTGCGCATGGTCTCGATGAGTATTGCAAGCTGAAGCTCGCCCCTTCCCGATACCTTGAACGTGTCCGTGCTGTCAGTCGGCTCGACGCGTATGCTGACGTTGTAGAGAATCTCCTTCTCCAGGCGCTCCTTTAAGTTCCGGCTCGTGACGAACTTCCCCTCCCTGCCGGCGAACGGAGAGTTGTTCACGGAGAAGTTCATGGAAAGCGTAGGCTCGTCTACGGTAATGGGCGGAAGCGGCTGCGGGTTGTCGAGCGCCGAGATTGTCTCTCCGATTGTGAATCCCTCCACCCCCGCGACGGCGACAATGTCTCCGGCATACGCCTCGTCGGAGTCCATCCTTGAAAGGCCGTTATAGGTATAAAGCGCGGTAATCTTTCCAGGCACGGCAGAGCCGTCCAGCTTGCACAGGGCGATCTGCGCGCCTTTTTTCAGCGTCCCGGAGAATATCCTGCCGATACCCAGCCTGCCGACATAATCGGAGTAGTCTATGGACGCCACCTGCATCCGCAGGGTATCTTCCGCATCGCCCTGCGGCGCGGGAATTGTTTTGATTATCTCGTCGAAGAGCGGCCTTAAGTCCTCCCCGCCGCCGTCAGGCGAGGTCTTTGCGATTCCGGCCTTTGCATTGGTGTATAACACCGGGAAGTCGAGCTGGCCCTCCGCGGCGTCCAGGTCTATGAAGAGGTCGTATACCTCGTTTAATACCTCCTGTATGCGGGAATCCGGCCTGTCTATTTTGTTTATGACAAGTATCGGAGGCAGCCCGGCTTCGAGGGCTTTTTTCAGCACGAACCTCGTCTGCGGGAGCGGGCCTTCGGAGGCGTCCACAAGGAGCATCACGCCGTCAACCATCTTCAGCGTCCGTTCCACCTCGCCGCCGAAGTCCGTATGCCCCGGCGTATCCACGATGTTTATCTTCACGCCGTTATAATGGACGGCTGTGTTCTTCGCCATTATCGTTATGCCCTTCTCGCGTTCGAGGTCCATGCTGTCCATGACGCGTTCGGCGACGGACTGGTTATCCCTGAATATCCCGCTCTGTCTCAGCATGGCGTCCACGAGGGTGGTCTTGCCGTGGTCTACGTGCGCAATGATGGCGATGTTTCTCATGCTTTCTGCTTTCATTACTTAGGGTGCTCCTGTCTGTAAGGTATTACCGGCATCTTCCAGGGCGTCTGCTGGTTTATGACGGAGATTTCCAATGGGCATACGTTCCTGGGCACGGTGAGGGCGAATACGACGGCCCTTTCGATAGCCTCGGTTGTCATAAGCCGCGAGGGTTCTATGGTTTTCGGGTCGAGATTGCCCGTGAGGGACGTGTCCGTAACTCCGGGGAGGAGCGAGGTGACCTTGATGTTGTAATCGCGCATCTCCCAGAATAGCCCCTTCGTGAACGCCCTGAGCGCCCATTTCAGAGAACTGTATACTATGAACGTCCTGGGCGGCGGGTCCACGAGCGTCGAGCCGGAGACGATATTCACGATGCTCCCTCCGCCGTTTTCCACCATGTGGTTAATCAGCAGGCGCGTGAGCATTACGTATCCGAAGAAGTTCGTCTGCATCAGCTTCGGTATGTCCTCAATCGGCTGCTTATGGAAGAGGTGCTGGCTCGATACACCCGCATTATTTATGAGCGCGTCCACGCGCCCCAGCTTCTCGACGCCTTCCGCAGCCAGTCTCTCCAGGTCGGCCTGCTTCGAGACGTCGCATACCACGGGGTATGCCCGGATGCTGTAGGTCTCCATAAGCTCCGCGCAAAGCTCGTTTATCTCGCCTCTGCCCCTCGCCGCCAGCACGAGGTTCATACCCTCCTTTGCAAGCGCGGCGGCGATGGCCTTGCCGATGCCCCTGCTTGCGCCGGTTACCAAGGCGCCTTTGCCCCTCAAGCTTTCCATCGCTCCTCCGTAAAAAAAGTCCTCTCCCCTCGCGGGCGGGGTGGAATATAAAAAACCAATCCGGAATTACGGATTATAAAGGATTTCCCGCCGCAAGTAAAGCCCGGCTACAGACAAAGTATTAAAAATCATCCGGTTTTTTTAATAAGGAATAATATTTATTATGAAAAGAGATATTGACTTTCCCATATTTGCGTGGTATAGAATCTACCGCCGTTTCAGGAGTAAAATTTAGACCGGTTCGATGAAAGGAGATATTAAGCGCTTGTGCGAAATTGAAAGGAGGCTTGAACCCAGGATTGCCCTCCCGCCCGTTCCTGTCTATATGCTCGTCGCCGATGAAGTGATTTTCTACGGATATACGG